>NZ_JBIVRG010000005.1:0-252017 GCF_044755505.1 Pseudarthrobacter sp. NPDC092202 | reverse complement strand
TCGGCTTCCGCAACCTCGCGAACTACACAGCCAGGAGCCTGCTCGAGGCCGGAGGTTTCAGACCCTCGCTACACCCTTGATTCCGAAGAGCCGCTATTGCCTTCGGCGGAGTTCCTGGCTGAAGATCAAGCTGTGCGCTCCACAGGGGCGCAATTGCTCGCTGGGAGCAACCGAAAAGGGGCGTTTCATGGCTGATTTTCGCTTTTTTGTCTCACATCCCAAGCGCCGGACGAAACCGCTGGCAATGCTGGCAGCGGCCGCCGTCGCAATGCTTGCCTGCGTGCCGTCCGCCCAGGCAGCGGACACCACGCCGCTGGACCCCAACCCGGGGCCCGCAGGAAACTTCGCCTGGAAGGGGTTCAACTGGGAGAAGCGCTTCTGGGGTGGTGCACCGCAGTACAACAAGGCTTTCGCGGCCGCGAACGTCAGCAATCCGGATGCCAACGGCCACATCACCATGAAGCTGACCAACCCCACCGGCGAAGCCCCCGTGGGAGCGGAGTTCCAGTCCACGCGGAAAGGGTTCGGTTACGGGACCTACACCACCACCGTGGAAAAGAACCTGGAAACGCTGCAGAAAGAAGTGGTGTGGGGCTGCCTGTTCACATACGACCCCCTGGCCGAACCGGGCTACAACGAAATCGATCTCTGCGAGGCCTCGGCGTGGGGCGGCGGCGCCGCATACGGGGAGTCCTGGCCGGTGACCCAAGGCCACGGCTATTGGTTTGATGCCACCAAGCCTCCCGGTGAAGGAAACAACACCACGGCCTTCGACGTCACGCCGGACCCGGTCACCACCCATCGGATGGTGTGGGAGCCGGGGAAGATCACTTTCGAAACCTTCGCCGGGGAAGGGTTTGCGGGCAGCCTCCTGAAGCGCACGGTCCTGGAAGGGGCCACTGTCCCGGTGCCGGCCCAGGAACAGATCCACTTCAACCTGTGGGTGACCGGGGGCGGCGGCGGGGATCCTGCCCATGTGCAACCGGAAAGCGTGGTGATCAGGGATTTTTCCTTCACCGCAGCTTCCGGCCCAGTGCAGGCGCAACCCGTCTCCGCCATCAAGCTGGCTGCCGCTACCAGCAAGGCGAAGTCCGTCAGCACCACCGCCCTGACGTGGACAGGGGCCACGGGCACCAACGTGACGCTGTGGATCAACGGGGCACAGAAGTCCGTGGCCAATACAGGCTCCTACGTCAACAAAATCAAGGGTGGAAAGACCACTTCCTATAAAGTCTGCGATGCCGCCGGGTGTTCGAACGTGGTCAGCGTGGTGACCTGACCCGCCGTCGTAATAGCCACAAGCAGAACGCAGGGCACCATCAACGATGCCCTGCGTTCCTGCTGACCGCGCAGTTGTGGTCCGGGGACTACTTGGCCCGGAACTACTTGGTGCCGCGGACGGGGATGATCCTCTTGATGGCGAGGCCCAGTGCCAGGAGCGCAAAGGCTGCGAGGGCGAACCAGAACACGTCCCCCGCGCCGGTCATGGCGAGGGTTCCGGAACCGGCCCCGGCTGCTGCGGGAACTGCTGGATTGTTATACATGGTTCTTACCAGGCTTTCTTTCTGTTAAAGGCTGCGTCTGTGTACGCCTTCGCGTGAACCAACTGGAGGAAAAGGTCGATCACCAGCTCGTACATGGTGGCGGCCGCGAGCATGTATCTCCATCCCCGGAGCCGCACCGTCACCACTCGTTCGATCACGAAGACACCGGTCACGGCAAGCCAGAACGGCTGGATGTGCAGCCCCGCCCCCGTGCCCAGTGCAACCGCCACCGTGCTGAGGTAGCCAAGCGTCACCAGGACACCCGCCACCGAAAGAACCTGCCTCCCCCAATAGGGCCTGGTGACCCTCGTCCAGCCGTACTGGACGCAGTTCTCCACCGCGCCACGCTTCCACCGCAGGCGCTGCGCCCAGAGTTCCCGCCAGGTGGGCATGACCTCGGTAACCAGGGTGCAATCGGCGGGGGATTTGATCCGGTACTTCAGCGTCAGCAGGGCAAAGGACAGCTCGTTGTCCTCCGTCAGGACCGAGGTATCGTAGACGCCGCCCCTGCCGTTTCCGGGAGGCAGTGTGCCATCCAGCCTGGCCGCGGACACGTCGCGAAGCGTCCGGACCCGGAACAGTGCCGCGGTGCCGGTGACAACCAGGCACTTACCGTGCAGCCGCCGCACGTCCCTGGCGTACCGGGCGTATTCATTCCTTTGCAGATGGCCGACGAATCCGCCGCCGTCGCCGCCCCGGAACACTCCGCCCACGGCACCAAGCCGCGAATCAGCCTGAAGGTGCCCCACCGAGCATTCAATGAAATCCCGTGAGAGCTGCGAATCGGCATCCTGCACCAGGACCATGTCCTCAGGCGCAGCCTCCGGCAGCAGGCCAGCGAGCACGAAGTTGAGGGCGCCAGCCTTCTTGTCAGTGTTGCCCACAGTTGCCACCACTTCGGCGCCCGCCGCCAGGGAAATAGCTTCCGTATTGTCCGTGCAATTATCTGCGACCACAATTATCCGGTCCGGGATAATTGTCTGGTTTTGCAGAGACAAGAGGGTTTCGCCGATTCCCGCGGCCTCGTTGTGAGCCGGGATGATGACTGTGATCACAGGGTTTCCCCTGCCATAAGCCCGGTCCTGGATATTGCCCGTAATTGCGACGCCGCGCACATTTTTCCCCGCTGAAACCATTTGAAGTTCTATTGACTTTTAGTGTTCCAACGCGAACTCAAATCGTTTGCACAGAAGCGGCAACAAAACTACAAGCTTCAATCAAGATGGCCGCACGCACCTCAAGCTCAGGAAGCAGCGGCGCTGAGCTCAAGGGCAGGCGCTGGCCCTCCCGATTCCAGTCTCCGTCCCGCCCAAGGCTGAACAAGAAGAAGCAGAAGCGCACAGAAAGCGCACAAAATCTCTTGACTCGTCACAGCGAGCGCTGTTACAAATGGTGTAAAGCGTTTTCTGAAACGATACAAACTCTTGTCCTCATCAAAGGAGATGACTGTGCCTGCTGCTGCCCAACCCTCCAACCGCCCGGTTTCTTTATCCCGCTGCCGCGGACGGGCGAGGACATCCCTGGCCGCCGGCCTCGCTGCGGCAGCCCTGCTGTCCGGGGTGGGCGTGGCCGTTACCGCGCCGGCCGCCAATGCCGAGCCGAGCAACTACCGCTTTGACTTCGGCAACGGGCCCGTGGAACACGGGTACACCGGAGTCAGCGCCACCGACGCCTACAGCCCCGAAACCCGGTACGGCTTCAACACCCCGGAGCATATGGCCAACGTTTCAGCCAAAGGCACGGGAGCCGGGAGCGATGCCGTTCGCTTCCTCCAGTTCGGGACCAAGAGCTCCAACACGTTCAACGTGGACCTGAAGGAAGGCCTTTACAAGGTCACAGTCACCCTGGGCGACACCTCGCGGGCCAGCATCGCGGCTGAAGGCGTCTTCCAGGAAATGAACCTGACCGGAAACGGCGCCACGGCCTCCTTTGAAATTCCCGTGACCGATGGCCAGCTGAACCTCCTGGTCACGGAGGGCAAAGTTGGGACGGCCTTCACACTGAGCTCGCTGGCCATCGACAAGGTCTCGCGCCATCCGGAAATGGACCCCACCATCTGGGTGGGCGGCGACTCCACAGTGGCCAGCTACTACCCCCTGGAGAACAGCGTCCAGGGCGGCTGGGGGCAAATGCTGCCGCAGTATATCGACCCCGCGGCGTTCGATATCCGGAACATGGCCACCGGCGGGCAGATTGCCCGCGGCTTCCGTAACGACGGCCAGCTTGAGGCCATCCTCCAGTACATCAAGCCTGGCGATCTGTTCCTCCTGGAGATGGGCATTAACGACACTGCAGCCAAGAACGCCACCACCGAGGCGGAGTTCAAGGAGATCATGCGCGACATGGTCCGCCAGGTGGCTGCCACCGGCGCCACGCCGGTGCTGGTCACTCCGCAGGGCCGCGCCACGGACTTCGTGGACGGCGTGCACACCTCGGTCAACCGCTGGTACCGCAACTCAACCGTTGCCCTTGCGCAGGAGGAGGGCGTGCACCTGGTTGACCTGAACGTCCTGGCGTCCGCCTACTTCACGGAGATTGGCCCGGAAGCCACCCTGGCCCTGTTCATGACCGGCGACACGCTGCACCCCAACCGCGCCGGCGCCTCGGAATTGGCGCGGCTGGTGGCCGGGGACCTTGCCCGGCAGGGTCTCTAGGCAGGCTTCCTGGCTAGGGTTCCTGGCCAGGGTCTCTAGCAAAGGTCTCTAAGGCCAGGGACGCTAGATCCAGTCAGCGGAGAAATCCTGCGGCGGCCACCACCGGGTGCGGGCCTGGACGTAGAACCTGCGGCCGGTAACCTCCGTGGGATTGATCCGGATCAGGTGCTCCTTGAGGCCGGACTCCCACGGTTCACGGTCCGGATCGGACAGTTCCAGGGGCACATTGCCGTCGGCCACGGGCTCGGGTATCCCCTTGACCACCACGCTCCACACTTCGGTGCTGTACGCATTCAAACCGTCGGTCTCCAGGGCCACCAGGGTTCCGGCAAGCAGGGAGTACAGCTTGGTGCCGGGGGCAGTCCTGAAGTACAGGGCACCTTCCGCCGGCACAAAGTTAACGGGGAAGATTTCCGGTGTGGTTCCGTTGATGACTGCCAGCCTGCCGATGTAGGAGGAGCGCAAGTACTTCCAGCACTCCGCTTCTGGAAGTACTTCAGTTTTGGGTCCCGACGGTGAGTTCTCCATGGCCCGAAGTCTAGGCCTCCGGCTGCCGGAGGGAGTAGGGCCTTCCTTCCCGTGAGCTAAATTCCGCTTAGCTCGCCTGCCCGGGCGGACGGATGATCCGCCGCTGCGTGGCGGCGGCGATGGCTGCCGTCCTGTTGTCCACCCCGAGCTTGCCGTAGATGTGGACCAGGTGCGTCTTAACCGTTGCCTCAGAGATGAAGACCTGCTTGGCGATGGCGCGGTTGGACAGCCCGGTGGCGAGCAGCTCCAGCAGCTGGACCTCCCGCGGGGTGAGCGAGGTGCCAGGGTTGGTGATGCGGTTCATGAGCAGGGCGGCGGCCTTGGGTGCCAGGACCGTCTCCCCGGCTGCTGCGGCAAAAACGGCCTGGCGGATCTGTTCCGGAGGCGCGTCCTTGAGCATGTAGCCGCTGGCGCCTGCCTCTACGGCGGCGAGGATATCGGCGTCGGTGTCGTAGGTGGTCAGGATCAGGACGGGCGGCGGCGCAGCCAGCTTCCTGATCGCGGCCGTGGCCGCCACCCCGTCCATGCCCGCGCCCATCTGCAGGTCCATCAGCACCACGTCCACCGCGTCACCCAGGACCGCCAGGCGCGAGAGTTCCTTCAGGGCGGCTTTCCCGTCCGCAGCTTCAGCGGTGATGGAAATGCCCTCGAACTCGGTGAGCATGGCCCTCAGGCCGGCGCGGACCACCGGATGGTCGTCCACCAGCAGGACGCGCACGTCAGCCAAGGGTGTCTCCCCCGAAACCATCGAGCGGCAGCCGGATTGCCACCACCGTTCCTTCGCCCGCGGCGGTCTCCAACTCCAGGGAGCCGTTGAGGGCCCTTACCCTTTCCTCCAGCGAGCGGAGGCCGAATCCGCTGCCGTCCGCGCCGCCGTCGTGCCCGGTACCGCGGACGCCCGTCCCTGAGACGCGCCTCCCGGCGGCGGGCGGCGCGCCAAAGCCCACGCCGTCGTCGTAAATGTCCATGGTGACTTCCGTGCCCAGGAAGGTGAGCGTGACCACGGCGTTGCGGGCATGGGCGTGATCGCGGACGTTGGCGAGGCTCGCCTGGGCCGCGCGGAGCAGCGCCACCTGGTGCGGCTGCGGCAGCTCGGCAGGTTCGCCGTCCACTTCCAGCCGGCAGCGGAGCTCAGCTCCCGCCGCCGCGGCGCCCGATTCGGTCTCTGCGCAGAGCCGGCGGAGGGCCTCCACCAATGTGGTGTCATGCAGCTGCGGAGAGGACAGCCCGCGGACAAAGCTCCGCGCCTCGGCCAGGTTGTCCGCCGCAGTCTGCTGCATCAGCGCCACCCGCGACGCTGCGGTGGCTGAATCACCGTGGGCCAGCGACTGTTCCGCGGCCCGGGCCAGCAGCACGATGCTGGACAGGCCCTGGGCAAGGGTGTCGTGGATTTCCCGGGCCAGCCGCTCCCGCTCGGCCAGCACCCCGGCCCCATGCTGGGACGCCGCGAGTTCCTGGCGGGTGCGGCGCAATTCATCCGCGGCCCGCCGCTGGTTCTCCGCATCCCGGTAGAGCGCAACATAGGCAAGGCCGGTGATGACGGCGAAGGCGGCGCCAAACAGCGGCCCGACGACGGCGGCCGCGTGCGGGACCGGGTCCCCGCTGGCAGACCATTGGGACGCGATGACCGCGGCCGTCATGAGTGCGATGGTCAGCAGCGCGGCACGCCTGGGCAGCAGGTGCAGGTGCAGGAAGAACAGTGGGAAGGCCAGCCAGGCAAAATCGGCACTGCCCGCCAGCAGGAGGACCCAGAGCGCTGTCACCGCGGCCAGCCAGGGGAGGCCGTAGCGGCGGGGATTGAACCGGATCCGGCCCGCGGCATGGCGGTGTTCCAGGATTGTCCCGGTGAGGTACACCGCGGCCAGGACAAAGGCCAGGCCCGTCCAGAGTAACGGGAAGGATCCCCGGGAGCCTGATGCCAGCAGCCGGACCACGCCCACCACCAGCAGGGCGGCGAAGCCGGTGTGCAGCGTCACCCTCAGAACCCGCAGGATCGCTTCGGAGGACGCCGTCTCCACAGCGCTCAGGGGGTTCTTTGGGGCGTGGGTGCCGGGTCCGCCGGAAGGGTTCAGGGCAGGGGTGGCGGACATGCCACCAGCTTATGCGCGCCCGCCCGGCGGCGGGTCAATCAAAAGGTTGACCCTGCATTCCACCTTTCGTCCCTGGCTTATCAACTCCCTGCCCGATGGACCGGGGGCCGGCGGACGGGACAGTGGATGGAGACCTTATCCAGTGGGACCAACCGAGAGAAGAACAACGTGTTCCTCGCAATCCGCGACATCCGTTTCGCCAAGGGCCGGTTCGCCATGATGGGCGGCGTGGTGGCCCTGATTACCCTGCTCCTGGTCATGCTGTCCGGCCTCACCGCCGGGCTGGCTGAACAGTCAACCTCCGCGATCGGCAAGCTGGGGGCTGCCGCCGCTGCACCGGTGGACACCGTGGTGTTCGGCGCCCCCGGCTCCGGCACGCCCAAGGCCTCCTATACGGAAAGCTCCGTGACGGCAGCCCAGGCGGAGAGCTGGCGGAGCCGGCCGGGCGTCCGCGCTGCCGAGCCGGTGGGCATCACCCAGACCCGCGCCCAGGGTGCGGCAGCAGGCTCGGGCACCGCCAATGTGGCCGTGTTCGGGGTGGCTCCCGGCAGCGGGCTGGCGCCTGTGGACGTCTCCGCCGGCACCGCGGTGGTGGGCGCCTCCGTGGCCGAGGCCCTGTCCCTCCAGCAGGGGGATGTGCTGGCCATTGGCGGGGTGGAACTCGCAGTGGCCGCGGTTGTTGAGGACCAGTGGTACGCCCACACCAGCGTTGTGTGGACGGCCCTTCCGGCCTGGTCCAGGCTTGCCCACGTTTCCGACGGCGGCCAGCTGGCTACCGTCCTTGCCGTCACCTACCGGGACGGCGCGGCAGTTGATGAGGCCGCCGCGGATACCGCGGCGAAGACGGTGAGCGCCTCGCGGACAGACTCCTTCCAGGCGCTGGGCTCGTTCAAGAGCGAGAACGGCTCGCTGACGCTGATGCAGGCTTTCCTCTATGGCATTTCGTCCCTGGTCATTGTGGCGTTCCTGACCGTGTGGACCATCCAGCGGACCCGCGACATCGCCGTCCTGAAGGCCATGGGGGCGCCGGGGTCCTACATCCTGCGGGATGCCATCACGCAGGCAGCAATAGTGCTGGCAGCCGGGGCCGGGCTGGGCGGGTTTGCCGGCGTCCTGGCCGGGCGGGTGGCCGCCCAGGCAGCCCCTTTCCTCCTCAGCCCTGCCACCACGCTGCTTCCCGTCGTCGGGATTGTTGCCCTGGGGCTGGCCGGGGCAGCGCTGGCCGTCCGCCGCGTCACCAAAATCGACGCCCTGCTGGCCCTCGGCGGGAACTGACACCCCGCTCCCCCACACTTCCCCCTTCATCCCCGAGTTTTTGTCCAGATACGCAGGCCTAATGTGCCCTGAACCCTGCATATCTGGCCAAAAACTCCAATCCTTTGAAAGGAAACATGATGTCTGCCTACTCCACCCCGGTTCCGTTGGAACTGCTCAACGTCACCCTGGAATACCCTGACGGAGGCGGCACCACCACCGCCCTGGACCGCGTCAGCCTGGCAGTCCCGGCCGGGCACGTGGTGTCGCTCGTCGGACCGTCCGGCTCGGGAAAATCGAGCCTCCTTGCCGCAGCCGCCACCCTGGTCCGCCCCACCAGCGGCCAAGTCATCATCGACGGCACCGACACAACCGGCCTTCCGGACAAGGCGCTCACGGCACTGCGCGGCAGCAAAGTGGGCATCATCTTCCAGCAGCCCAACCTCCTCCCCTCACTCACGGCCGCCGAACAGCTCATCATCGGCGACCACCTACGCGGCAAGCCCGTGAAGGCCGCCCGGAAGAAGGCCGCCGGACTCCTTGACGTCGTCGGCCTGTCCGCGAGTGCCGGGAAGCTCCCCCACCAGCTCTCCGGCGGCCAGCGCCAGCGGGTCAACATCGCCAGGGCCCTGATGGGAAACCCGAAAGTCCTGCTGGTGGATGAGCCGACGGCCGCCCTGGACCACGAGCGCAGCGCCTCGATTATCCGGCTACTGTGCCAGGTGACCTCCGAGTTCAACGTGGGCACGGTGCTGGTCACGCATGACACGGAGTTTGTTCCGTTAACCGATGCGGTAGCCACCATGCGGGACGGGACCCTCGCCGCCCCGGTGCTGACCGGCGCGTGAGCACGGGTGGCCCGGGGGCTTTGCGCGCAGTAATTGCGGGGCAACCCCCGCCACGGAGAATTGACCGGATCTTGCGGCAAACCTTGCCGTGCCCTGAAGTTGCGGGTCCACGCTGAAGTCATGGACCAACCAGCTTGTGGGGAGCAGGAAGCAATGGGAAATAGGACAGTTTTGGACGGGGAAGTCACCGCCGTGGATGGCGTGCTCACGGATCAGCATCCGCTCGACTTCTACGCGCTGGGCCTGGCGGGCTGCATCGACCGGCTCACGGCGCCCCTCCGCCACCGGGGAACCGCCGTCCGCTGGGACACCCCGCACTGGGGCATCGAGATCCCGAAGGACTGCGCGTCCCTCCTTTACCAGTCGGCACGCGAGGCGCTCAGCAACGTCTACAAGCACTCCGGGGCGTCGCACCTGGCCGTCCAGCTCGCCGCCGTGGACCACGGCATTCGCCTGGTAGTGGCCGACGACGGCACGGGCTTTGACAGTGAAGCCGCCACCTGCGGGCGCCACCACGGCTACGGCCTCCGGCTCATGTCCGTTGCCGTCCATGAGGCCGGCGGCACCGTGGACATCCGCTCCGCCCCCGGGCAGGGCACCAGCGTGACGGTTACGCTGCCGCTGGATTAAGGCTCGGATGCCCGCCGTTGCTGGGACGGCGGGCATCCGGAACACCCTAGCGGGTCAGTTTGGCCGTATCGGGCTCATGGTCGCCGATGTGGCCGGGTGCGTTGGCCGCCAGGACCCGCTGGACGAAGGCGCAGTACTCCTCCATGTAGTGGCGCAGGAACTTGGCAGTGCCCTCATTCTTGACCTCGCCGTCGTCGCCAAATACGGCGGCGTCGAAGTGGATGTAGGCCTCCGGCGCGTTGAGCTGCGGCGCGTCAAGGAAGCTCAGGACGCTGCGCATGGACGATTGCATCACCGCAGTACCAATGCTTCCCACGGAAGCCCCGATGATTCCGGTGGGCTTGCGGGCAAAGGAGTTGCTTCCCCAGGGCCGGGAGCCCCAGTCGATGGCATTCTTGAGCGCCCCGGGAATGGAGCGGTTGTATTCCGGGGACACGAACAGGAGCCCGTCGGCCGCCTCGATGGCTTCCTTGAGGGCGCGCCCTTCCGGCGGGAAGTCGGCGTCGTAGTCGTAGCTGTAGAGGGGGAGGTCCTTGATGGGGATCTCCGTGAACTCCAGGTCCTCGGGAGCGAGTTTAATCAACGCCTTGGCCAGGACCCTGTTGATGGAGCCGGTTGCCAGACTCCCCACGAAGTAGCCGATTTTGTACGGTGCCATGAGTGTTCCTTCCAATAGCCGGTCCGCGCCGGCAGGCCATATTTCCGGAAATGAGTGCCGCCCCAGCGGGGGCGGCGTGTGGTGCCCATTGCACCCAACAGTCCAGCACAGAAGCCGGGGTGCGGCCAGAGGGGGCGGCGTGTTGAAGCGCTCCGGGAGACTTTCCGAATCCCGGCCACCCCTTGCGGTCCTGCCTTGGCTCGCATATTTTGAAACGAATCAGAAACCGCTTTCCCGCCTATCTTGTCCCAGCTTGGGCGGGGGCGCGGCCAAGCCGGCGGACGCGAAACAACAGAATTGGACGATATGACGGACAGCACCCTCATCAGGTGGATCGACGGCCAGGCACCTTCGGAATCCAGCGGCGGGACCACGTGGGGCATGCCCTTCGCCCGCGGCGCGGTGCCCTCGGCGGAGGCCCTCTCCGTCACCGACGCCGGCGGCAACGCCGTTACTACCCAGGCCTGGCCCCTGGCCACCTGGCCGGACGGCTCCCTCAAGTGGGCCGGCATCGCACTCCCCGCCACCAGCTCGCCGTCGGACTTTTACCACGTGGCGTCCGACGGCGGCGCGTCGCGAGGGAAAGCCGGCCAGCCGCCGTCGGGCGCTGCGGGAGTCACTGCCACCGAAACCGGCGATGCCCTGACAGTGGACACCGGAACGCTGCGGATGGTGATCAAGCGCGGGGGCTCCACCCTCTTCAGCAGCCTTACCCGCGGCGGCGTGGAGGTGGCGCGGGACGCCCGCCTGGTCAGCCTCCTGCAGGACGGCCTTGCTGATGACCAGGGAGGCGACGGCGCCGGAACCTTCAGCCGGGAGGCCTTCACCGGCGTGGTCAGCGCCGCGGTGCTTGAACAGAGCGGACCCGTGCGCGCCGTGGTGCGGCTGGAAGGCCAGCACCGGCCGGACGCGCCGGGCAGCGGCCGGGAAAGCTGGCTGCCCTTCGTGGTCAGGTTCTACTTCCACGCCAACGCCCGCAGCGTCCGCATGGTGCACTCCTTCATCTGGGACGGCGACGCGGACCGCGACTTCCTCGCCGGGCTCGGCGTGCGCTTCACGGTCCCGCTGCAGGCAGAGCTGCACAACAGGCACGTCCGGATAGCAGGGGCCGACGGCGGCTTCCTCACCGAAGCGGTCCGCGGCCTGACCGGCCTGCGCCGGGACCCCGGCGAGGACGTCCGCCGCGCCCAGGTGGAAGGCCGCGCCACCCCGCCCGCGGCCAGCTGGAACCCCGAGGTGTCCGAACGCCTGCGCCTGATTCCGGCCTGGAACGACTACACGCTCAGCCAGCTCAGCGCCGACGGCTTCGAGCTGCGCAAGCGGACTGCTCCCGGCCGCGCCTGGGTGGGGATTTCCGGCGGCACCAGGTCGGCCGGCTTCTGCTCGCTGACTGACACCCGCGGAGGCTTGGGCGTGGGCGTCAAGGACTTTTGGCAGTCCCACCCCGGCCAGCTGGACATCCGCAATGCAGCAACGGACCAAGCCACCCTGACCGCATGGCTGTACTCCCCCGAAGCCCAGCCCATGGACCTGCGTTTCTACCATGACGGCCTGGGCCAGGACACGTTCGAGGAACAGCTCGAGGGCCTCGAAATCACCTATGAGGACTACGAGCCCGGCTTCGGAAACGCCCGCGGCATTGCCCGCACACATGAGTTAACTCTGTTCGCCTACGACGGCACACCGGCAACCGAAAGCCTGGCGGCCGACGCCGCTGCCGCCTCAGCCCCTGCGCTGCTGCAGGCCACCCCGGAGTACTTGCACTCGGTGGGCGTGTTCGGCGATTGGGACCCGGTGGACCGCAGCACCCCCGCCCGGGCCGAGCTGGAGGACCACCTGGACTTCCTCTTCGATTTCTATGCCGGCCAGGTGGAGCAGCGGCGCTGGTACGGGTTCTGGAACTACGGCGACGTGATGCATACCTACGACCATGACCGGCATGTGTGGCGGTACGACGTAGGCGGTTACGCATGGGACAACTCCGAGCTCTCCCCCGACCTCTGGCTCTGGTACTCCTACCTGCGCTCCGGCCGTGCGGACATCTTCCGGTTCGCGGAGGCCATGACGCGGCACACCGGCGAGGTGGACGTCTACCACCTGGGCCCGTGGCGCGGCCTGGGTTCGCGGCACAACGTCCAGCACTGGGGCTGCAGCGCCAAGCAGCTCCGCATCAGCACACCCGCTTACCGCCGCTTCTACTACTACCTGACGGCGGATGAACGGACCGGGGACCTGCTGACCGAGCTGGTGGACAGCGACCAGAACTTCCTGGGGCTGGACCCCGTGCGCAAGGTCCGCCCCGACGCCGACACCTATCGGCCCAACCGGGGCGCCCTGGGCGTTGGCCTCGGAACGGACTGGGGCTCGCTCGCCGCCACCTGGCTCACCGACTGGGAGCGTACGGGCAACCCCCGCTCGCGCGACCGGCTCCTGGGCACCATGGCGGACATCGGCGCCCTCAAGTACGGCTTCCTCACCGGCGAAGCGCTTTATGACCTGGACAAAGGGCGGTTCGATACCGGCCGGGAGCTGATCCAGGTGTCCCACCTGAGCGCCGTGTTCGGCCTGGTGGAGATCTGCAGCGAACTGGTGGACCTGGTTCCGGATCCGGAGTTCGAGCGTGCCTGGCTGCAGTACTGCCGGCTCTTCCTGGGCACGAAGGAGGAACAGGTGGCAGCGGTTGGACAGCCGCTGGAAGGCATCTACCTCACCCAGGCGCACAGCCGGCTTACGGCCTACGCGGCTGCCCGGCTGAACGATCCGGACCTGGCCGCCCGCGCCTGGACGAGCTTCGCCGAAGGAGGCGAACACCTCAACCACGAGTCGGCCTTTACGCTGCGGAAGATCGAGCCGCCGCACGTGCTGCTGCCGGTGGATGAGGCACCCACCGTGTCCACCAACGACGCCTCCCAGTTCGGGCTCGCCGTCATCCAGAACCTGGCGCTGGTCGGTAACCACCTGCGGTAGCTGCGCCCTTGTGACGGCGGCACCCGGCCTTGATTCCCTGAGCCGGGTGCCGCCGTCGCCCGTTCCCCGGCCCTTTGGCGGGCAGCTGCCTGGGCCGGCACTGATTCCCCACTGCCCGGCGAGACGTTTGAAACCACGCTCTGGAAACCGGCGCGCCTAGCAGGTACATTGATAAGCATGCTGATGATTTACCGAATCGTCAGCTTCCGGTAACACAGCGAAGGAGACGTTATGAGCACGAAGGTGGAAAAACGCATTCTGGTGAACGTACCGGTAAGCACCGCTTACAACCAGTGGACCCAGTTCGAGGAATTCCCCCACTTCATGGGCGGAGTCAAGAGCGTGACCCAGCTCAGCGACGACAGGCTGGAGTGGGTGGCCGAGATCGGCGGCATCCGCCGGCAGTGGGAAGCGAAGATCCTGGAGCAGGTCCCGGACCGGAAGGTCGCCTGGGCGGCTACCGAGGGCGCCACGAACGCCGGCGCGGTCGAGTTCGAGGACGTGGGCGGCGGGCAGACTTCCCTCCGGCTGACGCTCGAGTACGAGCCCGAAGGCATCATCGAAAAGGTTGGCGACAAGCTCAACGTGGTTGACCGCCAGGCCGAGGCAGACCTGCAGCGGTTCAAGGAATTCATCGAGGACGAGGGGTACGCCAGCGGTGCCTGGCGCGGACGCGTCAGCACAGGCGCACCGGCCGGCACCCCGGGCGTTGAGCACGCCGCCGCATCCCGCGGCGACTCCGGCAAGGCAGGCGTTTCCGGCAAGGTTGCCGCGGGCCTGGGCGTTGCGGCGGCAGCGGGCGCAGCAGCGGCCATGGCAGCAGGCGGCAACAAGGAGACAACTGCCGTTGCCGACGAAACGGTGACTCCAGTGGCTCCCGGAGAGCCGGTCACCGTCACCCCGATTCCCACCGATACGACCACCACGGGTGCCACGACGGGCACGACGGCGGCAGCGGGCTCCACGGGGTCGGTCGCCGATCTGGGCAATGACAGGATCGGCCACGCCTTCGACCAGACCAACGGCCTGGTGGACACCACCGGCGAGTCCGACGAGACGGCCAAAGGCGAGAACCTGAGCGCCGCTGAGCGCGAAGGCGACGACCGCCGCCGCGACGGTGGCCTGCCGCCTGTCGGCGGGAACCTCGGCACGCACTAACCGGGTCCAGCCGCAGCACAAAGCGCCGCCCGCCTCTCCCCCGAGGCGGGCGGCGCTTTTGCCTGTGCTTGTGTTACTTGTCGGCGCCCGTGTAAACCACCGACGGCGCGGCCGGGGTTTCCATGCCTTCGCCGATGAAGAAGCCCGGGTGCGGCGGCTGGTTGTAGGCCACGTTTTCGCGGGCCACTGCGGTGCGGTAGACGGTGTCGTGCATCAGGGTACGGAGCCGGACCTCCGTGGGTGAGGTGCTGGTGTAGATCCGCAGCTCGGTGCTGTCCGACGACGGGAATGCAAGTTCCTCGCGCCAGTCACCGAGCAGGTCCGCCTGCAGGGACGGGTTGCCCTTGGTGTGGTTGTTGGTGCGCGCGCCGGTGACAGTCAGGAGCCTGTCGCTGGATTCGGTTTCCCAGTTCCACTTCGAAATCGTGGGCACGCCCACGCCGGCGGCAGCGTCGAAGTCGTGGTCCACGATCTCACGCAGCAGGTCGCCGTCCCACCAGGCCATGAAGTTCGCGGCGGGGATGCTCTCGGCGATCAGCTCGCCCTTCGCTGACATCAGCTGGCCCCGCGGGGAGTTCCAGGAAGCGTCTCCGCCTACTGCCCAGCCCTCAGCGCCTGCAAAGCGGGGATCGATGTCGCCGGCGGCACCGCGGCCGGTGTCCCGGATAGCGGGGATGCTCCAGAGCACCTCACCGGTGGCGGCGTCGCGGAAGGTGGCGCCGCGGTTGCCGCTCTGGCTCATGCTCTCGTGGACGGCGAAGACCTCCAGGCCGGGGCGGGAAGGATCAAGATCGCTGGTGTGTATCGCATCGCCGTGGCCCAGCTTGGTGTTGTAGAGGACCGAGCCGTCGTCGTCGATGGTCATGGAGCCGAAGACGAACTCGTCCTTGCCATCCTGGTCCACGTCAGCCACTGACAGGTTGTGGTTGCCCTGGCCTTTGTACTCGGCGCCGGCGATGTCCGAGTCGAAGGTCCAGCGCTTCACCAGCTTGCCGTCGACCAGGTCGTAGGTGACCAGGACGGTGCGGGTGTAGTAGCCGCGGCTGAACATCATGGACGGCTTTTCGCCGTCGAGGTAGGCGACGCCGGCCAGGAAGCGGTCCACGCGGTTGCCGTACCCGTCGCCCCAAACGGAGACGTTGCCGCGCGGCGGATCGTAGGCGACTGTGTCCATGATGGTGCCGGTGGCTCCGTTGAACACGGTGAGGAACTCCGGGCCGGACAGGACATAGCCGGTGCTGTTCCGGTAATCCGCTGCGGCGTCCCCGATGACGGTTCCGGCCCCGTCCGTGGTGCCGTCCGCCGTCTTCATGGACACTTCGGCCTTGCCGTCGCCGTCGAAGTCGTAGGCGAGGAGCTGGGTGTAGTGGGCGCCGGCGCGGATGTTGCGGCCCAGGTCGATGCGCCACAGCTTGGTGCCGTCCATCTTGTAGGCATCCACGTAGACGTTCCCGGTGAATCCGGACTTGGAGTTGTCCTGTGCATTGGAAGGGTTCCAGAGCTGGATGATTTCGTAGCTGCCGTCCCCGTCGAGGTCCGCGACGCTGGAGTCGTTGGCCGTGTACGTGTAAGGCTTTCCGTCCTTGCTGATGCCGTCGGCGGGCTTGTCCAGCTTGATGGGCAGGTAGTCCTGTGCCAGCGGCGTGAATTCTGCGCTGAGCTTGTCCTGCCCGTTGCCGTTGCCCACGGTCTTGATGACGTAGGTGGAGGCCGCGGTTCCGGACGGGTCAACGTAGGTGGTGGTGTTGCGGATGGGCTCTTCGGTGAGCTGGACGCCGTCGCGGATCACGTGGAAGCCCACGCTGTCCTGGTCCAGGCCCAGCATGCGCCAGCCCAGCGTGACGCCCTGGTCCGTGAGCACGGCGACGGGCGCCCGGTCCAGGTTCTCCACCTGGCGCTTCAGTTCCGCCTTGCCGGACTGCCCAGGTGCGGTGCCTGGGCTGGCCTGGGCCAGGGGTACGCCGGTGAACGCCAGTGCGGCGGCCGTGAGTGATGCCGCCGCTGCCAGTGGAGCGCCCTTCCAGGCACGGTCTAACCGCAGACCCGGACGGGGCGTGGGGAAACATTTCGAGGGATAAGGCAAAAGAACATCTCCTTTGATGCGGCGGCAGCTGAGTCTGCCGCGCGACAGTTTGGAACGTTTCACTTCCAGTGGCAGCACTGCCCGAATGTTGTGGATGGGAGGTCGGCGCTGGGAAGGAAAGCGTTTTCTGCCCTTAACTTTTATCAGCGCTTTACAAGTCTGGTCAAGGGTTTGACGCGACTAAATGGGAGATATTGTTCCCTTGCGTTCAGGTCGTGCGTGGCTGTGCTGGTACGTACGACGCCGGCAATCGCCAGCATGCTGCGGGTGACCCTGTGGAGGTCAGCGGGTCCTTCGCCGCGACTTTCGCGAGAAGGTCGGCGTTGCTGAACTTCATTCTCGCCCTGAACCACCGCCCCGGCCGCTACCTCGGGGGCTGAAGGCGGCACCCGGGCAACAAGCGGCATCCAGTCCTAGTCCCAGGCCGGGACCAGGACTACTTCGTACTGGGTTGGCGGCGGCTGTTGTCCGAACTTCGCGTTGACCGCGGCGAGTGTATCCCCGAACCTGGCCACCGTCGTCGGGACGTCGAAGTGCTTGCTGGTGATGACGTCCTTAACCCTGAAGGAAGTCAGGTCACTGGACAGTTTGAGGCGGCTGACCTGGTTGGCCATGTTCTGGACGGCCCATACGGTGCGGTCCTTCACCAGGATGCCATCGATGAATTTCAGGTCCGGCCCCTTGATCCGCTTGCTCTTTCCCGTGCCCGGATCCACAGTGTAGAGGGCCTGGTTCTGGGTGTGGGCCGCAATCAGGACGTCGCCGTCACCTGCTGCGATGCCGTTGAACCCGAACTGGCCGGGTTGCAGCGGCCTGCCCGCCTCACCGCCCACTTCCAGTGTCTCCACGTCCTCCGCTTTTCCGAGCTCGCCCCGTCCGTTCATGGGGAGGAAATAGAGCTCGGGAGCGGCTGAATTGGTAAACCAGGCGCCATCACGGGTGAGGGTGACGTCATTGATGAAGCCGGGGCCAAGGTCATATTCCTTGAGGGCTTTGCGGGTGTCGGTGTCGTAGACGTACGCCTTGCCGGAAGTACCGCCGGCCACAAACAGCAGGTCGTTGCGGGTATCCGCCTTCATGCCGACGGCCATCCGGCCCTCGGGTGCGTCGATGAAACGCTTGGCCTTGCCGTCACTGATGTCCCCGCGGAAGATATCGCCGGTCAACAGTTCTCCGGCATAGAAGGTTGTTCCCCCACCGGCCGCGATGCCTTCGGCCGAGCCGGCCCCGCGGAGGATGATGACATCGTCCCCGGAAGACGTCGATGCGCCTGCCGGCACTGCCATGGGCAGCAGCAAGGCTAGAAGTGCGATAAATCCACCAACGGCACGGCGTCGTACTGATTTGCGCATAATAGTTCCTGGATTGGGCTGGTGCGCGGGGCCCAATCTGCGGCAGCTCCGCACGATGGTGATCCCATTTTAAGCTCCCCCACGGAAGCCCCGCCATAGCTTGGTGCCCCCTTCACAGTCGAGGGGGCATGGCCTGGGACCGGCGTGTGGTTCGGGATTCTGCTTACAATCGAAGCCTCAATCAACTACTGAGGGATCCATGAAGAAATTCGCCACAGCCCTGATCGCCGCCGGACTCGTTGTCACCGCAACCGCCTGCACCACCTCGAACCAGCTCACCACCGCGGAAACCTGCGAGCGCATTCAGTCCGTTGTGTCGAACCCGGCCAACAACGCCGGCAAGACCGGCATGAACCGCCTGGCAAACCAGATCCGCCCCATCCACGCCGTCGCCTCGGACGACCTCAAGGGTGCGCTTGAGTCGATCATCGAGTACACCGATGAGCAGGCGAAGGAGACTCCGGACGAGGACAAGCTCGCCGAGCTCACGGAAGGCTATGAGGAAGCCGGCAGCACGTACAGCCAGTTCTGCAGCTGATTCCTGCTGACGGCGCACTGCCGCCTGACCCGGCTACGTGAGCGTGGCCGGTTCCGTGTTCGCACCGCACAGTATGACCGCAACCCGCTCGCCCAGGCCCGGCGCGTAGGCGCCGGACGTGAGCGCTGCATAAGCTTCGGCCGCGCCGTGTTCCACGATGATCCGGTAGCCGTCCCACAGTTTCAGGCGCGCTTCGATGATTGCGGCGTCGGACACCAGGACGCTTTCGACGCCGGCGCGGACCGCCACGGAGAAGCCGATATCACCGATACTGCGTGCACCCAGGGAGTCCGCAGCAACTCCCGAGACTGGCACGTCGACAGGTTTTCCGGCCGCCAGCGCAGCGTTCAAGGTAGGGGCTGATTCCGGCTCCACGGCCACCACCTTAGCCCGGCCCTCCACAGCCGCGGCGATTCCCGCCATCAGCCCGCCTCCACCGACCGCTACCAATACGGTGTCCACCCCGCCCACCTGGTCGAGAAGTTCCAGCCCCACGGTTCCGGCGCCGGCGGCAATTTCGGGCTGGTCGTACGCATGGCAATAGAGGGCGCCGGTTTCCCGGGCATGCTCGATGGCTGCCTGGTATGCGTCCGCGTACTCGGCGCCGCCCTGCACCACCGCCGCTCCGATGGCTTTGAGCTTGCGGACCTTCACTGCAGGGGCGGCGGCCGGGACAAACACCGTTGCGGGTACGCCAAGCTGTGCAGCCGCGTAGGCATTGGCCAGGCCGGCATTGCCGCCTGAGGCAACCACCACGCCGATGTCCGGCTTCAGCTCACCACGTTCCTTGGCGGCGAGGACCCGGTTGAGGGCGCCGCGGGCCTTGAAGGTTCCGGTGTGCTGCATGAACTCGCACTTGAACCACACCGGACCGGGGAAATCCTCCGGGTCAGCTTCCAGGACAGGCGTCAGCCGGGTCAGGCCGGCCGTACGCCGTGCTGCCTGTTCCACGTCGGCGCGGGTAACCACAGGTGCGTCAGACCTCGTCGTCCCAGGTTCCCGGTTCCTGCAGGGCGTCCTCGGGCTTGTCCTCCTGGGACGGTTGGCCGCTGCCCGCGTAGGACGCGGGGACGGTCCCGGCAGCGTGGGCCTGCTGCTCCTCGCGGATATTGCCGGCACCGGGCAATTCCGGGTGCTGGCCTGCCTGCGGTGCCTGGGTGCCCTCCTTGGCCGCGTCCGGGTCACCTGGGCCCCGAAGGTCTGCGGTGCTCTGCGGCTCGTCATTGCTAGAAGTCATGGTTCTGCCTTTCGCTCGGGAACTACGGCGTTCGGCCGGGGGCTGTCCCCGCACCGTTCTCCAGCCTACGGGCTGGCCCTGCCCGGCAGCAGGAGGGGGCGGTACTGGGTTTCCCCATTGCCGGGTTCCGTGAAACGCCGGCCCGAACCTGTGAAATGGGCCGTGAACCTGTGAATTGGGACTCAGCCGGGACTTCCACGGCACACCCTGCGTTTAACCCCATGGCGGAAGGAGGCCACTTGCTTATTGTCCTGACCGGAATAGACGGTTCCGGGAAGTCCACGGCCGCCCAGGCCCTGGTGTCAGCCGTCCGGGCCGACGGCGGCATGGCAAGGCTGTTGAACAACCATGCGGGCAGGCGCAGCATGTCAGTCCTGGGCGCCAGGCTGGGCTTTCAGCTGCCCTACCGCGTTTCCGACGCCCTGGAGACCACGTTCCGGGTGTGGAACGTGCTGGTAAACCATCTGCGCGCCGGCCGTACTGAGGGCCTGGTGGTGATGGACCGGCACCTCTACTGCCAGCTGGCACTGCGTGCCACGAAGGGGCTGCCGCGTGGCCGCCTGCTTCCGTGGCTGCTGGGCAAGCTTCCTGCCCCTGATGCCGTGGTGCACCTGGAAGTTGACCCCGGTGTTGCCCATCAACGCATCGCGGCACGCGGTTCGGATACCGAGACGCTGGAGGATTTGGCGGCTTTCGCCCACGCCTACCGCCAGCTGCCCGAGTACGGGAGCTTCGAAAAAGTGGACGCTTCGGTCCCCGTTCCCGAGTTGGCACGCCGCCTTGCCGGGGTGGTGCATGAACTGGGGCGGGCCCGTGCGGAGGGGCGGCCTCCGGTCGCCATATGACCGTACCTAGGCTTTAACACCCAGGAAGGCGGGTGGACCAGGGGTCCGCCCGCCTTCCTGCTGCAGGGAAGTTCCTAGTTAGACGCAGTCGGCGAAGGCGAGGTCATCTCTGTTTCCTCGGGTTCGCTCTCGGTGACGGAAGGCGAGGCTGACCCGCTCGGTGACGACGTGCTGGTGGAGCCGGACGTGCTGGTGGACGTCGGGCTGGACGTTGCGCTGCCGCCGTCGGCCTTCTCCAGCACCTCGTTGATGAGGTCCTCAAGTTCCTTCTGGTCCGGATCGCCCAGGTCGGCGCCGCTCTTGGTGGCAACCACCAGCAGCCGGCCGTCGGCAGCGGAGACCTGCATCAGCTTTTGCTGGTTTTCGCCGCTGCGCGAGCTGAGGGTGGCGAAGGTCTTTTCAGCGTCCGTGTCCGCTTGGACCTCCTCGCTGGTCACCTCGTAGGTCTGCCCCAGCGCCTCCACGGAGAAGGTGGCGCACTGGTCCATTTTGCCGCTGATCTCATCCAGGACCTCGACGGCGTCCGGCCCCTCGCTGCCCGACTGCGCGGACAGCGTGCGCGGCTGGTCTCCTTCGGAGAGCGCGACGGCGATCTCGCCGCTTTCGACGGTATCCAGCAGTCCCGCCGTGGCAATGTCCTTGCAGTCTTCAGGATCCACGGTTGCCGTGCTCAGGAGGAGGTTGGCGATGTTGCCGCCCTGGTCCACCTGTTCCTTGGAGTACAGCTTGAGTTCATTGCCGTCCTCGTCCGTCATGCCGGAGATCAGCTCGCGGAGCTCGTCCTCGGTGTAAACCTTCGCCTCGGCCGTGGGGGAGGGCGTTTCCGAGGCGGACGGGCTAGCAGCTTCGCCACCGCCGCCCGTGCAGCCCGCGAGGGCCAGCAGTGCTGCCGTCATCAATCCAAGCGCAGGTACTTTTCGCATTGGTACAACCCCTTTGAAGATAGGAAGCATACTTAGTGTTTATCAGCTTAGGGGTTTGGGCCCGGTGGAACAATAACGGCCCTGCAACTTTCCAGCAGGACTCCTGGCGGAAAGAAAAGCCCGCACCTCCGCCGTCCCTCCTGTGGAATAATCCAGAGAAGTGGTCCTTACCGGACCGCTCCAGGATCATGAGGAGCCGGATTGTCCGCCACACAAAGGAGCACCGCCGAGGCGGCGGGCACGGCCATCAACAACTCCCAGATCCCCAAGCACGAGCAACTGCGGACCATCATCCTCAAGCTCGCCAGGGAAGAACTGGAACCGGGCGCCAGGCTTCCCAGCGAGCGGACCCTCATGGATTCCTATGGCGTCAGCCGGATCACGGTGCGTGCCGCGATCGGACGCCTGGTCAACGAGGGGCACCTGGTCCGGGTTCCCGCCAAGGGCACCTTCGTGGCAGATTCCCCCGTGCAGTCCACGCTGCACCTCGCCTCCTTCACCCAGGAAATGGAGGCGATGGGCCACGTCCCCAGCACCGTGGTACTGGTGGCGGAAGCTGCCACCGCCCCTGAGGACACCGCCGAAGCGCTGGGCCTTGCCCCTGGATCCGAAGTGGTCCACCTCAAGCGGCTCCGCCTGGCGGACGGGCGGCCGGTCAGCGTGGATGACGCCTGGTACAACCCGGAGCACGCCCCCGGACTTCTGGAGATCGACCTGACCGGATCGGTGTACAAGGCGCTGGCGGCGCAGTTTGGCCACCAGATTGACCGGGCGCGGCAAAGCGTACGGTCCGAGGGCGCCCCCGCCGACGTGGGGGCGCTCCTCGGAACCGGAACGGGTGCGCCGGTGCTGGCCTTCGACCGGGTGTCCTATTCGGGTCCCCTGGCCATTGAGCATTCGCGCTCCTGGTACCGCTCGGACCGCTACTCTCTCACCATGGAAGTCCGGCTCTAAGCGGACCCGGGCGAGCGCCTAGTCCAGTGAAAACAGGCTGGCGCCGGCAGTCACGGCACCGGCTGCCAGGAGCGTTGCAGTGTCCGGCTTGGTATCGAGCACGACGACGGGACTCACCATCGAGTAGCCGGCCGCCAGGGCGGCGGCCGGGTCCACATGCATCACCGGCTCACCCGCGCCCACGGTGTCGCCTTGGGCAATCAGCAGCTTGAAGCCTTCGCCCTTGAGCTTGACGGTATCGATACCCACATGGGTAAGCACTCCCCGCCCCGCCGACTCCACCACTACGAAGGCGTGCGGCAGGAGCTTGACCACTTTTCCGGCAACGGGTGACACGACGTCGAACGCCTCCCCTGCGGGAGGCTCAACGGCCGCGCCTGAACCCACCATCTGGCCTGCGAAGACGGGATCCGGGACGTCGGACAACGGAACCACGCTGCCACTGAGGGGCGCGTGGACAACCAGCGTTTCCGGCATTAGAGCAGGTCCTCGATGTCTTCGGCCAGGTTGTCCGCCTCCGGGCCAACAATCACCTGGACTGCGGTGCCGGCGGCAAGGACACCGTGGGCTCCGGCTGCTTTCAGGGCGGCCTCGTTAACCAGCGACCCATCCTTTACCTCGGTGCGCAGGCGGGTGATGCACGCCTCGACCTCGACGATGTTGGCGGCGCCGCCCAGGCCCTCAATGATCTTTTCTGCTTTGGACATGGCTGCCCTTTCTGACGGTGCCCCGCGGAGCACTGCTTCAGCACCAGGACCGGCGGCCCAAGTGCGACCAATTATGTTCCCGTTCATCGGAACTGTCAGCGCCTGCTGGAAGATCTTCTACCTTGACAGGCACTCGTGGGATGAATCACACTGAACTGGTCATAACCAGACAGTACCGGCTGGAACCGTTTCTTCACAAGCCCCCACCCGATCCCCGCGGAGGTGTAACCATGTCAACATCCGAGACCGCCGCCCTGGCTCCAGAGAAGAAGCCGAACAGGGCCTTCGCCACCCTCCAGCGGCTGGGCCGCTGCCTGATGCTGCCCATCGCCGTCCTCCCCGCAGCCGGCATCCTGCTGCGCATTGGCCAGGCCGACCTGCTGGGCGCCATCCCCGGGTTCGAGGGCGGCGCAGCAGTCATCTCCGCAGCAGGCAATGCCGTGTTCACCTGGCTGCCCCTCATCTTCGCCGTCGGCATCGCAATCGGCTGGGCCAAGAAATCCGACGGTTCCACCGCACTGGCAGCGGTAGTGGGATACATGGTGATCGACGGCGTCTTCAAGGCCATGTCCCCGCTGGTCCTGGCCGGGCAGGTTGACCCCGCCGGCAAGCCAGCAATGATCAACTACGGCGTCCTGGCCGGCATCGTGGTGGGCCTGCTGTCCGCCATGCTCTGGCAGCGGTTCTACCGCACCAAACTGCCGGACTTCCTGGGCTTCTTCAGCGGCCGCCGCCTGGTGCCCATCCTGACGTCCGTCACCAGCCTGGCAGCCGGCGTCGTCCTTGCCCTGTTCTACCCGCTCTTCAACGCCGGCCTCTCGGCAGTGGGCGAAGCCGTGGCGGGCAACGCAGTGGCCGGTGGCGGCGTCTACGGTTTCGCCAACCGCATGCTCATCCCGGCAGGCCTGCACCACATCCTCAACTCCGCCGTGTGGTTCCTCATCGGCGACTACACCGACGCTTCCGGCCAGCTGGTCCGCGGCGACCTCAACCGCTTCTTCGCCGGTGATCCCAGCGCAGGCATCTTCATGACCGGTTTCTTCCCCATCATGATGTTCGGCCTGCCGGCGGCAGCCCTTGCCATCTGGCGCCACGCCAAGCCCTCGCAGAAGAAGATCGTGGGCGGCATCATGCTCTCCACCGCCCTCACCGCATTCTTCACCGGCATCACCGAACCGCTTGAATACTCCTTCATGTTCGTTGCCTTCCCGCTGTACATCGTCCACGCAGTCCTCACCGGCACCTCCATGGCATTGGTCAACGCCCTGGACATCCACCATGGCTTCACGTTCTCCGCCGGCCTGATCGACTTCGTCCTCAACTTCGGCAAATCGGAGAATGGCTGGCTGCTGATCCCCATCGGCCTGGGCTACGCGGTGATCTACTACTTCCTCTTCTCCATCGTCATCAAGCGCTGGAACCTGCGGACGCCGGGCCGTGAGGATGACGAGGTCACGGTGGAGACGGACGCCGCCAAGTAAACGGCGTCTCCTTTCTCCACCAAGCACAGCACCAGCACCAGCTACCGAAAGCAGCTTCACCGCATGGAAATCATCATCCTTCCCACCCCGGCCGACGTAGCCCGCACGGCTGCAGACGCTATCGAGGAACAGGTCCGCCGCGGCCCGTGCGTCCTGGGACTGGCCACCGGGTCCACCCCTTTGGGCACTTACCAGGAGCTCATTGAACGGCACCGGACCAGCGGACTGAGCTTCGCCCAGGCCCAGGCGTTCCTCCTCGACGAATATGTGGGCCTGCCCAGCGCGCACCCGCAGTCCTACCATTCCGTGATCCGGGACGAGTTCACCGCCAGCGTGGATTTCGGTGCGGGCGCAGTGCACGGCCTGGACGGCATGTCGGAGGATCTGCAGGCCGAGGCTGAGCAGTACGAGGCGCGGATTGCCGCCGCGGGAGGGGTGGACATCCAGATCCTGGGCATCGGCACGGACGGGCATGTGGGCTTCAATGAACCCATGTCCTCGCTGGGCTCCCGCACCCGGATCAAGACGCTCACCCGGCAGACGCGGCAGGACAACGCCCGCTTCTTCGACTCCGCGGACGATGTCCCGGACCACGTCCTGACCCAGGGGCTGGGCACCATCCGCGAGGCCCGGCACCTGCTGCTGCTCGCCATGGGCGAGGCCAAGGCGCAGGCCATCGCAGCCGCCGTCGAGGGCCCTGTCGCCGCCATCTGCCCGGCGTCCGCGCTCCAGCTGCACCCGCACGTCTCGGTCCTGGTGGATGAGGCAGCGGCCTCGCGGCTGGGCCACCGGGACTACTACACGGACACGTTTGGACGGAAGCCGGCGTGGCAGGGGCTCTGAGCACGGGCCAGGGCTCGCCGGTAGCTGCTGTCAGCCGGCCGCAGCTGGAGCTTGCCGTGGAGAATGCCGACGGCGTCAGGCTGGCTGCCGCCGTCGGCGCGGCCCGCGTTGAACTTTGCGCAGCCCTCGCCCAGACCGAGGGCATCACGCCCAGCATCGGCATGGTTGAACATGCCTGCCGTATTGGGCTCCCCGTCCACGTCCTGGTGCGGCCGCGCCCTGGCAACTTCACCTACTCCAGTGGCGAACTCGACGTCATTGAGCGCGACGTGGCCGCTGCCCTGGCCGCCGGTGCGGCCGGCGTGGTGATAGGCGTGCTCGGGTCCGACGGCGGGCCGGATGTACCTGCACTCCGCCTCATCGTTGCAGCGGCACGCCGCTCCAACCCGTCAGCGGAAATCACGTTCCACCGGGCATTCGATGCTGCCCTGGCGGCCGGCACCGACCCTGCTGACGCGCTGTCCCGGCTCCAGCAGGCAGGCGTGGACCGCGTCCTGACCAGCGGCGGCAGTCCCGACTGCGCTGCCGGCCTCAGCATGCTGGGCCGTTTGGTTGAGTTGGGACGCACGCACGCGCCGTCGGTACAGATCATGGCGGGCGGAGGAGTGACGCTGGAGCTGGTACCGTCGCTGCTCGGCGCCGGCGTCCATGCCGTGCACGCCTCGGCGCGGCCGCGCCGGGCGGGGAGCTCGGGCATGGACCGCGCAGATGCTGCCGATCCTGGGCTGGCAGCCCGGCTGGCGGCAGCAATGACTATCGGAGGCCTGGAACCATGAGTACTGATGCGATACTTCGTGGCCGCATCGTCACGGGAAGCATGGACGTCCCCGACGGCATCGTGGCGTTCGACGGCGGCGTGATCACCTATGCCGGACCGGCGTCGGGATTTGCTGGGCTTGGCTTGGACGTTGGTAAGGGCGCCGGGACGGACCGTACCTTGCCTGGGGCGCCCGGGCGCATCCTGATGCCCGGGCTGGTGGACCTGCATTGCCATGGGGCGCTGGGGTCGGACTTCTCCGAAGGATCCGCCGAAGGTGCTCGGTCAGCGGCCCGGTATCTGCACAGCCGCGGAACCACCACGCTGCTGGCCAGCCTGGTCACGGGATCGCCGGAAAACCTGGTCCGGAACCTCACAGTCCTGCGCGATGTGGCCGATGACGGGCTGATCGCCGGTTCCCATCTGGAGGGCCCCTTCCTCGCTTCGGGGCAGTGCGGCGCCCATGATCCGGCGCTGCTGCGTGAACCCGACTCCGGGCTGGTGGCCCGCCTGTTTGAGGCCGCCGGGTCCTCGCTGGCGTCCATGACGCTGGCGGCTGAGCTTCCTGGCGCTGCGAGCCTGGTGGACATGCTCACTGCGCGGGGAACCATTCCATCCCTGGGCCACACTGCGGCGGACCACGGCACCGCGGTTTCCTTCCTGGAACAGTCAGCCGCAGGACTGGCCGGGCCAGGGAATTCCACCGGGCGGGCCCGCCCCACTGTCACGCACCTGTTTAACGCGATGCCCAGCCTGCATCACCGCTCCCCCGGCCCGGTAGCGGCCAGCATCAGTGCGGCCCATGCCGGGAAGGCGGTGGTAGAGCTGATTGCAGACGGAGTTCATCTGGCGCCCGAAACCGTCAAGATGGTGTTCGAGCTGGTGGGAGCGGAAAACATCGCACTGGTGACCGACTCGATGGCCGCCACAGGCCTGCAGGATGGCCAATACCGCCTGGGCACTCTGGCTGTCACAGTGGACCAGGGCGTGGCCAGGGTGGACAACACGGGGGCAATTGCCGGCGGAACCGCTACCCTGCTGGACGTTGTCCGGTCCACGGTGGCAGCAAGTGTCCCCCTGCAGGATGCGGTACGCGCGGCGACGGCCGTGCCTGCCTCCGTGCTGGGACTGTCGTCGCAAGTGGGCGACCTCCGCGCCGGCATGCGGGCTGACCTCGTCATTGCTGACCTGGACCTGGATCTTGCAGGAGTCCTGCGCGGGGGCGAGTGGGTAACACCGCTGGGGTAGTGCTCTTCGCTGCCTGACCGTTAAATGTCAGACCCTCCCATGAGGATGGATTCATGGAAGGCAATTCGGCGGTGGTGGAGGCGGAGGCGGCGGTTGACGCTTCGGTGGCTGCTTTTGCGGCGGTGCTCGCGGGCGGCGGTACTGCTGTTTCCGGCACGGCTGTTTCCGGTCGTGGCGCCGCTGGGCCTGATGCCGGCGCTGGCGGGGCTGATGATGATCCGTTGCAGCGGGTTGCTGACCAGGCGCTGGATGTTCTTGCGGGGGTGGCCCGGTCCGAGGCGAAGCTGGCGGCATTGAAGGCGCAGGCGGTTCAGGTGCTCGCTGCCGCCACGAGCCTGCTGAACGGTCCCCCTTCCTCACCGCATGAGGCCACGGCCCAGGACCGGAGCCTGGTGGCCGAGGTCGGCTGTGCACTGGTGATCGGTGACCGTGCCGCCGGTGCCCTGTTGGCCGAGTCCCACGCCCTGACCACGTCGCTGCCCCGGACCCTTGCCGCGTTGGGGTCCGGGACGATTTCCTGGGCGCATGCCCGGGAAATGGTGAACCAGGCCGTCGGTCTTGACCGGGCCGGGGCAGCGGCCCTGGAGAAGCACTTCCTGGACCCGGACATCCCGAGACCGGCCGGAGCGGCCACGATCGGGGAGATGCCCGCCTACCGGTTCAAGGCCAAGGCCAGGACCTGGCGCGCACGCCACCATCCCGAATCGATCGAGAAGCGCCACGCCAAGGGTGTGGCGGACCGCCGGGTCGAGTACCGGCCGGACCAGGACGGCATGGCCTGGCTCTCTGCCTACCTCCCCGCGCATCAGGCAATGGCGGGCTGGAACCGGCTCAACGCCCTCGCCCGTGCCGCACAGGGACCCGATGAGCCCCGGACCCTCCCCCAGATCCGGGCAGACGAGTTCGCCGAAGCGATCCTCACCAGCGGCAGCAATGGCGGTACCAGTCGCGGGTGTGACGACATGTCCAGCGTCCTTGCAGGCAACAGCACAGGTACCAGCGACGGGGCGGGTGCAGGGATGGATCCCGCCGGGCTGTCGTCGGCGGTCCGGGCGCAGGTCCTCGTCACGGTCCCGATAGTCGCCCTCATGGGAGTGACCGATGAGCCGGCCATGCTCGACGGCTTCGGGCCGATCCCGCCGTCCATGGCACGGGACCTGGTCGCGAACGGTGCCGATTCGTTCCACCGCGTCCTTGTCGATCCGCGGGATGGGGCGCCGTTGGAGATCGGGCGGACCAGCTACCGGGTTACCAAGGCGATGCGAAACTGGCTAAGGATGCGGGACGGCAAATGCCCCTTCCCCGGCTGCAGCAACAGTTCCTTGGACAACGAGGCAGACCACCTCCTGGCCTGGCAGCACGGCGGAACCACCGGCATCAGCAACCTCGGACAACCCTGCCCGAAGCACCACAAACTTCGACACAGCAGCGGGTGGACACCAACACCAGCCACCAAGGACGAACCACCGGGCTGGATCTCACCGTCCGGCCGGCACTACAAAAGCGAACACCAGGACTGGGAACCACCCCACTGGCCGGAAACTGTCATATCGGCCCTGCCGGCGGGGTTGAATCCGGGGGAGCATCACACCGGGCAAGCCCCCGGCGTACTGCCCTACCCGCCGATGCCCGCTGCCCAGGCCTGCCCTGTCGGAGACCTCCTGCACCTGGAACCTCCACCGGAGGAACCTGAAGATGACAACCTCATAGACCTGGACGACATACCCGCGGACGACCCCCTATGGGAGGACTTCTACGCCCTGCCGCCCGTCCTGCCCCAGGACCCTCTGAACTGGGACCCCATGAGCGACTGGGACCCCATCAGGGACCGGGACCCGGCACTGACCTAGCCGGCAAATGCCCACAGACACGGGCAGCCGGGGACGGGGGTCAACAGCCCCGAGCCGGGAAGACGGCCCAAGCACCGCCCCAAACCCCAGGAACCCGAGCCAGCAGACGCGAACCAGGAAACGCGTGTCAGGAGCGCAGGGCTGACCTACACCCGGGAGGGACACAGACCCTGCCCAGCGGCCCAAGCACATGCCGGACGAGCGCCTCAGACGAGCGTCTACTCAGCCCCGGGCAGGCAAACTTCCACCATGCCGCCGCTCGTGCGCGTCTCAAAGAGTGGCTGTTTCGCGGTGGCAGGGCCAGCCTGCACTTCCCCCGTCCGCAGCGAGAAGGTGCTTCCATGCCAGGGGCACACAACGCACGGCTCACCACCGTCGTCGGGGCCGCCGTTCTGGGTGACCCTGTCTTGGAGCCTGCCACCCTTGATCTTGCCCTCGTGCAGCGGCCCGGAGAGGTGGCTGCAGACATCGGACAATACGCTCACGGCGTCCCCCTCCCGATAGGCAAGCAGCGGAATCTCGGCCACAACGATTTTGTGCAGCTTCCCATCGGGCACTTCAGCCAGCGGCGCCAGCGGGTGCCATCCGCTCGGGAAGCGGTGCGGGATCTCCTCGCTGTGGTTCACGCCCGCCGCCTGCCGGTACGTGAGATGGCCGCCCAGGAAACCGCCTGCACCCACCACGGCAAGGCCCAGGTATGCAAGTACCTTGCCTCCTCCCCGGCTGCCCCGCGCACGGGCAACCAAGGAGGCAGCATAAAGGCCCGTGGCCGTGATGTTGGCAGCGGCATGGACCAACCCCACCCGCTGCTGCTGGGGGTGCAGCTGCGTCCAGTCGGTGAAGCCAGCCACCGCGGAAGGTACAGCGGCACCGGTGCCCACGCCGATCAGGAGCGCGGACGCCCTGTCATTACCAGGCAAGGCATCCAGCACGGCCGCAGAGATCCAAGCACCCATGGGCACCTGGACCGCCAGAGGATGCACGGGGTGTCCAATGGGAACTCCGTGCAGGACGTCGCGCGCCCACTTCGGACGGATGGCCCGTTTCACCACTTTCCGGACCTTCTTGGACACGGGGTCCAGCCACTCGGCGTCTTCCAGGCGGGTAACAAGTTCCAGTGCAGGCAGCGGTTTCATGTGTCTCCCTTACCCCTTTGCTCCATGTCCAGTCGATGCCGGGAAGCTTACTTGCCGGAGCAGGCGCGGCACAGGGCTCTTGGGTTAGAACCCTGCAAGCGCAGGCAGCTACCGGCGCGAAAACCTAACGAAGCGGGGAACCCAGCACCGTGAACTGGTTGCCGCCCATTTCACCGGTGAGCAGTGGCATGGCTTCTTCAATCGCCGTCTGCACGCTTTCGAGCTCCAGCGAAGCCCGGTGCGCCTCCGCCGATTCCCACAGCTCACAAACAAACACGGTGTCCGGCACGGCGTCGTTCACGCCTACTTCGTACAGCAGGCAACCCGCCTCCTTCAGCCCGGCCATAGGCCGGACAAGGATTGAGAGGACGGCATCGCGCTGGCCCGGCTTGGTTTCGAGGCTTCCCACATTCGCAAAGGTCATAGGGACAGTGTGCAGCACCGGGGCGGGAAACCGGAGGCTATCTCACGGCTGGCGCCGACGTCCCCAGCGGCGACTGGTCGACGGCAGTCCCCTCGGCCAAGCTGCCGGGCGCCGGGGCTCCTGCCAGCGCCAAGGCCGCATCCGTCGTCGTGGTTTCACCGGCAAAAGCCCGGACCATGGCCGCACGGTCAAACTGGCCTTCCCACTTGGCCACGACGAAGGTGGCGACGCAGTTGCCCAACAGGTTCACCACCACGCGCATGGAGTCCATCAGCCGGTCCGCGCCCAGGAGGAGCGCGACGCCGGCCACGGGGAAGATTCCCAACGCACCCGCCGTGGCGGACAGTGCCAGGAACGCCGATCCCGGGACACCGGCCATGCCCTTGGACGTCAGCATAAGGACGCCCAGCGCGGCCAACTGCTGGCCGAGGTCCAGGTTGTAGCCGAAGGCCTGAGCCAGGAACAGCAGCGAGATGGACAGGTACAGCGCGGCACCGTCGAGGTTGAAGGAGTACCCGGTGGAGATCACAAGGCCGGTGGTGGCGCGGGAGCAGCCGGCATTGGTCAGCTTGGTCATGATGCGCGGCAGCACGGATTCGGTGGAGGCTGTGCCCAGGGCAAGGAGGAATTCCTCGCGGGTGTACTTCATGAACTGCCACAGCGGCACGCGCGGATAGACCCACGCCACCACGAACAGCAGGCCGATGAACACAATCGCTGCGCCGTAGCAGGCCGCGATCAGCAGGGCATACGTGCTCAGCGAACCCAGGCCGTACTGGCCGATGATGAACGCCATGGCGCCGAAAGCACCTACCGGAGCCACCCGCATGACCCAGCCCATGATCTTGAAGAACAGCTCCAGCACGGTCTCCATCAGCGCGACGACGGGCATGCAGCGTTCACGGCCGACGACGACGATCGCCGCGCCGAAGAACACAGCGAAGCACAGCACCTGCAGCAGGCTGTTGCTGGCAAACGCGCCCACCACGCTGGTGGGAATGATTCCAAGGATGAAGGCGCCGGCATCCTTCGGCGGTGCCGTGGCGGTTTTGGCGTTGAGGGCGTCCTGGGAGAGCGACGCCGGATCGATGTTCAGTCCCGCGCCCGGCTGGACCACGTTCCCCACCACCAAGCCGAAGACCAGCGCAAACAGCGTGGCTGCCGTGAAATAGATCAAGGCCTTGACGCCCGTGCGGCCCACAGCCTTGACGTCACTGACCGCAGCTATGCCGGTGACGATCACCAGGAAGATCAGCGGCGCGATGATCATCTTGATGAGCTGGATGAACCCGTCGCCCAAGGGGCGTAGGGCCGCGCCGATGTCCGGCCACAGGTGTCCGATCAGGATGCCGGCCACAACGGCCACCAGGATCTGGAAGAAGAGGGATTTGTAGAGCGGCTTCCTGGAAGCGGGAGGTGCTGCCGCGGGCGCGTTGACGTTCATGCCGGTGCCTGTTCGTTGGAGGACGGCGGCACGCAGGATGCCGCAGGGTCACGAGCAACGTTAGGGACGGCATGTTTCCGGAAAGATAAATCCATAATGCGGAACTATTAATCCTGGTGGTCCGCGGACAGGGAAATATGCCGGCAACTTCTGTGACATGACACCGCCACGGGACAGTGGAAGTATCGCTCTGTCTCAGCTGTACGGGCTGCAACACCAGCCCCGTAGAAGAAGGAGCATCATGCCCCTCACTCCCCCATCCGACGCCGAACTGGACACCATGATCCGGGCACGCCTGGCATCCCTCGGCATCGACCTCAACCAGCTTCCCGCGGGAACTGCCAGCGACCCGGAGACTGGAAGCCCAGGACAGGCGTCGGTCCTGGCCAGCCTGCGCTCCTTCATGCGCACCACCGTGGCTGAATTAAGCGCCTACCAGGTGCCTTTTGCCGGTGCGGCCGGAACTGCGGATCCCGCACTCCTGTCCCAGCAGGCAGCCCCTCCCGCGCTTTACCCCTCGATCGATACTGCACGGAGGACGGCATGAACCCGGTGGACAGCGTTGACAGCCAGCCGACAGACCGCACCATTGACCGCCGGTCCTTCGTCAACAGGTTTGCCGTTCTGGCAGCGGCTACCTCCCTGGGTGCGGTGGCGCTTCCCGCTGTTGCCCACGCGGCGCCCTCAGCAGCGGCACCCGCCGGGCTCAACCCGAACGCGTACGGGGACGTCCGGCCCGAAGCCCTGGCGGACATCACCGAACTGACCATCGCGGAAGCCGCAAGCCTCATCCGGCAGGGCCGGCTCAGCGCCGAACTGCTGGTGGAGGCCTACCTTGACCGGATCGGCGCGTTCGATGCGGACTACCAGGCGTTCAATTTGGTGGCCGCAGACGATGCCCTGGCAAGTGCCCGGGCCCTGGCCGGAGCCGCCTACAAGGGACCCCTCCACGGCATCCCGCTTGCCATCAAGGACAACTACTACACCCGCGCCTACCCCACCACCGCCAACTCCTACATCTTCAAGGACTTCACGCCCCCATTCGACGCAACGGCAGTGGCAAAACTGACAGGTGCCGGCGGCATCGTCCTTGGAAAGACCCAAATGGGGCCGCTGGCCACCACCCGCGCCACCACTCCGGACGGACGCATCACCACCGTCAATGCCTGGACCCCCGGAGATCCACGGACAAATCCGGGCGGATCCTCTTCAGGCTCAGCCACCGCAGTGGCGGGACGGATGGCAACGTCCAGCGTGGGAACCCAGACAGGCGGTTCGATCACCGCACCCTCCAACGCCCAGAACCTCACCGGGCTCAAGCCGACCATGGGCCGGGTTTCGCTGTATGGCATCATCCCACTGAGCTACACACGCGACCACCCCGGCCCGCTCGCCAGGGATGCCAAGGACGCAGCCATCATGCTCACCGCCATGGCCGGGGAGGATCCCAACGACCCGCGGACCCTCGGGCTACCGCCGGTCCCCGACCTGATCACAGCCGCAACTCCAGTGAAGCGCGGCAACAAGGTGGCCATGCGCTGGGGCACCCGCGTGGGCGTGATCCCGGACTTCACCGCAGGATCCTCGGAAACCGCAGCAGCACGCAGGGCCTTCCTGGACAAGCTGGCCGGCATTGAGGGAATCCAGGTTGTGGACGTTCGGCTGCCCGAGGACTGGGAGACACTGACAAGCACAGCCTTCAACAATGTGCGGCTGCCGGAACGGAGCGAGCCGTTCCTCCCCATGCTGCGCAAGGACCTCCGCAGCTTTGGGGTGTCCGTGACCGGCTGGCTGCAGGGCTCCATGCTGGGTGCCAGCGAGTACGTCCTGGGCCAGCGCGCCAAGGTCCTGCTGCTGGAGCGCGTCCTGGACGACCTGTTCGAGCAGTGCGATGTGGTGCTGCAGACTAGCCCCAACCCCTTCGACGCGATCGGGCTGCCCGAGCTCGCTCTGCCCATCGGCTTTGACTCGGCAGGCGTCCCGGTGGGCACCATCCTCGGCGGCCAGCCGTTCGCGGAGGATCGGCTCCTGGCCGTGGCCGCTGCCTACCAGGCCGTGACCGACTGGCATCTGCGGCGCCCCGCCAACCCGGCCGGCGAAGTCCCCGAGGCGATTTCGGTTGATCCGTCCAAGTCCCGGAAACCGTTCGCCAAGAGCGCCCGTGGCAAGGTTCCGGCTGCCCCCGTTCCACAGGACCGTGGCCGTTTCGAGGCGCACGAGGCTGCGGAGCTTTCCCAGTAATCCGGGCGGTTCAGTCCGCGAACAACGGTGGTTCAGTCCGCAGCCTGCAGCGCCGCGCGCTGGACCACGACCGTTCCGCTGGACGTGGTGTCCTCGTTCAGCATCCAGCCCACCCGCTTGACCGTCCGCAGCATCACCACGCTTTCCACCAGGTGTATGCCCGGAACCTTTTGCTGGAGGGCAAGTTCGGCAGTCATGACGTCCGCAAGGGACTGCAGCCACATGATGATCACGAAGTTGGTGTGCCCGGTGGTGGACGCGCTCAGCCGCACGTTTTTTATGGTCCGGATGGCGGCGGCCGCTTCCTCGTGCTGCCCTGCCGGAACGTTGGCGAACCACTGGCACGTCACCGGATAGGAGGAGTACGCCTGGGCGATTTCGCACCGGAACAACAGGATCCCGCTGGCCAGCACCCGGTTGAGCTGCCGCTGCACCGTTGCCGGACGCCGCCCCAACTCCCGCGCTATCTGGGCCGCGGTTGCCCTGCCGTCGCGGGCCAGGAACGGCAGCAGGTCCAGGTGGCTTTGCGGGAGCTGCCCCGCCTCCACCTGCTGCGCATCCGGGCCGCCCTGGTGCCCGAGCGTCCTGAGCAGTGCCAGCTGCGGCTTGCTCAGGATGTTCAGCCGCCACTCGTCGGCGCTGGTGTGAAGCCGGGTGCACAGGGCAGCCTGGTACTTGATGAGCCCCTCGATGTTCTTCAGCTGGGCGACCACCGTTGTGCTGAACTCCTCCAGCGACCTGGTGATGACAGTCAACATAAGGTCCCGGTTGCTTGCAGCCTCCTCCACGGTGACGATTCCCGGGATACCTGCCAACTGCGCCGTCACACTGTCCCTCAGGTTCATATCGCAGTCCACCGCCACAAAGGCGAGGAGCATCTGCTTCGGATCCCCCGCCAGGTGCGCCGTCACCCACGCGGCCCCGCTTGAGGTCAGCCGTTCCCAGCGGGCGGCAAGGGTGGTCGCGTGCACCCCCAGCACCTTGGAGGCGTCCGCCCAGCCAAGCCTCGGGTACGTCTGCAGCACCTGAATAAGGGCCAGGTCTTCCTCACTGAGTTCCACGTTTCCCCCCTACCACACGTATGAATCCTGCGAAACCTAACTTCCAGGAGAATATTTCGAGCGCTTTCGATAAATGTGAGTTGCGCCACTCCACAATAGTCCACAGACCCGGAAAGCCGAGCCCAGGAGTGACAAAGTGCCAATAATTGAAGACGCCAAGGAACTGCAGGGAGACCTCACCCGCCTCCGCCACGACCTTCACCGCTACCCCGAAATCGGGCTGCACCTGCCGCGGACCCAGGAGAAAGTCCTCCAGGCCCTCGACGGGCTTCCGTTTGACATCACCCTGGGCACGGAAACCACCTCCGTCACCGCGGTGCTTCGCGGAGGCAAGGCCCCCGCAGGCACCACCGGCTCCCAGCGGCCCGCGGTGCTCCTCCGCGCGGACATGGACGGACTTCCCGTGCAGGAGAAGACGGGCGTGGAGTTCTCTTCACAGGCGGACGGCGCCATGCACGCCTGCGGCCACGATCTGCACACCTCGATGCTCGCCGGAGCCGCCACCCTCCTCGCCGAGAAGCAGCACCAACTGCAGGGCGACGTCGTCCTTATGTTCCAGCCCGGCGAAGAAGGCTGCGACGGCGCCAGCTACATGATCCGCGAAGGCGTCCTGGATGCCGCCGGAACCCGCGTGCAGGCGGCCTACGGGATGCATGTGTTTTCCTCCCTCGAGCCCCACGGCACCTTCTGCACCAAGCCCGGCGTGATGCTGAGCGCCTCGGACGGACTGGAAATCACCATCCTTGGCGCAGGCGGCCACGGTTCCGCCCCGCATGCTGCAAAGGATCCCGTCACAGTGGCTGCCGAAATGGTCACCGCCCTGCAGGTCATGGTGACCCGGCAGTTCAACATGTTCGATCCCGTGGTGCTCTCAGTGGGGGTGCTGCATGCCGGCACCAAGCGGAACATCATCCCAGAGACCGCCCGCATCGAGGCGACGGTCCGCACGTTCTCCGAAGCTTCCCGGCTGAGGATGATGGAGGCCGTGCCGCGCCTGCTCAAGGGAATAGCAGCAGCCCATGGCGTGGAGGTCCACGTGGACTACCAGGAGGAATACCCGCTCACCATCACCAATGAGGACGAAACGCACACGGCCGAGAAGGTCATTTCGGGAATGTTCGGCGAGCGCCGTCTTTCGCGCTGGGCCACTCCCCTGAGCGGTTCCGAAGACTTCTCCCGGGTACTGGCTGAAGTGCCGGGCACCTTCGTCGGCCTCAGCGCCGTCGCCCCTGGCGGCGATCCGGCCACCTCACCGTTCAACCACTCCCCGTACGCAACGTTCGACGACGGCGTGCTGGTTGATGGAGCCGCGCTCTACACCGAACTGGCCACCTCGCGCCTTGCCGCGCTGGCGGCGGCGGCCTGACCCGCCGTCGTCCTTCCCATCCCCATCCTCTTCACCACGAACCCGAGGAAGTAAGCATGTCCATTGCAGTAACCAAGCAGCAGACTGGACGCGTGTCCACTACCAAGACCATCGTCGGAACCGGCATCGGCAACGCCGTCGAATGGTACGACTGGGCCATCTACGCCACCTTCACGCCCTTCATTGCCAGCCAGCTCTTCAGCAAGGCCGACCCCGCGTCGGCCGTGCTGTCCACCCTGGCTATTTTCGCCGTCGGCTTTGTGGCACGGCCTTTCGGCGGCTTCCTCTTCGGCTGGATCGGCGACAGGGTGGGCCGCAAGACGTCGATGACCCTCGCCGTCGGACTCGCCTCACTGGGCAGCCTGATGATCGGCATCGCTCCGACCTTCGCGAGCATCGGCGCCTGGGCGTCCCTGATGCTGCTCGTGGCACGGCTCATCCAGGGCCTGGCGCACGGCGGTGAACTGCCGTCGTCGCAGACCTACCTGTCCGAGATGGCTCCCAAGGAACACCGCGGGTTCTGGGCCACCCTGATCTACACCTCCGGAACCGTGGGCATCCTGTTCGGCACACTGCTGGGCGCCGTCCTTAACATGTCCCTGACCGCGGAGGCCATGAACGCCTGGGGCTGGCGCATCCCGTTCCTGCTGGGCGCTGCCATGGGGCTGTATGCACTGATCATGCGGTCACGGCTGCATGAGACCGACGCTTTCGAGGGCGAATCGCTGGCCGAAAAGCGGGCTCCGCTCTGGCCGCAGATTGTCCGCCACCGCAAGCAGGCACTCCAGGTCATCGGCCTCACGGTTGGACTTACCGTCATCTACTACGTCTGGGGAGTCGTGGCTCCCAGCTACGCCACCACCGCCCTGAAGATCGACCGCGGCGAGGCACTCTGGGCCGCCGTCATCGCCAACATCGTCTTCATCGCCGCCCTTCCTTTCTGGGGGAAGCTGTCTGACCGCATCGGGCGCAAAAAAGTCCTGTGGTCCGGGGCCATCGGCTCCGCGGTAATGCACTTCCCCATGACCTGGCTGCTCAAGGATTCAGCCTGGCAGCTGGCCGTAGGCATGTCCGTGATGCTGATTTTCATTGCTGCGAGCGCCGCGATTGTCCCGGCTGTTTACGCCGAACTGTTCCCGACGTCCATCCGCACCGTTGGCGTGGGGGTGCCCTACTCCATCTGCGTGGCAGTGTTCGGCGGCACCGCACCGTACCTGCAGCAGTGGCTCGGAACCACCATGGGCATGCCTCAGCTGTTCAATATTTACGCGGTGGTGCTGCTGGTGGTCAGTGCGGCGTTCGTGTTCACCATTCCCGAGACGAAGGGCAAGGACCTGACGCACTAGGCGCGGGTGGGAGCGCAACCAAAAAGGGTAGACACCACCCTAGCGCGGGCCCGATTGCAGGAGCAGGATTGAACTACCGGATCACGACATTCAATGAGGCCGGACATACGCCCCCACTAGCAGGGCGCACTTTGAAATTGGGGCGGGCAGGCTGCGGCCGCCACGCTGATCGCGATGCTCAGCCGGCGCGTGCCTGCTCGCCCCACATGGGGAATCGCACCCTTACAAAATTGTGAACCGCATCCTTATCAGGAGCACAAATGTCCATCACTCCATCAACAGGAATCCGCTCAACCCGGGCCAGGATCGCACTGGTCCCGCTTCTCTCACTGGGCCTGCTCGGGGGCTCTGTGGCGTTCGCCGGCCCAGCCCTTGGGCATGACGACAGGAATGACGACCGGCACGGGTGTACCGTCAAGCCGCTGGATCCCAAGGACCTCCGCGGCAACAAGGTCGACTTCAGGATCAAGGCCGATTGCGACGGCAAGAAGACCGTCCATATCCGCCAGCTCCGCTATGAGGACGAGAAGGGCCCGCGGCGTACCGACGACCTGCTCGGCACTTCCCACTTCTACGAGGAATTCGACAAGAAGGACGACGCCAGGATCATCCACAGCGTTGACAAAGTGCGCAACCTGGACCGCCGGGGCGCCGAAGAGGTCTACCACATGGTCTCCTTCCGCGTGAAGAAGGACGGACATTGGTCCGACTGGACCGAGTGGAAGAAGAGCGCAGTGGTTGAAGTTACGAAAGGCCGCTGACAGGGCAGGACTTTTCCATAGGTGAAGACGCAGAAGAGCCAGGGGCCGCCACCCCTGGCTCTTCTGCGTGCAGCTCCGCCAGCTCAGCGCACCCGGGCAGGCTGCGCCCCTTGACGCACCACCCCCTCCTTCCCTACACTTTTCATAAAGCAGAATCTAAATTCCACAAAGCGGAAAGTTCGAAAGACTCGAAGCAGGGGAAGATGGATCAAAGCCCTCCTTGGAAGGACCTACGATGACGTACACAGTGAACTGCTCCATCCTCCTCACGGAGCTGCCCCTGCTCGAGCGCCCTGCCGCAGCCAAGGCAGCCGGCTTTGACGCTGTCGAGTTCTGGTGGCCCTTTGAGAGCTCCGTCCCGTCCGACGCCCAGGTCACCGACTTCGAGAACGCCATCCAGGACGCCGGCGTTCAGCTCACCGGACTGAACTTCAACGCCGGCAACATGCCCGGCGGCGACCGCGGACTCGTCTCCTGGAAGGGACGCTGCTCCGAGTTCAAGGACAACATCGACGTCGTGGCCGGCATCGGCGAGCGCCTGGGCTGCAAAGCCTTCAACGCCCTCTACGGCAACCGGCAGGACGAGTTCACTCCCGAGGAACAGGACGAACTGGCGGTCAAGAACCTGGCCGCAGCGGCCGACGGCGTTGCCCGGATCGGCGGGACAGTCCTCCTGGAGCCGGTCAGCGGTGCACCCAAGTACCCGCTCCTCACCGCTGCCGACGCCCTCAAGGTCATCGCCCGCGTGAAGGCCGAGGCCGGCGTCGGCAACATCAAGCTCCTCGCCGACTTCTACCACCTGGCAGTCAACGGCGACGATGTGGCGGCTGTCATCGAAAACCACGCCAGGGACTTCGGCCACATCCAGATCGCGGACAACCCCGGCCGTGGCGCCCCCGGCACCGGCACCCTCCCCCTCGGCGAGTGGATCGCCCGCAGCCGCGAACTCGGCTACGAGGGCTACATCGGCCTCGAGTACAAGGAGCCGCAAGAAACGGCCTTCAGCTGGGCCATCCGCCAGCGCGTCAGCCAGTAATCCCCACCCGCCCAACTAAGTAGCAGCAGATGTCGCTTAGACCCTCTATTACGACATCTACTGCGACCCAGTTGGGCAGCCCCCCACAGACTTCAGGAAAGAGAACCACCATGAGCAACGTTGCAGTTATCGGACTCGGAATCATGGGCCTGCCCATGGCCATCAACCTGGTCAAGGCCGGCCACACCGTCACCGGCTTCAACCGCAGCCAGGACAAAATCGACAAGCTCGTCTCCGAAGGCGGCAAGGGTGCCACCAGCATCGCGGACGCCGTCAAGGACGCCGACGTCGTCATCACCATGGTGCCCGACTCCCCCGACGTCGAAGGCGTGGTCAGCGGCAAGGACGGCGTGTTCGCCAACGCCAAGCAGGGCGCCTTGTGGATCGACGCCTCCAGCATCCGCCCCGACGTCGCCAAGCGCCTCTCCGACGACGCCCGCGACGCCGGCATCCGCCCCCTCGACGCCCCGGTCAGCGGCGGCGAGCAGGGCGCCATCGACGCCGTCCTGTCCATCATGGTGGGCGGCGAAAAAGAAGACTTCGACGCAGCCTCGGACGTCCTGAATGCCGTCGGCAAAACGATCGTCCACGTGGGCCCCTCGGGCTCCGGCCAGACCGTCAAGGCAGCCAACCAGCTGATCGTCGCCGTCAACATCGAGGTCCTGGGCGAGGCCATCGCCTTCCTTGAGGCCTACCGCGTGGACACCGACGCTGCCCTCAAGGTCCTCGGCGGGGGGCTTGCCGGCTCCAAGGTCCTGGACCAGAAGGGCCAGAAGATGCTGGACCGCAACTTCGACCCCGGCTTCCGCCTGGCCCTCCACCACAAGGACCTGGGTATCGTCACCTCCGCCGCCCGCGAAGCCAACGTCGCCGTCCCCCTCGGCGCCGTCGTGGCCCAGCTCGTCGCCGCCACCGTCAACCAGGGCGACGGCGCACTGGACCACTCCGGACTCTTCAAGCAGGTCCTCCAGCTCTCCGGCCGCGAGTAACCCTCACGCGGCGAAGCCGGCCGCCCCGAAACGGGGCACTTCGACACGGACACGCCGGCCGCCGTCGTCCATTACGACGGCGGCCACCCCCAAAGTGCCCCACGACGGTTCGTGGGGGTACTTCAGCACACCCAAAAACAGACTTAAGTAGGAGCACACCATGAGCAAGATGCGTACCGTTGATGCAGCGGTTGCCATCCTGGAAAAGGAAGGCGCCATCGAGGCGTTCGGCCTGCCAGGCGCCGCGATCAACCCCTTCTATTCCGCAATGCGCGCCCACGGCGGCATCCGCCACACGCTGGCCCGCCACGTTGAAGGCGCCAGCCACATGGCCGACGGCTTCAGCCGCGCCAAGGACGGCAACATCGGCATCTGCATTGGCACGTCCGGTCCCGCCGGTACGGACATGATCACCGGCCTCTACGCAGCCTGGGCAGACTCCATCCCCATGCTCTGCATCACCGGCCAGGCACCTGTCGCCAAGCTGCACAAGGAAGACTTCCAGGCCGTGGACATCGAGTCCATCGCCAAGCCCGTCACTAAGATGGCCATGACCATCCTGGAACCGGGCCAGGTTCCCGGCGCCTTCCAGAAGGCTTTCCAGCTGATGCGCTCCGGCCGACCGGGACCGGTCCTGCTGGACCTGCCCATCGACGTGCAGCTGGCCGAGATCGAGTTCGACATCGACACCTACGAGCCCCTCCCCGTTGAAAAGCCCAAGGCCTCCCGCAAGCAGCTGGAAAAGGCCCTGGACATGCTCACCGTAGCCCAGCACCCGCTGATCGTGGCCGGCGGCGGCATCATCAACGCCGGCGCCTCCGCGCAGCTGGTGGAACTGGCCGAGCTCCTCAACGTTCCGGTGATCCCCACCCTGATGGGCTGGGGTACCATCCCGGACGACCACCAGCTGATGGCCGGCATGGTGGGCCTGCAGACCTCCCACCGCTACGGCAACGAGAACTACCTGCAGAGCGACTTCGTGATCGGCATCGGCAACCGCTGGGCCAACCGCCATACCGGCGGCCTGGAGACCTACACCGCCGGCCGCAAGTTTGTGCACATCGACATCGAGCCCACCCAGATCGGCCGCGTGTTCTCGCCGGACCTGGGCATCGCGTCCGACGCCGGTGCGGCGCTGGCAGGGCTGGTCGAGCTTGCCAGGGAGCGCAAGGCGGCAGGGTCCCTGCCGGACTACAGCGCCTGGGTTGCCGAGTGCCAGGAACGCAAGGCGTCCCTGCACCGCAAGACGCACTTCGAGAACATCCCCATCAAGCCGCAGCGCGTGTACGAGGAGATGAACAAGTCCTTCGGCCGCGACACCATCTACGTGTCCACCATCGGCCTGTCCCAGATCGCCGGCGCCCAGATGCTCCACGTGTTCGGCCCGCGCAAGTGGATCAACGCCGGCCAGGCAGGCCCCCTCGGCTGGACTGCCCCGGCCGCGCTCGGCGTGGTCCGCGGCAAGCCGGATGAGACCGTGGTTGCCCTGTCCGGCGACTACGACTTCCAGTTCATGATCGAGGAACTGGCCGTGGGTGCGCAGTTCAACCTGCCGTACATCCACGTGGTGGTGAACAACTCCTACCTGGGCCTGATCCGCCAGTCCCAGCGCGGGTTCAACATGGAACAGAACGTGTCCCTGGCGTTCGACAACATCAACTCGCCTGAGACCAACGGCTACGGCGTTGACCACCTGAAGGTGGCCGAAGGCCTGGGCTGCAAGGCCGTGCGCGTGGAGGACCCCAACGACCTCGCCGCCGCCTTCGACAAGGCCAAGGCCCTGATGGGCGAATTCCGGGTTCCCGTGGTGGTGGAAGTGATCCTGGAAAAGGTCACCAACATCTCCATGGGCGTGGAAATCAACGCCGTGAACGAGTTCGAGGAACTGGCCGAGTCAGCCGCGGACGCCCCCACCGCCATCCTGGCACTGCAGGGCTAACCATGCGCATCGTCATTGCCCCGGACAAGTTCAAGGGATCGCTTTCCGCCCCGGACGTTTGCCTGCACCTGGAAAAAGGCCTGCAGCGGGGAGCGAGCGGCAACCTGGACGTCGTCCGCATCCCGGTAGCCGACGGCGGTGAGGGTACCCTCGACGCCGCCGTCGGCTCCGGCTTCACCCGCCGCAGCGCCGTGGTGGCCGGACCAACAGGAGAACCGGTCACGGCCGAGTTCGCCGTCCGGGGCAATGAGGCCGTCATCGAAATGGCGGCGGCCTCGGGCCTGGCCCTGCTCCCGGCAAGCGCCCTGGTGCACGGCCGCCCGGGTTCGACGGCGGCCCGCACCGCCACCAGCCTGGGCACCGGCCAGCTCATCAGCGCCGCCCTGGACGCCGGCTGCAACCGGATCATCCTGGGCGTAGGCGGCAGTGCCAATACCGACGGCGGCGCCGGAGTCCTGCAGGGACTCGGCGCCAAATTCCTCGACAGTGAGGGCAACGAACTTCCGTCCGGCGGGGCCGCCCTGGCCCGGCTGGACCGGATCGACTTCAGCGGGTTCGAACCCCGGCTGAAGGACACACGCTTTGTGCTGGCGTCCGACGTCGACAATCCCCTGCTGGGCGCCCACGGCGCAGCGGCGATTTTCGGCCCCCAGAAAGGCGCCACACAACGGGACGTCGGCATGCTCGACGCCGCCCTGGCCAGGTTTGTCGAAGTCCTGGCCAGGGAAATCGGTCCCGAGGGCCCCGGCAACAGGGCCTTCAAAGCCGCGGATGCCCCGGGTGCCGGAGCGGCAGGAGGCGTTGGCTATGCGGCCATCGCCGTCCTGGCCGCAACCCGGCGCCCGGGCATCGACGTGGTTCTGGAATTCACAGAATTGAAGCAGCGGCTGGCCGGCGCCGACCTGGTGATCACCGGCGAAGGCAGCCTGGACGAGCAAAGCCTGCTGGGCAAGACCCCCATGGGTGTTGCCCGGGCAGCCGCCGCGCAGGGCGTCCCGGTGATTGCCGTCTGCGGGCGGACCACCCTCGCTCAGGGGCAGGCAGCCGCCGCAGGATTCGAGGACGTTTACGCTTTGACCGAGCTTGAAAGCAATGTAGACAGGTGCATAGCAGAGGCAGCGCCGCTTCTGGAGCAGCTGGGCACACAGATCAGCGGAAGGCTGGCAGCCACCACACTGTCCCGTTCCGCCACCACCAAGGAGGACCTTCATGTCTGAAGAACGTTTTGACCTGGTCATCCGCGGCCAGCGCATCCTCACCACCGCCGGCCTGGCTCCACGTGAAGTGGGCGTCCGCGGCGGCAAGATCGTGGCCCTCGAGCCGCTGGGCAACGGCCTGGCCGGCACCGAGGTCATCGAACTGGCCGACGACGAAACCCTGATCCCCGGCCTGGTGGACACCCACGTTCACGTCAATGAGCCCGGCCGCACCGAGTGGGAAGGCTTCGCCTCCGCCACCCGTGCAGCGGCGGCCGGCGGCGTGACCACCATCATTGACATGCCGCTGAACTCCGTCCCGCCCACCACCACCGTGGAGAACCTCAAGCTCAAGCGCGAGGTGGCCGAGGACCAGGCGTTCGTCGACGTCGGATTCTGGGGCGGGGCGATCCCCGGCAACAAGGGCGACCTGCGCGCCCTGCATGACGAGGGCGTGTTCGGCTTCAAGTGCTTCCTGCTGCACTCCGGCGTGGACGAGTTCCCGCACCTGGACGCGGACGAGATGGAGGAGGACATGGCCGAACTCAAGTCCTTCGATTCCCTCATGATCGTCCACGCCGAGGACTCCCACGCGATCGACCGCGCCCCGCACCCCGGCGGCGACCACTACCAGACCTTCCTGGCCTCCCGCCCCCGCGGCGCGGAGAACAAGGCCATCGCCGAGGTCATCGAACGGGCGCGCTGGACCGGTGCGCGTGCCCACATCCTGCACCTCTCGTCGTCGGACGCGCTGCCCATGATTGCCAGCGCAAAGCGCGACGGCGTGAAGCTCACCGTGGAAACGTGCCCGCACTACCTGACACTGATGGCCGAGGAAATCCCGGACGGCGCCACCGCCTACAAGTGCTGCCCGCCCATCCGTGAGGCCTCCAACCGGGAGCTGCTGTGGCAGGGCCTGCTGGACGGCACCATCGACTGCATCGTCTCGGACCACTCCCCCTCCACGCTGGACCTGAAGGACCTGGAGAACGGCGACTTCGCCGTCGCCTGGGGCGGCGTCTCGTCCCTGCAGCTGGGGCTCTCCCTGATCTGGACCGAGGCCCGCCACCGCGGCATCCCGCTGGAGCAGGTGGTGTCCTGGATGGGCGAGAAGCCCGCCGCGCTGGCCCGCCTGTCCAACAAGGGACAGCTGGCCCTGGGCTACGACGCCGACTTCGCCGTCTTCGCCCCGGACGAGGCCTTCGTGGTGGACGTTTCCAAGCTCAAGCACAAGAACCCCATCACCCCGTATGACGGCAAGGCCCTCTCCGGGGTGGTCCGCAAGACCTTCCTGCGCGGGTCCGTAGTGGACGGGCAGACCCCCACGGGCAAGCTGATCCGCCGCGGCGGAGTCTAAGGACGCGCCATGGCAGTGGAAGCCCACCATCCGAGGACGGGGGCACGTCCCGGAACCATCGCCAGGCCTGCCTTCACCGGGGCAGCTGCCCGCGGCCTCGCCGTGTGGGTTGTCCCGGAGGAAGGCACCAGCCCGGAACTCCTGGCCCGCGCCGCCCAACTGGTCCTGGCCAAGGCCCTTCAGACTGCTCCGGAGGCGGAAGTCCACTGGCCCGCCGCCGGAGCTCCCACACCGGGGTCCTCCGCTTGCGCGGGGGGAGCCGCAGACGACTCCTCTCATCCTCCCTCCGCAGCGGAGGCCCCTTCCAGTGCCCCATCCGGGGCACCAGGGGAGGACGACGGCGGCACCCGGCTGCCGCCGTCGGCCGGCCCCGTCAGCCGCATGGCGGTGGACCTGGCCGCTGACCAGGTTTTGCTGGACGGACGGCGCGTGCCGCTGACCGGCGTCGAATTCAAGGTCCTCCGGTACCTGGTCACGCACCTGTCCCGCACCGTGGGCAGGGAGGAACTGCAGGAGTTCCTGGACTCGTTCGAAACCCCCGGAGCCTCGGCCCGGTCCATCGACGTTTACGTGGGCAGGATCCGCCGCAAGCTCGGGAATGCGCGCCATGCCGTGGCCACCGTAAGGGGCGGCGGCTACCAGTTTGTGCCCGGTTCCTGCGCCACCGTCCGCGGGCCGGCGGAATACTGCATATGACGCCGGAGTTGTATCACTGAGCGGGAAGCCGCTTCACTTGATGTTTTGCCAGTAATGACAAAGTCTTCCAAAGGAACACCATGAGCCCCACCCTGACCACCAAGCTGCAGCCCGGAACCCCGGCCCCTGACTTCACCCTTCAGGATGCCCAGGGCCGCGAGACTGCCTTGGCCGACTACCGTGGCAAGAACGTCATCGTGTACTTCTACCCGAAGGCCGCCACCCCCGGCTGCACCACCGAGGCCTGCGACTTCCGCGACAGCCTGGCCTCCCTGCAGGGCAAGGGCTACGAGGTCATCGGCGTCTCCCCTGACGAGCCCGAGGCCCTGGCCGGCTTCACGGGCGACTTCTCCCTGACCTTCCCGCTGCTCTCCGACCCCGACCACGAAGTTGCCCTGGCCTACGGCGCCTGGGGCGAGAAGCTGGTCAACGGCGAAATCACCGAGGGTCTGGTCCGCTCCACCGTTGTGGTGGATCCCGAAGGCAACGTTGTCCTGGCCCAGTACCAGGTCAAGGCAGACGGCCACGTGGCCGCCCTGAAGGAAGCCCTGGGAATCTGACCCTCCCGCACTTAACGCCGCTTTCCACCGGACGCTCTTCCACTTAAAGCCGCTTTTCACCGGACGCTCCTGCAGTTTGAACTGCAGGAGCGTCCGGCGTTAAGGGCCGCCGGCCGCCGCTTTCGCCTCTGCCGCCCCGGCGGCATACTCTTCCGAGACCCGGCGGTAGACCGGTGTGAGGAAAGCCAGCAGCGCGGCGAGGACCATAATGACTCCGGCCACGAGGAACACCAGGGCGATGCCGCGGGAGGTGCCCTCGCCCAGCAGCGGGGCCAACCGGGCGGCTCCTTCGGCGGACCGTGCATAGGGAATGATCCAGAACTGGGCGATCGGGGCGATCAGGAACGCCGTGACGGGCGAAGCTGCCGACTCGAACGCCATGGCAAACCCGAACACCCGGCCCTGCCGCTGCAAAGGCACCACCTGCTGGATCACTGTCTGCTCCGCGGCTTCAACAAAGGGCACCAGGACCAGGTAGGCCCAGATACCCGCGATATACAGCCACGCCCACTCCCGCACGGTGAACACGGCTCCCAGGACGCCCATCAACGCGACCGCAAGGAGCAGGGTGCGCAACGGGTTGGAACCCAGCCCGAACTTGCCAATCAGCGCGCCGCCCAGAAGGATCCCCGTGAACCCGACCGCCGAAAAAATTCCCCAGAGCTCCACGGGGAACATCTCCAGGCCGTACGGGTCCATCAAGGCCATGTACACGCCGCCAATGAAGTTGTTGAACGTGGAAAACAGGATCAGGGCGAAAAGCCCGGAAATGGCCAGCACGGCCGCGAGGGAACCGCGCAGGTCAAAGCTGCCATGGGCGTCCGTGGCTGCCGCCCGCACTTCCTCGGGCATGCGCAGGGTCAGCAGGTGCAGGAACGCGAGCGCGGTGAGGGCCAGGGCGACGGCGATGGTCCAGCCCATGCCGAGCAGCCCCACCGAGAGTCCGGAAAGCACGGACGTGACGATGAACATCAGTCCCTGCACCATGCCCACCATCCCGTTGGCGTTGGCGCGGCGATCCGGCTCGATGAGGATGGTCACCGTGGTGGAGAGGGCGATGTTGCGCATATTTTCCACCACCGCACCGATCAGGATGACCAAGGTGAAAACCCAGAACCACGGCCGGGCCAGGTCCAGCAGCCACGCGGTGGGCGTCAGCAGGAACATGGCCCCGGACAGCGCGAACATCACCAGGGTGAAAGCGGCGGCAAAGCGCATCACAGCCAGCTTGCGGTAGCGGTCCACGAACGTGCCGAAGCTGATGCTGGAAACGGCGATAAGAAGCATGTAAGCCCCGCCCACCACCCCGGTGGCGATCACGTTGCGCGTCTCCAGGTATACCCAGAACGTCAGGGCGAACCATAGATAGCTGGTGGTGACGTTGGCGGCGGCGGTGTTCACCAGGATCCCGGCAAAGGTGCGGGACCGCTGTGCCGGGGTGCGCAAAGAGGTGTCGACGGCGTCCGGATCCGTGAGGCCCTCAACGTCACCGTCCGCAAGCGCGGCAGAGGTAACAGCTGCGTCTTCGCTAAATCTTTTCCCGCCGTCGGAAGCCGCCGCGGCGTGCGGCGGGACCGGTTCCTGGTCGGTCATGCGTCCCAGTGTAATGACACCCCGGGAGCATGGACACGGTCAGGACCGGGCTTTCGTCAGCGCTTGTCGCGGTCGTTGAACTCCTGGTCCAGCTCGTAGTGGCGGAACTCGGTTTCACGGTCCGATTCGCCGTCCACCACCATCTCGTGGTCGAGCTGGCGCTGGACACGGCTGTCCAGGACCTGCAGTTCGTTATCGGATACGTTTTCCAGGTCCTCCGGGAACTGGTCATCCGGAGTGAGGTGCAGCTTGTCGTTCATTGTGCCCGCCATGTCTATCCGCAGTTGCCGTGTCGGTACAGTGTAGCGGTGCTGTCGCCAGGCGTTGCAGGTGCAGATCCAGGTGCCGATGCAGGTGCCGCCGCGGGCGCAGTTGCGAGTTCCGTTGCGAGCCGCACTGCCCGGTGACAGGATGGCCGCATGGCGATCGAGGTCCGTCCCGCAACCAGCTTCGAGGACGTCAAAACCATGGTGGGCCCCAAGCGGCCGGACGCCAACGTCTGCTGGTGCCTGAGCTACCGCATCCCGTCGAAACAAAACCAGGCACTGCATGGGACAGAGCGCGGGGACCTGGTGAAGCAGTTGGTGGCCCAGAGTCCTCCCCCGGGGGTTTTGGCGTACGACGGCGGCGAGGTAGTTGGGTGGGCAGCGGTGCACCCCCGTGCGGACACCAGTTTCGCGGGTAACCGCAAGATCCCGCACGTGGACGATGCGGAGGTGTGGTCCGTGTGGTGCATCAGGGTGCGGCCCGGCTACCGGAGCAAGGGCATATCGCACCATCTGCTGGCGGGTGCGGTGGCCATGGCCAGGAGCTTCGGGGCGCCCGCCGTTGAGGGGTACCCGGTGGACAACGGCGGCAGGAAGGTGGACCTCACCATGGCCTACGTGGGCACGCGCAAGCTATTCGAGAATGCGGGTTTCACCAAAGTTGCGGACACCGGGTCGGTGCTCAACGGATTCCCGCGGGTGCTGATGCGGCTGGAGCTGGGCGGGACGTCCCCGGGCATGGCCTGAGCAGCAGAACAAACTTCGATCCGGGGGCGCTGCAGCACGCCTTTTCACGCACCCGCACTCAGGCCTGCCGTCTTCATCCTCTTGTCATATCAAGTCGAGGAGTTGACTAATCAGCATACTTACTATTAGTTTCGTAGTAACGGTGATGCCAATCACGCAAAGCCGTTGGGGTGCTTGTAAACACCTCATCCAGCAAATCAAGAGTTCCGCCGGCAGTTCCGCATGGGGGCTGGGACGCCGGGGGTTCAAGCGCCGTAAACCGGCACTGAAAGGAACATTAGATATGCGCACACGAGTCCTTGCACCTATGGCAGCAGTAGCCCTTTCCGGAGCCATGATCTTCGGAGCGGGCGCCCCGGCCTCCGCTGCCCCGCCCGCACCGGCGCCCGCCGCCTCGGCGAACACGGCAGATGCGGCCAACGTGACCTCAACGGTCACCGGCATCGCAACCGATGGATCTGCTTTCGCAGGTACGTTCACGCCCACCAGCTTCCAGGTCCAGGATGGCGTCCTGACCGCAACGGGCCTGGTGGAAGGCACCCTGACCTCAGCCACGGGCGCTGCGACTGCCATCCCGGCAACCGAGGTCACAACAGCCGTTACAAGCGGCGTTGAGAAGACCCTTGCAGGCGGCGCCGCCTGCGATGTGGTCAACCTCGACTTGGGACCACTGAACCTCAACGTCCTGGGTCTTGTCATCGACCTCAACCAGATCCAGCTGGACATCACTGCCGTCCCTGGAGCCGGCAACCTGGTGGGCAACCTCCTGTGCGCCGTCACCGGCCTGCTGGACGGCAGCGGCACCAGCGGACTGGCGAACCTGCTCAACCGCCTGCTTGGCCTCTAAGCTCCAAGCCAGCAACTAAAACTGTGGGCGGTCCTCCGGGACTGCCCACAGTCATTTATCTGTCGGGGGCGGACAGGAAAACACAACAGTCAGGGTTTCTTCCACCATTTGCCGGGCCAGTCCTCGTCAATGGCCCACAATGCCAGGAGCAGTGCATCCACTGTCATGAGTCCCGCAATGAGGTACGCCCAACCTGTCCACCAACCCATAACAATCTCCTGACCCGGTAACCCCAGCCACTCGATTGCTCATAAGTGTGGCACCTAAAGCGCCAGGACGGAACGCCCTCCACCCGCAGTCTTAAAAAGTGCCTCCAGCCTCACGTGTGCCTCCGTCTCCAGCTTGAGGCGCCGGGTCAGCCTCTCCACCTGCTGGGACATCTCGTCCCCCACTGGAAGCCGGTCTCCCGGCCAGCTCCACACCTCCCGGGACTCAGCCAAAGCTGCCGCCAGCGCCGTGGCGGCAGCGCGCACCTTCCGCCTGTGGAAATACACACGCAGCAGCGCCCGGCCTTTGTCCAAGGCCGCAAAGGCGGCCGCGTGGACCGCCGCCTGGTCTATGATCCTTATTTGCCCCATGACCTGCACCTTTTCCGAGCCGTGCAGCCGTCCGGCCGGCCGTCCTTGGCCCGGTTCCGATGAAAGCTGCTCCGTGCCTTCGAGTGTCCCGGGCGGACCTCAATGTCCGGGCAAGCAGGTCCAAGGATTTCCACAAGATCCTGAACCGGCGGCCGAGGCCTGGCACCCCATGTAAAGTGCTGCGACATGCCCCGCGGGGGTTAATACGGTAGAAGTAGACCTATGGCCTCTCCCACCGAATCCCGTCGCGCCGTTGTCATCGAAGATGACCCGGACATCCGCGGGCTGCTGGTCCGCGTCCTTGCCAAGCAGGGATTCGATGTCACCCAGGCGGAAGCTGGCCTGGCAGGGGTGGAGGAAGTGCGCCGCGTCCAGCCGGACCTCGTCACGCTGGACCTGAACCTGCCGGACCTTGACGGCCTTGAAGTCTGCAAACTGCTCCGTGAATTTTCCGACGCCTTTATTGTGATGCTGACCGCCCGGGCCGATGAGCTGGACAAGCTGACCGGCCTGGACAACGGCGCGGACGAGTATCTCAGCAAACCGTTCAGCCCGCGCGAGCTCCAGTCCAGGATCAATGCCCTGTTCCGCCGCCGGCCGTCCGCAGCCGCGGATTCTGCCGCGCGCAGCGACCTGGAGCGGGCCACGGAGGTCCAGCAAAGCCTCCTGCCCCAGGAGAACATCCAGGTGGAGGGCTACGATGTCGCCGGGATGTTCAGGCCCTCGCAGAACGTAGGCGGGGACTTCTATGACTGGTACCTGACCCCGGACGGGCTCCACTTGACCTTCGCCGACGCCATGGGCAAGGGAATGGGTGCCGCACTAATCGCCGCAACGGTCCGCGCGGTGATGCGCTCCACTGGCCTGCGGCATGACCTGGACACGGCCTTCGGCTCGGCCAGCAGGGCGATCGCCGCGGACCTGGACTCCTCAAACTCCTTTGTCACCCTCTTCCATGCCCGCCTGGACGCCGCTTCCGGAAGGGTCAGCTACGTCGACGCCGGCCACGGGCTTGCGCTGCACGTGCAGTCCGGCGGCACGGTGCACCGGCTTCCTTCGGGCGGTCCCCCGGTGGGCGCGTGGGCAGGAACGGAATGGCCGCAGTCTGCCCTGGACCTGCAGCCGGGTGATTCCCTGGTGGTTGTGAGCGACGGCGTGCTGGACGTTTTCGACTCCGTGGAGGCCTTTACCGACGCCGTACTCCATGCAACGCACAACCAGGAGTCAGCGCAGGCCGCCAGCACTGCCATCCTCGCCCTGGCCCCCGCCGCCACGGCCGAGGATGATGTCACGGTGGTTGTGGTCCGCCGGCTGCCGCAGGAACCCGCGGCATGACCCGCTTCTGGACCCGGCTTGTTGTTGTCCTGACCGTCATCACGGGCGTCAACTACATCGCCTGGCGCTGGGCCGCCTCGCTGAACTGGGACGCCTGGTGGATTGCGCTGCCGCTGGTGATCGCCGAGACCTACAGCCTGATCGACGTCATGCTCTTCGGCATGACCGTGTGGAAGCTGAAGATCCGCAAGGGCGCCCCGCCGCCCCCGTCCGATGCCACCGTGGACGTCTTCATCACCACGTACAACGAAGACCTGGACATGGTGATGACCACCGCTCTGGCCGCGCAGAAAATCAGGCACCCGCACAGCACCTGGATCCTGGACGACGGCGCCCGCCCCGAGCTGAAGGCCCTCGCCGAACAGCACGGCCTGGGGTACGTCACCCGGAGCGAGGACTGGACCTCCAACTTGCCCCGGCATGCCAAGGCCGGCAACCTCAACAACGCGCTGATGCAGACGCACGGCGAGTTCCTCCTGATCCTGGACGCGGACCAGATCCCCGAACCGGACATTTTGGAAAAGACCCTCGGCTACTTCAACAACCGCCGGGTGGCGCTGGTCCAGACGCCGCAGTACTTCAGCAACGTCCCGGCGGACGATCCGCTGGGCAGCCAGGCTCCCCTGTTCTACGGCCCCATCCAGCAGGGCAAAGACGGCTGGAACGCGGCCTTCTTCTGCGGCTCCAACGCCATCCTGCGCCGCGAGGCCCTGATGCAGCTGGGCCTGGTGGGCTATGTCAAGGAAACCGAGAAGAGCATCCGCCGGGCGCTGGCCGCCTCGCGCTCCGCCATCAAGCAGGCCCGGAAGTCAGCGGACACGGAAACACCGCTGGTGGCCCAGGTGCTGGACGAGGTTGAAGCCGCCACCCGCGAGGCCCAGCAGGAACTCGACGCCGGTCAGCCCCTGGGCGAGATCACCTATCGGGTCCGCCGCCGCGTGGACGCTGCCGTGCAGACCCTGGTGATGGCCGACGTCGAAGCCCTCCAGGCGGACCTTGAAGAGATCGCGGCCATGGAACTGGCCCATGTGGGCGAGTCCGGTGTTCCGGTGGTGGCGGACGACGCCGTGCAGCGGATGTCCGCCCGCGACTGGTCGCCGCTGGGCGCCCTCGAATCCGTGCAGGCCGTCCTGGACGCGCTGTCCGTGGAACGCAACGACGAAGCCCAGCCGGTCATGCCGCTGGCCACCATCTCCGTTACCGAGGACATGGCCACCGCCATGCGCATGCACGCCATGGGTTGGGAGAGCGTCTACCACCACGAGGTCCTGGCCTACGGCCTGGCTCCGGAGGACCTGAAGACCATGCTCACCCAGCGGCTCCGCTGGGCGCAGGGCACCATCCAGGTGCTGCTGCGGGAAAACCCGCTGGTCCAGAAGGGCCTCAAGCTCGGCCAGCGGCTCATGTACTTCGCCACCATGTGGACCTACCTGAGCGGCTACGCAGCGGTCATCTATTTCGCCGCGCCCATCATCTACCTGCTGCTGGGCATCCTGCCAGTCACCAGCCTGAGCTGGGACTTCTTCATTCGGTTCATCCCCTTCATGGTGGTCAACCAGCTGCTGTTCGCGGTCGCCGGCCGCGGCATCCCCACCTGGCGCGGGCAGCAGTACAGCCTGGCGCTGTTCCCCACCTGGATCAAGGCGTGTTCGACGGCGGCACGCAACGTGTGGTTCGGCCGTCCCCTTGGGTTTGCCGTCACCCCCAAGGCGCGCCAGAGCGGCGGACCCAGCTGGAGCCTGATCCAGCCGCAGATCGTGGTGTCCGTGCTGCTGGCGGTGGCCGCCGTCGTCGGAATCATCCGCCTGGCCACCGGACTCGCGGAACCCCTGGGCACGCTGGTGAACGTTGCCTGGGTCATTTTCGACCTGGTGGTCATGAGCATCCTGGTCCGCGCAGTGCTTTACAAAGGTTACGAACCGGCCGCCGCGCCGTCAGCCGGTCAACACGAAAGGAACGCCGATGGAGTTTAGTTATGAGGTCAAGGACTCGTACGCCGAGGTGAGGGCGGACGGGCGGCTCAACATGGTCTCCGCACCGAAGCTGCGGGAATTTGTCACCGATGTGATTGCCGGCGGTTCCAACCGGATCGTGGTCAACCTGGAAAACACGGCGTTCATGGACTCCTCAGGCCTCGGGGCGCTCATTGGCTGCCTCAAGGCTGCGCGCCAGGCCGGCGGGGACCTCCGGATCGCCGCCGTGCAGCCGCAGGTGAAGATGGTCCTGCAGCTGACCAGCATGGACAAGGTGTTGACGTCCTACGGTTCAGCCGAAGAGGCGTTCAGCAATGACTGACGTCCTGGCGTCGCGCAGCTTCCGGGGACCGGCTGCCGAAGAGGCCATCGAATCCGTCCACAACGACCTGGACAGCCTTTGGCTCGATGTCCCCTTCGTGGGGGACATGGACCAGATGACGTTTACGACGGCGGTGATCGAGTCGGCGTCGAACATCGTCCAGCACGCGGAGCCTGTGGGGCAGGACCCGGTGGAGCTCGGTGTGGACATCGAGGTGCAGCCCGCACTGCTGCGGGCCCGCGTCAGCGCCTATCACGCCGCGCCGCCGTTTGGACCGATGGTTCCGGGGTCGCCGGATGAAGACGCTGAGTCGGGCCGCGGCCTGGCGCTAATCGAGGCGCTGGTCACCACCGTCACGTTCGAGCGCCAGGACGGCACCAACACCTGGGTGCTCACCCGCACCTCCCAACACGGCTAACCCAATAAGAGTTTTTGTCCAGATATGCAGGGTTTCGGGCGCCGGAACCCTGCATATCTGGACAAAAACTCCTTGGTAACCGGCACGCTAGGAGATCGGCCCACTAGAGGGGAACAGCACTGAGACGGTAGCTCCGCCGCCGGGGGTGTCCGTGATGGACAGCTCTCCCCCGTGCGCTTGGGCGATGCGCTGGCAGGTGGACAATCCAAGCCCTGTTCCGGGGCCGTCCCCGGGCCGGTTCAGCCTGGCCAGCGGTTCCACGGCCCGCTGCCGCTCTGACGGCAGCATGCCCTTGCCGTTGTCTGCCACGTGAACGGTGACGCCCAGCGGTCCGGGGTCGGCGGTGACGGCCACCCGGACCGGGCGGGAGCCGCTCCGGTAGTTAAGGGAGTTCGCCAGGAGGTTTTGCACCAGGGTCCGCAGCTGGGACCGGTCCGCGAACAGTTCCGCGTCCTCGCAGGAAATTCCGCTGCCGGCCCCCAAACCCACCCCCAGGTCCCGCGCAGCCTCCGCCGTGACTGACAGCAGGGACACGCGCTCCCGGTTCAGCGCTCCGTCCGCCTTGGCATAGTCCAGCACGTCCTCCAGCATTCCCAGCATGCGGCGCCCGCTGCTGCCGACGTACCCCAGATATTCCACGGAAGGGTGGTCCGCCGCAATGTCCGGATCGTCCTCCGCCAGCTCCACATACCCGAGGATGGCGGTGAGCGGGGCACGGAGGTCGTGGCTGACGCGGCCGGCAAACTCGGAGAGAAGTGCATTGCTGCGCTTCAGCTCGGACAGGGCGTCGGAGAGCTGCAGGGTGCGGTGCTGCAATTCCAGGAGCTCCACCACCTGCTGGGCCAGCATTTCCAGCATCGTTACCTGCCCGGGGCCGGGGCGTCCGGGCTCATTGGAGAAGACGCACAACGAACCGAGCACAAGCCCGGACGGGGTCTCCAGCGGCACGGAGGCGTAGAAGCGGACGTCGGCGATCTCCCCGGTCACGAACGGGTTGGCGGCGAAGCGGGAATCCTGCGAGGCGTCGTCAACCACTGTTGTGCTGCGGCTCAGGAAGACGCTGGCGCACATCGAGTCCTCGCGGGAGCAGATGCCGGGGTCAATGCCGAAAGCCGCAATCTGCAGCTGGTGCTCCGCGGTGATGATATTGACCACGCTGTAGGGGACGCCGCACAGGGAAGCTGCGAGCTGGACCAGGTTGTCCAGGGCACTCCGGGTCCAGGCGTCCACCAGTACCGGCAGCTCATCCGCAGCGGAAGGGACCAGCCCATACTCCCGCAGTCCAGCCTCGCGTAGAGCGTCCTGATCGGTCAGCATTTGCATAGCCGTCCCGTCCATATTCTTTTGAGCCCCCCAGCATCATCCACTTGAGCCTCCGGCTCTCCCGTGATGATACCGGCTGGCCCTGAGCGCTGTTGTAGTCTTCTTGACACCACTCGCGTCCTGCTTTTGAATATTACGTATGCTGAAATAACAGTTCCATGATGCGGAAGCCTTGGTGGCGGGAAGTTGCGCCGCCCGGGTGCCGGGAAGTCCGGCCTCCGCATAGCCGTCACCATGGATGCCAGCAGAACCTCACCAAGGGACCAGCCAGCATGAAGCTCGCCGAATTCAACTCCGCGGAACCCATCAGGGCCGCCGAGACCCTCCGCCCCTGCATCGACGTCGCCCGCTGGGTGGAGGCCGTCGCCGCCGCCCGCCCGTTCGCCAGCAAGGACTCGCTCCTGGCCTTTGCATCCCAGGCTGCGAGCCCTTTTACGTCCGCCGAGGTGGAGTCCGCCATGGCACACCATCCCCGCATCGGGGAACGCCCGACGGCGGCCACCACCGAGGCGTCCATGTCGCGTTCCGAGCAGGCCGGGGTGGATCCTACGGACAGCGCCCTCACCGAGGCCCTGGCCCGGGGCAACCGGGACTACGAGGACAAGTTCGGCAGGGTCTTCCTGATCCGCGCCGCCGGCCGCACCGCCCCCGAAATCCTCCGGGTCCTGAATGAACGGCTCACCAACACGCCGGCCGAGGAAGACACCATCGTGGCGCAGCAGCTGCGCGAAATCGCCGTACTGCGGCTGGAAGGACTGATCACCGAATGAGCGTCTCCCACGTCACCACCCACATCCTCGACACAGGTGCCGGACGCCCGGCGGCGGGGGTCGCCGTCGTGCTTTACCAAAACGACGGCGGCACCTGGCGCCACCTTGCCGACTCCACCACCGACGCCGACGGCCGCGCCAAGGACCTTGGCCCGGAGCAGCTGGAACCCGGGCACTACAAGCTCAACTTCGCCACCGGGGACTATTACGCAGGCCTGCAGACCGCCACGTTCTTCCCCGAGGTGGACCTGGTGTTCGAGGTGACCGGCCCCGAGCACTACCACGTGCCCCTCCTGCTCAGCCCGTTTGCCTACTCCACCTACCGCGGCAGCTGAACTGGCACTGGAGTTTTTGTCCGTTTATCGAGCCGAAGCCTGCTCTGCAACGGCCGTTACGTGGACAAAAACTCCGGCAGTAGGCTTAACGCATGCCTTCTGAACAACCCCCAGCCGAGCGCCGCGAAGTCAATGTCCGCCGCGCGCCCAAGTACGTGCCGTTCCTCATCCTCGGCGCACTGGTGGGTATCGCGGCGGCGGCTGTGGTGGCCTACGCGGTTCCCGCGAACCCCAGTTTCGACGCCGGGGCCGTCTTTGGCTTCTTCCTGGTGCTGTTCGCCGGCGGCGGTGCGATCCTCGGCGCGGTACTGGCGCTGGTCCTGGACCGCCGGAGCATCAGGCGGCAGCAGCGGGCCGTCGTTGAAGCCGTGCCGGATTCCGAGCCGGACACGGACCTCCAGCCCTAGCACGGTCATAAACCGGCGGCCGGAAAAGTCGTACCCCATGTCGTGAGATAATCGACCAGTGGCACGCGGCGATGGAAAACTTTCCCATGATCTTCTCCCCGGCGAAAAAGGCCCGCAGGACGCTTGTGGCGTCTTCGGCGTTTGGGCACCAGGTGAAGAAGTAGCAAAACTTACCTATTACGGGCTGTATGCACTGCAGCACCGCGGTCAGGAGTCGGCTGGTATTGCCACCAGCGACGGCAAGCGGATCAACGTCTACAAGGACATGGGACTCGTTTCCCAGGTCTTCGACGAGACCACGCTGAACACCCTGACCGGGCACCTGGCGGTGGGACACTGCCGCTACTCCACCACCGGAGCCAGCCACTGGGCCAACGCCCAGCCCACCCTCGGCGCAACAAGCACCGGAACCGTGGCCCTGGCGCACAACGGTAACCTCACCAACACCGCCGAACTGAACGCCATGATCCAGGAACGGAACGGCGGCCAGCTCACCGGCGAAATGAAGCAGGGCAACACCTCCGACACCGCCCTGGTCACCGCCCTCCTGGAGGGCGAGCCGGGCAAGAGCCTCGAGGAAACCGCCACCGAGCTGCTGCCCAAGATCAAGGGCGGCTTCTGCTTCGTCTTCATGGATGAAGGCACCCTCTACGCGGCGCGCGACACCTACGGCATCCGCCCGCTGGTGCTGGGCCGCCTGGAGCGCGGCTGGGTTGTGGCTTCCGAGCAGTCCGCCCTGGCCACTGTGGGCGCAAGCTTCATCCGGGAGATCGAGCCCGGCGAGTTCATCGCCATTGACGAGCAGGGTGTGCGGTCCCAGAAGTTTGCAGAGCCGACGCCGGCCGGTTGCGTTTTCGAGTACGTCTACCTTGCCCGCCCGGACGCCGCCATCGCCGGCCGCTCCGTGTACGAGTCCAGGGTGGAGATGGGCCGCCAGCTGGCCCGCGAAAACACCCAGGTGGCGGACATCGTCATCCCCGTTCCGGAATCGGGAACACCCGCAGCCGTGGGCTACGCCGAGGAATCCGGTATTCCGTTCGCGCACGGTTTCGTCAAGAACTCCTACGTGGGCCGCACCTTCATCCAGCCCTCGCAGACCCTGCGCCAGCTCGGCATCCGGCTCAAGCTCAACGCCCTTGAATCCGTCATCCGCGGCAAGCGCGTGGTGGTGGTGGATGATTCGATCGTCCGCGGCAACACCCAGCGCGCCATCGTCCGGATGCTCCGGGAGGCCGGCGCCGCCGCCGTCCACGTCAAGATCTCGTCCCCGCCCGTGAAGTGGCCCTGCTTCTACGGCATCGACTTCGCTTCCCGCGCCGAGCTGATTGCCAACGGCGCCACCATCGAGGAAATCTCCCAGGCCATTGGCGCCGACTCGCTGGCCTACATTTCCGAAGACGGCATGATCGGGGCAACCCGCCAGCCGCGTGAGCGCCTCTGCACCGCCTGCTTCACGGGCAAGTACCCCATCGAGCTTCCGGGCTCGGACAAGCTGGGCAAGAACCTGCTGGAACGCAAGGACCTCGGCGGGCTGAAGCCCTCACCGTCCGCCCTTCCCGGCTCCACCGCCGCCCTCTCCGTCGACTCCCACGAAGACCCGGCAGAGAAGGCCGGCGCCACCGGCTGCGATCCCGGGCCGGACTCCGAGTTTGAAAACCTGCTCACCGAAGCCGACCTCGTGCCAGAGACCCACCACGTAGCCACCACCCCCGGCGCCGACAAGAAAGAGTCCGTATGACTTCCGCTGCCCCCGCCTCCGGCAACACCTCCGGGAACACTGCCGGCATCACCTACGCGTCCGCGGGCGTCGATGTTGAAGCCGGCGACCGCGCCGTCGAGCTTATGAAGGGTGCCATCAAGGCCACCCATAACTCCTCGGTGGTCGGCGGGGTGGGCGGCTTCGCTGGCCTCTACGACGTCTCCAGGCTGCTTACCTTCAAGAAGCCGCTGCTGGCTACCTCCACGGACGGCGTGGGCACCAAGGTGGCCATCGCGCAGGCCATGGACATCCACGACACCATCGGGTTCGACCTTGTGGGCATGGTGGTGGACGACATCGTGGTTGTGGGCGCAGAGCCGCTGTTCATGACGGACTACATCGCCTGCGGCAAGGTGGTGCCCGAGCGCATCGCCGACATTGTCCGTGGCATTGCCGCCGCCTGCTCCGTGGCCGGAACCGCCCTGGTGGGCGGCGAAACTGCTGAGCACCCCGGCCTGCTGGGCGAGCACGAGTATGACGTCGCGGGAGCTGCCACCGGCGTTATCGAGGCAGACCACCTGCTGGGACCGGACCGCGTCCGTGCAGGCGACGTCGTGATCGGCATGGCCTCGTCGGGCCTCCACTCCAACGGCTACTCCCTGGTCCGCCGTGTCATCAACCACGCCGGCTGGGCACTGGACCGCCAGGTCTCGGAGCTGGGCCGCACGCTGGGCGAGGAACTCCTTGAACCCACCCGCGTTTACGCAGCGGACTGCCTGGACCTTGCACGCACGTTCCCCGTTACGGGCTCGTCCGCGGTGCATGGCTTCAGCCACGTCACCGGCGGCGGCCTGGCCGCCAACCTGGCCCGCGTTCTCCCCCAGGGCCTCGTGGCCACTGTGGACCGCTCCACCTGGGAACTTCCGGCCATCTTCAAGCTGGTGTCCGAACTGGGCAACGTCCCAATGGCCGACCTCGAGCGCACGCTGAACCTGGGCGTGGGCATGGTGGCCATCGTGTCCCCCGAAGCGGCAGATGCGGCTGTTGCCCGCCTCAACGACCGCGGACTGCCGTCCTGGGTTATGGGCACGGTCACCGAGGATTCGGATTCGATCCTGAAGTCCGGGCCGGATTACGTGCAGGGAGCCAAGGGCGTGGACGGCGGCGCGGTCAGCATGGTTAACGCCTACGCATAAATCCTTTATCGAGTGCTCCGTATGCCGTTTTGACGCTTCAGAACGGCTGATACGGAGCACTCGATGCGTTTAACGGGAAGGCTTTCAGCGCCCTCCCCTTGACTACTAAGCATACTTAGCATTAGTGTCTTAAGTGGAAGTGCATGAGAGACAGTCAGCCGGGCCATTCCAAGGCCTGATGCCCCGCCGGAAACCACCGGCGCCTGGGCGCCCACCCGGCCGAACCGCCTTCCCCGCCGAACCGGCGGAAGCCAGAAGAAGCAACCACAGAGAAGCCCGCCCCTGCACCGTGCATCAGCGCGGCCGCCAGGTGGTCCAGGAGCACGTACGGACCACTGAACAGGGGCACCCGGGCAGATATCAAGGGAGCGAAAACTATGTCAGTTCTTAAGAAGACCACCGCCGCAGCCGCTGGAAGCCTGTTCCTGCTGGGCGCCGTTGCCGGACCCTCGCAGGCGGCAGATAACACCACACTGAATGATGGCCTCGTGAGCGTCACGGTGGGAGATATCACCATCGAGGATGCGGTGGACGTCAACGTGGCCGCCAGCGTCGCGGCAACGCTTTGCGACGTCGCTGACATCGGATCAATCGCCGTTCTCGGCGAAGCAGTAGACGCCACCGGCACCGAGCGGACCGTCTGCGACACCGTGACCGGACCCGTCACTATCGTCAACAACAAGTAGCGCAGGTCTTACAGGGACCAGGGGGCCGCCGCAGGTAGCGCCTCCCCTGTAATGTTCCATCCCCAAGAGCCCCGGCCATTCGGCCGGGGCTCTTGGGCGCGTTGCGGGATACTCGCACTTCCGCTCAGTACCGCCCGGCGTTCCATCAACAATTCTCTAATGCGAATGATTATTGATAGCATGTGATTCAACCCATCAGTCCTCACATGAAATGACGTCCATGCCTGCACCCGCCCTGTCCGTGACGGCCCTCGCGCTCTCGAGCGGCGGCCGGCAGCTTGTGCATCCCCTGACATTTTCCTTAGAGGCTGGTGAGCGCGTTGCCCTGCTGGGTGCCTCAGGATCGGGCAAGTCGCTCACGGCCGCCGCTTTGGCCGGCTCGCTTCCCGACGGAATCATGGCCACTGGCAGCATCACCTTCGCGGCGGGATCGGGAAGCGGCCACGCCGCACTCATCCGCCAGGACCCGGCAACCGCCCTCAACCCCCTGGTTCCAATCGGCCGGCAGCTCGCCATCCCGCTGCGCTCCGCTGGATACAGCCGCGCAAAGGCAAAAGCTGAAGCCGGCCGGCTGCTGGCGCAGGCGGGCATCACCGAACCCGCCCGAATCCTGCCGCGATACACGGGCCAGCTGTCCGGCGGACAGCTGCAGCGAATCTGCATTGCGCTCGCGCTGGCGTGCGGCAGTTCCGTCGTGGTAGCTGACGAGCCCACCACTGCCCTTGATGCCGTCACGCAAAATACCGTCCTGGAGACCCTCCGAATGTGGAGCACTGAGCGCCGCAGCCTCCTTTTCGTCACCCATGACCTCACCGCAGCCGCCTCACTCTGCACGCGGGCCCTGGTGATGGAGGCGGGACGGATCGTGGAACAGGCTCCCATGGCGGACCTGCTGCGCAACCCCCGGCATCCGTACACCGTGCGCCTGGTGCAGGCCGCCTTACGGTCGACGGAGCTGCCGCCGGCGGCAACCACGGCGACACGTTCAGCAACAGGAACGGCAGTGGCGGCGTGACCGGGGCACTCGCGGCGGACGGCATTTCCTTCGCCTATCCTGCCGCCCGCTTCCGCAACACCACGCCCCTGAACGTACTCCACAACGTCAGCGTCCACCTGGCACCGGGCACCGGAACTGCACTGGTGGGAAGCTCGGGCTCCGGCAAATCCACCCTGGTCCGCGTCCTCCTGGCTCTGGCAAGGCCGAGCGCCGGGACCGTGGCCTTGGGCGGGCGCGAGGTAAAGTCCGGCAATGCGCGGTCCCTGCGCTGGTACCGGCAGGCCGTGCAGTACATCCCGCAAAACCCGGCCGGCAGCCTTGACCCGCGCATGAGTGTCGCCCGGCTGCTGGAGGAACCTCTGCGCCAGCTTCGGGTGGAAGGAAACCACCGGGCCCTCCTGCGCGAGGCGCTGGAACGCGTCGAGCTGCCGGCAGCGCTGCTGGACCGCCGGCCCGGGGAGCTGTCCGGCGGACAGAACCAGCGGGTGGCCATCGCCAGGGCGCTGGCAGTGCGGCCCGCCTACCTGCTGGCGGACGAACCCGTCAGCGGCCTGGACCTTCCCCTGCGGGACACCGTCCTGTCGCTGCTCAGCAGCCTGGTGCGCGAGGACGGGCTGGGGCTGCTCCTGGTCACCCACGATCTCACCACTGCCGCCCGGATCTGCGGCACCACCGCCGTCCTCTCGCAGGGCCGCATCGTGGAGCACGGACCCACCCGCCGGGTGCTTGACAGCCCGGAAAGCCCCGAGGGGGCTGAGCTGGTGCAGGCCTCAGAAGCGATCCAGATTTTCCGCGACGTCCCGGCCGGGACCCCATGATGGCGGTAGGGATGGCAGGGCGTACGGCTGCGGCGCAGCATCCCGCCCCCGCCCTGCTCCTGGCCAGCCAACTGGTCTTCAACATCGGCTTCTATGCCGTGGTGCCGTTCCTGGCCCTGGTGATGACCCGCGACTTCGGCCTGGCGGCAACAGCCGTGGGAATCGTCCTGGGCGCGCGCGTCTTCAGCCAGCAGGGCCTATTTTTGGTGGGCGGCATGATCACGGACCGGTGGGGACCGCGGAGGGCCATGCTGACGGGTTGCCTGGTCCGGGTTTCGGGCTACCTCACGCTGGCCATGGCGGGCAGCTTTCCGCTGTTCCTCCTCGGTGCCGTCCTCACCGGCATGGGTGGCGCCCTGTTCTCCCCGGCGCTGGAATCGCTGGTTGGGAAGGCGGAAGAACGACGGCGGGGCACCAGCGGGAAGGCACCGGCGCTTTTTGCGCTGCTCGCCATCTGCGGCGAAATCGGAGCCGTGGCGGGGCCCCTGCTGGGTGCGCTGCTGCTGGGCATTTCCTTCAGCTGGGCAGCCCTGGCCGGGGCGGCGGTCTTCGCCGTCATGACCGGCGTGTTGTGGCACGGCGTGCCTGCGGAACCTCCACGGAACACGCCGGCCATGGGGGAACCCGCCGTCCCGCCAAAGCCAGCCGCCCGGCGGACCGAAGGAATCGCTGCCATGCTGCAGGACAGGCGCTTCGTCGCGTTCGCCGCCCTCTACAGCGTGAACCTCCTTGCCTACAACCAGCTCTACTTCGGCCTTCCCATTGAGCTGGGCAGAACCGGCGCGGGCCCCGGGGCGCTGGCCGGGCTGTTCGCCGTCGCCTCCCTCATGACCGTTGCACTGCAATGGCCCATCTCCCGGCTGACAACAAGGTTGGGCGCAGGGCGGGCCCTCACGGCCGGATTCGTCCTCAAGGGCCTTTCCTTCGGCACGATGGCCGTGCTCGCCCAGTTCCAGGCCACGGGCACCCTGCAGCTCCTGCCGCCACTGGTGCTCGTGGTGGGGCTATGCCTGGCCCACATGTGCATCGGCCCTGTGGCCATGCCCCTGGTCCTGGACTTTGCCCGCGGCCGCCGGACCGGAATCTACTACGGCCTCCTCGCAAGCATGGGCGGCTGTGCCGTGCTGCTGGGCAACGTTGCCCTGGGACCGCTGTACGCGGGAGCCGCCCAGCCGGGACCTGCCGCCGCCTGGCCCTGGGTGCTGCTGGCGGCACTCACGGCGCTTCCCGCCGTCGGACTTTCCAGGCTGCTTCCCGCCAAACCCTAAGCAGGGCACTGCGCCCCACCGAGCTAACCAAACAACAAGAGAACAGGTATCTTCCGTGCCACTTTCACGACCCCAATCAGGCATCGTCGCGCTCTCCGCCGTGCTGCTGGCAACAAGCCTGACCGGATGTTTCGCGGCCGGAACAGGCCAGGCGGCCGGGTCCGGCGCAGCGTCTGCCCGGATCCAGCTGGCCATGATGCAGCCGCCCCGGTCCGGGCTGACGCCGCTGAGCGATGATGCCTTTAAGCACGCGCGCTGGAAGACCGCCGAGACGCTGGTGGTCCTGGATGAGCTGGGTGAGGCCCAGCCGGCGCTGGCTACCGGGTGGGAACAAGTGGACGGGACAGCCTGGAGGTTCGCCGTCCGGGAGGGCGTCATGTTCCACGACGGCACGAACCTGACCCCGGCGGAGGTGGCCGCGTCCATCAGGGCCGCAACCCAGGCCAGCCCCAAACCGAGGATCCTCGACGGCGTAGAACTCACCGCCGAGACCGATGGAAAGGACGCCGTGATCGTCAGGACGGCAACGCCCGATCCGCTGCTCCCCCAGCGGCTCTCCAGCCCGCAGCTGGCAGTCTTTGCCTCCGCGGCGTACAAGGAGGGCGGCGTCATTGACCCGGTGAATGCCGGAACCGGCCCCTACCGCCTGGTGTCGGTGAACGGGACCTCCTCGGCGCGGCTGGACCGCTTCGACGACTACTGGGGCGAGAAGGCAGAAGCGCCGGGCGTGGATGTCCAGTTCGTTCCGGACGGAACCGCGCGGGCTGCGGCGCTCCGGACCGGAAGCGCCGACGTCGTCGAGGCCATCCCGGTGGGACAGGTGGCCCGGATCGACCCTGCCCTGGTGCATGAGGTTCCCATGCCGCGGACCAACACCCTGTACCTCAACACCAAGTCAGGCCCCTTCGCCGACCCCGCCGTCCGTGCCGCGGCACGCAGCGCCATCGACGCCGGCACAATCGTGGACAGGGTCTATGAGGGACGTGCGGACCAGGCGTCTGGGCTCCTTGGGCCTGCGCTGCCCTGGGCTGCCGGGGAACGCACCAGCGACTCCTACATGGAGGCGCTGGCCGGCAGGGTTGCCGCCACCGCAGTGAAGGGGACTCCCATCCGGCTGGGCACCTTCACGGACCGCGCCGAACTCCCGGAAGTAGCCGTCCAGCTGGAGCAGCAGCTGGAGGCTGCCGGCTTCACCGTGGAACAGGATGTCCGGGAGTACCAGCACATCGAGTCGGATGCCCTGGCGGGCGCCTTCGACGCCTTTATCCTCTCGCGCGCCACCGTCCTTGATTCCGGTGATCCCGTGGCCTACCTGTACAGCGACTTCTCCTGCGCCGGTTCGTTCAACATCTCGCAGTTCTGCGATCCGGCGGTGGACGATGCACTGGCAAAGGCTGCGGGCATTCCCGCAGGACCGGAACGCCGCTCAGCCATTGCAGCGGCAGAGAGCCTTATCCTGGCCCGCGATGCCGCCATCCCGCTGCTCCACGAGCGTGTCATCCAAGGCGAGTCCAGCCGGATCCGCGGGGTGGAGCGGGATCCGCGCGAACGTGCGCTGCTCTCCAGCCGAACAGGCCTCACCGGCGAATCCCCGAAGTAATGCCCGCCGCCGCCTTCATCAAAGTCACCGCGTCCCGGATGGCCGCCCTGGTGGGGCTCGTGGGCCTGATCGGCCTGCTGCCGTGGCTCTCCGGGCGCGGGGCTGAATACACCATCCTCCGCGCCCGGTACTCGGACCGGGAACCCACCCCGGAGGCGCTGGCTGCCATCCGCGCCGAACTGGGCCTGGACCAGGGCCCGGTGGCGATCCTGTCTGCGTGGGCCCGCGGCGTATTCTCCGGTGACCTGGGGACGTCCTGGATCAGCAACACCGCTGTGGGCCCGGGTATCACGGCAGCCTTGGCCGTCTCAGTCACGCTGATGGATTTTGCCATCGCCGTTGCAGTGCTGATTACCCTGCTGACGTGCATCCCCGCCGTCACGGACGGTATACGCCAGCGGCGCAGACCGGCATCCGGAGCATTCTCTGCTGCCCTCACCTCGCTTCCCGAGTTCCTGCTCGCAGCCGTGCTGCTGGTGGCGGGGAGCATCTGGCTCCAGTGGTTCCCGCCCTTCGGGTGGAAGGGCCCGGAATATGCCGTGCTGCCGGCACTCGCGCTCGGCATTCCCGCCGGAGGCCTGATAGGCCTGCTGCTCTCCGACGCCCTTCGCGCAGGGTTCAGCGAAAGCTGGGTGGCAACCTGGCGGCTCGCCGGTGCCGGTCCTGCCCGCCTCACTGCCGCCGTCCTCCGGCGTTCGCTGCCCGCAGTCCTGCCGCAGATCGGGCTGGTCCTGATCGGCCTGACCGGCGGTGCGGTGGCCGTGGAAAAGGTCTATGCCATACCCGGGCTGGGACGCGCCCTGCTTGGTGCTGCCAGCGCCCAGGACATTCCCACCCTGCAGGCAGGCATGCTGGCACTGATGGGCCTGGCGCTGGCGGTGGGGACAGTATCCACAGCATTGCGTTACCTGCTGCTGGGACCCGCCGTCCGCTTTGGCACGCTCCCCCTGCCTGCGCCCTCCCGCGCACGGAACCGGAGAGCGCTGGCTGTGCCAGCCGCAGCCGCCACCGCCCTGCTGCTGATCATCGGGGCGGGACTGCTGCGAGATCCCTACACCTCCGCCCACAGCAGGCTGGCAGTACCCGGGTGGTCGCTTCCCTTTGGAGCCGATGCAAGCGGACGCGATTTGCTGGCACGGGTGGGGCACGGTGCGGTGGGAACCCTGGGTACCGCGCTCCTGGTGGTCCTGGTGTGCCTGGCAGTGGGGATCGCCGTCGGGCTGTTCCCGCTTGCTGCCGCCGGCCCCCTGGAGGTCACCAATGCCGCGCCGCCCATCCTGGCCGGCCTGGTGGTGGCGGCACTCATGGGCCCTTCAGCACACGGGGCTGCCCTTGCCGTCGCGGCAGTCAGCTGGGCTCCGCTGGCGGCCCATACGGCAGCGCTGGCGCAGGAGGCCAGGGCACAGCCTTATGTGCAGATCCTGCCGGTGCTTGGGGTGGGACGTGCCCGGATTATGCTGCGCTACATCCTGCCTGCCGTTGCGCAACCACTGCTCCGCCACGCAATGCTCCGCCTGCCGGGCATCGCGCTCGCCCTGGCCGCGCTGGGTTTCCTGGGCCTGGGTCCCCAGCAGCCGTCACCGGAGTGGGGACTGATCCTGGCCGAAGGCATCAATTACGTCGAGCGGGCACCGTGGGCTGTGCTGGCCCCGGCGTCAGCGCTGGTCCTCGCCTCGGTGCTCGCCGTCAGCCTGGCCGGTACCGGCCGGGATGTCAGGCCTGCCCGGCCGCGTGCGGCCCCGGCGCGAGAGGTCCCAGCCGGCGTTTCCGGGAACGGGCTACGCCGTGCGGATACCCCTGATGCCAAATAGCAGCAGAAAGCCCGCTGCCTGCTCCGTTTCCGGTGCGGGCAGCGGGCCCAATAACTGAAGTCAACCCCTGCGGTCCAACGGGACCGGGAGCCGAAAAGAAGCGCTGCACTGGTCCAAAGACCAGGATCCATGTACTGGGTCCACTGGTGCTGCGGCGTCACCAGGGCTGCCCCGTTACGGCAACAGCACCTTGCGACAACTAGCCGATCCGACGGGTGTCCACCTCGTCGTCGTCTTCTTCCAAATCATCCGCGTACTTATCCACATAAGCCGAATAGTCAGGTTCGACTGGCTCATTCGCATAATGGCTCGTCGCACGACTGCCCGGGCCCGTCAGCTCACGCTGAAGTGCCGAGTAGTCAGTGTTCGGGGAGTAGTACTTGATGTCCCGAGCCTGCTTGGTAGCTTTTGCCTTTTGACGGCCGCGCCCCATGGCGTGACCCCCTTTTGTACTTGGACCGGAGGTGGTCACCTTGGCGTAGGTGAGGCCCCGGAATGTTTGGTCAATTTGTCGTACACCTAGATTACATGCTTTCGACTGCCCCCGCTTGCCACGCGCGGCCCCCGAAGGTGGCGTGGGTTACCATCAGGGCGCCAAACCGCGGGTTTCCCGCTTTTTTCTTCGGTAGAGTCGCTAAAACATCTGTTGATATCCGGGCAGCGGGCTGTCCGGCCGCTGCGCAGAGAACCAGGAGGATGCACTACGTGAACCACCAGGACGTCCCGCCCAAGCCGGCCTCGCCGCCCACGGCTGGCCTGCCGCGCATGCCTGCACCCGCAGCCGAACCGGTCCTGCACCCGCGCATGGAACCGCAGGCCGGACCTGCAGGGCGCCCCGGGAGGGTCAACGGGCGGATGCTGTGGATAGCAGTGTTCGTCGTTGTGCTGCTGGCGGTCATCGGCTCCCTGGTGTGGCTTGCCCTGTGGCTGAACTCCAACCAGGATCCGGAAACTTCCGGGAGCGGCGGTGCGGGCGTGCTGGAAACCACGGTGACGCCTCCCGCCACAGCGCTGCCCCTGCCGCGCGAGGGGGTCCCGCCCGCAGAATTTGCGCTGGGCGACTGCTTCAAGGATTTCGATCCCGAGGCACTGGCATCCACCGTGGTGGCATGCGACACCGGCCACTCGGCCCAACTCGTGGCGCTGTTCCGGTACCCGGAGGATGATTCGTATCCCGGCGCCGAGGCACTGAAGGCCAAGGCGCTCGAAGCGTGCCAGGCTGCCCGGCTGGGACCGGCCGCGAACGACTACGACCTCAACTACGAGCGCAGCTTCCCGAGCACCACCAGCTGGGAATCCGGGGACCGCAGGGTGGACTGCTACGTGACGGCGCCCGGCGGCAACGTGATCAACGCAAGCGTGCTGCCCTAGCGGCCACACCGCCAGGGCAGCACGCCTGCCTTCTTGTCCTTCCGGTCGGCCTAGTCCTTGCGGCGGACGGAGAGGCCGCTGCTGCGCCCTTCCGCGGCCGGGAGGTCGGTTCCGGCTGCGGTGAGTTCCCCGACGTCCGCTGCCGTGTCCACCAGCACCGTGTCGCCGTCGCTGATGTCGCCGGCCAGGATGGCCTTCGCCAGGCGGTCGCCGATCTCGCGCTGCACCAGGCGGCGCAGCGGGCGGGCACCGTAGGCGGGATCGAACCCGGAGAGGGCGAGCCAGGCCCGCGCGCCCTCCGTCACCTCGAGCGTAAGGCGTCGGTCGTGGAGGCGGCGGCCCAGTTCGTCCACGTGCAGCTCCACGATGTGCGCCAGCTCTTCGACGGTGAGGGCATCGAACAGCACCACCTCGTCCAGCCGGTTCAGGAACTCCGGCTTGAAGGATGCGTTGACGGTGGCCATGACGGCGTTGCGCTTGGCGTCCGCCTCCAGGGTCTGGTCAACGAGGAACTGGCTGCCCAGGTTGGAGGTCAGCACCAGGATCACGTTGCGGAAGTCCACGGTGCGGCCCTGCCCGTCGGTGAGCCGGCCGTCGTCGAGCACCTGCAGGAGGATGTCGAAGACTTCCGGATGGGCCTTCTCCACCTCGTCCAGCAGCACCACCGAGTAGGGTCGACGGCGGACGGCTTCGGTGAGCTGGCCGCCTTCCTCGTACCCTACGTACCCTGGAGGCGCACCCACCAGCCGGGCCACGGAGTGCTTCTCGCCGTACTCGGACATGTCGATGCGCACCATGGCGCGTTCGTCGTCGAACAGGAAGTCCGCCAGCGCCTTGGCCAGCTCGGTCTTACCGACGCCGGTGGGCCCCAGGAAGAGGAATGATCCGGTGGGGCGGTTGGGGTCGCTGATGCCGGCCCGTGCGCGCCGGACGGCGTCCGAGACTGCCGTGACGGCCTTTGCCTGGCCGATCAGCCGCCTGCCCAGTTCCTCCTCCATGTGGAGCAGCTTCTGGCTCTCGCCCTGCAGCATGCGCCCGGCCGGAATGCCGGTCCAGGCGGAGATGACCTCGGCGATGTCGTCAGCGGTCACCTGTTCGGCAACCATCTGCGTGGATTTGTCCACGACGGCGGCCTCGGCCTCCGCGGCAGCGCTCAGCTCGCGCTCCAGGGCAGGAATCTCGCCGTAGAGGATGCGGGAGGCCGTTTCCAGGTCGCCTTCGCGGGCGGCCTTGTCGTAGGCGCTGCGCAGTTCATCCAGCTTTGCCTTGAGGTCGCCCACGCGGTTCAGTCCCGCCTTTTCGGCTTCCCAGCGGGCCTTGAGGGCGTTCAGCTCCTCTTCCTTGTCCGCCTTGTCCGCCCGGAGCGCCGCCAGCCGTTCAACGGACGCGGCGTCCTTTTCGTCCTGGAGGGCCAGCTCCTCCATGGTGAGCCGGTCCACCAGCCGCTGCAGCTGGTCGATTTCCTCGGGCGCCGAGTCGATTTCCATGCGGAGCCGGGACGCTGCCTCATCCACCAGGTCGATGGCCTTGTCCGGCAGCTGGCGGCCGGAAATGTAGCGGTTGGAGAGCGTCGCGGCTGCCACCAGGGCGGCGTCCGCGATGGTCACCTTGTGGTGCGCCTCGTACCGCTCCTTCAGGCCGCGGAGGATGCCGATGGTGTCCTCCACGCTCGGCTCGCCCACGTACACCTGCTGGAACCTGCGCTCCAGGGCGGGGTCCTTTTCAATGTTTTCCCGGTACTCGTCCAGGGTGGTTGCACCGATCAGCCGCAGCTCGCCGCGGGCCAGCATGGGCTTGAGCATGTTGCCGGCGTCCATGGATGAGTCGCCGGTGGCGCCGGCGCCCACCACGGTGTGGATCTCGTCGATGAACGTCACGATCTGGCCCTCGGAGTTCTTGATCTCCTCCAGGACTGCCTTGAGCCGCTCCTCGAACTCGCCGCGGTACTTGGCGCCCGCCACCATGGATGCCAGGTCCAGGGCGATAAGGGTCTTGCCGCGCAGGCTCTCCGGCACGTCCCCGGCCACGATCCGCTGGGCCAGGCCCTCCACCACGGCGGTCTTGCCGACGCCGGGCTCGCCGATGATCACGGGGTTGTTCTTGGTGCGGCGGCTCAGGACCTGGACGATCCTTCGGATTTCCGCGTCCCGGCCGATCACGGGATCAAGCTTGCCGGAGCGGGCCATGGCGGTCAGGTCCGTGCCGAACTTTTCCAGCGACTGGAAGGTGTTTTCCGGATCCGGGCTGGTGACCTTGCCGTCGCCGCGGACACCCGGCAGGGCGGCGAGCAGCGCCTCGTGGGAGGCGCCGGCGTCGCGCAGCAGGCGGGCCGCGGCATCGTTGCCGGCCGAGATCCCCAGGAGGAGGACCTCGGTGGAGACGAAGGTATCGCCCAGCCGATCCGCTTCCTCCTTGGCATTCTGGATGGCCTGCAGTGCCGGGCGCGAGAGCTGCGCCTGCTGGCTGGATCCGCCTGAAGTGGCCGGAAGCGCCTTGATGGCGCTGCTCGCCTGCACGCTGACGGAGTCCGGGTCCGCGCCCGTGGCGCGGAGCAGCGCCACGGCGACGCCTTCACGCTGGTCCATCAGCGCCTTGAGCAGGTGGGCCGGCTCAACCTGCGGGTTTCCGGCCGTGGAGGCGTTCATGGCCGCAGCCGAGAGAGCCTCCTGGCTCTTGGTGGTGAATTTGACGTCCAAAGAGAGCTCCTTCCGGGGGCAGTTTTTATTAACTTGAGTCTACTACGCTCAACTTTGGTTTTGTGTCGTTCCTGACGACTGTTTGCCTACAGCGAAACAGCTCCACGCGGCGGCCGACAGAGGCGACAGACCCTAGTCCTGTATGGCGGCGGTTTGGCCCTAGGCTCGGCCCTTACAGCGGGTAGACGGACACTGCCGCGGCCTTGACCACCAGGTGCACCGTCATTCCCGGCAGCAGCCCCAGATCCGTCAAGGCGGCCGGCGTAATGTCAGCCGCCAGCCCGCCGCCCCGCACACGGACCTGGTCCCCATGCGGCTCCAGGTCCGTGATGCACACCGGGAAGGAGTTCCGGGGGCTGCCGTGGGCGGCGGTGAGGAACACCGAAACGGCCGACGGCGGGAACACGGCCACGGCGGGCCGGCCGGCGGGGACCGGGTCCTCGCTGTGCCCGGCAATGTGCAGGCCCTGGCCGGTCAGGATGCCGTCCCCTGCAGCCGTTCCGATGACGAAATTGAGGCCGGCCAGCCCGGCCGCGAACGCGCTGCGCGGCTTCTGCAGGACCTGCCGGGTGGGGCCTTCCTCTGCAATCCGGCCGTTTTCCAGGATGACCACCCGGTCGGCGAGCATCAGGGCGTCCAGGACATCGTGGGTGATGATGATGGCCTGCCGGTCCGCCAGGATGCGCTTGAGCAGGCGCCGGAGCAGCGGGGCCGAATGGATGTCCAGCGCGGCCATCGGTTCGTCCAGGAGGAGAAGCCCGGGATCCGCCGCGAGCGCACGGGCCACCGCCACGCGCTGCGCCTGTCCGCCGGAGAGTTCGGCGGGACGGCGGTCCGCAAGGTCCCCGGCTTCAACGTCGGCGAGCCACCGCACCGCCTGCTGCAGTGCCTGGCGTTTCGGCGTCCCCGCGCTCCGCGGGCCGAAGGCCACGTTCTCGGCGGCGGTAAGGTGCGGGAACAGCAGCGGCTCCTGGGCCAGCAGCGCCGTCCCGCGGCGATGGGGAGCGGTCCACCGCGGCTGCCCTTCGCCCAGGCGGAACAAGGTCCGGCCGTCCAGCTGGGCCTCACCCCTGTCCGGCCGCACCAGCCCGGCGATGACCGAGAGCAGGGTGGACTTGCCGGCGCCGTTGGGACCCATCACTGCCACCGTCTCCGCGGGGCCGAGCGAAAGGGCGGCGTCGAAACCGCGCCTTTCCACGGCTGCCTTGAACGAGAACGTCACTGGACGCCACCGCCTGCGCCGGCAGCCGTCGTCGGCCGCTCCCCCGAAGCCTGCTGGTTTCGCACCTTCCCGCCCGGGCGCCGGTAGGCCAGGGCCACCACCGCGATGGCTACGGCCACCAGCACCAGGGAAAGCGCGACGGCGGCGTCCGGGTCAGTCTCGCGCTGCAGGTAGATTTCGAGCGGCAGGGTCCGGGTCACCCCCTGCAGGCTGCCCGCGAACGTCAGCGTGGCACCGAACTCCCCGAGGCTCCGGGCGAAGGAGAGGACCGCCCCGGAGGCCAGCCCTGGCAGGACCAGCGGGAGCGTGACGCGCCGGAACACGGTCCCGGGCGATGCCCCGAGCGTCGCTGCCACCGCCTCATAGCGCTGGCCGCCGGTCCGGAGGGCGCCTTCGAGGCTGACCACCAGGAACGGCAGGGCCACGAACGTCTGGGCCAGCACCACGGCAGTGGTTGAAAACGCGATCTGCAGTCCCAGCACCTCGATCGTCCCGCCCAGGAGTCCCTGCCGGCCGAACGTGTACAGGAGCGCGATGCCGCCCACCACCGGCGGCAGGACCAAAGGGAGCAGCACCAGCGCGCGCAGGATCCCCAGCAGGGGAAACGTGCCGCGGGCCAGGACCACCGCAAGCGGGACCCCAAGCACGATGCAGAGGGCGGTACTGGCCGCGGCCGTGCGGAGGCTCAGGCCCAGCGCTGCCAGGGCTGGGCCGGAGGTGACCAAGGGGATGAAGTTGGCCCAGTCGACCCGCGCCACCATGGCCACGAGCGGGAGGACCACCACCAGTGCCGCCAGGACTGCAAGGGCATACAGCCAGCGGGGAACGCCGGTATACCCGTTGCGGGCCGGCTGCCAGCCATTCATCTGCCGCCCCTTGGTGCAGTACGCATTATGTGGTCCCCGGTCCGAAGCCGGCCGCCGCCAGGACCTCCTGGCCTTCGGGTCCGGCTACGAATTCCAGGAACTTAGTGGCCGCGGCTTTGTTGCCACTGCCGGCCAGCACGGCCGCCGGATAGGGGTTCACGGCAGCGGCAGCCTCGGGGAACGGGACGCTCTCCACTCTGCCGCCGGCTGACCGGACGTCCGTGACGTAAACCAGCCCTGCATCCGCTTCCCCGGAGATGACCTTGCCCAGGACGTCCGTCACCGAATTTTCCTCGCTGACCGGGCTGAGCGCAGTCCCGGTGCTGGCTGCCACCCGGGCCGCAGCTGCCCCGCACGGCACCTGCCTGGCGCAGGCCACAAGCTTGGTTCCGGTCCTGGCCAGGTCCGCGAAGGAGCTGATGCCGGCCGGGTTTCCTGCCGGGACGGCGATGGCCAGGGTGTTGGTGGCCAAAACGCGGGGTTCGCCGTGCACCAGGCCAGCGTCCTGCACCATTTCCATGGTGCCGGCATCCGCCGCTGCGAAAACATCCGCGGGCGCCCCCTGGCTGACCTGGGCGGCCAGGTCCGCTGACCCCGCGAAGCTGAGGGCGACGGTGGTGCCCGGATTCTCCCCTTCGAAGCGTTCGGCGATCTCGGTGAAGCTGCCCTTGAGCGAGGCCGCCGCAAACACAGTGAGCGTACTGCCGCCACCTCCGGCGCACGCGGCCAGCATGCAGGTCATCAGTACCGCCGTCAGCAGCGCCGTCAGTTTTCGTGTCTGCGTCACGGCGCCTTGCCCCGCGGCGTTTCGATGATGACCGTGGTGGCCTTGACCACCGCGGTGGCCACTGAGCCGGGCTCCAGCCCCATCTCCCGCACGGCCTCGGTGCTCATCAGCGACACCACCCGGAAAGGCCCGCACTGCAGTTCCACCTGGGCCATGACCTTGTCTGCGGTGATGCTGGTGACCAAGCCAACGAACCGGTTGCGGGCCGAGCTGCCGGTGCGGTGCGGATCGTCCGGCAGCTGCGCCAGCTTCTGTGCATGCCGGGCCAGCTCCAGGCCGTCCACCGCCAACCGGCCGGCCTCGTCCCTGCGTGGCGTCAGGCTCCCGTTTTCCGTCCAGCGGCGGACGGTATCGTCACTGACGCCCAGGAACCGGGCGGCCTCCGCCACGCGAATAATCGTCATGGGGCAACTCTAGTCCGCAGTTGCGGAAGATGCAGGAGTTTATTGCCGCAGCTCCGGATGCACGTTCTTCGTACTGGTGACCTCCACGGACTGTTGGGCCGCTGCCCTTCCTCGGCCGGTGCGCTTCCTGACCCGGCGTGCGTTCCCGCCCAATTGCCTGCCCCGACACGCCGGATCAGACGGCGGGCCGGTGCGTAAACCGGCTGTCGCCAACACGTAACCGGGCAGGAGCGCACCGCCGCCGCACGGCATAGCCCCACTAGACTTCCCCCATGGCCATCTTCATCGACCCGCCGTTGTGGCCTGCGCACGGAACCCACTTCTCCCACCTCGTTTCGGATGAGTCGCTGGAGGAGCTGCACGTGTTTGCAGCTGCGGCCGGCATTCCGGAGCGGGCGTTCGACGGCGACCACTACGACGTCCCGGAGCGCCGCTTCGAGGACCTGGTGGCGGCCGGTGCTGTTCCCGTCGAAGCCCGGATCCTGGTCCGCAAGCTGATCGCCAGCGGCCTCCGCATCCCCGCCCGCCAGCGCAACAAATCGTTGAAGGTTCCGCTGCTGAACCGCTGGAATACGGTCATGCCCGGCCACGACGCCCTCTTCCTGGACCTCCTGGACCGCTGGAGCGAACCGCACCGCCACTATCATGGCTGCACCCACCTGCTGCAGGTCCTCGAATCCCTCGACCTGCTCACCGATCCCGCCGACCCGCCGCGCATGGTCCTGCTGGCGGCCTGGTTCCACGACGCCGTCTACCGCGGGGTGGCCGGCCAGGACGAGGAGGAGTCCGCCCGCCTTGCCGAAGAGCGCCTGCTGGCGGCCGGACTTCCGGAGGCGGAGGCGTATGAGGTGGGGCGGCTTGTCCGGTTGACCTCGGACCACCGGCCGGGACAAGGGGACGACGACGGCGCCCTCCTCTGCGACGCCGACCTTTCCGTCCTGGGCGGGGAACCTGCGGAGTACGCGCGCTACGTTGCCGCCGTCCGCCAGGATTACGCGCACATCGGCGACGCCGACTTCGCAGCCGGACGCGCCGCCGCCGTGCGCCGCCTGCTGGAACTGGATCCGCTGTTCCACAGCGGCAGGGCAAAGGAGCTGTGGCTGGACGCCGCGCACCGCAACTTGAAAGGCGAACTGGCGTGAACGCGTCCCCCTCCAACCCCCGCCACACAGTGACAGCAAGCGCAGCGCACCGGCAACTGCCCTTCACGGTCCGGATGGAGTGGGGGCTCGACGGCGCCAGGACAGTAGCGCCCGGCGCCGACCTTGCCGTAGTGGTGGACGTCCTGTCCTTCAGCACGTGCGTCAGCGTTGCCCTGGACCGGGGCGCGGAGGTATTCCCTTTTCCCTGGAAGGACACCAGTGCCGAGGACTTCGCCGCACACCACGGCGCCCAGCTGGCCGGTCCCCGCGACGGGGGCGGCCTCAGCCTCTCCCCCGCGAGCTTCCGGGCCGCGGAATCACTGGAGCGGGTGGTCCTGCCGTCACCGAACGGTTCCGCACTGTGCCACGACCTGGCCGGCGACGTCCCGCTGGTCGCCGCCGTGAGCCTCCGCAACGCCGCTGCCACCGCGGAGTGGGTGGCCGCGAACCTCCCCGCGGATGCCGTCATCGCGGTGGTCGCCGCCGGGGAGCGCTGGCCCGGCGGCTGCCTCCGCCCCGCCGTGGAAGACCAGATCGGCGCAGGCGCGTTCATCGCCGGCCTGGTGGCCGCGGGCAAGGGCGGGTATGAACCCGAAGACGGCCGGCACGGCTATTCCCCGGAGGCGGTGGCTGCCATGGCCGCCTTTGAAGCAGCGGAGCCGCGCCTGCGCGAGATGCTCCACGGCTGTTCCAGCGGCCGTGAACTCGCCGGCGGGGGTTACGGGGCCGACGTCGATATCGCCGCCGAACTGGACTGCAGCGACGCCGTGGCCCTGCTGGTCAACGGGGTCTTCAGTCCCCGCTGACGCTGTACATATTTCGCAGCTCCTGCCTACCGGTAGGTGGAGACGAACGGCTGGCTGGTGGGCACGATCTGCTTGCCCAGCGGCATCAGGGACACCGGAATGAGCTTCAGGTTGGCGATGGCCAGCGGGATGCCGATGATGGTCACCGCCATGGCGAAAGCGGTGACCACATGCCCGATCGCGATCCAGATGCCTGCCACCAGCAACCAGATCACGTTGCCCAGCAGCGGGAAGACGCCGGTACCGCCCGGCTTGTCCACCACCGTCCGGCCGAAGGGCCAGAGCGTGTATGCGGCGATCCGGAACGAGGCAATGCCCCAGGGAATGGTGATGATCAGCAGGCAGCAGATGACACCGGCCGCGAAATAACCCAGCGCGAGCCAGAACCCGACAAAAACAAGCCAGATGATGTTGAGCAGTGTCTTCATCTATCCATTGTGACCCGGAGTCTCCGGCAGGCAGCTCAGGGGCTTCCCTGAGCTGCCCCTGAACTCTGCACCGTCGGGGCGACGCGCACATTCAGTTTCGAGCCGCATATTCGTTGGCGCACCCGGAATACGGGCCGCGCTTGTGAACATGCGCGTCGAAAACGAAAACACGAGTCGCAGGAAGGCAGGCTGGAGGAGTGCTGGGCTAGACCCTGGATTCGGCTTTCGCTGCCTGTACGAAAGCCCGGACTTTGGCCAGGTCCTTGACGCCGCGGGAAACCTCAACACCGGAAGAAACGTCCACTCCCCAGGCGTGGGCCGCAGCTGACGCTGCCCCAACGTTCTCCGGATCCAGGCCGCCGGCCAGCAGCCAGTTGCGGCCCTGGAGGACGGGAAGTTCGGCCACGGAGGCGTAGTCCCAGGCCTCACCCGAGCCGGGAACGGCGGCGTCGATCAGGAGCAGGTCCTCACCCCAGTCCGCGAGCTCCTCGGGCGTGGCACCCAAGGTGACGGCCCTGACCAGCTTCATGCCGGCGTCGTGCACGGTGGCAACATCCCCGGGGGTGCGCGTGCCGTGCAGCTGGATCCATTCCAGCCCGGCGGCGCGGGCGATGGCCACGGCGTCAACAACGGGCTCGTCGCGGAACACGCCGATCGGCAAAACCTGTTCCGGCACCTCCGCCAGCAGGGCCGATGCCTGCGAGGGCGAGACGACGCGGGGGCTGGCGGTGAGGACGAAACCCACCGCATCCGCACCGGCGTCCACAGCTTCGCGAACAGTTTCTGGCGTGCTGAGACCACACACTTTGACGAACATTCCCGGCTCCTTCAGGCTGTTTTCGTGTTGTCCCCCCGGAGGAGAGTAGCAGGGAAGGATGGGAGCTGCCGACACCGGCTGCCTGCTCCTGCCTGTGGGGCGGGCAACTAGGCTGGGCAAATGGAGATCATCCGCTTTGCCGACCTCAAACCCGAACCCTGGCGCAACGGCGGCGGGGTGACCCGCCAGATTGCCGGCCATCCCGGCGCAGCCTCCGGACCCGGCACCGGACACAACGGCGGGTGGGACTGGCGGGTCAGCATCGCCGAGGTGAGCAAAGCCGGGGACTTCTCGCCATTCCCCGGCATGGAACGGGTGCTCACCGTGGTTGAGGGCGAGCTCCTGCTGCTCACCGTGGACGGTGCTGAACATCCCCTCGAAAAGTACCGTGCGTTCCGGTTTTCCGGCGAAGCCAGCACCACCTGCGCTCTTCCCACAGGAGACGTGCGGAACCTGAACGTCATCACCCGGGCGGGGAAGTTCAAGGGTTTTACGTCCATCATCGAACTCTCGAAGAAACGGGCCCATCCCCTTTTCGCCGGCCAGCTGGGTGTCCTGCTGCAGGGCCAGGCCACAGCCACCGACGGGGCTGAGGCAGGGACCGCAACAGGGACCGAAGGACCAGGGCCGGTGGCCCTGGACCGCTATGACGCCGTGGTGGGCTCGGACAGCGGCTCCCCCGAGATCCTGGGCCGCGGCTTCCTGGCCGTCGTGTCCATCGATGAGGTCACTGGCTAAGGCTGAAGCGCCCGACGTCCACAACGGCACTGTTACGGCGTGCTTCCTCGGCGGCGAACACGGCGGCGTGGCTGACCAGGGACTCGTCCAGTCCGGACACCACCCCGGACCAGTCGCCGCCGGCGAGCGCGGCAACCCAGGCGGCGATGAGGCCGCGGTCGCCGCCCTCGTGTTTTTCGCCCCGGACCTGCGCAATAGCGGCCGGAACAGGGTGGACGGTGGTTGTTCCCGTCAGGAAGTCGTAGACGGAGATGGCTCCGGCCTCGATGGTGATCTCGCCGTGGCTCCCGAAAATGCGGGTCCGCCGGGGGCCCGCGGCTGTGAACGCGGTGGCGGTGAAGGCGGCGGTTGTGCCGTCCTCGTATTCGATGTTCACCACCTGGTGGTCAACGGCGTCGTTGTCCGAGAAGTAGACGCAGCGGCCGTAGGGGCCGGTGGCCAGGGCCTGCAGCAGTGATTCCGGGGTACCTCCGGGATCCACGACGTCGGCGAAGTACGCCCGTGCGGGGTCCGGCCTGCCGCCGTTCGCCGGCCGCCCGGCGCCGTAGATCTTCAGCGCAGAGTACGGGCAGCGCGGCTCAGCCGGGCAGTCGGTGCAGCGGCGGCCTGCTCCCTCCGGCGCCCCCTCGGGACGGAAGTGTGCCAGCCGCCCGAAGGAGGACACCCGCATGGGCCTGCTGCCGATGATGAAGGAGAGCCAGTCGACGTCGTGCGTGCACTTGGCCAGCAGGAATGGACTGGAGTTTTCCTCGCGGCGCCAGTTCCCGCGGACGTAGGAATGCGCGAAGTGCCAGAAGCCAACTGGTTCCAGGTGCTGGACGGAGATGATCCGGCCCACCGCACCGCCGGCCAGGAGCCGCTTTAGCAGGACCGTCAGCGGGGTGTATCGAAGCACATGGCAGACCGTTGCCCGGGTGCCGGTTTCGCGGCTGATGCGGTCAAGGTCGGCACAGCCGGAGGGGTCGACGGCGACGGGCTTTTCCAGGAGGATCGGGTAGCCGTGGGCTGCGGCTGCCACAAAGGGACCTGCATGGTCACGGTCCGGCGTGGCGATGATGATGCCGTCGGCCGGCAGCCGGGATTCCAGCATTGCCTGCCAGGTATCGAATACCCCGCCGTCCGGTATCCCGAGCTCGTTTGCGAGCCGGCCGCGCAGCTCAGCGCGGGGTTCCGCAAGGCCCACCACGGTGGCCCGGCCGGTGGCAGCAGCAAGCCGGGCGTAGGCCGCACCTCTGGCCCCGGCGCCGGCAATGAGCAGGCGCACCGGGCGCGTGTGCCGGCGCGCGCCGTCGTCGTCTGCGGGAAAGGCCGGCGGCAGGGCACCCACGGGTCAGCCGTTCTCAGGATCGGCGAGCCACTCCAGCGCCACGGCCGCTGTCCACGACTGGTCCATGCTGCCCAGCGGCTCACCGGTGAACGGCTCATAGTACTCACCGAAATGGCCTTCCATCAGCTGGGCGAGGGAAGCCTCGCGCAGCTGCCGGTACCGCTTGCCGTCGCCCCGCCTGCGCAGGCAGTGGGCCAGGTACCAGTTCATCACCGGCCACACCGGTCCACGCCAGTACTGGCGCGGCTTCAACCCCTCAGACGTGGTGGACGTGGAGGCGGGCAGCGGGAAGGCCAGCCGCGGGTCGCCGGTCCAGTCCGGCCCCTCGAAAATCTCCAGCTGCCGGTCCAGGAGTGCCTGGTCCGCGGTGGAAACCAGGGGCGCGAAACCGGCGATGGTGGGCGGCCCGATCCATTCACCCGTCAGCACGTCCCGGTCCCGCGCAAGCCCTGTCTGCGCATCCACGGTGGCGTCCACGCCGTCGCGGAATTCTTGCGCCCACTGCCGCAGCTGGGGAGCTTCCTCCGGCAGGCCGAACTGTTCGGCCAGCACCGCGAGGTCCTCGCTGGCCGCGGCAAAGATCGCAGACATAAAGACATCCTTGACCTGGAAAGACATCACCCCCGGCAGCCTCGCGTCGTCGAACCCCACCTCAGCCATCTGCTGCACCAGCCACAGGTACCGGCTGTACTCCTCGTCGCTGGGGCGCTGGCTGTGGTCCGTGACCTTCAGGGTGTCGGTCCGGACGAACGGCTCCATCTGCCCCGGCTGGACCCGGGAGTACGGGCCGTCGAAGCGCGGCGAGTTGTCCATCCCGGATTCCCAGCCGTGGTAAATGGTGAGCAGGCCCGTGCTGTCCCCGCCGCGTGCGCTCCGCAGCCAGCCGTGCCAGTCGATCCATTGCGGCAGCGTCCGCCGCGTGAATTCCTCCGTGAGCCTGGCATCCTCGCCGCCGGCCGCCGTCGCCCTTTCCACGATGCGGCGCAGCATGGTGGCATGCACCGGCGGCTGGCAGATGCCGCTGGACTGCACGCCCTCCGGCGAAATGCCGCGGGTCCCCCACCGGTCCACGTCGGGGAAGTAGCCCGGGACGTCGGAGAACACGATGTGCGGGATCATCCCGCTTTTCCACTGCGCGGCCACCAGGTAGTCCAGCTCCTGGAGTGCACGGGCCACACTCACGGTGGAAAGGCCGGTGGCCACGAAAGCGGCATCCCAGCTCCACATGTGCGGGTACAGGTTCGGCGCCGCCGTCACCATGGTGCCGATGTCGTTCGCTGCCAGGACGTCCTTCGCCCGGCTCCCCAGCTCCTCAAGGGTTCGTATCGGAAACGTGCCCCCGTCCGGCGCCGGGCTCATGCCGTGAGTCCCAGCTGGGTTTCCGTGTCGAAGAACCGGATGGCGGCCTGGTCGAAGCGCAGTCCGACCTTTTCTGACGGAGAGACCCGCACCGTGGAGGCGACCTGCACTTTGATGGTCTGCCCGCCCAGGTCTACGGTCAACAGCGTGGCGTGGCCCAGCGGTTCCACCACTTCCACAGTGGCGTCCAGGGTCCCCGGCGTGCCGCGCTGTTCGAGGTAGATGTTCTCCGCCCGGATCCCGACCATCACGGGGAGGCCTCCGGACCGGGCCGCTGAGTGGGCCAGGAATTCGGGGGCCTCGGTGCTCTGGCCCGCCACTTCCAGGGCCCCCTGCTGGGTGACGCGCCCCTCCAGGAAGTTCATGGGCGGGGAGCCGATAAACCCTCCCACGAACCGGTCGGCCGGTTCCTCGTAGACGGTGATGGGGTGGCCAAGCTGGGCGATCTGCCCCTTCTTCATCACGGCCACCCGGTCAGAGAGGCTCATGGCCTCCACCTGGTCGTGGGTCACGTACAGCGTGGTGGAGCCCAGTTGCTGGACGATCTTCTTCAGCTCCGCCCGGAAGTCCAGCCGCAGGAGCGCATCGAGGTTGGACAGCGGCTCGTCCATGAGCAGCACGTCGGCGTCCATGACGATGGCGCGTGCGACCGCGACGCGCTGCCGCTGCCCGCCCGACAGCTGGGCGGGGTACCGGTCCAGGTAGGGGGTGAGCTGGAGCAGGTCCGCGGCCCACGCGACCTTCTTTTCCACCTCGTCCCGCGGCATCTTCTTCATCACCAGCCCGAACCCGATGTTGGTGCGGACTTTCCGGTGCGGGAAGACGGCGTAGGACTGGAACACCATGGACAGGTTCCGGTCCTGCGGCGGCAGGTAGGTCACGTCCCTGCCCCCGATGGAGATGCTTCCCTCGTCCGGGAAGTCCAGCCCTGCCACCATGCGCAGCAGGGTGGTCTTTCCGCAGCCCGAAGGCCCCAGGAGCACCATGAACTCGCCCTCGGCAACATCGAGGGAAACGTTGTTGGTGGCCAGCTCGGTGCTGCCGGGGTAGGTCTTTTTGAGACCCTTGATCGAGATGTCAGCCATGGAACAGCCTCTCTGGAAACACGCTCAGCGGATGGTGGAGCCCCACATGTTGGTGAGGTAGCGGCGCATGAAGAAGATGAAGATCAGTGCCGGGATCACCAGCAGGAAACCGCCGGCGAACCGGTAGGCCAGCGGTGACTCGGCGAGGGAACTGAGGACCTGGGCCGGCAGGGTGCGCTGGTTCAGGGTGAGGATGGATGCGCCGAGGACCTCGTTCCAGGACATCACGAAGGTGAAGATCGAGGCCGCGGCGATGCCGGGGATGGCCATGGGCATGACCACCTTGAGGAAGGCCTGCACCGGGCTGCAGCCGAAGATCCGGGCTGCTTCCTCAACGTCGCGCGGGACGCCCAGGAACACCGAGGAGGTGATGAGGATGGTGGTGGGCAGTGCCAGCGCGGTGTGGAGCAGGACGACGGCCAGGACGCTGTCGTACAGCCCGGTCTGCAGGAAGAGCTGGGCCAGCGGCACGGACAGCACCACGATGGGCAGGGCACGGGTGAAGAGCAGGAAGAGCTGGTACGGGTCCCTGCCGGGGAAGGCGAAGCGCGCCACCGCGTAACCGGCCGGGACGCCGATGATCAGGGACAGCACAAGGGTGAAAATGCCCACCTGGACGGAGTTGATGAGCCCGCCAAGGATGCCCGTGGACTGCAGGAACGTCTCCATCGTCTCAAGGGAGAAGTTGTTGGGGATAAAGCTCAGGGGAAACTCCTGCAGGGCAGCCCTGCTGGAGGTGGCGGACAGCGCGATCAGGTAGATGGGCAATGCCATGAAGAGCGTGATCAGGATGCAGCCGACCTGCAGCAGGATCCGGTTCCGGCGGCGCTTCGCCAGCGGCCTGCGGTCAACCTCCGGCTCCGGGCGGCCTGCCGGGGCGGTTGCCTTGTTGGTGGTGGCGTGGCTCATCGTGGGGCCTCCGACTGGTCTTTCAGGAGCTTGAGGTAACCGACGGCGGTGACCATGGACACTGCCATGACCACCAGGGCCAGGGCCGACGCCACGTTGGCGTCCTGGAGGCCCGTGTACCAGCGGTAGGTCTCGCCGACCACCAGCGGGAAGTTCTGTCCCGTGAGGGCCAGCGCCACCGCGAAGGTCTGGAACGCGAGGATGGTCCGCAGGATCAGGGCAGTCTGGAGGCTGGGACGGAGCAGCGGCAGGGTCACGTGCCACAGCCGGTCCCAGAAGCCCGCCCCGAAGACGCCGGCCGCCTCCTCATAGTCCTTCGGGATGGACTGCAGCCCGGCGACGACGATCACGAACACGAGCGAGGTTGCCCGCCAGACTTCCGCGATCAGCACGGCCATGAACATCGAGGCGTAGTTGTCGTAGGCGAGCCAGGAGAACGGTTCAAGGCCCACGGAGGCCAGCACGGAGTTCAGGTACCCGCGGTCCGTGAACACCGTCAGCCACACCAGGCCGGCGGCAAGGTCGCTGACCGCCAGGGGGATGGCCCAGATATAGAAGTACACCGAGGATCCTCGCGGTTTGGCCCGGATCAGCAGGGCCATGGCCAGCGCCAGGACGAATTGGATCGGAATCATCACCACGATCAGCAGCAGGGTGTTGCCCACGGAAGACCAGAAGTAGGGGTCCTGCGCCATCCGGGTGAAGTTCGCGGTGGTCAGCCCCTCCGGGCCGCCGAAAGCCTGGAGGATGCCGCTGACCATGGGCCAGCCGAACAGCAGGGTCATGAAGACAATCGACGGGGCAATCAGCAGCATCGCCGCCGAGGTTCCGCTCCTCCGCGGCGGCCGGCCGCGGGGCCTGGCGGGCCGGGGCCGCGGCCTGGTGGCAGCGGGTGCGTCGGGGGAAGCCATCACGCAACCCTGCACTGGTCAGCGTCGGGATCAGGCGCCCAGCAGGGAACATTCAGCGTGTCCATGATTCCGGCAAGCTCCGCCCCCTGGCGGTCCAGCGTCGCCTTGACGTCCGCGTTGTTCAGGCAGATCTCCTGGAAGCAGTTCTTGAACAGCTGCGAGACCTGCGGGTCCTTGTCGCCCAGGCCCACCGGCGGGAGCGCCAAGATGGCGTCCTGGGCTTCCTGCTGCGCCTTGACCGCCTTGGCCTCCAGGGCGATGCCGCCCGGGAGGTCGCTTCCGATGTCCGCCTTCACCACCGGGAAGAAGGCGTTGGACTTCAGCGTCTCGATCTGCGCCTCCGGCTTCGAAAGCGCCTTGATCAGCTCGAAGGCCTTGTCCTTTTCCGGTGAACCCTGGGGCACGGCCATGCCGCCGACGACCAGCAGGTAGCCCTTGCCCTTCGGGCCTGACGGGGCGGGCACCATCAGCCAGTCGTCAGGCTTGTCCTGGACCGCGTTGATAAGGCGTGCCACGTGGTCCCACGCCACCAGGACTTCCCCGTTGCCCAGCGGTTCCTGCATGAAGTCGTAATTCGCCGAGGCCGGGTTCATGTTGGCCCAGAGGTCGCGCATGTAGGTCCAGGCGGTGACGGCATCGGCATTGCGGAACGTGGTGATCTGCCCGCCCGTGAAGCTGGGGAGCAGGAAACCCTGGTAGAAGCGGTGGTGGAGGCCCTTCGGCCCGGCAGGAATACCGAACACCGGGCGCCCCCCGTTCGCCGCCTTGGCCGCCTGCGCCCACGCCAGGAAGTCCTCATAGGTGAGGTTGTTGGCGTCGGCACCTGACGGCAGCCAGTCCAGCGCCTTCTTGTTGACCGCCACCACGTACGTCGCCTGGATCCAGGGGATGTACCGGGGAGTATCGGTGCCGAGCTTCGCCAGCTCCAGCAGGTCTTCGGAGTAGCCGGCAGATGAAAGGTCGCTGGTGAGCGAGCTGAGGTCCTCGAACTGCGACGCGAAGGGAATGAGGTCGCTGTGCAGGCCCGCCGCGATGCCTATCTCAACCTTCCCGGCGGCTAGCTGGGACTTCAGCGTGGTGTTGAAGACGCCGGTGTCAACGGGGTTGTAGGCCACTTGGATGTCCCCGGAGAACTTCTTCAGCGTGGCTTCATACCGCTGCCGCTCTTCCACCGGGGAGAACTGGGTGGAAAGGAAGTTGACGGAGCCTTCGCCTCCGCTCCCGCTGGTGTTCACGCCGCAGGCTGCAAGCAGGGGGCCGGTGGCCAGAGCCATCAGCCCTCCCTTCAGCAAGGCCCGCCGGCTGACGTCATGGGCAAGATCCGACATTGGAACCTCCTGCTGCAAGGGCAGATAGTATTTTTGTCTGATGATCGATCATAATTGTGTGATCCAGACCACGTCAATGATCAGGCCGCGGCACAGATACGCCGCACAGGGCAAAGGGAACGGACAGCATGATCCAGCAGAGGACGCTCATCGGGGGCTCAGGCCAGCCTCCCGCAGGGCCCGCCACGAGCGCCGGCCACATCCTCCAGCTGTTGCGCTCAAGCCCGGACGGCTACAGCCGCGCGGACCTGCTGGACATCACGGGCATGGCCCGGTCCACCCTGTACGAGCGGCTGGATGCGCTCTTTGCTGCCGGCCTGGTCTATGAATCCACGCCACTGCGCTCACAGCGCGGCAGGCCGCCCCGGGCCCTGCGCTTCGATGACCGCGGCAAGCTGGTCCTCGCGATCGAGATCGGGCACACCCACGCCAGCATCCACCTCCTCTCCCTGGGCCGGGACATCCTGGCCTCCGCACGGCTGCCCATCGAGATCAGCCAGTCCCAGGAAGGCGTGGCCGGCAGCGTCATTGAGGAGTCCCTCCGGCTCCTTGACGGGCGCCAGCCGGTGGGAGCCGGGGTGGGACTGCCGGCCCCGGTGGACCCCCTCCACCGGCTGGGCCTGGAACGCACTGTCCTTGCCCACTGGGACCTGCAACGCCTGCAGGACGTCATGGAGGCGAAGCTCGACTGCCCGGTCCTGCTGGAAAATGACGCCCGGTCGATGGCCGTGGGCGAGGTCCGGGAGCCGCTTGAGTCCCTTGTGGCAGTAAAGGTCAGTACCGGCGTCGGCTCCGGCATCATCGTGCGGGGAGCCCTGGTCCGCGGTGCCCACGGAGCCGCCGGGGACATCGGGCACGTGCGGATTCCCGAAGCCGCGGGCCGCCGCTGCCGGTGCGGCAGGGACGGCTGCCTTGCGGCGGCGGCGTCGGGCCGCGCGCTCCTCGCGGAACCGGAACTGACCGGCTACCGCACCCTGCGGCAGCTCGTTGATGCATGCGGCAGCGATCCCGCCGTGCGCTCCGCCGTCACCGAAGCCGGGCGGGTACTGGGACGGGCGCTCGCAGCCACCGTGGGGACGCTGAACCCCGGCCGGATTGCCGTGGGCGGGCTCGTGGGCGTACTACCGGACTTCCTGCGGGCCTGCCGGCAGCAGATCCTCGAGGACGCTTTTGAACCCTCCCTCGTGGACCTTGAGGTGGTCTCCGCTGACAGCCGGACGGCCACGGCTGTTGGACTGTGCAAGCTCGTGGAGGAGAGCCTCTACGCCCCGGAAAGGGTGGAACAGCTGCTGGCGCAGCGGGCCGGCTGACCCGGGTGCCAGAGGGCAGCCTTGCCTTGGAGAAGCAGAGCCTTTCCACACTGGTGGCGCCCCCGGGCCGTCCCTAGACTCGGGCTATGACCACTTCATCCTTTAATGCGCTCCTGTCCACCCAGATCGGCAACGAGTTCACCGCATCGCAGCAGTACATTGCCGTGGCCACCTGGTTCGCCAACCAGGACCTCCCCCAGCTGGCACGCTACTTCTACCGCCAGTCCGTGGAGGAACGGAACCACGCCATGATGATGGTGCAGTACATGCTTGACCGGGACATTGCCTTCACCATCCCCGGCGTTCCGGCCGTCCGCAACGACTTCACTTCCGTCACCGAGCCGCTGGCCCTGGCGCTGCAGCAGGAGAAGGAAGTCACCCGCAACATCGAGGACCTGTTCCGGGCTGCCCGCGGCGAAAACGATGCCCTGGGCGAGCAGTTCATGCTGTGGTTCCTCAAGGAGCAGGTGGAGGAGGTGGCCTCCATGACCACCCTGCTGAACATCGCCGAGCGCGCGGACAACCTGTTCGACATCGAAAACTTCATTGCCCGGGAAACCATCGGCGACGGCGGCCGTGACGCCTCTGCCCCCGAGGCAGCCGGCGGCACCCTCTAGCCCCGCCCGGCAGGCACCCCTGGTGAGGTTGGGCACCAAAAGTGCCCGCCGCCGTCGGGCGTTGCTACGCTGGAAACCAAGGCTCCGCACCTGAGCCTCCGGACGACGGTTCAGTACCCGGAACGCGACAAGACTGGCCAAAGGATCTGCCATGTCGTGGCTAATACTTCTTCTCTCCGGAGCGCTCGAGGCCGTCTGGGCCGCCTCCCTGCACCGCGCCTTCCAGGCCTCCGGACGGCAGCGCCTGGCCCCCGCGGCCCTCTTCCTGGTCTCCGTCGCCGCGAGCACGGGCGGCCTTGCCATCGCGATGCAGTCCATCCCCACCGGCACCGCCTACGCGGTCTGGGTTGGGGTAGGCGTAGTGCTGACCTCCGCTTATGCCATGGTCACCAGGGTGGAACGTCCGACGGCGGCGCGGCTCCTTTTGCTCTCCGGCATCGCCGTGTGCGTGGTTGGCCTGAAGGTGGTGGCGTAATGCTGCGGCGTTCACTTCCCTGGCTGGTGCTCCTGGCCTCCGCTGTCCTCGAAGCCGTATGGGCCACGGCCCTCGGACTGTCCGACGGCTTCAGCCGGCCCGGCCCAACCCTTGTTTTCGCCGTGACAGCCACCCTGAGCATGCTGGGCCTGGGCTGGGCTATCCGCACCATTCCGCTGGGCAGCGCCTACGCGGTATGGGTGGGCCTGGGCGCCGCGCTGACTGTGGGCTGGGCGATGGCCACCGGCGTGGAGCCATTCAGCGTGCTGAAGGTTGTGTTCATTGCGGGGATCGTCGGCTGCGCAGCCGGCCTCAAGGCTCTGCCGGCCGAACACGCACCCCGCAGCTCCACGCCGGAGCCAACGGCCCGCCGCTGAGCTTCGGCAGTCTAGGCTTTTGCCATGGACTCCCCCGAGATCGCCGAGGCCGTCGCTGCGCTGCGCGGCGCCTTGAACGGCGCCCCGCACGGCGGGCGGCGGATGCTGCTGGGCATCGCGGGCGCGCCGGGCGCCGGCAAGTCCACCTTCGCTGCCTGGCTGCAGCAGCAGTTCGGGCCCGGGCAGGCTGTGGTGGTGCCGATGGACGGCTTCCACCTGGGCAACGCCATCATTGAGGGCACGCCGCTGCGGCAGCGCAAGGGGGCCATCGACACGTTCGACGCCGGCGGGTACCTGTCGCTGCTGCGCCGCCTGGTTCGGCGGGACGAGGCAGTGGTGTACGCCCCGGAGTTCAACCGCACCCTTGATGAACCGGTGGCGGCCTCCATCGCCATCCCTGCGGAGGTGCCCCTGGTGATCACGGAAGGCAACTACCTGTTGTTTGAACAGGAACCCTGGAAGGACATCCGGTCGCAGCTGGACGAGGTCTGGTTTGTTGATGTACCCCCGGCACTGCGGCTGAACCGCTTGGTGGAGCGGCACATCTCGTTCGGGATGGAGCGGGCCGCGGCAGAAGCGTGGGCAGCCGGCCCGGACCAGGCCAACGCCGTGCTGATCGAGGCCACCCGTCCGGCGGCCAGCAGGATTATTCCCTGGCACTAGGGGGTTACCACTACCAGCAGCATCCGAAAACAGCGCTGGCAATGGCAAAGAAACAGGAGAACTCATGGCACACGCGGTAACCCTCGGCGACGGACTCGACGTCAGCCGGCTCGGCTTCGGCGGCATGGCCCTGACGCCCGTCTACGGGGAGGTGGACCAGGAGGACGCGCTCCGCACGCTGCACCACGCCGTGGACTCCGGTGTCAGCTTCATCGACACCGCGGACATCTACGGCGGCGGCAGCAACGAGGAACTGATCGCTCAGCTGCTGAAGGCGCGGCGGAACGAGGTCCAGCTGGCCACCAAGTTCGGGCTGGTGGGCACGCCGGCGGACGGCTACACGGACATCCGCGGCGATGCTGCCTACATCCGCAAGGCCGTGGACCGCAGCCTGCGCCGGCTGGGCACCGACGTGATCGACCTTTACTACATGCACCGCCGCGACCTCCGCGTTCCCATGGCGGAAACCGTGGGAGCCATGGCGGAGCTTGTGCAGCGGGGCAAGGTCCGGCACCTGGGGCTGTCCGAGGTGACGGCCCAGGAACTGGAGGAAGCCAGTGCCGTGCATCCCATAGCCGCTGTCCAGAGCGAATGGTCCATCTGGAGCCGCGACGTCGAACGCAACGTTGTCCCCGCCGCTGCCGCCCTGGGGGTGGGCTTCGTGCCGTACTCGCCGCTGGGCCGGGGATTCCTCACCGGCACCGTCGACGCCTCAAGCCTGGGGGACAACGACTTCCGGCGCCGGATCCCCCGTTTCGCCCCGGATGCCGCCGGCGCCAACCAGGCGGTGGTGGACACGGTGCAGTCCGTCGCGGACCAGCTGGACGCGACGCCGGCACAGGTCGCCCTCGCCTGGCTGCTCGCCCAGGGCAGGAGGCTGGGGCTGCCGGTCGTCCCCATCCCGGGCACCCGCAAAGCGCACCGGATCGACGAGAACCTGGGCGCCCTGGACCGGGAACTGACCCCGGCGCACCTCGACGCGCTTGGCGAAGCCTCGGACGCCGTCGTCGGCTCCCGTTCCGCCGATCCCGCCTGGGTCTCGGAGGGGCGCGAATAAACTCAAGCCCATGGACTCACTCATTCATGACCTGCGTGACATCACCATCCGCCGGATTTCGGTCAGCGGGATGGACAACAACGTGTACCTGCTGACTGCCAAAGCCAGCGGCGAACAGGTGCTGATCGACGCCGCGGATGATGCGCCGGCCATCCGGCAGCTGCTGCGGGACGCCGCCGCGGACACATCCGCGACGCCGAAGCTCGCTGCCATTGCCACCACCCACCAGCACTGGGACCACGTCCGGGCACTGAAGGAGATGGTGGGGGCAACCGGCGCCCCCACTGCCGCAGGAACTGACGACGCCGATGCGCTGCCGGTTGCGCCGGACCGGAACCTGGAGCACGGGGACACGGTGGCCGTGGACGGCTTTACGCTTACGGCGGTCCACCTGCGCGGGCACACGCCCGGCTCGATTGCCTTTGTTTATGAGGACCCCGAAGGACCCGCGCATATTTTCTCCGGCGATTCGTTGTTCCCCGGCGGCGTGGGCAACACCCAGAACGATCCCGAGCGTTTCACACAGCTTTTGGACGATGTAGCCCAGCGGCTGTTCGGGGCCTACTCGGATGACACCGTGGTCCACCCGGGCCACGGCAAGCCGACAACCCTGGGGGCCGAGCGGCCCCACCTGGAGGAGTGGCGCGCACGCGGCTGGTGACCTGCAGCGCTGGTCTATCCCCTTAAAATCCGAAGGGCCCAACCGGGATGGTTGGGCCCAACAGGTCTGTCGAGTGCCTAGCGGCTGCGCCGTTCGTTGGACGCCGGAGCCGAAGCGCGGCGGGGGCCGCTGCGGGCGGGACGGCCGGAACCGCCACCGCTGTTTGAACCGAACGACCCGCCGGAGGTGCCACCGGTGTTGGAGGACCAAACGGCCTTGTTGCCGCCGCTGGCTGCGCCGGCCCCTGCGGAGCGCTGTCCGCCGGTCCGGGCACCCGTTCCTGCGCCGGCTGCGGCACGCTGGCCGGTAGCCGGCCTGCCGCTGCGCTGGCCGCCTGACGAAGCCGGACGGCCCGAGCTGGCCGGACGTCCGGTGCCGCCACGCGGGGCGTCGCTGCGGGTGACGCGTGATTCTGCACGCCCGTCCGATCCGCGGCCAGCCGATGCACGGCCACCTGCCGCGGGGACGTCGTTGCGGTGTGTGGAGGCCGTGCCGCGTCCGCGGTTGTTGCGGCGGGCAGCTGCTGCCGCTACCGCGCGGTCCTCGTTCTGCTCAGCCACGCGGTCGAATGCTGCCCGGGCTTCGGTCCGGCCTTCGAAGGCGACCGCACGGCGCTCGGCGCGCGGGATGTCGGTGCGGGTGGGCTCAGCCGAAACCCGGCCGCGTCCACCGCGTCCGCCACGCCCGCCTGCAGTGGGTGCAGCCTGGCGGCGGGCCCGCTTGCGCTCGGCGTTGGCACCGGTGGAGGTGCCGCCGCCCTGCTGTGCGGCCTTCTTGGCCAGCAGCGCCGCGCGGGTGCGGGGATCGATCTTCTCGGCCATTTCGCCCACCAGCTCCGCAACCAGCGGGGAGTTGGCGGTGACGCGCTCGAAGTTGACCTCCACACCGGCAGCCTTCATCAGTTTCTTGACGTCGGCCTGCTGCTCGGGGAGGGTCAGCGTGACCACGGTGCCGTCGGAACCAGCGCGGGCGGTACGGCCTGAACGGTGCAGGTACGCCTTGTGCTCAGTGGGCGGGTCAACGTGGATGACCAGTTCGACGTCGTCCACGTGCACGCCGCGGGCTGCGACGTCGGTGGCCACCAGGACGCGGACGTCACCGGAGGAGAACTCGGCCAGGTTGCGGTCGCGGGCATTCTGCGACAGGTTGCCGTGCAGGTCCACGGCCGGGATCCCGGCGTCGGTCAGGGTCTTGGCGAGCTTGCGGGCATGGTGCTTGGTCCGCATGAAAAGTACGCGGCGGCCGGCACCGGAGGCAAGCTCAACGATCAGCTGCTTCTTGACGGTCTGGTCGTTGACCACCAGCACGTGGTGCTCCATGGTGGTCACCGCTGCCTGCGGATCGTCCACGGAGTGGGTCAGCGGGTTGGACAGGTAGCGCTGGACAATCTTGTCCACGCCGTTGTCCAGTGTCGCGGAGAAGAGCAGGCGCTGGCCCTGGCTGGGGGTCATGTCCATGAGCTTCTTCACCACGGGCAGGAAGCCGAGGTCGGCCATGTGGTCCGCCTCGTCCAGGACCGTGATCTCCACGGCCTCGAGGGTGAGGACGCGCTGGCGGATGAGGTCCTCCAGGCGGCCGGGGCAGGCGATCACAATGTCAACGCCGGCACGCAGCGCCTTTTCCTGGCGCGCCTGGGAGATGCCGCCGTAGATCACGGTGGTGTTCAGGCCGGCGGCCTTAGCCAGCGGCTCGATGGTGGCGTTGATCTGGGTGGCCAGTTCGCGGGTGGGTGCCAGGACCAGGCCCATGGGGCGTCCGGGCTTGCGGAAGTGCTTGGCTTCCCGCTCAGCGAGTCTTGCTACAAGCGGGATGGCGAAAGCGATGGTTTTACCGGATCCGGTCCGGCCGCGGCCCAGGACGTCACGCCCGGACAGCGTGTCCGGGAGGGTCTTGACCTGGATGGGGAACGGTTCAACAATTCCCTGTGCGGTGAGGGTGTCTGCAAGGGCCTTGGGTGTACCGAGGGCAGAAAAAGTAGTCATGTATTTATACGGTCTTTCAGGCGGTATCCAGGCGGATATCGGCCCCCGATGCCGGTTGGACCAGGGGTTCGCCGAAGAAAAGTCAGGTGATCAACCGGGCCGCTGCAAATTGTGGCAGTCAGACGGGACCAAATGGAACGCGTTCATCGACGCAGGATGTGCCTCTCACATGAAAAAAGCCCAGTCCCTGGCTGGAGGAGTACCTCCGAACAGGAAAACCCGGGCATCACTGCACATCAAGTTCCACCAGTCTAGCATCCCGCCGCAGCCGGCCCGTTCCCCGGTTACATCCCGTTCTTCCTTCCCCTCCCAACCAGGTAGCAGCACATGTCGCTTCGAGCACCCATAACGACATGTGCTGCTACCTGGTTGGGGGCGTTGCCTTCGTTGGCGCTGCGGGGCAGGCTTGTGGCATGAGCGAACACGCGGCCCACCAGCATGAGACGCAGCAAGACACGAACGACGGCGGCCCGGGCCTTCCGGGCGGAACGCCAGCCGACGCCGCGGCCACCTGGGATGAGCGGTACCGGAGCAAACCCCAGATGTGGAGCGGCAAACCCAATCCGCAGCTGGTCCGGGAAGCCGGGGGCCTGCGACCGGGAAAGGCCCTGGACCTGGGCTGCGGGGAAGGCGCGGACGCCATCTGGCTCGCCCAGCAGGGCTGGACCGTCACCGCCGTCGACGTTTCCGCGGTGGCACTGGACCGGGCCCGCTCACACGAGAAGGCGGCACTGGCCCGGGAAAGCGTCCACGCCGCGGAAGGCGCCATCGCCAGCCGGATCACCTGGCAGCAGGCGGACCTGGAGCAGTGGCAGCCGGGGAACTCGTTCGATCTGGTGACCACGCAGTTCCTGCACTCCCAGGAGCTCGCCTGGCAGGGCCCGCTGCGCACGGCTGCGGCAGCGGTCAAGCCCGGCGGCACACTGCTGGTGGTGGGCCACCACCCGGACCGGCTGCCGCCGTGGGGCGGCGCCAGCCACCACCACCGCGGGATGTTCTACACGGGCGATGAGCTTGTCCAGGAACTGGGACTGGACGGACCGGAGTGGCAGCTGGAGGTCCAGACCAGCCGGGAGCGTCCGGTGACCGGCCCGGAGGGCCAGCACGCAACAATCGCCGACGTCGTGGTGCGGGCAACCCGGCTCCCCTGACTCACAGAGAGTTTTTGTCCACGTATGGAGCCTTCCGAGCCCTGGAACCCGCCATATCTGGACAAAAACTCTGTACGTCAGGGGGTTTTGGCGGCGGTGACCCGGGGCGCCACGGCGGCCGCGGCGGCGGCGAGCACGGCGGCAAGGCCAAAGACCCCGGCGAAGGAACCCGCCGTCGTCGTAAACGCCGCGAACACGAGGCCCGTGGTGGCGAGCGCCAGCGCCCCGCCCAGGGAATCCGCAATGGACATGGCAGAACTGTTGAAGCCCTCGTTCTCCTTGGTGGACAGTGCCAGGGTCATCACGCTCAGCCGCGGATACAGCAGTCCCATGCCTCCGCCCGCAGAGATCCAGCCTGCGATGGCGACGGCGGCCGGCCAGTTGAGCGCTGCCGTCGCCAGGGCCAGGACCACCGCCCCAAGGACCATCAGCGCCCCGATGCTCACGGCGCGGCGGTGCGGCAGCCTGGCACCCAGCCGGCCCTGGACGGCTGACGCGCCGGCCCAGGACAATGCCCCGGCTGTGAGGGTCAGGCCCGCGAAGGTGGGCGAGAAGGTGTACTGCTCGATCAGCAGGTAGGGCAGGTACACCTCGGCGCCGAAGAACCCGGCCGAGGCGAGTCCCCGGGTAAGGATGACGCTGGGCAGTCCGCGGCGGGCCGTGAGGGTGCCCCGGGGAACCAGTGGCCGGACCGCCAGCAGCGCCACGCCCACGGCCGCGACGGCGAGGGCGGCCGAAGCTGCGGGGATGCCGGGGACGCGAACCCCGGCGGACAGGTTGAGCCCGAGCACCGCGGCGGCGGCCAGCGCTGCCCACCCCAGACGGCCTGCCGCCCACGGCGTGGCGGGCGTTGCGGCGGGTTTGTCCAGCCCCCGAAGGACAGGTGCGATCATGAGCAGTGCCGGGATGACCAGTCCCACCACGCCCAGGAACACCCAGTGCCAGCTGAAGACCTGCGCCACGATCCCGGCAGCGAACGGTCCCACCAGTGAAGGGACCACCCACGCGGCGGAGAACGCCGCGAAGATTTTGGGGTGCAGCGCGCCGGGATAAATACGGGCCACCAGCACATACAGCGAGACGGTCAGGGCTCCCCCGCCGAGGCCCTGCACCAGGCGTCCCGCCACGAGCACCGGCATGGATATGGATGTTCCCGCAATGAGAAGACCCAGCACAAACAACGCCACAGAGGTGTACAGCGGGGCGGTGGGTCCGCGCCGGTCGGACCAGTTTCCCGCTGCAACCATGCCGATCACCCCGGTTGCCAGCGGACCGGCGAAAGCGAGGGCGTAGAGGGCGGCGCCGTCGAGTTCGCGGCTGACGAGGGGCATGATGGTAGTCACCGCGAGGGATTCGAACGCGGCCAGGAACACCAGGGCGCACGTCCCCACCGTCACCCAGAGGTATGGACCCCTCAGGATGCCCGCCGCCAGACGGGTGGCTGGAACAACGGAGTCCTGCACCTTATCCCCTTAGCTGACGTACCGGTTGCGGCCGGCACGGTACCCGAAAATCCCCGCCAGCAGGCCGACCACCAGGAACAGGACTCCTGCAGCGGTGAAGGACCCGGTGGCCTGGTGCAGCTGGCCCACCATCAGCGTCCCCGTGGAGCCCAGGCCGTAGCCGACGCCCTGCATCATGCCAGACAAGTGCGCCGCAGTGTGCCCATCACGGGTCCGGAGCATGATCATGGTGAGCGCGACGGCCGTGAGGCTTCCCTGCCCAAGGCCCAGCAAGCCCGCCCACACCCAGACCAGGTCAAGGGGCCCGAAGATACTGAGGGCGAAGCCGCCGCCGGTCATCAGGGCCACCACAGTGTTAATGGCACGCTGGTCCCGGAGCCTGGCTGCGAGCGCCGGCGCGAACAGCGAGCCTAGCATCTGCAGGACGATGCACATGGAGACGATCAGCCCGGCGGTGGCCCCGTCCACGCCCCGTTCCCGCAGGATGGGCGCCAGCCAGGCGAAGACGCTGAAGGACATCATGGCCTGCAGCACCATGAAGATGGTCACCTGCCAGGCAACCGGGGAGCGCCACACGTTGACGCCGTCCCTGACGGCCTGGTGCCGGATGAGGGGCTGGCGGAGTGCCACCGGCAGGAATAGCAGAAGTACGACGGCGGCCGGAACCGCCCAGGACCACAGCGCCAGGGTCCACTCCCCCGAAGCCGCATACACCGGGTAGGTGAAGCCTGCCCCGAGTGCCGCCGAGGCGCAGATGGCTGTGGTGTAGAGCCCTCCCATCAGGCCCAGCCGGTGCGGGAAGTCCCGCTTGACCAGACCGGGCAGCAGGACGTTGCACAGGGCGATCGCGGCTCCACAGGCCGCCGTCCCGGCGAGCAGCGCGGGCAGGTGGTTGGCTCCCGGCAGCTCAACCGGGCGGAGCAGCAGTCCGGCTGTGAGCACCGCCATGGCAAAGAGGAGCACGCGTTCAGCGCCGAACCGCCTTGCCAGGACCGGGGCAAGGGGCGCGAACACGCCCAGCAGGGTAACGGGCACCGTGGTCAGCACCACCACGGCCCAGCCGGGAAGGGCGGCCTGGGCCGTCACCTCGGGCAGGACCGCCGAGAAGCTGGAGAAAACTGTACGCAGGTTGAGCCCGATCAGGACCAGGCACAGGCCCAGGTAGGCGAGCTGCCGCCGGCTCCCCACGTGGGTGGGCCCGGGTGCGGGCGCCTCATCAACCTCGGCGTCAACCAAAGTGCCCGGCTGCTCCTTCGCCGCAGGTTCAAGTGCCCGCTGCTTCCTTGCCCCGGCGTTCGTCGCTTCCCTCACCCGCCCATTCTTGCAGGACTTGTTTCCCGGGTTATCCACATAGGGGCACTTGGTCCTGCTGCTTCCCGTGCCGCTTGCCTACGGTGAAGGGAGGAAGCCGTCCAGCCATACGAACTGATTGAGCCTTCCTGTTCAACCCTTAGGGAAGACGGGGAGAAGTAGGACAATCGGGAGAAAATTGAGCACACCACAGCCATTCATGCCAGCCGCGGCTGGAAATCCGCGCCCCCAACCGAACGTTGACCCTGGGGTCGCCGTCGTTGCTGGACCGGCGGTTGACCATGCCATGGTCGCCCGCGCGGACATCGGTGCCGGACGGGCCACTGATCCGGGACCGGCTTCCAACCCCGGACCGGAACGGGGCCGCGGCTCCACCGGCAACCGGTGTTTTGATCCGGAATGCCCTTCCGGCCTTCCCCATCAGGGCCAGGGGCCTCCCCCCGGGCTCGCGGCAAGAGCTGTTGCCAGCCTGGTGCTTGCAATCGTGGCGCCATTCAGCCTTGCACTAAGTGCTACTTTTGCCAGTTTTGCCATGTTGCTGACCTTTCCGTATGAGGGACCTTCGGCAGCCCCATGGCTGGCCCCACTGGTTTTCTGGAGCATGCCGTTCATTTTCGGTTCAATATCAACCGCTTTGGCTCTGACAGCTTTGCGGAAGTGGGGCACCTCTTTCGAGCGGTCGGGCCTGGCGATAGCTGCCCTCTGGATATCCGGCGTGATCTTCGTGCTTGGTCTGATTTTCACGTTGCGGTTCATGTACCTGATGCAGCTCGGCTGACGTGCACTCATCCGTTTCCACGGCCGGAAGGCCATTTCGCTCCGGCGTCCCGCGTTCCAGCGCATCGCCCTGCGCCGCTATTCTGGAAGGGATGAGCGAATCCCCAGAAAACCCCCAGCAGCCGCACGTCCCGAGGCCCGTCACGCCCGGAACGCAGGCGTCCTTCGGCACGTATGGCGGACGTCCGGTGAGCTTTGTCCGCCGCGGCACGCGCCTGCAGGGCCGGCGGCAGGCGGCATGGGAAGAGCACGCGGAACGGTGGGCTGTTGACGTTCCGCGGCACGTTGCCAACACCTCCGTCCACCCGGACTACACCTTCGACGCCGAAGCCGAGTTCGGCCGCACGGCCCCCCTCATTGTGGAGATCGGCTCCGGCCTGGGGGATGCCGTGTGCCACGCCGCCGAGCAGAACCCGGACACCGATTTCCTAGCAGTGGAGGTTTATACCCCTGGCCTGGCCAACACCATCATCAAGATCAACAGCCGCGGGCTCAGCAACGTCCGCGTGGTTGAGGCCAACGCGCCCGAGGTTCTGGCCACGATGCTTCCGCCCGCCTCAGTCAGTGAACTCTGGGTCTTTTTCCCCGACCCGTGGCACAAGTCCCGGCACCACAAGCGCCGCCTCATCCAGCCCGAGTTCGCGGACCTGGCAGCGAGGGCGCTGAAGCCGGGCGGGTTGTGGCGCATTGCCACCGACTGGTCGAACTATGCCGTCCACGTCCGCGATGTCCTGGCGGACTCCAAGGATTTCGAAAACCTCCACACCGGCGAGCGCCGCGGGCCGGAAAGTCCGCTGACGCAGGTGTGGCAGTCGGGCGTCGAGTCCGTGGTTGGCGGGGCACCGGTCAGGGAGGGCCGCGCCCCGGTCAGCACTGCGCACACAGGACCAAATGAGGGCATCGACGAAACGGGAGGCTGGGCGCCCCGTTTCGAAGGAAGGATCCGGACCAGTTTCGAGGCGAAGGCCCATGAAGCCGGGCGGCTGATCTTCGACCTCTGCTACCGCCGGCGCTAACCAGCGCAGGACAGGCAGCAGGCAGGGGCAGCCAGGGGAAGGCCCAGCGCAGGTCAGGTGACGCTGATGGCGGCCACAATCTCCTTCAGCATGCCAAGCCTCGGTTCAATGGACGGGTCCGTGTAAGGCCAGAGGACCACCACGCCGATGAACCGCCCGTTCTCCCAGACACCCACTGTGGCTGCAACCTTCGCCGATCCCCCGGCGTCGTTGTAGCCCACCACGACGGCGTACGCGGCTTTCCCCGGAAGGTCCAGTTCGCCTTCGGCCAGGAGGGTGCCGCCCCGCTCGTCCCGGTAGAACTCGGACATCAGGTGCGCCCACCCGTTCGCCTGCGGGGCGCCCTGCACGGAGGCATCGTCCTTGATGACGGTCACCAGGACATCGCCCAGGAGTCCGTACTGCTCGGTGTTGGGCCCGGCGGTGGAATCCTCCAGGACCTGGGTGTGCTCGGGAAATTCCGCAGTGAACCCCAGCGGGGATTCGATGTGCACTGACATGGGTCACAGCCTCTCGAGCTTGGTGTCGTTGGGCACCTTATAGTACGTGGACACGTTGGTGGTGGCCTGGTGTTCGGTCTTGACCTCCACCTCGCCCACCTTCACGTCAAGGCCCGCCTCGTGGGAGGCGGTGACAACACTGTTGACCTGGACGGTGGCAGAACCGGCCTCGTAAAGCTTCGCAGCGTCCCGGGCGGCGCCGTAGTCGTTGCCCAGCGCGACGTTCCGCAGGTAGCTGTCGATCACGTCCCTGTTCTCCGGGGTGTAGTCAACGTTGATCTTCACGGTGCCCTGGCTGCCCACGCTCACGGATGATTCCACCTTGGCCGCCTTGACGTCCGTTCCTGCCGTGACGCCCTGGGCCACCGTTCCGTCCATCGACACCGTCACCGAGTCGATGTTGCTGTCCTTGTCCAGGCTGACCTGCAGCCCGCCCTTGCCGGAGGCCTCAAATACCCGGCCGTCCAGGTTGAGCTTGCCCTGCGCGGAGACCTCGCCGCCCGCCGTCGCGGTCCCGTCCGTCAGGTTCCGTTCGTAGGCCAGGTCCAGCTTCGCGGAGCCGGACGCGGTGCCTGCCTCCCCTGTGGCCTCCAGGGACAGGGCTCCCTTGGCCTTGTCCGTCTGGCCTGTGGAGCCGTTGTCGCCGGCGGCCTCGTTGATGGTGTCCAGGATGTAGCCCGGCGGGTTGCCGGCCACATCCTTGATCTCGCCCACGCTGTCCGGCGGCAGGTCACGGTACATCTGCTCCCGGGCTTCCATGGCTTCCTCAACGCTCCCGAACGTGTACTCGCGCGAAACCTCGCCGCTGAGCGTAACTCCCGCAGCGCCGGTGGTGTCGTTCACCCCCAGGCCCATGTTCCCGTACACCTTCATGGTGGCGGAGCCGTCAGCGTTCTCCACCACTTCCGTCCCCACTTCGGCGCCGCCGTGCACCCACGCGACCCGTGCCTCGATGGAAGCCTTGCCGGTCTCGGAGTAGACGGGGATGTCCGCCTTGGCGAGCTCCTGGAGGTGTTCCCTGGCCTGCTCCTGCACGGAGGCGGGGACCCCGCCGTCCATGCGCATGAGGTCCCGGGCGAACGGGCCGTCGTCGTCGCCGCCTTCGATCAGGTACTGCCGGTCCGCCGCGGAAAGGCTGTCCCACCAGGCGGCCTGCTCTTCCGGGCCCGCCTCAAGCATGCGCTCCAGGTCCGACTGCAGGTCGCGGCGGTGTTCAGCAGCTGCTGCGGCTGCGGCGGCCTGTTCCCTCAGCCATTCCCGGGCCTGGTCAGCCAGTGATGTGATCCGGTCCCAGGCGCTGTTTCCGCCGTTGCCGGCCGGGGAGGACGTGGATGATTTTTCCTGTTCCTCAGCGTGCTGCAACAGGATCCTGGAGTTCTCCCGCAGGCTGTTCACCACTTTGTCCAGGCCCGGGCGGTGGCTTCCGCTCCACTCCTGCCGGAACCGGTCCCCGTCACTGCCCTTCCACGGTGCCGACTGGATCTGGCTGTGCAGTGAGCTTGCCTGGGTACTCAGCGATGCCGCTGCCCGGTCGGCGGCTTTGGCCAGGGCCCGCAGCTGGCTGACGTCAGCGCCGTAAAAAGTCATGGTGTTCCCCCGGGAGAAGTTCGCGGTGCGTGTTCAATCGCTGGTCCATATGGTTGCACAGCGTCCGCGGCCGGGCGATGGGGATCCCTCCCCATCCCTGTGGTGTCTTGGGCAGCCGGGCATCGGCCGGCCCAGGGCGCAAACCCCCGCGGCAAGGCCACGAAAGGCCCCCACTGTTCCAGTACCGCCCGGGCGTGGCACGATTGCCCTAGTGTGCAGGGGCGCACACCGGAAGAGCACTTGCACAAAGGACCCGCCATCAAAAGAGAACTGAAGCAGGCCGCCGACGCGGCGGAGAATGTCACCAACTCGCGGACGCTGGAACTGCTGGCGAGGGCGGGGTTTGCGGCGAGCGGGATCCTCCACCTGCTGGTGGGGGCAATCGCCATCCGGCTGGCGTTTGGCGGTACGGGGAATGCGGACTTCAGCGGCGCGGTGTCCGAGCTTGCCACCCAGCCGGCAGGGCCGTTCCTTCTCTGGGCAAGTTTCGCAGCCTGCGCTGCGCTTGCGCTCTGGCAGGCCAGCGATGCCATTTTTGACTACAACCACCTGCCCACCAAGGAAAAAGCCGGCAAGAAGGCAAAGGCCGGGGCCCAGGCTGTGGTGTTCACCGGGCTCGCCCTGACCCTGATGTCCTTCGCCACGGGAACGGGCTCGGGCGGGGACAATCAACGGACCGCCAGCGATCTGACCATATCGCTCATGAAGGCCCCCGGCGGCGTGGCCCTGCTGGTCCTGCTGGGTGTGGGTATAGCCGTGACCGGGGTGGTGTACGGCATCCGCGGGCTGAGGAAATCGTTCGAAAAGCACCTGGTCATGCCCGCATCGCCCTCGGCGCGGACCGCGGTGACCGTCCTGGGTGTTACCGGGTACGTGGCCAAGGGAATAGTCCTGCTGCTGACGGGCCTGCTGATCGCCATCGCAACCCTTCAGGCGCATCCGGAGGACTCCACCGGGCTCGACGGCGGTCTGCGGGCCCTGCGCGACCAGCCCTTCGGGATCTACCTCCTGGCCGCGGTGGGTGCCGGGCTCATCTGTTACGGCGTGTTCATGATGGTGCGGGCCAAGCTGGCCAGAATGAACAGGTAATCCAGGGCAGGGAAGACCGTCCGCACAGTACTTCAGGGCACGGAGACCACTGCCACGGCGCGCTGGGTGCCGTCCCGCAGTTCCACGCTTGAAATGCTTCCCAGCTGGACCGGCGTGGCCCCCGTAATCCTGACCCTGCCGCTGGGGGTGGCGGTCCAGGCGCAGGCACGGTCCTCGCCGCCCGCACGGTCGCGGACCCACAGGGACAGCGTCCCGTCCTGCGGCAGGCTGCTTCCGTTCACGGCCAGCTCCGTTCCCCACGTCTTCCGGGCGAGGTCGATGCTGAACTGGAGGCCGTCCGCGGCCTGCACCGAGTAGGTGGCGTCCGGCTGCGGCGGCCGGGCCAGGAGGGGCCCCGCGGCCAGGCCCAAGGCAAGGCAAGCGGTGGCTGCCGCGCCCGCCAGCGCCGCCCACCGCCGTCGTAACGTCCGACGGCGGCGGGCCAGCTTACGCAGCAGCGGCGCGGAATCGGCGGCAGGAACGCGGTCCTCCGCCCCTCCCGGAGCGACCGTCAGCGCAACGGCGTCCGGCACCGGAAGGGCGTCCAGCAACACGGGCACCTTCTCCAGGACGGAAAGCTCACTCCGGCACTGCCCGCACTCCTGCAGATGGGCCTCGAAGGCCTGCAGGTCCCCTGCATCCAGCCCGCCCAGGAGGTAGGCGCCCAGCAGGTGGTGCGCTTCGGTGTTCACCGTTCCACCCCCATCTCATCCAGGATGGTGCGCAACGCCCGCACGGCATAATAGGCGCGCGACTTGACCGTCCCGCTGGGGATGTTGAGCTGGACGGCGGCCTCGTTCACCGTGAACCTGCGGTAATGCAGCGCCACCAGGACGTCCCGGTGTTCCTTGCTCAGCCGCAGCAGGGCCTCCTCCACCAGCACCCGGTTGAGCAGTTCGTCCACCTTCTCCGGAACAGCGGCCGCCGGCTCTGCCAGGCCGCTTTCCAGGGTCTCCGCGGGACGGCGCCGTGCCCTGCGGTAGTTGTCGATCATGATGTTCCTGGCCGTCCGGTACAGGTAGCTGCGGAGGCTGCCCGTGATCTCAGGTGTGTGCTGCCAGACGCGCAGCACCGTTTCCTGCACCACGTCCTCGGCAAGCTGGGGGTCGTGGGAGGCGCTGAGCACGAAGCGGCGCAGGGCAGCGCCGTGGTCGCGGTAAATGGACGCCACCACGTCCTCATCCAGCGGCATGCCGTTCCTCCTGCCCGGGCACTGTCCCGCACATTCCTGCCTACTCCGTAAAGACGCCGCGAACGGACAGAAGGTTCAACCGCCTGAGGCCGCCATATGTGAACCATTGTTCACCCCGGTACGTCGTAAGGGTTAGCGTCCGGTGGTTCGACGCCGGGCCCAGCCAGCAAGGAGCAACGCCATGAAACTCAACGTGGGCGCAGGACTCGCCGTCCTGGCCCTTTCCGCAGCACTGACTGCCTGCGGCGGCAGCACCGGAACGGCACCGGCCACCTCCAGTCCTGCCGTCACGGAGGGTTCACCTCCGGCCTCCGCAACAGCCCCCGCCGCATCTGTCACCCCGCCGTCCGCACCGCCGGCAAGTGCCGCCGTCGACCTTATGACCGCTGCCTCAAGCGCCGGGGAGATCGTGGTGGATGCCGAGGGGATGAGCGTGTACTTCTTCACGAAGGACGTGAAGGACTCCGGAACCAGCGCCTGCACCGACGCCTGCCTGGCAGCGTGGCCGCCGGTCACCACTGCCGCTGAGACGCCCCAGGTGGAAGGGGTAACCGGGACTGTGGGCATCATTGCGACGCCGGACGGCGCGAAGCAGGTGACGCTGAACGGCCTGCCGCTGTACTACTTCGCCAAGGACACCAAGGCGGGCGACATCCTGGGCCAGGGCGTGAACGGCGTCTGGTACCTGGCGGATCCGTCCGGCGAAATGATCAGGATGGGTGCATCCGGCTACTGAGCCGGCCTTCCTGTGCCGGGCCCTGCTGTGCTGTGCGCTGCTGTGCAGCAGGCAGGCGTCACGGGAGGGGGACGGACGGAAGGTTCCCGGGCAGCGGAACCTCTGAGGGGACCGGGACTTCCGGCGGCTTGCCCAGCCCATCGGCAACGTGACCGGGGACAGCCCCGGGAGCGGGGACTTCCGCCGACTTTCCCGGGGAATCTGGCTGGCCTGCAGGGGTCCCAGGGGCAACTGCACCGTCCGACGGCGGGGCGGCGGCCGGTTGCCTGGCTTCGGCGGGGTCCCCGGGAACCGAGGCGGATCCGCCCGGCGCAGTGCCGGACGGCGCGGCTCCGGCGGGTGCGGTTCCGGCGGGTGCGGTTCCGGCGGGTGCGGTTCCGGCGGGTGCACTGGGCAGCGGCGCGGCGGGCTGTCCGGTCTGGTGACCGGCCGGGGATGGGGCGGCACCCGTCACGAAGGCGGTGATGGTGTGGTTCAGCTGGGTGAGGGACTCCCGGATTCCCTGGTCCGATGCTGCGGCAACAGCCCCGCCGGCACTCAGCGAAACAGCCACGGAAAGGGTGGTGAGGGCGATCCGGCGCTTAACTTTGCGGCGGGCGGCCAGCTCGTCCACCCGCGGGGACTCTTCGGGGGCGGCAGGTGCAGCATCGGATGCGGCAGGACCTGCCGCTCCGGCGGGAGCCATCAATGCCGCGATCGCGGCGGAAGGCTCGGGCGCGGTGTCCGCGAGCGCACGGAGTTCCAGCAGCGCGGGGCGGAGGCGGCCGTCGTCGTCCATGCCTGCCTCGAGCAGCAGCTGGTCGACGAAGGCGTCGCTGCGGGTTCCTGCCGTGTCACTCATGATTCGCCTGGTTTCTCTGGAGCGTTTGTGCCTTGAGGTTCTGGAGGGCCCTGCGCTGGAGCTGCTTGATGGCTCCGGGGCTTTTGCCCATGATCTGGGCAACCTGTTCGATGGACAGATCGGCCACCACGCGAAGGGCCAGCACTTCCTGGTGTTCCTCGCTGAGTCCGTCCAGCATGGCTGCCGCCCCGCCGTTGAGTTCAATGGCGTGGTCCTCTGCGGACGGTGTGGTCCGGGCATCCTGTTGTGGATCGTAGGGGCCGAGCTGGGGCCTGCGCTCCACCCGGCGGTAGTAATCCACCATCCGAGCGTGCGCAATGGAGAAGATCAGGGACTTGGCGCCCTGGAGTCCCCCGGTAAGTTCACTGATTTTCGGGTAGAAGGCCAGGAACACGTCCTGGGTGACTGCTTCCGGATCATCCACGCCCCGGGCTTTGAGGTATCCCTGCACCGGCCCGGCGAAGGACCGGTAGGCAGCGCCGAAGAGTGCGGCCGGGTCTGTTCCGGCCGCACTCTCGAATATGTCCGTCTCTTCTTGGGCCAAAGTGCTGAGCACCAGCGGCTCCTCCATCCCAGGATGCGGGGTGCAGCTGTCCCGGTCTCCGGAGCGGACAGCCAGTCCCCTGTGTTTCCTGCTGCCTGTCGGCAGGCGCTCCCGGCGCGTTCCCGAACGGCGGTGCGTCCGGTCAGCCGGGGCTGTCTGTACTGCGGAAACAGCCCTTTGGCCGGTTCCCGCAGTACAGACTAGCGATCAGTCCTTAGCGGACCGAAACGGCGGGGGTGTCCACTACGTTGCCGCCCTGGGCGGGAACAGCGGGGACGGCAGGAACGGCGGGTTCGCCGTCAACGCCGGGAACGGCGGGCACTGCCGGAACGGCCGGCAGTTCAGGGCGCTCAACCTCAACAGCTGCGGAACCGTTGGCTGCAGCGCCGGCCTCGGCGGCTGCGCCAGCTTCGGTCACGACGTCGGCGCAGTAGCTTTCGATGTTCGCTTCGCCTTCCGCGGCGATCACCAGGGAGGAGAAGGCTTCGGAGGAAGCGTTCAGGCCGCCGTTGGTGAAGGCGGTGCACAGGCCGAACGCTGCGGCTCCGGCTGCGTCAACGGCGGTGTCCGCGGCAGCGGAGGCAGAAGCCTTGGCGGAGGCGTTCTCGTTGGTGACCTTGGCGTCGGCTGCCGCTGTTGCCTCTGCGTCGGCAGCAATGTCGGCGTCGGCGTCGTTCTTGGCATCGTCAGCAGCAGTCTCGACAGCGGCTGCGGCGGTTGCCTGGCCTTCAGCGGCTGCTTCCGCAGCGAATTCCGGGGCGGGTGCGCCGAAGAGGTCGTGGGCGGTCTGCTGCGCCTGGGCGGGGAGGACACCGGAAACGGCTGCGGCGCCGGTTCCGCCGACGGCGATGGTGCCGGCGGCCAGGACTCCGGCAGCGACTTTGCTGGTGGCGAGGACGGTGAACAACGACATTTAGAACTCCAAAACCTAGACAACACTTGTGATTCGGGCCCGCCGGGCGGGCCCATCACCTCCTACATCGCAGCGGACGACGGAAAGGTTACGGGTGGTCACCAACTTTTTTGCGCGCCTTGGGCCTCACCCCTATTGGCCTGGATATCAAGCACTCTTCGAGAGCTTAGAGTGGTGCGACGGTGTCTCAATCAACGCCACCATCTATCGCTGCATTTCACCGCGGAACCACTCCCCCGGCAAGGGACGGTCAGGTCTGTCTCAGTAACCGGTCCCCCGATCGGGCGTTTAAAAGCGTCCCGTGGGCCACAGGGTTACGGAAGTTCGGCCGGCTCAAAATGAATTTGCACCTCGCGGGCGTGGAGATTCCGAAAAGCTACGGGGCCGCTGACCGAGGACCGTTCGGACGTTGCTGGGCAGTCCGGTTTATCAGTGGTGGCACTATGAAGGCGCCGACAGCAAGTAGTGCGAACCCGACGACCGCGGGGTTCATCCAGAAGGGGACCATGTCGTAGTCAGCGTTGCACTTGTTGCTCAACGGGAAGATGTTCCTGCCCGCATGTTCCGGGTGCGCCATCCTGTATTCCCGGTCATAGGCCTGATGACGAGATATCTCGCAGGACTCCTCGTCGTCGAGGCCTCCAGCAAAGATCCCGAAGAACAGAAGGATCGGAACCATGAACGCGGAAAAGATTCCGAGCAGGATCCATCCGGGCCTGACTCCATGCCGCGAAGTCCCCATGTTTGTTCCCCCATTACGCCCATTTGGTCGCGTAAGCTCCCGCTATTTCGGTGCCTCCTGGTAGGCATCGACAAACGTCTGGTCGAGCCTACCGCGGGGGTTGGGCCTGTAGTTGGTGACGCTGGTGGCCACCGGCTAGCGGGGCGACTCGAGCTGCCTAGTACAGAACTGAGTGGGGCGGTGCTCTGGTAGCGTCGGGCAACGAACACTTTTGGGGGACTTATTGAACAACGAATTTGCCAGGGTAACCCCTGATCAACCTCGTTTAGCCGTGGTCTTGGCTACGATTTTCTGCTCTCTGGCAGTTCTGCCCGCGATTCCAGCCACTCTTATTGTTGGGGCCACGATCATGTCCTTACTCACCGGGACCGGGGCTACGTCGAACCAGGCGCTGCAAGTCAGCGCCGTGCTGGCAACCTTTATGGCCGGCCTAGGGGCATTCGTGATAATGCGACGCAGTGTAACCGCCCGTAGGACCTGGGTATGGGCAGGCTTGGCCATCATCTTCGTTGTAGCAGCATCCGTCCCTATTGGTTTGGTAGCCGCAGAGGTCTTCACCGAGGAGTGGTGCGGATATCAGCCCGGCGGCAGAGGCAACGCCGACATTCGCCCGCCTGATGAAATTCCGGCTGTGTGCCGTTAGGCCTCTGGTTCAAGTCATACTTGAGTCCGCCGTCCGGTGAAGGATGGTTCTGCCACCCAACAATTTAACGATGCCAGGAGTGACGCCCCAAGAATGACCGTCGATGAGGAAGCCATGTTGCCCGTGGCACGAGATCGTCCGCGAACATCCATATGGCTGGGAATCGCATGGCTTCTGGTGGCGGCCTGTCTAGGGCTGATGTCATGGACGCTGCTTCAGCTAGATTCGGCAGACATCTATATTCTTCTCGCTCCGGACATTAACACCATAACTGTGGGAACCCTCCTTTCCCTCCTGGCGATGGTGCCCGCCATCACTGGGATCTACCTATTAACCCGATATGCAGTTGCCAGTACTCGAAGTCGTTGGGTAGCTCGCCTCGTGAAAGCATCCGGTTGGGTAGCAGGAATCTGCGTCGGCTTAGTTTCCGCATACTCGGCATTAGCGATGTTTCTGCTCACCCCGGTTACTGCGTACACGTTGCAATCTCCGAATGATGGACGAAGCGTGCTGATCGTCAACAGGACTGTCCTCCTCGCGGGCGGCTTCACGGTCTACGAACCCCGAAACTGGCCCACTTATGTGGAGGTAGGGTCGCTGACTACCAATAACGCGCACGATCCGTTCGGCGACGGGGCATACCGTGCGGTGTGGACCGACGAAGGGCTGGAGCTGGAATTTGTGTCCGATTACATGAAACCCGACAGATACGAACACAAATTTATTGAGTTCCGGCTGTAGCCAAGCAATCCCACTGTCCGTTAGCCGGTGGCTCGCCGGACGTTTTAGGCGCCCGACTGGGGATCCTCACCCGACGCTGTCGTTCAAGTGCTGGAACATAAGGTGGTCCTGCCATGTGCCTGCGATCTTCAAATACTTCGGGGCGAGTCCGTACTGCTGAAAGCCTGTCTTGGCTAGGACGTTTTGAGAAGCGACATTGGCAATCAAAGTTTCGGCTTGCACTCGATGAAGTTCCAGCTCGGTGTAGGCGGAGACGAGTGCTGCTTGGACGGCCTCCGTCGCCAGACCCATGCCTGTTCGGTCCTCCGACAGCCAGTACCCCATGTTGCAGGATTGGAAGGGGCCGCGGGTGATGCCGCTGAGCGTCAAGCGCCCAGCTACCGCACCGTCGTCGTCCAAGATGACCCAGGGCATTGCATCACCGCGCCCGTGACGTGCCAGTGCTGCCTCAACGTCGGCGCGCTGACCTTCCACCGTGAAATAGTCCTCAGCCCGCGTGGGACCCCACGGTGACAGGAAATCGCGGTTGCGTACTTGCAGTTCAGCCAGGGTTTCACAGTCACCGGGGTTGATGAGCCGGATGCGTAAGGTCATGGTTCTACCTTTCCAGATCCTGTCCCGCCCCTGTTGTCATAGGAGTGTTGCGCGTTGCAGTCGCCGTCCGAGCTGATCCTGATGTGCCTGCTTGGACTAAGAACATCCGCCCGTAAGCCGGGTGGCCTAACGGGCGCTCCTGCGTCAATAGGGGATCCCCTTACGGGCGCTGCTGTGACGCGTAGCAACCAAAAACGCCGCCACTAGCATTCGCCAACCACCACCCCCTAGTGAAAGAGAACGTAGAAGACGATTGCCAGCGCCGGGAAGAGCGCCTGGCCGATTGCGCTGACCAAAAGGCGCTTCTCTGTGACCCACAGCCAGAAACCAAGGAAGACGTGGCACGAGCAGCAGAAGATAACTATGGCCGACCCGCTGGCGGGATTTCCTGAGAAGTTCACCAGCCACAGGCCCACTGCGATGCCCAAGCCGAAGGTGATGTTGTAGGCGCCAACATTCATCGCCCACATCCGCACTGCGCGCACGTCTTCCGGCCTAATCAGGAAGATCCGGTGGAACCGTTGATCGCCATGGAAGAAGATCTCCAGGATGCCAACGCTTATCAGCGCCAGGCCGGTGGATCCGGCGAGTATCTGGCTCAGCACATTCATGCCGCTCCTAGGCCAATCTTGCAATCTCCGCTTCTTGCGTGCAGGTTACGCTTCAGGCGCGGAGACCTTCAAGGGGCGGCTTGCAAACGCAGTCCACTACCCATGCCCCCGCCTCCAGCCCGGCCCCAACAGCCCGCCTTAAACGCATCCGTCTCCGCTGACCTACGGCTCTTCAACCACAGCGCCGACATCCGCCAAGCCAACGGATCGCTGACCAGCGGCCGCCACACGATCCCTCACCGGACATCGCTCACTCGTCCTTCTCAGCCTCCGCATGACTCTTAAGTGAGGGGGTCGGCCCGCCTGTCTGCTCCGGCACGTCGCTTCGGGCTTGACCGTCCTGAACGAAAGTAATCCTAATTTGGCTCCCGCGCTCAAGGACCGACCCGGCAGACGGATCTTGGGAGGTCACCCAGAACAGCCCTGGCCATGTACGCGAACGGAGCCCCGGCCCGTCAGGGTCCCCGGCGGCGAGACCAAACCCAATGTTCGCCGCCATCTCTTGGGCAATGTGCACAGGCTGCCCAACCAGGTCGGGAACTGTCAGCTTCTGACGTTCATCCATCTATGCAACTCCTTTGAGCCTGACCAGCTAGAACGGTGAAACCAACCCTCTTCCGTCACCAAAATACCGCCGGTGGGTCAGCCGGGCCTGGCCGACCCGATTTCTTGGTTCCAAAGGCGCGCTTTAGTTAGGCCAGCTGGGTGTCCTTTGGAGGGTCCCCAGGCGGGTCAGTGCGACAGGCAGATCATTTCCATTGAGAAGCGCGGCATCCCCGTGCCCGACGATCCCCATAAGACCCGCACGCAAAACTGCCCGGTGAAGGTGCCCTAAACGCTACACATCAAATCGTCTCCAAACCCTTGGGATGAGGTCACGTCTCGGGGACCAGGTGAGGACGGCGGCGGCACCTTATGAACTGTCACCTCCAGCTCGATTCGGTGTACTGACTCTCAGTTACGAGAGACGTCGGAACCCCTAACCCAAGTCCGCGTTCCCGGCTGCAGCCAGCGGCAGCATGCGTTCCCAGAAGTCATTCGGGATGCTCCACTGGGCCAGGCGTGCGGTTTCGGCCACCCGTCCGGGCTCCGCCATCCCCACGATGGTTGAGGTGATGCGCGGATCGCGGGTGGAAAACTGCAGCGCCGCGGCGGCAAGCGGCACCGAGTACTCGCGGCAGAGGTCCTGCATCTCCCGGACCCGGCCCAGCAGTTCCGCGCTGGCCGGCCGGTAGCAGTAGTTGGCGCTGGCCTCGGGTCCCTTCACCAGCAGGCCGCCGCCAAAAGGCGCGGCATTGATGAAGGCGACGCCCCGCCGTCGTGCGTCCTCAATGAGCGGCTCCGCCGTCTGGTCCACCAGGGTGTACCGGTTGTGGCTGATGACAACATCGAACACGTCCAGGGCCAGGTACTTCAGCTCCAGGTCAATGGGTCCGCCGGCCACGCCGAGGTGCCCAATCACCCCCTGGTCCCGCAGGTCAACGAGCGCCTCCAACGGTCCACCGGCGGCAACGCCCTCCGCAAAGCTGATCTTCTCCGGATCGTGGAGATGGACCAGCGGGAGCCTGTCCAGCCCCAGCCGCTCCAGGCTTTCCTCCACGCTGCGCCGGACACGGTCGCCGGAGTAGTCTGCCGTCCCCACGATGGGATCCACCTTCGTGGACAGGACAAAGCCCTCCGGCAGCCCGCCCGCCTCCCGGATGGCCTGCCCGATCCAGCGCTCGCTCCCGCCGTCGTGCCCGTACTCGTTGGAGGTGTCCAGGAAGTTGAAGGGACCGGCCATCGCCTCGCGGACGGCGGCCACCGCCGTTTCCGTCCGCTCCGCCGCGCTGCCGTTCCGGGGGTAATTTCCCAGGGAACTGGTGCCGACGCAAATATCGGTGACGGGGAGTCCGGTGCGGCCCAGGGTCTTCATGGCTGTGTGTATCCTCGCCTCGGTGACAGGTTCCATCAGACTACGACGGCGGAAACGTCGCCGCCGCTGACGGTCACGTCAAAGGCCGTGGTGGAACCGTCCGGCGAGGGCACCCCAATGCGCCGTGTCCCGTCCGGCGCTGCGAACGCCCGGAACTGCATGTCCCGTGCCCAGTCGTAGTCCGGCCGGTCCGACACTGTGCCGATGGGCAGCACAGCGGCTTCGCGGACCCAGGTGGCAGCCTGCATCACCGAATACTCCTTGCGGTGCCAGCGAGGGCCCGCCAGCTGCTCCCCTGTTTCCAGATGGGTCCAGGTGCCCTCGGGCAGGTAAAAGGACACGGTGCCGGACGGGTCCATGACCGGCGCCACCAGGATGTCCGGCCCCAGCATGTACTGCCGGTCCAGGTGCGCGCAGCCCGGATCCTCCGGGAACTCCATGAACAGCGGGCGCATCAGGGGGATGCCCTCTGCGTAAGCCTGCTCCGCCGCCATCAGCAGGTACGGCATGAGCCGCATCTTCTGCTCCGTAAAGTGCCGGAGCACGTCCACGGATTCCTCGTCCACCAGCCACGGCACACGGTAGGAGTTGGACCCATGCAGCCTCGAGTGCGAGGACAGCAGGCCGAACGCAATCCACCGTTTGAAGATTTCCGGCTCGGGCGTGCCCTCAAAGCCGCCGATGTCGTGGCTCCAGAAGGAGAAGCCCGACGCCGCCAGGGACAGCCCGCCGCGCAGCGATTCAGCCATGGCAGCGAACGTGGACTCACAGTCGCCGCCCCAGTGCACCGGCATGGTCTGTCCGCCGGCCGTGGCTGAGCGGGCAAACACCACCGCTTCGCCTTCGCCCAGCTCCTTGGACAGCAGGTCGAAAACCGTCCTGTTGTACAGCTGCGCGTAGTAGTTGTGCATCCTGTCCGGATCGGAGCCGTCGTGCCACACCACATCCGTGGGGATGCGCTCGCCGAAGTCCGTCTTGAACGAGTCAACGCCCTGGCCCAGCAGGCCGCGGAGCTTGTCCTGGTACCAGAGCACGGCCTCGGGGTTGGTGAAGTCCACCAGCCCCATGCCTGCCTGCCACATGTCCCACTGCCACACGGACCCGTCCGCCCGCTTGACCAGGAAGCCCCGTTCCAGCCCCTCGCGGAACAGGTGCGAGCGCTGGGCGATGTACGGGTTGATCCACACGCAGACCTTGAGCCCGCGGTCGTGAAGCCGGGCCAGCATGCCCTCCGGGTCAGGGAAAGTGGCGGGGTCCCAGACGAAGTCGCTCCAGTGGAAGGACCTCATCCAGTGGCAGTCGAAGTGGAAGACGGACAGGGGCAGGTTCCGCTCCTCCATGCCGTCAATGAAGGAGTTCACGGTCTTTTCGTCGTAGTCCGTGGTGAAGGAGGTGGAGAGCCACAGGCCGTAGGACCAGGCCGGGATCCGTGACGGCCGCCCAGTCAGCTCGGTGTACCGCCTGATGATGTCCTTCGGCGAGGGCCCGTGGATGATGAAGTACTGGAGCTTCTGGCCCTCCACGCTGAACTGGGTGCGGGACACCACCTCGGACCCCACCTCGAAGGACACCTTCTCGGGGTGGTTCACAAACACCCCGTAGCCGTCGTTGGTGATGAAGAACGGCACGTTCTTGTAGGCGAGGTCGCTGGAGGTGCCGCCGTCCTCGTTCCAGATGTCCACCGACTGGCCGTTCTTGACAAACGCGCCGAACCGCTCGCCCAGGCCGTACACATTGGTACCCACGCCCAGGCTGAGCTGTTCGTGCACAAACGTCCGCCCGCCGTCGTCCGTGATGACGCCGACGCTGCGGGGAGTGGACGTGGTCAGCAGCCTGCCGTTCCCCAGGAAGTCCACCCCCCAGTCCCCCGACGTGCTGATCCGCGCCGTCAGCCCGCCGGAGGTGATGCTGGCCGTGTCCCCGTCACGGCTGAACTGCGGCGCCGGCCCTGTCCGGCTCACGTCAAAGTGGGGGCCGTTGTCCAGGCCGCCCTGGAAATGTTCGATGGTCACGCCGATGACGTCCGGCAGGGGCGCATCGAAGGTGACCGTCAGCTGCGGAAGGTTCAGGGCATCGCCGCGGGAGTTGATGCGCTTGGTGGGTGCGTAAACCGTCAGGCTCCGCCCGTCTTCCACCACGTCCGAGACGTCGCGCGGGTGCAGCGCCGAGAAGCCTTTGCGGTACAGCCAGTAGCCGTCGGTGAATTTCATGGGATGTCAGTTTCCGTTCTCAAGAGGTGCAGTGCTGTCTTTGAGGACCAGGGCGCCGTACGGTTCCAGGGTCAGGTGGGGCCCGCAGGCGTTCCCGGTGAGCAGGTCCACGGACTGCCCGGTGAGCGTCACGGGGCGCGGTTCAGGGCTGTGGTTCAGCAGGAAAAGGTGGCCGCCGCGGGTGGCGAGTTCGACGTCGTCCGGCAGCATTCCTGCCACCGGCGAGGAAATGCGGGCTGCCGCCAGGGCCTCCCCCACGATGTGGCCCAGGGCGGCTTCGGGCAGGTCGCACCCGGCGTACCAGGCGGTGCCGCGGCCGTGGCTGTTGCGGACTACCGCCGGTTTTCCTGCCAGGGCGCCGGAGGCAAACGTGGCCGCCGCCGAGGCTCCCGCACCGTCCAGGCGCAGGTCCTCGGACCAGACAGTGGCCTCGAGGCCGGCGGGTGCGTCTGCAGAGTCACCGCCCGGGCCGGATGAAGCAAAATCGAGTCCAATGCCTTCCGCCAGGGGTCGCCATTCCTCGCCGCTGGTGCCGAGCAGGTCCACCAGGACCGCCGGGAAGCGTCCCTGCCGGAGGTGGCCGTTGCTGTCCGCCACCCCGGTGAAGGGCCCCACGACGGCGGTCCCGCCCTGGTGCACCCATTCCGTCAGGGCCGCGGCATGGTCCTCCGCCAGGAGGAAGAGGCTGGGGACGAGCACCAGGTCGAAGCGGTCCAGCGGAGTTGAGGGGTGCACCACTTCCACGGACAGGCCGCGGCGCAGCAGCGGCCGGTAGTAGGCCTGGAGCTGGTCCAGGACGCCGAGCCGGTCAGTGGGGCAGTCGGGGGACTCAGCCGCCCACCAGCTGTCCCAGTCGAACAGGATGGCAATCCGGGAGTGCGCCGGGGTGCCGGCGAGGAGCCGCAGGTCCTGCAGCTGGGAGCCGAGCTCCGCGACCTCGCGGAACACACGGGTGTCCTCCCCCGCCAGCGGCACCACGGCGGAGTGGAAGCGTTCGGCGCCGAAGGCCGACTGGCGGAACTGGAAGAAGCAGATGCCGTCGGAACCGCGGGCCAGGGCGGAGAACGAGTCCACGCGGAGGGCGCCGGGTTCCTTGGCGCTGTTGTGGGGCCGCCAGTTCACGGCTGAGGCTGCGGATTCCATCAGGAGCCAGGGTGTGCCGCCGGCCAGTCCCCGGCACAGATCGTGGGTGAGGGCGCCCAGCTCCCAGGTCTGCGGCTGCCCGGGATCCGTGTACCAGTTGTTGCCCACCAGGTCCGTCTCCCCGGCGAAGCTGAAGTAGTCCGCGCCGCGGAAGAACCCCATGAGGTTGGTGGTGACCGGGACATCCGGGGAGTACTGGCGGATGATGTCCCGTTCAGCGGTGAAGAGTTTGAGCAGCGACTCCGAGGTGAAGCGCTTGAAGTCCAGGACCTGCGTGGGGTTGTGGAGGTAGGGTGCCGTGCGCGGGGGCAGGATTTCCTCCCAGGTGCTGTAGCCCTGGCTCCAGAAGGTGGTGCCCCAGGCGGAGTTCAGGTGTTCCAGGGAGCCGTAGCGGCGCAGCAGCCAGGTGCGGAACGCGGCGGCGGTCTCGTCGTCGTAACTGATCTGTCCCAGCTCGTTCCCCACGTGCCACATCACAACGGCGGGGTGCTTGCCGTACCGCTCGGCGAGTGCCGCGGTGACCTGCCGTGCGGCGCTGCGGTACACGGCCGACGACGGCGAGAACTGGTTGCGGGACCCGTACCAGAGCGTTGTCCCGGCTTCATCCGTGGGCAGCGTGCTGGGGTAGCGGTGCCCCAGCCAGGGCGGCGGCGATGCGGTGGGCGTGGCCAGGCAGACCTGGATGTTTGCCTCCTCCAGCAGGGCAAGGATCCGGTCCAGCCAGCCGAAGTCCCAGGTGCCCTCGGTGGGCTGCAGGCGTGCCCAGCTGAAGACGCCCAGGGTGACCAGGTTGATGCCGGCCTCCTGCATCAGCCGGATGTCCTCCGGCCAGCTTTCCTCCGGCCACTGCTCGGGGTTGTAGTCGGCGCCGAAGAGCAGCCCGGCCCGCTCTGTCACGGCGCTCAGGCCGTGGCTTCGAGGATGCATGGAATTCCTTGGTTAAATGATGGATATGAGTAATCGAAAGGCTTCAACGGCGGCGACCATCAGTGACGTGGCCAAAGAAGCGGGGGTCTCCACGAGTACCGTGTCCTACGTGATGAGCGGGAACCGTCCCATATCGAAAGAAACCCGCGAAATCGTCGAAGCGGCGATGCGCCGGCTGAAGTACAGCCCCCGGTCCAGTGCCCGCGCCCTGGCCTCCAGCCGCTCCAATGTCCTGGGGCTGGTGGTGCCCCTCCGCGCGGACGTCAACGTGGGTGTGGTGATGCAGTTCGTCACCGCCGTAGTGACCACCGCCCGGACGTTCAACCAGGACGTCCTGCTTCTGACCCAGGACGACGCCGGCAGCATAGAGCGGGTGACGTCCCAGTCCATGGTGGACGGCCTGGTGATGATGGACATCGAGGCCCGCGATCCCCGCATCCCCGTGCTGGCCAAGCTGGACAAGCCCGCGGTGCTGATCGGCATGCCGGACGATCCGCGCGGCCTCAGCTGCGTTGACTTCGACTTCGCCGGAGCCTCCCGCACCGCCGTCCGCCACCTGGCCGAACTGGGCCACCGCGGCATCGCCTTCATCGGCTCCCCGCCCGCCTCGCTGCGCCGGCACGCAACCTACGCGGACCGGGCCCTGCGCGGTTTCGAGGAGGCGTGCCGCGAACTCGAGATCACCAATGTTTCGGTGGCCTGCGAGGCAAACTCCAAGGACCTGGCCCGGGCGCTGGAGAAGGTCTTCGCCGGCCCGGAGGCCATCACTGCCCTCCTGGTGCACAACGAGGGGTTGCTGCCCATCCTGCGGGAGAACCTTGCCGCGCACGGCCGGTCCGTCCCGGAGGACATCTCGGTGGTGGTCATTGCCCCGGCCGATGTGGCCACGGCTGCCTTCCTGCCCTGGACGGCGGTGTCCATCCCGGCGATGGACATCGGCCGCGCCGCCGTGGAGATGGTCATGGACCGGCTGAGCCTGGCCAAGCCCGCCGAGCTGCGCCTCATTGCCCCCTCCCTTTCCAAGGGGGCAAGCACCGCGGCGGTCCGTTGAGGGCCACATGAAGGACACCGAAGCCGGGCCGCTCATCCCTTGACCGCGCCGATCATCACGCCTTTGGTGAAGTGTTTCTGCACGAAGGGGTAGACGATCAGGATGGGGATCATGGCGAGCACGATCACGGCCATCTGCAGCGCCGGACCCGCCGCGGCCCCGGTTCCCACATCCACCTGGCCGGGCACCGAGACGCCCTGGAGCACGTAGGACCGGAGCACCACCTGCAGCGGGTTCATGGAGCTGTCATTGATGTAGAGGATGGCGTTGAAGAATGCATTCCAGTAGCCCACCCCGTAGAACAGTGCGATGACGGCGGTGACGGCCTTGGACATGGGCAGCACGATCTGCGTCAGGGTGCGCCACTCGCTGGCGCCGTCAATCCGGGCGCTGTCCAGGATCCCCCGGTCAATGCCCATGAAGAAGCCGCGCAGGATGATGATGTTGAACACCGAGATGCTGCTGGGCAGGATCAGTGCCCAGTACGTGTTGATCAGGCCCAGTCCGGACACCAGCAGGTAGGCCGGGATGATGCCGGCGCTGAAGAACATGGTGATCAGCAGTGTGAACAGGATGGGCGTGTGGGCGAAGGACCCCGGCCGGGACAGGCCGTACGCGCAGAGGATGGAGACCACCATGCTCAACGCCGTGCCGGTGGCCGTGACGCCCACGCTGACCAGCACCGCCCTGGTGACCACCCCGCCGCTGAGGATCTGCTGGTAGGCGGCGAAGGAGATTTCCCCGGGAACCAGGACCAGTCCGCCGGCCTGCGTGATGGTGGCCTGGGAGGAGATGCTGGTGAGGACGATCGTGTACAGCGGCCCCAGGACCGCAAGGACGACGACGGCGAGCACCACGATCTTGCCGGCCTTCGCCGCCGCTCCGGGTTCTTCGTCCCAGATGGGGCGTTCCGGTCTGGTGCGCGGCTGCCTGGGTGGTTTGGCGTCTGCAGTAGTGGGTGCCTTGCTGGTTAGTGTGCTCATTTGGAGTAGACACCGCTCTCACCGAAGATGTGGGCAACTTTGTTGGCAGTCAGGATCAGGGCCAGGCTCACCAGGCCCTTGATGAGGCCGGCGGCGGCCGCGTAGCTCCAGTCGCCGTTCTGCACGCCGGTGTAGTACACGAAGGTGTCGAGGACCTCGGAGGCCTCCGCCCCGACGGCGTCCCGCTGCAGGATCATCTGCTCGAAACCAACGGTCAGCGAGTCCCCCAGCCGCAGGATCAGCAGCAGAACGATAACGCTGCGGAGTCCGGGAAGGGTGACATGCCACATCCGCTTCCACCGGCCGGCCCCGTCCACCGCCGCTGCCTCGTACTGGGCCGGATCGATGGCGCTGAGGGCTGCGAGGAACACGATGATGCCCCAGCCGGCGTCCTTCCAGACGGCCTGGGAGGTGAGCAGGAACAGGAACGTATCCGGGTTGGTCATGATGTCCACGGCCTGCCAGCCGTTGGCGCGCAGCGACTGGTTCAGCAGCCCCGCCCCGCCGAAGATCTGCTGGAAGACGGAGACCACCAGGACCCAGGAAAAGAAGTGCGGCAGGTACACCACGGCCTGGATCGCCGCCCGGAGGCGCGGGTTGACCAGGGAGTTGAGCAGCATGGCCAGGGCGATGGGGATGGGGAAGAAGAACACCAGCTGGAACGCCGTGATCACCAGGGTGTTCTTGACGGCGTGCCAGAAGTCGGGGTCCGCCAGCACCCGCGCGAAGTTGTCCATCCCTGCCCAGGGGCTGGCCGGAATGCCCACGTACGGGGAGTAATCCTGGAAGGCCACCACGTTGCCCAGCATGGGGAGGTACGCAAAGATCGCCAGCAGGATCACGGCGGGCAATGCCATGAACACCAGGGAACGGTCCCGGTTGAACCGCAGTTTGAGGTTGGCCCTCGGCCTCAGCGCAGGGGTGGCCGTGCCGGCGGCAGCCGCGCTGCCTGCATCCTGCGTTCCGGCCTCCTGCGTCCCGGCACCCAACGCGCTGGCCGCCGTCGTACTTCCTGCCGAATCCCCGCTGTCCTGCGCCGCGGCGGCCTCCTGCCGCGGCGCTGCTGTGCGCTCTGTTCCGGTGCTCATCCTCGCCATCCCCTAGGCCAGGAATCCGGCGTAGAAGTCCCGGAGTTCGTCGCCGCCCTTGCTCTTCCAGGTGGCGAGTTCGGCGTCGAGGTCCTTCATGCTCTTGCGTCCGCGGATGATGTCCTTGGCGAGGTCGTCAAACGGCTTGGACAGCGAACCGAACTTGGCCGGTTCCTGGATCTGCATGCCGAAGAAGGCGTCCTCCACAACGTTGGGCGCCTGGCGTGCTTCCCACTCGGATTGCGACTGCACCAGCCCCGGGTACTGGACCATGGAGTTCACGATCGGGGCGTTCACCAGGAACGCGTAGGTGCTGGTGACCTCCTCGGTACCCTTGGCCGTGGCCTTCGGGATGCCCTGGGCGTCCCTGGTGAAGTGCACGCCTTCCACGCCGTTGTTGATCAGCACGTTCTCCTCGGTGCCGAACGGGGCTGCCATGAAGTTGGCCAGGGCCAGCATCTCCTCCACCTTGGCGGGGTCCGTCTTCTTGATGAAACTGAAGATCGCTGCCGGCTGTGCGCGGAACAGGGTGGGTTTGCCGCCGTCGGGTGCGAAGTAGTCCATGGGCTGCATGTTGAACTTCGGGTTGGAGGGAAGGACCCGGGCCAAAGCCTCGTGCCAGGAGCCCATGCCGTCCGAGGCCATCAACGAGGCGCCGGATTCGAAGCGCTGCTTGGACTGCTGCGCGTTTCCGGCCACGGCGTCCGGGTGGACCGAGCCGTCGGCGAACAGTTTCGCCGTCCACTCAAGCGCAGCCCGGTACTCGTCCGTTTCCACCTTGTTCTGCAGCTTGCCGTCCACCTGCTTCCACTTGGGGACAACGCCGTGCATGATCTGCGCGCCGGTCCAGACGTCCTCGGAACCCCAGCGGTTCTTGGATTCGTCCGTGAGTTCCTTGGCCAGCGTGCGGTATTCGTCGGCGGACGTGGGCGGCTTGACGCCGAGTTCCTCGAAGAGGTCTGCGCGGTAGAAGATGGCATCCGAGATGAGGGCACCTGGGTAGGGCAGCCCGTAGAGGCCGCCTTCGAAGCAGCCCATCTTCCATGCCGCCGTCGGAATGTTTGCCAGGTTGGGGTACTTGTTGACCTTGTCCCCGGCGATGAACTCGGAGAGGTCCTGGAAGACGCCTGCGGCTGCCTGCCCGAAGCGCGGCGGCAGGTTCCATCCCGGAATGACCATCCAGTCCGGAACGTCCTTGGGCGAGGCCAGGACTGTCTGCACCTTGTCCGCGTAGGCGTTGCCGTCGTTGACCTGGAAGTTGATGGTGGCGCCGAGCTTTTCGTTGACCGCCTGGTAGTAGCTGTTTTGCGGCAGCGCGGGCGGGACAGCCCACCAGGCGGGCGTCATGGCCGTGTAGGTTCCGCCGCTCCCGGGAGGGGTGGGGACGGACTTGACCAGGGACGAGGGGATGCTGGTGAAGCCCGGCGTGGAGCCGTTCACGGAAGGGATATCCGGTTTGACCAGCTCCAGCGGCTTGTACGCGGGGACCAGTTTGGCCACCGTTTCCGACAGGCTGCCGGAGGTTGTTGCCTGCGGCGCGGCACCGCTGGAGCAGGCCGTCAACGCAGCCGGCGCAGCGGCGAGGAACACCGCACCACTGAGGATGCCAAGGAAGGAGCGGCGGTTAACGCCGGCGGATGAGGCCTCGCCAAGCAGGCGGCTGGCGGATTTATGGGGGCGTCCCCTTGACGGGTCTACCTGGGAACCAAGCATGACAGCACTCCTTTGTGTGAGCCAATGAGGGAAGGATTCAACGATTCATCGAACCGATTCGACTTGGGCTAGCGTATGACACCAGCACAGGATCCGGCAAGAGTGAAATGTGTTGCGACTCACAAGCCGGAGTGCAACACTGGGTGTCGCCCGAATTTGTATAAGCGATTCGATAACCCGCTGATTGGACTGCCGTGCGCAATCAACCCGCCACCCTCGCCTCCCCGGCCGCTGACCCCGGGACTGGAAACGCTGCAGAACTAGCCCACCAGATCCTCCGCACGCTGTCCCTCGAGCAGAAGGTGGCCATGCTGCACCAGCACGCCCCGGCTGTTCCGGAGCTGGGGCTGGCACCCTTCCACACAGGCGCGGAGGCAGCGCACGGTGTTGCCTGGCTGGGACCGGCCACCGTCTTTCCGCAGCCCGTAGGCATGGCCGCCACCTGGGACGCAGACCTGATCGAACGGCTCGGCGAGGCCACGGGCCGCGAACTCCGCGGAAAGAAGGCGGAGGATCCGTCCGTGGGCCTGAACGCCTGGGCACCGGTGGTGAACCCGCTCAGGCACCCCTTGTGGGGACGCAACGAGGAAGGCTTCTCCGAAGACCCGCACCTCACGGCGGAGCTGGCCGGCGCCTACTGCCGCGGCCTCAAGGGAAAGGACCCGCACACGTGGCTGACGGTTCCCACCCTCAAGCATTTCCTCGGCTACAACAATGAGCTGGACAGGAACGTCACCTCCAGCTTCCTCAGCCCCCGGGTCCTGCACGAGTACGAACTCCCCGCCTACCGCTCCCCCATCGAGGAGGGCGTGGCGGGGGCAGTGATGCTCTCCTACAACCTGGTGAACGGCCGGCCCGCGCACGTCTCCGACCTGGTGCAGTCCGAGCTGCGGCAGTGGCACAACGGGGAGTCGGTCACCATCGTGACGGACGCGGGCGCGCCCGGCTCCCTCTTCCGCGCGGAGAAGTATTTCGACGACGGCCCGGCGGCCTATGCGGCCGCGCTCCACGCGGGAGTGGACAGCTTCACGGACGACGGCGACAACCCGGCGCCGTCCATCGCCCACCTCAACGAGGCGCTCAGCCAGGGCCTGATCGATGAGTCCGACGTTGACCGGGCGGTGCTGCGGCTCCTCACGCTCCGCGCCAGGACCGGCGAGTTCACTCCGGAAAGTGACCCCTATGCGGCCATCGGGACGGACGCCATCGGCGCGCCCGCACACGTGCAGCTGGCACGGGAAGCAGCCGCAAAGTCCGTGGTGGTGCTGCGCAACGATGCAGCCTCGGGCACAGGGGCCTCCTCCGACGCCGGCACCGGCCTGCTTCCGCTGCTTCCGCTGGGCAGCGACCCCGGAACCATCGCCGTCATCGGGACCCTTGGGTCACGGGTGCTGAGCGACTGGTACAGCGGAACCCTGCAGGACGAGGTCAGCATCGCCGAAGGGCTCGCCCGCCGCTACGGCGGAAGTTCCGGAGCCGGCGTCGTTGCAGAGGAAGGCGCCGATGTCGTGGCCCTGCGGAGCGTCCGGACCGGCGGCTACCTGGGTGGTGACGGCACTGCCGTCCTGACCGCAAAGGCCGCTGTTCCTGGTGCGGCGGAGCGTTTTATCGTCAAGGACTGGGGCAAGGGAGAGCTGACCCTCCAGTCCGAACTGACCGGAAAGTTCGTGACCGACACCGGGGACGGATACCTGCGCGCCACGGCTGACCGTGTGGGCGGCTGGGTGGTGCAGGAGACGTTCCGGCTGGACCGTGCCACGGACGGCACTGCCGCGCTGCAGCATGTGGGGACCGGCAAATGGCTGCGGATTGAAGCCGGCACCGCGAGCGCAGCCCTTGTTCCCGGCGCCAGCACAGCTGACCGCTTTGTGCTCCGTACGCTCAAGTCCGGCCACGAGGCCGCCCGGCAGGCCGCCTCCGCTGCCCGCACCGCCGTCGTGGTGGTGGGAAACGACCCCCACCTCGGGGGCCGGGAGACGCTGGACCGCACCACGCTGGACCTCCCGCTGGCAGAGCAGGAACTGGTCCGCATAGTGCGCGAGGCCAACCCGCGCACGGTGCTGGTGGTTGTGTCCTCCTACCCTTATGCACTCGGGGCGCTCGCGGATACGCCGGCCATCGTCTGGACGTCCCACGGCGGGCAGGAGCTGGGCAACGGCGTGGTGGATGTCCTGAGCGGCGATACCGAGCCGTCCGGGCGGCTGCCGCAGACCTGGTTCCGGCGGGACGGGGACCTGGCCGACATCCTGGACTACGACATCATCACCTCGCGCTCCACCTACCTGTACAGCCGCGCGGAACCCCTGTTCCCGCTGGGGCATGGCCTGACGTACGGCGAGGTGCACTACGAATCTGTGGCCCTGCGCGAACTGCCGGGCGAAGGCCCCCAGGGCGCGGACCAGGCGGAACTGGCGGTGGAGCTGCGCAACACCGGCACGCGCCCGGCGTCGGAACTGGTGCAGGTTTACGCGTCGGCTCCCGGCCACCGCTTCGAGTTCCCCCGCCGCCTGCTGGTGGGCCACCAGCGCGTGGAGGTTCCGCCGGGAGGCGCGGCCACGGCGAGGATCCGGGTTCCGCTTCACAGGCTGGCAACCTACAGCGTGGTGGAGGAGCGGATGCTGGTGGAACCGGGAACGTACCAGCTTCTGGTGGGTGCGTCCGCGGAGAATCTTCCGCTGGCAGTACCGTTCACCGTAGCCGGACATACCGGTCCCGGGCGCCGCTCCGGGCGATGGTTCCGGGCGGAAAACTTCGATTCCTGCCACAACCTGGCCCTGGTGCCCGAGACACCACTGGCCGGCACGGCCGTAGGTCCGGCGGACACTAGCCGGCCCGGCTGGGCACTCTACTGCGGCTGGGACCCGGCCCCTGCGGAGGGCAACAAGGTGCTGCTTGATGTAGTTTCCAACGAACCCGCAGGCGCTGCCGGCCGGGTGCGCATCCAGATACCCGGACCAGCGGACACCTGGAACACCGTGGGGAGCGCCAAGATTGTCCCGGGCTGCGGCGGACAGCTTGTGGTTCAGCTTCGTTCCGGCACCGTATTCGGCGACGGCAGCGGCGCCTTCCGGCTGGTGCTGGAAGGCGCCGTTACGGTGGGCCGGGTGCAGCTGGCGTAGGCCTGGCCGGGACGGCCGTCCTAGGCGTCGGCCATCTCCGCGCCTGCTTCTTCGAACTCCACGGCGGCCACGATTTCCTGTGTGTCGGGGTTGATCATGAAGGCCTCGTCCTCCTCCTCGACCATCAGGAACCCTCCGTGGTCGGTTGAGAAGTGCCAGGCCAGGGCACGTTCGCCGTTGTGGACGTAGTTGGGATCGCCCATGGTGATCTTCAGGAGTTCATACCCGGCAATGCTGCACAGTTCGCGGATGATGATTTCGAAGTCGGGCGCATCCTCCAGGGCCTCGGCGTCCGCCTGCGCCTGGCGCTCCGGCAGATCGGGAATCATTGACGCAAGCCGCTCAATGTAGGCACCGACCTCTTCGTCGTCCAGCACCAGCAGCTCCGCCTGGCTGCGGAGCCAGGCAGCGTTGAGTGCCGTGATGTTCTCCCGTTCCAGCAGCTCCTCAAACTCGCCGTCGAGCTCCTCCATCCGGAGGACGCCGTCGGGAACTTCCTCGGAGTCCTCATCCAGGCCACCGTCCAGGTAGCGCTCCTCGTCTTCTTCGGACAAGTCATCAAATGCCTCCACTGCCCGGTTGAACAGGTCAAGATGGGCAGGGGCGCCCATGCCCGCCATGCCTTCGCGGACCAGGGTGTCTGTTTCGGAGCGGTCGACGGCGGTGAACACGTACTGCGCGAAGCCGCCCTCCAGTGCCTGGGCCAGATAGAAATCCACATAGTAGCTGCGGACGGCGACGGGCGACATCTCCTCGGTCCGCAGCAGGGCGGCGTGCATGGCATCCACGATGCCGACGTTGGCCTCCACCACGTCCTCGTCACTCGAGTCGATGCTGCTGCTGGTCAGGACGACGGGCTGCTGGCTGGTGATCATGGCAATCCTCACGGGTGGTACGGGTGGTGCTCGGAACGTTTTTCACGCTACGTGGACCGGACCGCTGCGCCGTTGAGGGGGAAATGAACGTCCGGCGAAGTTTACGTCGCCGGCAGGTTTTCGTTCCGCCGGCCGTCGTGGCTGCCCTTGCCGCCGGCCGGCCCGCCCACCGAGCCGCGCTTGACGAGGGTCGCGGCGAATTCGGGTTTGGCCGCCGGCGCTTTCCTGCCCTGGATCTGCCGGATGAGGGCCTCGGCGGCTGCAACGCCCATCTCGTACACAGGCTGCGCGATCACGGTCAAGGGAGGCCTGGTGAGGCGGGTCCAGGCAAAATCGTCGTACATGAGGAAAGAGACGTCATCCGGGATAGCGAGGCCGAGGTCCTGGATGGCCTCCACAACGCTGAGTCCGATCAGGCCGTCCGAGGCGATGATGGCCGTTGCAGGGTCAGGCTGCTGCAGCAGTTCACGCGTGATCTTCTTGATGTTTTCCGGCCCGTCGGCATTGAAGCGCACCAGATCGTCGGGTTCCTTGAGGCCCGCTTCCCGGAACGCCCGCATGATGCCGTCCCGCCGGTCCGAGATCTGGGACGAGCCCAGGGACAGGCCAGTGGCGTAGGAGTCATCCGTCCGAAGCGTGGAGATGAAGGCGATCCGGTTGTGTCCGGCCTCAATCAGATAACGGGTTGATTCATGGGAAATGCCTTCCATGTCCACGGCCACCGTGTCCACGTCCAGCCCTTTCGCCGTGCGGTCCAGCAGGACCAGTGGCCTTCCCGAGTGGTGGACGTCCTGCAGGTGCCGGCTCTCAACGGAGGAGGCGGGGGCAACGATCAGGCCGTCAACACGCTTGTCCAGCAGCACCCTGACGGCGTCCACTTCCGCCGCCCAGTCTTCATCTGTATTGACCAGGATGACGTTGAAGCCGCTCTTCTTTGCGGTGTCCGTGATTCCCCGGGTGGCCAGCCCGAAATGCGGGTTTTCGATATCGCCCACCACCACGCCGATGGTGTTTGATTTTCCGGTGTTCATGCTGCGGGCAAGCTCGTTGGGCCGGTAGTTCAGTTCTTCCGCGGCAGCCAGCACACGCTCCCGCACGTCGTCGCTCACAGCCCCGTAGTTGCCCAGGGCTCGGGCGGCCTGGGCTTTGGACACCTGCGCGGCTTTGGCGACGTCCGCAACAGTGACGTCGCGTCGACGTGAAGCATCAGTACTCATGTCGGCCTTTCGTAATGGACCCTTGACGCCCTTAGTGGCGTCGATTACATTTCTATCCATCGATGTGAGTCCGGTCTCAATCGTAGGCATTGAGACCGGACTCAGCAAGGGTTTCCGGCAAACCCGCCACGGCGGATCTCGATCCTCCATCTCCCCGCATCCTCACGATTGGAAAACTCGCTGTGATTACTCGAACCACTGCGCGCCCCATGGCGCTCATTGCCGCGGCTGTTGCCGCCGTCCTGGCACTCTCCGGTTGCGGAGGCTCCTCTTCGGCTTCTTCTTCACCGGCCGAAAACCCTTATGGCCTGATTGAGCCCGGGTCCATCCGCGTTGCGAGCCTGGGCGATTCGAAGCCCTACACCTTCACGGACGCCCAGGGTAAGTTCACCGGCTTCGACGTGGAGCTCTTCACGGACGTTGCCGCCCGCGCCGGTGTGGACAATGTGGTCTTCACCGGACAGGACTTCTCGGGCCTGCTGGCCGCCGTCGCAAACGGGCAGTTCGACGCCGGCGTGGCCGCCATCGGCATCACGGACAAGCGCAAGGAAACGGTCGACTTCTCTGACGGCTACCTGGCGGGATACCTGACCGTCATCACCACCAAGACCTCCGGCATCAACAACGCCGACGGACTGTCCGGCAAACGCCTTGGCGTGGTGCAGGGAACGCTGCAGGAAGCCTACGCGGTGAAGAATTTCACCTCCGCCAGCCTGGTGCGGTTCCCCGACAACAACACGGCCGTCTCCGCCGTCAACAGCGGTTCAGTTGATGCCCACTTCCTGGACTACGAGGCCGCAAAGTCCTACCAGGAACAGTTCGGCCTTGTCAGTGCAGCGGACATCCCGTCCTTCGACGCGCCGGCCGGGTTCGCCGTCGCCAAGGGCAAGACCGCCCTCAAGGAAGCCCTGAACAAGGGCCTGGCCGAGGCCATGGAGGACGGCACCTGGAAGAAGCTCTACGAGAAGTGGTTCCCAGGTTCCCCGATGCCCGAGCAGTACCTCCCGAAGGCAGAACAGACCGCAACCCCGGCCCCGTCAGCAAGCAAGTAGACCACGGGTATGCCCGGGCGGGCCGAACGTTTCCACACCAAGGCCCGCCCGGCTGCCACCGGCACAACTAACACCTGAGAGCATTCAATGGACTGGCTCAACACCATCATCCGCACCTTCTTCGACTTCGGCGCCATGGCTGAAGTCCTGCCCCAGCTTCTGGCGGTAGGCCTCCTCAACACCCTCATCATCTCCGTCGCCGCCACCGTTATCGGCGTGGTCCTGGGCATGGTGGTGGCCGTCATGGGCATCTCACCGTCCAGGTGGCTGCGCATCCCGGCCCGCATCTACACGGACCTCTTCCGCGGCCTGCCGGCCATCCTGACCATCCTCCTGATCGGCCAGGGCTTTGCCCGCCTCAGCCAGTCGATCTTTGGCCCCTCGCCGTACCCCCTGGGCATCATCGCCCTCAGCCTGATTGCCAGCGCCTACATCGGTGAAATCTTCCGCGCCGGCATCCAGAGCGTGGACAAGGGCCAGGGCGAAGCATGCCGCGCCCTGGGGATGAGCTATGGCAAATCCATGGCACTGGTGGTCATCCCCCAGGGCATCCGCCGCGTGCTGCCGGCGCTGGTGAACCAGTTCATCGCCATCGTCAAGGACTCCTCGCTGGTCTACTTCCTGGGGCTGCTGGTCAGCGAACGCGAACTCTTCCGTGTTGGCCAGGATGCCGCGGTACTCTCCGGGAATCTCTCCCCGCTGGTGATGGCGGGCGTCTTCTACCTCATCATCACCGTGCCGCTCACCCACCTTGTCAACTACTTCGACAGCCGCTTCCGCACAGGAAAACGCCGTCCGTCGGCCCCCACCAGCGGCCTCAAGGAAGTCAAGGAACTGGACGCGGCCTCGCCGCTCACTACCGGGAGCAACACATGATCACCAGCACCAGCGCGAATCCCACCGCTGACATCGAAACCTTCCACGGCTCCAGCCTGGAGCTGAAGAACCTGACCATGGCCTACGGGGACATCGAGGTCCTCCGCAACGTCAGCCTTACCGTGGCACCCGGCACCACCACCTGCATCATCGGCCCGTCCGGGTCCGGGAAATCCACCCTCCTCCGGGGCGTCAACCGGCTGCATGAACCCAAAAGCGGAGACGTTGTCCTCGCCGGGGACAGTGCACTGAAGGTCAACCCGGACATCCTGCGCAGCCGGATAGGAATGGTGTTCCAGCACTTCAACCTCTTCCCGGACCACACCGCCCTGGAAAACGTGGCCCTCGCACTCTGGAGCGTCAAGAAGATGTCCAAGGCGGAGGCAAGGGAACGCGCACGCCGCCGCCTGGCCGAAGTGGGGCTCGCCGAACGCGCCGACCACCGCCCCCGGGACCTTTCGGGCGGGCAGCAGCAGCGCGTCGCCATTGCCCGCGCCCTCGCCATGGAACCGGAAGTCATGCTCTTCGACGAAGCCACCAGCGCCCTGGACCCCGAGCTCGTCAAAGGAGTCCTGACCCTCATGGCCTCGCTCGCCAAACGGGGAATGACCATGGTGGTGGTGACGCATGAGATGGGTTTCGCCCGGAAGGTTGCCGACCAGGTGGTCTTCATGGATGAAGGCGAAGTGGTCGAATCGGGCACGCCCGCGGAAATCTTCGACAACCCGCGCAGCGAACGCCTCCAGCGCTTCCTTTCCGAGGTCCTCTGATGGGCACCGCAGGGCAGGCACCCATCCGTACCGCCGTCGTCGGCTTTGGCATCTCGGGACGGGTCTTCCATGCGCCCCTGATTGAGGCAGACCCGTCCTTTTCGCTCGATGTCATTGTCACCGCAGACCCGGATCGCGCCGCAGCAGCGGCCGCCCGCTACCCGAGGGCGCGCATCGTGCCCACGGCGGGGGCCATGTTCGCGCTGGCGGCAGACCTGGACCTGGTGGTCCTGGGAACCCCTCCGGCCACGCATTTTGGGATGGCTTCGACGGCGATCGCCCACAGGCTGCATGTGGTGGTGGACAAACCTTTCGTGACCACCTCGGTCCATGGGGAGGAACTCATGGCCCGGGCGGCCGAGGCCGGCGTGCAGCTGACGGTCTTCCAGAACCGCCGCTGGGATGCAGATTTCCTCACCCTCAGGAAGCTCCTGGATGCAGGCGCACTGGGCGAGGTCCGGACCTTCGAATCCCGCTTCGAGTGGTGGCGCCCCGAAGGCTTCGGGAACTGGCGCGACTCCGCCACCACAGCCGAAGGCGGAGGGATCCTCCACGACCTTGGCGCCCACCTGATTGACCAGGCTGTGCAGCTGTTCGGACCCGTGGCGCACAGCTACGGCGAAACAGCCCACCGGGGGCCGGCCCCGGACGCGGCTGACACGGAAGCCTTCGTGTCCCTGCTGCACGACTCGGGCGTGCGCTCCCGGCTGTGGATGAACGGCATGGCCGCCCAGTCGGGGCCGCGCTTCCACGTCCTGGGCTCACGCGACGGCTACACAAAGTGGGGACTGGACGGCCAGGAGCCCGCGCTCGACGCCGGACTGCCGCCGTCGGACCCGGCATACGGCGTCGAGTCCCAGGAGTCTTGGGGGCTCCTGGGAGTCGACGGCGCAACGCGCGCCGTGCCCGCCGAGCGGGGCGCGTATCCCCAGTTCTACCGGCTCCTCGCCGGAGCCCTCCTGCACGGCGGGCCGGTCCCTGTTGACCCGGCGGACGCCGTCGCGGTCCTCAAAGTCATCGAAGAAGTCCATGTCCTCGCCTGACGTACGTCGCCACGGCACATCTTCACACCACCAATCTTCCACACCAGGAAAGCGAGCCACCATGTCCTCCACGAGCCCCGCCAGGAAAGTCGCCGTCATCGGCGGCGGAATCCTGGGCGTTTCCACCGCCGTCCATCTGGCAAAGGGAGGCGCCCAGGTAACGCTTGCCACGTCCGGCCCGCTGGCGAGCGGAGCCTCCGGCCGCTCGATTGCATGGCTCAACTCCTCCGGTGCCCGCTCCGCCGAGTACCACTACCTGCGGATGCTTGCGATCGACCGCTACCGCACCTGGAGCGCACACCATCCCGAAAGCCGCGACTACCTGAAGTTCGATGGTGCACTGAAATGGGCCGGCCCGGACGAAACCTTCCGCGAAACCTTCGCCTTCGAGCGTTCGGGCGGATACCACTCCGTCTGGGTGGACAGCAGTGACGTGGCCCGTGTCGCCCCGGATGTGGACGCCGCTGCCGTGGCCAGCGAGGGTGCCATCTACAACCCAGGTGAAGGCTGGGTCAACATGCCCGACTTCATCGCGGCATTGGCTTCCGAGGCGGCGGACAACGGGGCGGTCATCATCCAGAATGCCGGGGATGTCCGGGTGGATATGCACGACGGCGCCGCGGCCGGCGTCATCCTCGGCGACGGGACGCGGCTGGAAGCCGACCAGGTGGTGCTGGCAACGGGCGGCGAGGTCCCGGCCCAGCTCGCAGCCCTCGGTGTGACGGTTCCGGATGCCACCCCGGCCGCCTTCGTGGTGTTCACAGAACCGCTCGACGTGAAAGTGCAGACCGTGCTGAACACCCCCCGCGTCGCTGTGCGGCCCATGCCTGACGGCAGGCTGGTACTTGATGCGGACTGGGCAGAGCAGTCTGTAATCATCGAAGATGACGGATCCTTCACGGTTCCCGAGGAGTCTGTCCAGGGCCTGCTCGAGGAGGCCTCGAAGGTACTCGCGGGGAATCCCCGCCTGACCGCCCAGCGGGTGGCTGCAGGCCTGAAACCCATTCCCGGCGACGGTGAACCGGTGGTGGGGCCGGTGCCTTCGATACCGGGCCTGCACACCGTTTTCACCCACTCGGGCGCGACGCTGGGGCTGATCCTCGGTGAGCTCCTCGCGGAGGAAATCCTTACCGGAGCCCCCTCTCCCGTGCTCGCCGCCTTCCGGCTTGACCGGTTCGACGCCGGCGCCCCCGCCCGGGAGGCCGTAGGGACGGGCGCCTGGGCGCCGGTGCACCAGAGCTAGCAGGCCGGGAGGTGGTGCGGGCCGCAGCCCCATCACCTCCCCGGCCGGCAGTCGCATCCTGGCTGCAGTTATATCCCTGGTTGTTCATGTGATCCCACGCTGCCGCCCGCCAGGAGCCGGCGGCGCTTCCCGCCCCCGCAGGCGAACTAAGATGGATCAGATGACCAACCACCGGCCCGGCCCCGCCGTGGCCTGCTGAAAGTAGCGCGCACCATGCCATCCCAACCGGACGAGAGTGCGGCACTGGCAATACAGACTCCCGCCATCAACGACCGCTCCCTGGCGGCCGGGCTGGCGTATGCCATGGGAAGCCGCGTCTCGGGCATCTCGTTCGACGCCGCCACCGGGCTCGTGCTGGGCAAGGTCCGCGGCGGCGCGGACCTCCCCTACTCCACCACGGCCAAGCTGGTCCGCAAGGGCGGCGGTTGGAGCTGCACCGTGGGCGTGTGCAGCTGCCCGGTCCGCAAGGATTGCAAGCACGTGGCGGCGCTGCTCTTCGCCGCCGAGGACAACCCGGCCATCCGGGTCCAGCTGCTCACGCCGTCAACATCCACCCAGGTGTCCCGCAACCCTTCCGTTTCTGCGCTGTCCGACTGGGAGCAGGCCCTCAGCCCGCTGATCTCCCAGCCGGGAGCCACCCCGTCCAACGCCGGGGTTCCGCTGGCACTCCAGTTCGAGGTGGAAGAACCGGCGCCGCACTTTTCCTACACCGGCCGGCGTGATCCGCAGCGCAGCGTCCGCCAGCTCAAGGCCCGGCCCGTCATCATGGGCGCCAAGGGCAAGTGGATCCGCGGCGATGTCTCCTGGACCACGCTGAACTACCTGAACTTCCGGCGCGAGTGCAACCCCGCGCACGTGGAATGGCTGCAGGAATTCCTGGCTGCCCACTCCGTTGCGTCAGGCCGGACCTACAACTCCTCGGGCTTCTGGCTGGGGCTGAACTCTTTCGCAGGGAAGAACCTGTGGAGCCTGCTGGAAGACGCAGGAAAAATCGGCCTCGCACTCGTCCACTCGCGCGGCACTGAGCCGGTCCGCCTCGCAGCGTCGCCCGCCGCCGTCGGCCTTAATCTGAGCCGTTACGGCTCGCCGCTGGCCGCCCCTTCCGCAGCGGACGAGGCGGCACCCGCTGCAGCGGCCAAGGACCAGTCGTCCGACGGCGGGCTGGAACTTTCGCCAACCATCGCCGTTGAGGGCGTGGAGATTGATCCGGCGTCAGTGGGAACCATCGGCCGCCCCGCCCATGGCATTTTCTTCACCACCGATGCCCTGGCCACCGACGGCGGTGCGCTGCCCGGCGTTGGCGAGGCCACTGCGGGCGAGAACGTGATTACGCTGGCTGCCCTGGAAGGTGGCCTGAGCGAGGAACTCCTGACGTTCGTGACCGCGGGCAGTACGCTGCAAATCCCAGCCAAGGACGAGTCCCGGTTCCTGACGGGCTTCTACCCGAAGCTGAAGCAGACGGCCCGGGTCACCGCCCGGGACGAGTCCGTGGAACTCCCGGCGCTGGCCGTCCCCACCCTGTCCCTGCTGGCGAACTACGGCGCCGACCACAGAGTGCGGCTGCACTGGGAGTGGCACTACAAGAGCGGAAACCTGGTCACGGCGCAGCCCCTCTGGCGGCACCCCGGCGACCACGGCTTCCGCGACGACACCGCCGAGGCCCGGATCCTGGAAGGCCTCGGCCAGCCGTGGGACGTGGTGCCGGCCCTGGGTGAGTCCGCCACCGGCGGCTGGGGCACGCCGCGGCTGGCGGCGTCCGCGGAACTGAAGGGCCTGGACACCCTGGCGTTCACCGAGGAAGTCCTGCCCCGGCTGCGCGAAGCCCCGGACGTCGAGGTGGACACCGTCGGCGAAATCGCTGAGTACCGTGAGGCCGAGGAAGCGCCGGTGGTATCCATTTCCACCAAGGCCACCGAGCAGCGCGACTGGTTCGACCTCGGCATCCAGATAACCCTGGAGGGCCAGCCGGTCTCCTTCGCGGCCGTCTTCTCCGCGCTGGCGTCCGGCCAGACCAAGATGCTGCTGCCCAGCGGCGCCTACTTCTCCCTGGACCTGCCCGAGCTGCACCAGCTGCGCGCACTGATCGAGGAGGCGCGCTCCCTGCAGGACAACAAGGACGCACCCCTGCAGATCAGCCGGTTCCAGGCCGGGCTGTGGGACGAGCTTGCCCAGCTGGGGATCGTGGATGAGCAGGCGGCCGCGTGGCGTTCAGCGGTGGGCGGTCTGCTTGAAGGCGGCGTGGACGGCCTGCCGCTGCCCGCCACCCTTAATGCAGAGCTCCGGCCGTACCAGCTGGAGGGCTTCAACTGGCTCACGTTCCTGTACCGGCACAGCCTGGGTGGAATCCTCGCCGACGACATGGGCCTGGGCAAGACGGTGCAGGCGCTCGCCCTGATGTGCGCGGCGAAGGAGCTCTCGCTGGCGGCAGCAGATGCTTCAGCAGGCCAGTCCGACGCCGGTGCTCCCTTTTTGGTGGTTGCCCCCACCAGCGTGGTGGGCAACTGGGCAGCGGAAGCGGCGCGTTTCGCTCCGGGCCTGAAAGTCCACGCCGTCAGCGAGACGTTCGCCAAGAGCAACCAGACCCCGGCGGAGGCACTGTCCGGCGCCGACATTGTGATCACCTCCTACGCCCTGTTCCGGATCGACTACGAGGCGTACGCCTCCCGCACCTGGTCCGGCCTGGTGCTGGATGAGGCGCAGTTCGTGAAGAACCACCAGTCCAAGGCGTACCAGTGCGCCCGCAAACTCCCGGCGGCCTTCAAGCTGGCCATCACGGGCACGCCGCTGGAGAACAACCTGATGGAGTTCTGGGCGCTTACCTCGATCGTTGCGCCCGGACTGTTCTCCAGCCCCAAGCGCTTTGCCGAGTACTACCAGAAGCCCGTGGAGAAGAACGGTGACAAGGGGCAGCTGGACAAGCTCCGCCGTCGGGTCCGTCCGCTGATGATGCGCCGCACCAAGGACCAGGTGATCAAGGACCTGCCGCCCAAGCAGGAGCAGATCCTGGAAGTGGTGCTCAACCCGCGCCACCAGAAGGTGTACCAGACGCACCTGCAGCGCGAGCGCCAGAAGATCCTGGGGCTGATCGAGGACGTGAACAAGAACCGGTTCACGATCTTCCAGTCGCTGACGCTGCTGCGGCAGCTCAGCCTGGACGCCTCCCTGGTGGACCCTGCGCTTTCTTCGGTACGGTCAAGCAAGCTGGACGTGCTGTTCGAGCAACTGGAGGACCTGGTGGCTGAGGGCCACCGGGCACTGATCTTCAGCCAGTTCACGGGGTTCCTTGGGAAGGTCCGGGAGCGGCTGGACGAGGAAAAAATCGAGTACTGCTACCTCGACGGCGGCACCCGCAACCGTGCGGACGTGGTCAACGAGTTCAAGAACGGCAGCGCTCCGGTGTTCCTGATTTCGCTGAAGGCCGGCGGGTTTGGGCTGAACCTCACGGAGGCCGACTACGTGTTCCTGCTGGACCCGTGGTGGAACCCGGCTTCCGAAGCGCAGGCCGTGGACCGGACCCACCGCATTGGCCAGGCACGGAACGTGATGGTCTACCGGCTGGTTGCCAAGGACACCATCGAGGAAAAGGTCATGGCGCTCAAGGCCCGGAAGTCGCAACTGTTTTCCGATGTCATGGAAGGCGATGCCCTGGCCGGCGGCGCCATCACGGCGGAGGACCTCGCGGGGCTGTTCAAGGAGTAGCGGTGAAGGCGGGGCTTTGGGCCCTACACCCGTAGCCGGCCGGACCGTAGTCTGGGACCAGCAGAGCGACTGGCGGGCGCCTGCCGAATCCGGGAGGCAATCCGTGAAATCGGCCAACGCGAGCATCATCGCCGGCATTGTCCTGATCTCGGCGGGCGTACTGCTGCTGCTGGACCTGCTCAACGTCATCGAGAGCGCCGCCTATGTGCCGATGCTGATCTTCGCCGCCATAGGGGCCGTGTTCCTGTCCGTCTTCATCCGCAGCCCGGAGAACTGGTGGGCCGCGATCCCCGGCTCCGTGTTCCTTGGCCTGGCAGCCGTGATCGCCGCCTCCCAGTTCACGGACGGCAGCGCCGGCGCGAGTTTCCTGTTCCTCTTCATGGCCGCCGGGTTCGCCGCGGTCTACCTGCGCCAGCGGGGCAACTGGTGGGCTGTGATCCCCACCGGCGTGATGCTCACGCTGGCAGTTATTGTTACCCTCCCGCAGGATCTGCAGGGCATGCCGGTGGCGGCCGTCCTGTTCCTGGGCCTGGCGGCCACCTTCGGTGTGCTGTCCCTGGTTCCCGTTCCCGACGCCGGTGCCGGTGCCGGTGCCGCCGGGCGGATGAAGTGGCCCCTGATTCCGGCGGCCGCCCTGGGCGTGCTGGGCGTGATCTTCGCCCTGCAGTCAACGGCACTGCTCATCGCCGCGGACATCCTGGTCCTGACCCTCATGATCCTGGCGGGCGTCGCCCTGCTGGTCTACGCCTACCGTGCCCTCCATGGCGGGAACGGCAAGGCCCACGGCTAAGCTGGAAGCTCCAAGGACCTACAACGTTGGAGAACCAGTGCAAGTGCCCCTCACTCCCCTGCGCCCGGACGCCTTCGGGGCGCCCTACCGTGACCCTGTTTGGGACGGCCCAACGGATCCCATCCTGGTTCCCGACCACCTCACCGGCGACTGGGTGCTGTTCTACACCCAGCGCCGGGCCACGGCGCCGGGGTCGTCAGGCGTGGAGTGGGTGCACGGCACGGCCATCGGCGCGGCCCGCTCATCCGACGGCGGCGCAACCTGGGAGTACCAGGGCACCGTGGGCGGACTGGTGCCGCCGGAAACTGAACTTCCGGCAACCCTCTGGGCGCCCGACGTCGTACGCATCGGCGACGAGTGGCTGATGTACCTGACCGTGCTGGGCGGGGTGCGGAAGGACTGGAACGGAAACGCAGAAGTCGTGCAGTTCGCCAGCAGGGACCTGGTGCACTGGGAGCACCTCGGCCCCATCAACCTCGATTCGCCACGGGTGATTGACGCCGCCGTCGCACGCTGCGGGGACGGCCGCTACCGGCTCTGGTACAAGGACGAGGCACGCGGCTCCAACACCTACAGCGCGGTGAGCGATACCCCGCGTGACCCCTCGTCCTGGACGCTGGAAGGCATCACCATTCCCGGCCGCCCGCACGAAGGGCCCAAAGTCTTCAGGCTCGAGGGAACGTACTGGATGATCGTGGACGAGTGGCGGGGCCAGGGAATTTACCGTTCGGCGGACGCCACCGGCAACTGGGTCCGGCAGGAGCACTTCGACGGCCTGATCCTCACCCAGCCGGAGCACGTGGACGGGCGGCCCGTCGTCGGACGCCACGCGGACGTGGTGCCCCTCGAACCTGGGGAAGACGGTAAAGAGCGGGCCCTGCTGGTTTACTTCACCCACCCGCACTGGGGCGGCGAGGAGATCGACAGCATGGCCCCGGACCCCAGGACCCGCCTGAGCCACGTCCGCGCTGCGGTGCTGGAAGTCCGCGACGGGAACCTTGTCTGCAGCGAGCACTGAATAGGCATGACAAAGGGCCAACCCCTGGAACTATAAGCCGGCTGCTGCCGGCACCGGTCCAGGGGTGGCCCTCTGCCTGACTCGTGCTCCGGATAACGCCCATCCGGAATCTTTGGGAAACCTAAGCGCGCTGCGGAGAGCCCAGCTCCACCGGATCCTCATCCGTAAGGTAAGCGAGCTCGGAGTGTGCCGCGAGGTCGATGCCGCGCATCTCGTCCTCCGGGTTGATCCGCAGGCCGATGGTCTTGTCGAGGATCTTGGCGAGCACCCAGGTGATCCCGAAGGAGTAAACCAGCACGGTCACCGTTGCCAGGGACTGGACACCGAGCAGTTCCACGCCGCCGCCGTAGAAGAGCCCGCTGACACCGTTCGGCGCCACATCAGTGGCAAAGAAGCCGATCAGCAGCGTGCCCAGGATGCCGCCCACCAGGTGGACACCGACGACGTCGAGCGAGTCGTCATAGCCCAGGCGGTACTTCAGTTCGATGGCCAGCGAGCAGACGGCTCCGGCGATCGCGCCGATGGCCACCGCGCCCAGCGGACTTACCGCACCGCAGGCGGGGGTGATGGCCACGAGTGCTGAGATCAGGCCGGAGGCTGCACCCATGCTGGTGGCTGCGCCGCGGCGGAGCCGTTCCACGAGGGCCCACGCCAGGAGGCCGGCCGAGGCAGCCACAGCTGTGTTGAGGAAGACCACCGACGCCGAGTGGCCGGCGGACAGCGCCGAGCCGGCGTTGAAACCGAACCAGCCGACCCACAGGAGGCCAGCACCAACCAGCACCAGCGGCCGGCTGTGCGGCTTAGCGTGCTCCACCTTGGGCCAGCCCGAGCTCTTGCCCAGGACCAGCGCCAGGGCCAGGGCGGCCGCGCCGGCGTTCATGTGCACCGCGGTGCCGCCGGCGAAGTCGATGGCCTCGATGCCGCTGGCAATCCAGCCGCCGGTCACGCTGCCGTCCTCGGAGGAGAAGGCAAACACCCAGTGCGCCACCGGGAAGTAGACGATGGTGGCCCAGATGCCAGCAAACAGCATCCACGCGCCGAACTTCATCCGTCCGGCAGCCGCGCCGGCCACCAGCGCGGTGGTGACGCAGGCGAAGAACAGCTGGAAGGCCGCGAACAGGGCCACCGGAATGGACGCCTCTGCGTCCTCGGCCATCAGCTGCCCCAGGCCGGGGAACTCCGTGACGTCACCGATCAGGCCCAGGCCGCCCACTGAATTGCCGAAGGCCAGCGAGTATCCGAACAACGCCCAAAGGACGGCCACCAGGCTGGCGCCGCCGAAGCACATCATCATCATGTTGAGAATGCGGCGCGAGCCCACCATGCCCCCGTAGAACAGGGCAAGGGCGGGGATCATCATGCAGACCAGCGCTGCGCTGGCCAAAATCCAAGCGACATTTCCCGAATCCATGGGAAACCCCTTTCGTGATGCGAGGAGAGAACGCCAAATCGCCCGTTGGAGCCACTCCGGAGGAGGGACGCGGAGTCAGTACCACGTTCATCGGAGGGCAGCTATTGCCGTCTGGTTCCAACTGTATGGCGGCAGGAATGGGCTGGGTTTCCGGAGTGTTAAATGATCGTTTCGGTCATCCACACGCGAGTTTCAACCGTCCCGCTGACCGCAGGAGTGCTGCGCAGGAGTGCTGAAGCCGGAGTGCTGGTCAGAGACGGGGAAGGCAGGGCGGAAGAAGAAGGACCCTACTTGGCGGAGATGGCCAGGAACGTGATGGGAAGGTCCAGCAGCTCCAGCGGCCCGTGCGGCCCTTCGCCGTCCAGCAGCAGGGAATCGCCGGGTTCCATCGCGTACTCGTAGGAACCGTGGCCGTACACCATCCTGCCGGCGAGCATGTAGATGAACTCCGTGCCGGGGTGCTGGAACAGCGGGAACACGTCGGAGGCGTCCGTGAGCGTCACCAGCGTGGGTTCCAGGGCATCGGTCCGGCCCTTCAGAGTGCCCAAAACGCGGTATTCGTGGCCGTGCTGGGTGCCGCTGCGGACGGTGAGGCTTCCCTGGCCGCTCTTGGTGAAGGTGGCGTCGCGGTCTGTGTCCGCGCCGCGGAACAATGCGGTGACCGGCACTTTCAGTCCGTCAGCAAGCCGCTGCAACGTGGTCAGGGAACATGAGGTGGTGGCAGTTTCCACGCGCGAGATCATTGCCTTGGAGAGGCCTGTCCGGGCGGCCAGTTCCGCCGAGGACAGCCCGGCCGCCGTGCGATAGTGGCGCACCTGGGCTGCGATGACCTGCTCCAGCCGGCCCGCAGCCTGCCCGTCAGCCCGCGCCTCTTCGTGCGCCGCTTCCGGCTCCTCTTCCTGCCCGCTGGCGGAATCGGCTGCCTGTTCGGCTGCGTGGTCGGTCATAGCAGCCATCTTAGGCACGGAACCGGGCGGGAGGACGACGACGGCGGCGCTACCTGGGTGCGCGGGTGTCGCCTGCCAGCCCCGCGAGGGAGTCCGCCAGCGCATGTGCGCCGGCCTCGGCATCCCGGTCCTCCACCAGCTCTTCGGGGGAATGCGAGATGCCCGTGGGATTGCGGACGAAGATCATGGCCGTCGGCAGGTGGGAACTGAGGACGCCGGCGTCGTGCCCTGCACCGGTGGCCAGAATTGGCGCAGCCGGAAGCAGCTCCTGCAGCCGGTCGCGCAGCCCGCCGTCGAAATGCACGGTGGGGCTGAGCGACTCCATGGTCATGCTCGCGGTGCAGCCCTCCTCCGCGGCGAACACCTGCGCAGTCAGCCCGATGGCTTCCACCAGTGCCGCGGTGACGGAGTCGTCAGGGTGCCGGGCATCGATCCACAGGTCCACGCGGGAGGCGATCACATTGGTGCCGCCGGGCACCGGCTGGACCCTGCCCACGGTCGCCCTGGCGTCGCGGTACTTGCGGGCGGTATCGCGGATGCCGACCATCACCTTGGCCGCGGCAATCATTGGATCCCTGCGGTCCTTCATGAGGGTGGTGCCGGCGTGGTTGCCCTGGCCGCTGATGCTCAGCTTCCAGCGGCCGTGGCCCAGGATGGAGGATCCGATTGCCACGGGCTGCTCCAGGTCAATCAACCCCCTGCCCTGTTCCACGTGCAGTTCCACAAAGACGCCCAACTGCTGGAGCGTCCCGTAGTCCGCCCCGACCAGGCGCGGGTCCTGGCCGTTCGCGGCGGCGACGTCGGCGTAGGTGTTGCCGTCGGGATCCTTGAGCCGGCGCGCCTTATCCGGGTCCAGGGCTCCGGTGAGGAGGCGGGAACCCAGGCAGGCAACGCCGAACCGGGAGCCTTCCTCCTCGGGGAAGACCGCGATGGCCAGCGGACGCCGGGGCCGCAGGCCACGGGTTTTGAGGATGTCGACGGCGACCAGCGCCGATGCGACGCCGAGCGGGCCGTCGTACTCGCCGCCGCCAGGAACGGAATCCAGGTGGCTTCCGGTGACGACGGCGTCCTTTCGGGTGCGTGCTGCGGTATCCCACCAGGCCCAGATGATGCCGTTGTGGTCCGTGTGGACATCCAGGCCGCGCCGTTCTGCCTGCTCAATGAACCAGCCGCGGAGGTCCGTCTCGGCGGTGGAGAACACCGGACGCGAGTACCCGCCCCGTGAGGCGTCCCTGCCGATGGTGGAGATGTCACGGAGGAGGCCGGCAACAGTGGGGGTGCTTGTCCGGCCGGAAGGCAGGGCATCCGCCGTGGGGTCCGTTGTGGCATCCGCCGTGTGTATTGTCTGTGGAAGGCTCACTGGTATCCGTTCTAGGTGGTCACAGCTGCTGGGGACGCGGTCCGGAACCGGTCCGGACCACTGCCGGAACCGTCGGCCAGGTCCGCCGCCCACTGCCCGATCAGCGGCGCGAATTTGGCGCCGTGGCCGGAACAGGGGGAGACGATTGTCAGGTTGTCCACGCGGTCGATGAGGAAGTCCTCATTGGGCGTGTTGGTGAACAGGCAGGTTGTTTCGGCGTAGGGCTTCGGGTCCAGGCCGGGCAGGTAGCGCCGCACGTACTCCACCACCCGGCGGCGGTTGGCGGGGTCCACTTTCCCGGTCTGCCGTGCCGCGGAAGGGATCAGCTTGCCGCCGTTGTACTCAGCCACTTTCTGCCCGGCGAAGCCGGCGTCCCGTCCGCCGGGAAGGCCGTAGGCCTGGATGTCCGCAGCCTTGTGGATGAAGGTGGGCCAGCCGCCGGCACCCGGAGCAGCGCCGCCGTCGAAATTTTTGGGCACGTGGTCGGCAGGGGCCTGGTCCCGGTACTCGAAGTGGAAGGCCTGCTCCTGCCGGACGGTGACGGCCGGGAGCCCGGCCACGAAACCTGCCGGAAGGGACAGCCGCCCCAGCAGCGCCGGCAGCCACCCGCCGGCGCTGATCACCACGTTCCCGGCGTCGTGCGTTTGTCCCGTGGTGGAGTGCAACCGGTAGCCGGCGCCGGCTGGCTCCACACTTTGCAGCTCCCAGCCGGCCAGCAGCCGAGCACCGTGCTCGACGGCGAGACTTACCATCGCGTTGACGGCGCCTTCCGCGTCGATCACCCCCGCGCCGGGGTGCCAGAGGACTTCGGTATCGAAGGCGATCTGCGGCCAGCGTGCGCGGGCGTCGGCCGCGGACAGGAGTTCGTGCTCGATCCCTTCGCCGGCCAGCACGGACGCCAACTTCCGCGGGTCGCGCTCCGGCCCATAGTCCACCGCGCCGAACGGGGTGACCAGGGGCGTCCCGCACGCGGCAGAGAGCCCGTCCCACAGGCCCTTCGCTTCCACCACCGCCCGGGTGTAGAAGGGGTCGGGGTAGGCGTAGCGGAAGATCCGGGCGGACCCGTGGGAACTGCCGTCATGGCTGGCCGGAACGTTGCGTTCCAGGATGGTCACCTGGTGCCCGCGGGCGGCCAGCTGCCAGGCAGTGGCGGCGCCGGCCAGTCCGGCACCAGCCACCACAAAATCTGACGCGCCGGAAAAAGCTTCAGTCATCAGAAGCTTCCCTGCACTCCGGGAATCCACGAGGTGCCGGCCAGCGGCACGCGGGCCATGGCGGACGCCTCGATGGTGAGCGCCACCAGGTCCTCGGGCTCCAGGTTGTGCAGGTGCGACTTCCCGCAGGCCCGGGCGATGGTCTGGGCCTCCATGGTGAGGACGCGCAGGTAGTTGGCCAGCCGCTTGCCGGCAGCCACCGGGTCGAGCCGGGAGGACAGCTCCGGGTCCTGGGTGGTGATGCCGGCAGGATCCCGGCCGTCCTGGAAGTCGTCATAGAAACCGGCGGCGGAGCCGAGGGCCGAGTACTCCGCGGCGTAGCGGGGATCATTGTCGCCCAGCGCAATCAGGGCAGCGGTCCCGATCGCCACGGCGTCAGCCCCCAGTGCCATGGCCTTGGCGACGTCCGCCCCAGTACGGATGCCGCCGGAGACAATGAGCTGGACCTTGCGGTGGACGCCGAGCTCCTGCAGTGCCTGGACGGCCTGCGGGATGGCGGCCAGGGTGGGGATGCCGACGTTTTCGATGAACACCTGCTGCGTGGCCGCTGTCCCGCCCTGCATGCCATCCACCACCACCACGTCGGCGCCGGACTTCACCGCGAGTGCGGTGTCGTAGTACGGCCGGGAAGCGCCGATCTTGACGTAGATGGGCGTCTTCCAGTCGGTGATTTCGCGCAGTTCGCCGATCTTGATTTCAAGGTCGTCCGGGCCGGTCCAGTCCGGGTGGCGGCTCGCCGAGCGCTGGTCGATCCCGACCGGCAGGGTGCGCATCCCGGCGACGCGTTCGGTGATCTTCTGGCCCAGCAGCATGCCGCCGCCGCCGGGCTTGGCGCCCTGGCCCAGCACGATCTCGATGGCGTCGGCCTTGCGGAGGTCGTCCGGGTTCATGCCGTAGCGGGACGGGAGGTACTGGTACACCAGGTGCTTGGACTGGCCGCGCTCCTCAGGCGTCATGCCGCCGTCGCCCGTTGTGGTGGAGGTGCCTACTTCCGAAGCGCCGCGACCCAGGGCCTCCTTGGCGTTGGCGGAGAGTGCGCCGAAGCTCATGCCGGCGATGGTCACCGGGGTCTGCAGGTGCAGCGGGCGGGTGGCGTGCCGGTCGCCGAGGACGACGTCGGTATCGCACTTTTCGCGGTAGCCCTCCAGCGGGTAGCGGGACATGGAGGCGCCGAGGAACAGCAGGTCATCAAAGTGCGGGACCTTGCGCTTGGCGCCCCAGCCGCGGATGTCGTAGACGCCGGTGGCCGCAGCGCGCTGGATGTCCGCGATGGTGGCGCGGTCGAACGTGGCGGACTCACGGAGGCCCAGTTCAGCCAGGTTCTGTGCGGGTGCTTCGGTGGGGAGCGGAACGGAGGTGATGGTCATGGGGGCTCCTAGTACTGCGTCGAGTTGTCGACGTGGAAGTGGTAGAGGTTCCGGGCTGAGCCGTAGCGCTTGAAGTCGGCAGGATTGTCCGTGCGGCCGGCGGCGGCGAGCAGCTCCGCGAGTTCTGTGAGGTGCTCCGGCATCATCGGTTTTTCGATGCAGTCCGCGCCGAGGGAGGCCACAGTGCCTTTGACGTAGATCCGTGCCTCGTAGATGGAGTCGCCCAGGGCGTCCCCGGCGTCGCCGCAGACCACCAGCCGCCCGGCCTGCGCCATGAACGCGGACATGTGGCCGATGTTGCCGCCCACCACGATGTCCACGCCCTTCATCGAGATCCCGCAGCGGGCGCCGGCGTTGCCGTCGATGACCACCAGCCCGCCGTGGCCGGTTGCGGCTGCTGACTGGGAAGCATCTCCCTTGACGTGGACGCGGCCGGACATGATGTTCTCCGCAAGGCCGACGCCGGCGTTGCCGTTGATGGTGACGTCGCCTTTTTGGTGCATCCCGGCTGCGTAGTAGCCGGCGTGGCCGTCGATGGTCACCTGGATGTCCGCGTCGATGCCGACGGCGAGGCTGTGCTTGCCGCCGGGGCTGGCCACGGCCCAGGCCTGTCCGCCAACCGCGTTGTGGACGGCCTGGTTCAGTTCCCGGACGCTGGTGGCGGCCAGGTCCACGGTGGTGGCCTCCGGCTCCCGGGCTTCGGGGGCGGTGGTTGCCGTGCTCTCGGGGGCTGTCAGAGTGACCATGTGTAGACCTTTCCGGGTTCCGGTTCAAAGATGCGGGCGTTGCTGATGCCGGGCAGGGCGGCAAGGGCGCGGTATTCGGAGGCCATGGCCACGTAGTCGTCCGTTTCGGCGATGATGGCGGGCTTGCAGGCGATGGGGTCCCGGACCACGGCCATGCTGTCCGCGGTGGTGACCACCAGGGTGTAGAAGCCGTCCAGGACCTTGCCCAGGTTCACCAGGGCTTCCTCGAGGGTGTCGCCCTGCTTCAGGCGGGATGCGACATAGCGGGCGCCCACCTCGGTGTCGTTTTCGGAGTCGAACACCACGCCTTCGCGCTTTAGGTCCCGGCGGACAGTGGCATGGTTGGAGAAGGAGCCGTTGTGGACCAGGCAGAGGTCGTCGGCCACGGAAAAGGGGTGGGAGCCGCCGGCGGTAACGGCGGACTCGGTGGCCATCCTGGTATGGGACAGTCCCTGGCTTCCGGCCATCGCCTCCAGGCCGTGCTCGGCGGCGATTTCCATGGGATGGCCCACGCTCTTCATGACCGCCACATGCTCGCCGCGGCCAATGATGGTGGCGCCGGGCAGGGTTTCGCTGACCGCTTTCACCAGCAGGTCAGTCCCGACGGCGGCGCTCACCAGGGTGGTGTCGCCCACCACTTTGACGGCTGCTGCCGCACCCGCTGGAAGCGCGCCGGCAAGAAGGGCCGCGACGCCGGCGGTGATGTCCGCCGTCGTCATTCCGTGGTCCTTGCCCAGCAGGCTGAGGGTGGACGTTCCTGGCGAAACCAGGCCGGGGGTGTTGTAGACGGCCAAGCCGGCGGAGTCCGGCCCGCGGTCCACGATCTGGCACAGCATGGAGGACAGCAGGCTGCCCATTTGGGGGTGCAGCGAGGGGTTGCGCAGTTGCAGCGCGGCGATTCCGCACATGTGAAGGTCCTTACTCAATAGGGTCTGGTGGTGTGACTGGATGGAGGACCGGTCAGATCGACGTCAAATACGTGCGGATTTCCCAGTCGCTGACCTGGTTGTGCCAGCTCAGGAATTCCTCTTCCTTGGCGTCCGCGTAGTACCTGCCGATCTCCGGGTTGCCGCTGAGGCTGGCCAGGATGACGGGGTCCTGCCGCAGTGCTTCCACGGCGTGGAGCAGGGTGGCCGGCAGCTGGTGCGCGTCAGGCCGGGCCTCGCCGGGACCGGACGGGGCGCCCGGATCGGCGGCTTTCTCCACGCCGTCCAGCCCGGCGGAAATCGCGGTGGCAATGGCCAGGTACGGGTTGGCTGAGCCGTCCCCGGAGCGCAGCTCGATCCGCTTGTTGTCCGGGACACGGATCATATGGGTGCGGTCGTTGCCGCCGAAGGATGCCTTGTGGGGTGACCACGTGGCACCCGAGGAACTGGTGGTGGCGCCTGTCCTTTTGTAGGAATTCACTGTCGGGGCGAGGAACGCCTGAAGTGCCGGAGCGTGCTCCAGGATGCCGGCGATGAAGGAGTAGGCGAGACCGGAAATCCCAAGGCCCCTGCCGTCGTCGTTGTTTCCCCCGCCGGTTGCGCCGCCGTCGCCTGCACCACTGCCCGCTGCCGGGAAGAGCGCCTCGGCGCCGGACCAAAGGGACAGGTGGAAGTGCAGGCCCGTGCCGGTGCGGTCGGTAAAAGGCTTGGGCATAAAGGTGGCCGTCATGCCGCGCTGTTCGGCCAGGATGTTCAGGATGTAGCGGAGGGTGACCACCCGGTCCGCGGTGGTGAGGGCATCGGCGTAGTTGAAGTTCTGCTCGAACTGGCCGGCGGCGTCCTCGTGGTCATTGGCATAGTTGCCCCAGCCCAGGCCGTTCATCGCTTCGGAAATGCCGGTGAGGTGGTCGTACATGCGGGTGACGCCGCGGGCGTCGTAGCAGGGGCGGGGCGAATCGTCCCGGCCATCGGCGGTACTCAGCGTCCCGTCGTCGTTCCTTTTCACCAGGAAGTACTCCACCTCGGCCCCCACCTTTGCCTGCATGCCCTTCTCCGCCAGGCGGGCAAGGGTGTTCTTCAGGATCACCCGGGGGGCGTAGGGCCAGGGCTTGCCGTTGACGTGCGGGTCGCAGTGAATGATGGCCAGGCCCTCCTTGATGAAGGGGACCGGGGTGAAAGAGGCGAGGTCCGGCACGGCGATCAGGTCCGGGTCCTGCGGTTTCTGGCCCATCAGGCCCGCAGCGTAGCCGGCGAAGCCCATGGCACCGTCTTCAAGTTCGTCGGCGGCTTCAACGGGCACCAGCTTGGCGCAGGGCTTGCCCGTCATGTCCACGAAGGTGGCCAGCAGGAAGCGTACGCCGTGGGCCTTGGCAATGTCCGCCAGGGAAATCGTGGGCGCCCCGGATACTTCGCGTTCTTCGGCGAAGGGCGGAGCGGTTACAGCAGGGGTTGCGACACTGGTCATCGAAACGTTCCTGTTCATTGGGTTAGCTATCAGTAAACCTTGTTGCACCAGAGTATCCAAAGTGGTGTTTCGCCGGATCGCCGGCAATGTTAATTCGATGTTTCGCAGCGGGCTCGCGGTCACTGGGCGGATCCCGGAGGGCCGCAGCACCTCCCGCCCATGCCAACCGGCCAGCACCGGACAGCTAAGCTGGGAAAACCCGGCAGCACGGCGAGTGCACGGCACGGGTTAAGCGGGTCCGGCACTGAGGATCCTTGCCACTGGCCGCGGAAGGAATGCGTAATGGCGCGAGCGACAGTCCAGGACGTCGCCAGGACGGCTGGCGTCTCCGTGGGGACCGTCTCCCGCGTCCTCAATGGCAGCCCGGCCGTCAGTGAGTCGAGCAAGGCAAAGGTGGCCGCAGCCATCCGCGAGCTCAACTACCGGCCCCTCGCCTCCGCCCGCGACCTGCGCCGCGACCGCACCATGCGGATCCTCGCCCTGGCCAAGAACTTGTACTCGCCGGTCATCAGCGAAGTCTTCCGCGGCGCCGGGGATGCTGCCGCCCTGTCCGGCTACGTCACCCTCATCGCACCGACAGCCGGGGACAGGGAACGCGAACAGCAGCTGGTGGACATGCTGCGCAACGGCTCGGTGGACGGACTGATCATGTTTTCGCCAACAATGCCGGACGAAGACGTCGAGGAGATGGCTGAACAGCTGAGCGTGGTCCAGGTCTGCGAGATCGCTGACGCCGAGGCGGCATTCGGCGTATCCATCGACGACCGGCAGGCGGCCTTCGACATCACGAGGCACCTCATCAGGACCGGCGGCCGGCGGATGGCGATGATCGGCACCAGGGTGGCCCGGTCCGGCCGGCTCCGCGAGGAAGGCTTCCGCAGGGCTGTTGCCGAAGCGGGCTTGTCTCCCGACCACATGCTTTTCACGGACGGGGACTTCGATTTCCATGCCGGCCGGCGCCTCGCCCGGGAGCTTCTCGGCTTGCGCCCACTGCCCGATGCCGTGTTCTGCGGCAGCGACACAGTGGCTGCCGGATGCGTCCGCGAAATTACCGACGCGGGGCTGCGGGTACCCGGCGACATTGCCGTCGCAGGGTTTGACGACTCCATCCAGGCGGAGATGTGCGTCCCGGAGCTCACCACCATCAGGCAGCCGGCCTACGCCATGGGACAGCTGGCCTTCGAAGCACTCCTGGCGCGGATGACCGAGCCGGAAGGGTACCGCCGCGGGCGGACCTTCCTCCCCCACGAGCTGGTGGTCCGGGACTCCACCAACGGCTGAGGCCAAGGGTTGACAGTCCAACGTGGCTCCTGTCACACTTCTTTGGAATCGATTCCAAACACGGCGGACATTACTTTTCCTCCTTTGTGGAATCGATTCCAAAACGACCCGGAAAAAGAAGCCAGCCAGGCAAAGGAGCCACTCGTGGACTTGATTCGACCTACCTCTCTGTCGCCGGAGGACACCACCGCATCCGTGCCCAACACGCGCAAGAGCGGAACGGGCGGCGCGTCCCGGCGGCGCACGCGCATCACCGCGGCCGCGGCTGCGGCCATGGCTGCCGGCCTGCTGCTGACCGCGTGCGGTGGCGGAGCTGCAACCCAGGCAACGGAGGCACCCGCAGCGGATCCGGCGTCGGCCGCCAATGCCACCGGCAGCCTCAATGTCTGCGGCGGCAAGGACGCCTCCGGCATCTACAAGGGCACGGTTGAGGCCTTCACCAAGGCCAATGGCAAGGTCACCGCCAAATACACAGAAATCGGGGCCACCACCGATGAGGCCCGCACACAGGCTGTGCAGCGGCTCGAAGGCAAGTCCTCGGAGTGCGACATCTTCGTCACGGACGTCATCTGGACCTCCGAGTTCGCATCCCAGGGCTGGATCCTTGACCAAACCGAGCTCGTGGAGGCCAGCAAGGACCGCTTTATCCCCTCCACGGTGGAGACCGCCAAATACGAGGACAAGTACTGGGCTTCCCCGTTCTTCACCAACGCCGGACTGGTCTACTACCAAAAGGACAAGGTAGCCAAACCCGAAACCTGGCAGCAGCTCTATGCTGAAGCGGCCGGGGCTGAGGGGAACAGCTTCGTCTACCAGGGCAAGCAGTACGAGGGCCTCACGGTGAACTTCCTTGAAATGCTCTACAGCGCCGGCGGAGAGGTGCTGGACGAAAACGGCGACGTCAAGATCGATTCACCGGAAACACGTGAAGTCCTGGACTTCATGGTGCAGGGCCTCAAGGACGGCGCGGCGGACCGCGCTGTGCTGACCTACAACGAGGACCCGGCACGCCTGGCCTACGAGTCCGGCAACTTTGGCTACCAGCGCAACTGGCCGCACGTCTACCGCCTGCTCAACGCCACCCCACTGGCGGGCACCTTCGGCGTTGCCCCGCTTCCGGCCTGGGAAGGCGGCAAGGCCTCCGGCGTCCTGGGCGGCTGGAACCTGGCCATCTCGGCCCACTCGGCAAACCAGGCCGGCGCTGTGGCCTTCATTGATTTCGCCACCACCCCGGACTGGCAGAAGCACGTGGCGATGGACTTCTCGCAGGCCCCCGTCAACGAGGCAGCGTACGCAGACCCCGAAGTCCTGGCCAAGATGCCGTTTGCCACCGAACTGCTCGCCTCGGTGAAGGGTGCCAAGCCGCGCCCGATCTCCCCGGTCTACCCGCAGATCTCCCAGGCGATCTACAAGAACGTCTACGCCGTGCTGTCCGGCACCGCCACAACCGAGGATGCGGTGAAGACCATGGCCGACGAGCTTACGGCCGCAAAGGCGAGCTTCTGAGCATGGCAACCAAGTCCCTGTCCCCCGCCCGCCGGGGATCCAGCCGCGGCGTCAGCGGCCGTGACCGGGAGGAGCGGCGCCTGGCGTTCCGGATGACCGCTCCGTCCCTGGTCCTCATGGCCCTGGTGGCGGCTGTCCCCATCGGCTATGCCCTCTGGCTGTCCCTCAACCAGTACAGCGTCCGTACCGCCGGACTGTCACGCTTCGTCGGGCTGGACAACTACATCGCAGCCCTCACCGGGCCGCACTGGTGGGCTGCGTTCGGCCAGACGTTCCTGTTCGCGGGGCTCTCGGTCTCGCTCGAGCTGGTGCTCGGGACAGGCATGGCGCTGCTGCTCAACCTTGCCTTCAAGGGCCGCGCCCTCCTGCGCACCGTGGTGCTGCTGCCCTATGCGGTGGTGACGGTGGTCAGTGCCATCACCTGGGAAACGATGTTCCAGCCCAACCTGGGCCTGGTCACCAATGTCCTGTCAACGCTGGGCCTTCCTGGCGGGGACGTCGTCTGGCTCGGCGAGCACGGCTACGCGATGGCGGTGATCGTCCTTGCCGATGTTTGGAAAACGACGCCGTTCGCGGCCCTCATCATCCTGGCCGGTTTGCAGGTCATTTCGGCCGAGACCTACGAGGCCGCGGAACTTGACGGCGCCAGCAAGTGGCAGGCCTTCCTTTACGTCACCCTGCCCCTGCTCCGTCCGGCGATTGTGCTGGCGGCGATCTTCCGCACCATGGATGCCCTGCGCGTCTTCGACCTGCCGTTCGTGCTGACCCGCGGCGCGAACGGCACCGAGTCGATGTCCATGCTTGCCTACACCGAGTTGCGCGAAAACCGCCTGGTGGGTGAAGGATCGGCCCTGTCCATCCTCACCTTCCTCACGGTAATGGTGGTCTCAGTGGTGTACATCCGCTTCGCAGGGGGCAACATCCGTGAAGTTGCCAAGGAGGAACAATGAGCACGCTGACCCCACAGCGCACGGCGGCGGAACCCGCGGCCCCGGGCGCACGGACAACCAGGCGCAGGACGCGCGGCAGGGCACAGCTTCATCCGGTGGTGTGGGTATTCGTCATCGCCGTCATGGGCTTCTCGCTCATACCGTTCTACTGGCTGGTCAACACCTCCCTCAAGAAAGGCGTGAGCCTGTCCCAGGGGGAACTCTTCCCAAGCCAGCCGACCTTCGAGAACTATGCGGCCGTGTTCCAGAACGCGGAGTTCCTCCTGGCCCTGCGCAACTCGGTGATCATCGCCGTCGTCACCACCACGGTGGCCCTGGTGCTGGCATCCTTCGCCGCCTATGCCCTGGCCAGGCTCAAAATGCGCCGCAAGGCGCTGATCCTTACCCTCATCCTGTCTGTCACCACCTTCCCGGCCATTGCCATCGCGGCCCCGCTGTTCTCCATCTGGCGGGAAATCGGTTTGTACGACACACTCCTGGGCTTGATCATCCCGAAACTGACTTTCGCGTTGCCCCTGGCTATTTACACGCTGACCTCCTTCTTCCGGGAGATCCCGCGCGAACTGGAGGAATCGGCCTACATGGACGGGGCCACGCCGTTCACCGCCTTCCGCAAAGTCATCCTGCCCCTGGCCGTCCCGGGCCTTGCCACGACGGCGATCCTCGTGTTCATCTCGGTATGGAACGAATTCCTGCTTGCCGTCACCCTGACCACGTCCCCGGAAGCCCGTCCCGTCCCGGTGGCCATAGCGTTCTTCAGCGGGACCAGCGAGTTTGACCAGCCGCTGGGCACCATCAGTGCGGCGTCGGTGATCATCACGGTCCCGCTGGTGGTCCTGGTGCTCCTGTGCCAGAAGCGCATTGTTTCCGGCATGACCGCCGGTGCCGTCAAGGGCTAGAAACCCCTAAGTTCACACCCACAAGAAAAAGGAAAAACCCAGTGAGTAACGAGCAGTCCCCCAGCCTGCAGGCTTCTGCCCTGCAAGAACCACACTCCAAGGAACTGAGGGTAGGCGTTGTCGGCATCGGCTGGGCCGGACAGCAGCACCTCATGGCCTACAACGCCCTGGAAGGTGTCCGAATCGTGGCGCTGGCGGGAATGGAGGAGGAACTCCGCAACTCGCTGCAGGCCGAATACTCCATTCCCAACGCGTTCGCCGACTGGAAAGACATGCTGGAGCACGGCGGGCTGGACGCGATCAGCGTGGCAGTGCCCACCTTCCTGCATGCGCCCATCGCCATCGCCGCCCTGGAACGGGGAATCCACGTGCTGAGCGAGAAGCCCATCGCACGCAACGCCGTCGAAGGCCAGGCCATGGTGGATGCCGCCCGCAAGGCGGGGCGCGTCCTGGACGTCGCCTTCAACCACCGCCGCCGCGGCGACATCAAGGCGCTCAAGGGTGTCATTGACGACGGCGGGCTGGGCCGGCCGTATTATGCCAAGGCCTCCTGGCTCCGCCGCTCCGGCATCCCCACGCTGGGCAGCTGGTTCACCAACCCGGAGCTCGCCGGCGGCGGACCGCTGGCGGACATCGGCGTCCACGCGCTGGACTACGCCCTGCACCTTCTCGGTGAGCCAAAGGTGGTGGCGGTCTCCGCCGCCACGCACTCGGAGCTGGGCCCCCAGGGGCGGGGCGGTGGAAGCAGGTACTCAGCGCAGGCCACCAGCCACGCATTCGAGGTTGAGGACTTCGCGTCGGCGTTCCTCCGGCTGGAGGGCGGCGGAACACTGGTGATCGAGGCCAGCTGGGCAACGTACCGGGAAACGGATGACCTCCTGGACTTCACCGTCTACGGCACCGACGGCGGAGCCGAGCTCAAGGTGCAGGGCGCGCCCTTCCCGCCCGTGGGCCAGCTGCGGGTCTTCACCGACAAGGAGGGCGAATCGGCGGACTATGTGCCGCCGGTGCTTCCGGGCCGCGCCCATGACGCAGTGGTGGAAGACTTCGTAACGGCAGTGCGCGGCGGCGAGCAGGCCTGGGGCGAGCACGACGGCTCCCTGGCGCTCTACCGGGCACAGATCATCGATGCGTGCTACCAGTCGGCACGCGAACAGAGGGAGGTTCGTCTCTAATGACCGACAAGCTGAGAATCCGCGTCTGGAACGAGGGCGTCCATGAGGCCATCAACGAGCCCTCGCACATCGGGGAGATCTACCCCGACGGCATCCACGGCGCCATCGCGGCAGGGCTTCGCTCCCATTACCCCGAGGCGGAAATCACGACGGCGGTGCTGGCCACCGACGACGAGCACGGCCTGGACGAGGAGGTGCTCGCGGAGACGGACGTCCTGCTCTGGTGGGGACACATGGCCCACCACGAGGTGAGTGACGCCGTCGTCGAACGCGTCCACCGGCATGTGCTCGGCGGGATGGGGCTCATCGTGCTCCACTCGGGGCACTTCGCCAAGGTCTTCACCAAGCTGCTGGGCACCACCTGCTCGCTGGCCTGGCGGAACGACGGCGAGCGCGAGCTTGTGTGGACCGTGAAGCCGTCACATCCCATTGCCGAAGGCGTGGACAGCCCCATTGTCATCCCCGAGCAGGAGATGTACGGGGAACTGTTCGACATTCCGGACCCGGACGACCTGATCTTCATCAGCTCGTTCGCAGGCGGCGAGGTGTTCCGTTCCGGCGTGACCTTCACCCGCGGCAAGGGACGCATCTTCTACTTCAGCCCGGGCGACCAGGAGTACCCGGTGTACCACCACCCGCAGATCCAGCGGGTCCTGGCCAACGGCGTGAAGTGGGCTGCCCAGCCGGAGCTGCACCGTGCCGTCCCGGAGGTCACCAACCCTGCGCGGAACTGGTTCGACACCTAGGAGTTTTTGTCCAGATACGCAGGCTTCCAAGGCCTTTAAGTCGTCTTATCTGGACAAAAACTCCATTGCCGCGGCGAGTGGAATGACGGTGCCGTCAGGGAAGCCGAATCCTTCGCCGGGGACAAGGCGGACGGCATAAGCTTCCACAGCGTCCTCCCCGGCGAGGACGACGACGGCGGCGTAGTCGCCGTCGCCAACGGCACCTGAGGTGCCAATCCAGGGGATAACAAGGCTCTCCCCCATGGGGTGCGGTGCGTCCCGTCGCCAGGTTCCGGCGTCGTCAAGGCGAGTGCCGAAACCGGGCACGGGACGTACCGCACTAGCCATGCCGGACGCCGCGTCCACCGGCCAGCCGCCGATCCGGAGCTTCGCCTCCTGGTCCTGGTCCGTGCCCCGCACCCGGACCAGCCGCAGCTCAGCGGCGCCCTGCGTCAGGGACACTACCGTCACCTCCGGTCCCGGGGTGGCCGTGCCGCCGACGCCGCTGCCGTGGTCCGGCCCGGCGTCGGGATCAACGGCAATCCAGTTCACGGTGCTGCGCGAGGTGCCCGCCAGCACGCCTCCGAGGTCCTGCTGCCCGAGGTACTCAAAGCCGGTCCGGTGCGTGATCCGCCCTGCACTGTCCACCAGGACCACGGCGTTGTCCAGGGACTGCGGCTCCAGGTCCGGGAAGGTGGCGGTGGAGTAGCCCAACCGGGCATAGAGCGGCGAGTCTGCCACTTTGACGCCGGCGTTGGCGTGGTCCGTGCCGTGGTTCCAGATCCGCACCACGCCGTCGGCCACCGTCCCGTCCACCTGCCAGCCCGGGGCCTGGATGAGGCGCCGGGTGTCTCCGGTTTCCACGGGCAGCGGTTCCTCAACGGCTGTCCAGACGCGGTGGTCCGCCGGCAACGCAAGGCCCAGCATGCCCTTGGCCGCCCAGTACGGTGAACCGGCGCCGGAGTAGGACTGCTTCATCCCCGGGAACTCGCCGTGCCAGCCGATGGAGAGCAGCCCGTCCCCGGTGATGGCGCCCCGGCGGACAAAGTAGTCCAGGATTCCCGACGCCGCCCGCCGCGTGACACCCGGACTCAGCCGCGTGTGACCGGACAGCTCACCGGTCCAGAACGGCGCGGCCGCGGCGAACCGGTAGATCAGGCTGCGGCCCTGGATCAGCGGGGCGCCGTTGGCCCCCACCAGATGGACGGCGTCGTCCAGGAAATCGGCCAGCCGCCCGCCGTCGAGCTTTGCCCGGGCCTTGACCCGCGGATCGCCGGGCGCCATCAGCTCCCACAGCTGCGGGTAGACCTGGAAGGCCCAGCCAACGTAATGGTCATAGGCCCGCTCGGTCCCGTCCGCGAACCAGCCGTGGCCCCGGTACAGGGAGTCGTGGATGGCCAGGCCGGCGTCGATGTCCTGGTCCGAGTACCTGCCGCCCACCGAGGCCAGGAAAGTCTCGACGACGATCTGGAACCACACCCAGTTGATGGGCGGGTATTCCTCCCCAATCACTGTCTCGAACCACGCGATGAGCTGCTCCTGGACCCGCTGCGGCAGCTTGTCCCACAGCATGTCCCGGGTAAGGGCGAGGCCAACGGCCAGGGACGCTGCCTCCACTTTCGCCTGGCCGAGCTCCCCCGGTGTGGGCCAGCGGTCCGGGTTGGAAGGGTTGGTGCCGGCATCGAGCCCCCTGGCATACCAGTCGGCGATCCACCCGGTGCCGCCAGGATCGCCAGCCATCCGGAAGGAGGCCAGCAGGAACGTCCGTGCGAACGCTTCCAGGGAATCACTGCGCGGGCCATAGGCGCTGTTGGCGCCAGGGAGGTGGAGGTTCGCGTGGTCCTCAGTGGCGTGCCGGTGTGCCGAGCGCAGCAAATAGTCCGCGTAGGCGCACCAATGCTCGCGGGTCAGGCCGGTGAACGGCGAGAGCTGCCGGTCCAGCGGGGGCAGGGTCAAGGAAACGGGAGGAGCTGTGGCGGGCATGGATTCCCCAGAGGTCAGGTGGTGGCGGGTCGGGCAAACAGGCGGTCAGCTGGTGAGCCAGGAAATGGCCCGCCCCAGCAGTTCCCGGTGTTCGGGCGATTCGTAGGAGGCGGCGTCGTGGCCCAGGGCGTCATATAACGTGCGGCCGGCGGAGCGTCCGTCCGATGGCTGGCGGAGCAGGGACCACATCAACGGGTGCTCAGTGCCTTCATGGGTGTGGGTGGCATGGACGGTGATGCGGGGCGAGGTTCGGAGAAAGCTATAGCGCTCATCGGGCAGCGTAAAGTCCTGCATTCCGTCAACAACGGGGCCGGACGCGGGCCGGATCCGGACGGTGGCCGGTCCGTAGTCGGGGTGCATGGAGGTTCCGCGGACCCAGCGTCCCCCGAGTCCGCCTTCCCATTCCGGGCAGTCCACGAAGCTCGTGGCGCTGGAGTGGCTCACCAGCATGGGCCGCCCCGAGCCGAGCCAGCAAACCAGCCCGGCGGTGGCACCAGGCGTTCCGGGAGACTGCTGCCCGTCGCGAGGCAGCCCCACGTTGACCACCAGGAGTTCCGGCAGGCCAGTTTCGGCGGTCCCGGCCAGTTCCTCCAGAGCGCAGTCCACGTCAGCGGGGATTACGACGTCGAACCCCGCCTCCCGCAGCAGGCTGGCCAGGGCGGCGGACGTCTCGGCGAAGGGATGCCACGGGTCCGCGTACCGGCCCACCCCGCTGAGCAGCAGGGCCTTCGGGGCGGCGGCAGTGTCTTGGCCGGCAGCCGCGGCCGCAGTGTCCGGTCCGGTGGGCGCGGCGGTCACTGCAGGACCTCCATCATGCCCGTTGCCGGGGCCTGCGGGGCGCCCACCGAGGACTCGCGCAGGATCAGTTCCGGGTTCAGTTCGATCCGGTGCACCGGACGCATCCGCCCTTCAGCCAGCCGTGCCGCCATAAGCTGCACCGCCACCTTGCCCACGTACTGCTTGGGTGGCCGCACCGCGGAGATGGCCGGCTCGGCGAGGTAGGCCACTTCGTCGTCGTACCCCACGATTGCGATATCCCCGGGCACCTGCAGCCCCTTGTCCACGCAGTGCTGCACGAACGCCACTGCCTGGGTATCGGAGTGGACCAGCATCGCGGTGGTCCCGGCGTTCCGGCACAGCTCCAGGACGTGGTCGAAGTGCGAGGCGCGCTCTCCGTTCTCCTGCTTCGCTGAATCCTCGTACACGGAGCCTTCCAGGGGAATCTTCAGTGCCGCCAGTGCCTGCTGCCAGCCCCGCACCACGTGCGGGCTGGTGGGGCTGGAGGAATCGGTGAGGCAGCCGATCCTTCGGTGCCCCTCCTGCCATAGGTGCCGGACGGCCATCCCGGCACCAAAGGCGTGGTCCGTGGCCACCCACTCCAGCCGGTGGGCGGGAATCTCGATCGGCGAGCGCCGCTCCGCGAGTACCACGGGGATGGGCAGGGCGTTGAGCCAGCGCAGCAGTTCCTGGCCCTGGTCCCCGGTCATGTCCGGCGCCACGATCAGCCCGTCGATGTTCTGTGTGTCCAGCAGGGCCTGCACCTGGCGGCGGTTGTCCGCGGCATCGTAGGCGGAACCCCGCACCAGGATGCGCAGGTTCTGCTCTTCGGCTTCCGCCCGCGCTCCGCTGATGACCTGCGGCCAGTAGTAGTCCAGCGACGGCACCACCATGCCGATGGAGTAGCTGTGCTGCGCCAGCCTGCCCGCCGCCGAACGGTCCAGCTTGCTGGGCAGCGTGGCCCCGCCGTGCACCCGGGACACCAGCCCCTCATCCGCAAGGATGTTGACGTCCCGGCGGATGGTCAACTCGCTGACTCCCAGTTTGGCCGCAATGCCGCGGACAGTAATGGCTCCGTGGGCGCGGAGTTCCTCCATCAGCCGTTCCCGGCGCTGCAGGGAAAACAGGGATTTCCCTGCAGGGTCAGCGGGTTGTTCCGGGCTCATGGCGTTACCTCCGCGGTGAGGGTGAATGCGCCGGCGGCGCGGGACTCTTCTGTCAAAGGCAGGCGGAACCGCAGCCGGGTCAGCTTGCCGCCCCAAACGCCGGCGAGGAGGGGGTCCTCCAGCGTCCAGTCGTCCACCAACACGACGGCGGAGGCCGGCTCCCAGCGCAGGGCAAGTCCCCTGCTGCCTCCTGCGCCGGGGATCCCCTCTGGAACCACTGAGGCATAGCCGTGCCCGCTGCTGACTGTGCCTGCCGCCAGGTAGGTGATGTCGACGTCGGACGTTCCGTTTCCTGCCGCCCCGTCAAGGTCCCAGCGGTCGGCCACGACGATCCTTGAGGCCTTGCGGTCCAGGGATGAGGTGCGGATCCACGCATCCGGCTGCAGCCCGTAAGCCGCGCCGAGGGCCAGCCCCAGGGAGGGCTCATCGGCCGTGGGTTCCGCAAGCACTCCGGCCGCGTACTCCGTGCCGGTGCCTTGTTCCAGTCCGAAGGGGGCGGGGACGCTGTGCCAGGCGCTCTGCATAGCGCGGATGCCGTAGCGGTCCGGTCCGAACGTCTTGGCGGTATAGGTGGGCTGGCCGGCATCAACCAGCAGGGGAACTCCGTCCACTGCGACAACTACGGAACCGACATCCCGGTGGTTGTGGTGTTCCCCGTTGTGCCCGCCTTTGGCTGCCAGGAGAAGGCCCCGGGACGTTCCGGCTGACTCACGGGCAACCATGATCTGGACGGACGGAAGGTAGGTGAAGGGAACCAGGGGCGGAGCGGGCGGGTCCGCCGGGCCCGCGCTGTGCACCCTTTCCGCCGTCCTTGTTCCCTTCGCCTTCTCCGCGCCGGTCTCTTCCAGACCGGCCAGCAGCGAATGAAGCACTCGTCCCAGCCCTGCTGAAGGCTCAAGTTGTGAGGCCATCATGGCCGCTGCGTGACGGGCGGCATCCTGGTCGCCAAGGCGTTCCGCCCAGCCATGGAGCATGTCCCAGGGCAGGGCGGCCGCTGCCTGCGCTGGACCGTCGGCCACGTTCAGGAACCAGTTGGCGCCGATGTGCATCCGGTGCGGAAAAGCCACCACTTCGCGGACCACGGGCAGGCCGGCGTCGAGCCTTCCCCCGGTGGCCTGCTCCAGCAGGGCCAGGCCCTCGAGCGCACGTCCGGCACCGTTCCACCAGTAGGCAAAGCCCTCGTCTATGGCACCGTCGGCAGGAAGGGAGGCGAGGAAACGGTCCAGGCCCTCGATGCACCGGGAAATTGTGCGCGCCTGGGTGTCGGGATCGTCCACCAGGAAAAGCGCCGTGGCTATGAGATTGGAGTGGATCCAGGGATTCCAGTTGTGGACGTCCCCGTCCAACCCCAGCCAATGCCAGTCCATCCGGTCCAGGAAGGGCCGGACAACGCGCCGGGCGGCCTCCCCTCGGATCCGCGTGCGCAGGCCCGGCGCCCTTTCGTCCAGCTGTCCGCCCAGGACGTGGTCAATCCACGCCAGTTGTGCTGCCACTTCACCGGCACCCAGGTCCAGGAAGGGACGGTCTGGGTCCGGCACCACTTCCCTGCTGCGGGCAAACACGTCGTCGTGGGCAGCCCAGCTCCAGGAGCTCTGCTCACAGAGGAGGTAGGCGCCGTCGATCACTTCATCCAGCCAGGGCGTCGGCCCGGCATCCGTCCCGGAAGCTGCTCCAGCGTGTCCTGACACCAGGGCCATCACCACGGCGCGGGTCAGCCGTTGCTGGCGGGCGGCCACCAGCCCCTCGTAGGCGGTGCGGTTTCCGTCGCGGAAGTACCGCGCATAGTGGGAGACCAGCGGCTGCGGCCACGGGTTTCCCCGCTCGTCGCAGGCCTGCTTCCGCAGCGGCTCAAGGACAGCGCTGTCCGCGGCAAGCCACCGGGGGCCACCTTCACGGGGCAACTGAAGCCGTGCCCGTGCGCCGTGCAGCAGGCTCACGAGCCCGGAGGCGCCGGCGGCGGAACCCCATGCGGTTGCGAGGGGTTGCGCGGCCCTGGCCGTGGGATGGGCCGCAGCGCGGAGGTGTGGCGTCATTCTTGAAAGCCTCAATGTTCGACTGTGAACGTTTCTGGATGAATACGATTAGCTTGGATGAACTGTCTTGTTTATGAGTATCTACTGATTGTTAGATGTGATGCAAGACATGGAATCAAGCCCGCTGCAGGGCACCGCCACGACCCGAAAGGAGGCCCCGTGTCCCGAAAACCCAAGGCGCTGCTGGTCATGAACCGCGGCACTTTTGCGGACCAGTTTGATGCCTCGCGGCTGGAGCGCCTCGCACACCTGGTGGATCTCGGCGTCCAGCCGTGGACCAATTCACTCGACGTCAGGGAACACCCCGGGCTGGCCCCGCGCCTTGCGGAGGTGGAAATCCTCCTCACCAGCTGGGGCGTCCCCCGCCTGGATGCCGCCGCGCTGGCACACATGCCGAGGCTCCGCGCAGTCTTCCACTGCGCCGGGACTGTCCGCAGCTTCGTCAGCCAGGAACTGTGGGACCGCGGCATCCTGGTGACCAACGGCGCCGACGCGAACGCCATACCGGTAGCCGAGTTCACCTTTGCCTCCATCGTCCTGGCCGGCAAAAAGGCCCAGGTGCTGTCCAACGATGCCCGGATCCACAGGGAGGACTGGAGCTACAGCTCCTTGCGCGGCGAGCTGGGCAACATCGGTCGGACCATCGGGGTCATCGGCTTTTCCCGCATTGGACGCAGGGTGGTCCAGCTGGTCCAGCAGCTCCAGGACGTCACATGCCTGGTGAGCGATCCCCATGCCGATCCTTCAGCCGTGGCCGCAGCAGGGGGGCGCCTGGTGTCCCTGCCGGAGCTCCTCGCGGCGTCGGACATCGTCACCGTGCACGCCCCGGCACTTCCGGAAACCCGGCATATGCTCGGGACAGCCGAACTGGCGGCGATGAAGGACCACGCCACCCTGATCAACACTGCCCGTGGTTCATTGGTGGACACCAGCGCGCTGGAAGCCGAATGCGCCACCGGCCGCATCCACGCGCTCCTTGACGTCACGGAACCCGAACCGCTGCCGGCAACGTCCGTCCTCTATGACCTTCCGAACGTGGTGATCACTCCGCACATCGCCGGTTCCCTGGGAACCGAAACCCGCAGGATGTCCGACGCCGCCCTGAACGACCTGGAACGGTACCTGACCGGACAGAAGCTGCTGGCGCAGGTGGTCCCTGACGACCTTTCCCTCAGCGCCTGAGCAGTCCGATATCCGGGCAACCGCAACCGCAAACCTCGCCGCAGCCGCGGCAAACCCGAATCCCTAGTAAGGAGAACGCAATGAAGCGCACAACCCTCGCCGCCATCGCCCTGGCAGTGACAGCAGGACTTGGCCTGACCGGCTGCGCCGGCGCCGCCGGTCCCGCGGAACCCCAAAGCCAGGACGGCAAAACCCGCCTGACGGTATCCGTGTGGAACTACGAAGGCACACCGGAATTCAAGGCCCTGTTTGACGGCTACGAGGCCGCAAACCCGGACGTGGACATCGAGCCGGTGGACATCCTCGCGGACGACTACCCGCAGAAGGTGACCACCATGCTGGCCGGCGGGGACACCACCGACGTCCTGACCATGAAGAACGTCATCGACTACGCCCGCTACGCCAACAACGGCCAGCTCCAGGAAATCAACGGTGTGGTGGACGCCGTAGGCAAGGACGACCTTGCCGGGCTGGACGCATTCGACATTGACGGCAAGTACTACGCGGCGCCGTACCGGCAGGACTTCTGGCTGCTCTACTACAACAAGGAGCTGCTCAAGGCAGCCGGCGTCGAAGAGCCCAAGGACCTGACCTGGGATGAGTACACCGCGCTGGCCCAGAAGCTCACCACCGAAGAGGGCGGGAAGAAGGTCTACGGCACCTACCACCACATCTGGCGCTCGGTTGTGCAGGCCATAGCGGCGGCACAGAACAACGGTGACCAGATCAGCGGCGAGTACAGCTTCTTCGAAGACCAGTACAACACCGCCCTGGAGCTGCAGAAGAGCGGTGCCACCCTGGACTTCGGAACGGCCAAGAGCCAGAAGACGAGCTACAGGACCATGTTCGAAACCGGCCAGGCCGCCATGATGCCCATGGGAACCTGGTACATCGCCGGTGTCCTGCAGGCCAAGAAGGACGGCAAGACCAGCGTGGACTGGGGCCTGGCCCCGCTGCCGCAGAAGGACTCCAACGGCAAGGTATCGACGTTCGGCTCGCCCACGGCTTTCGCCGTCAACAAGAACGCCGCGCATTCCGAGGAAGCCAAAAAGTTCATCGAATGGGCTGCCGGCGAAGAAGGCGCCAAGGCCATCTCCAAGATCGGCGTGGTCCCGGCCCTGCAGAACGATGCCGTGACGGACACCTACTTCCAGCTCGAGGGCCTGCCCACCGATGAACTGTCCAAGAAGGCGTTTTCCCCCGACGAAACCGCGCTGGAAATGCCGGTCAGCGACAAGTCTGCCGCCACGGACAAGATCCTCAACCAGGAGCACGACCTGATCATGGTGGGTGAGCGCTCCGTGGCCGACGGCATCACCGAGATGGGCAAGCGCGTCAAGAGCGAAGTCCTCGGTCAGTAACAGGCAGCCATGACTACTGAAACAGTTCCTTCCGTTGCCCCGGCTCCAGCACCTGTCCACAGCCGGGGCAACCGGAAGCAGGCGCGGCGCAACACCCTGATCGGCTGGACGTTCATCCTTCCGAACTTCCTGGGCTTCCTGGCCTTCACACTGATCCCCGTAACCGCAGCTTTCGCCCTTTCCTTCATGGAGTGGACCTCGTTCACGGCCCCCCGCTGGGTTGGACTGGAGAACTTCCAGCGCATGTTCCAGAGCGACACCTTCTGGGTGGCGCTGCGCAACACCGTGGTCTACGCCCTGGGGCACGTCCCCCTCACCATGGCCCTGGCCCTTCTCCTGGCCATGCTGCTGAACCGCAAACTGAAGGGGATCGGCTTCTTCCGGGTGGCCATCTTCTTCCCGTATATCACCTCGCTGGTGGCTGTGGCCGTCGTCTGGAACATGCTCTTCAGCCCGGACACAGGCCCCATCAACCAGTTCCTGAACTCGATCGGGATCGCGGAAACCCCCGGCTGGACGTCCAGCTCCGACTGGGCCATGCCAGCCGTGATCATCACCAGCGTCTGGCGGGACATGGGGTACTACATGGTCCTCTACCTGGCAGGCCTGCAGGCCATCCCCAGCGAGCTGTACGAGGCCGCGGAGGTGGACGGTGCCAGCGCATGGCAGCGTTTCTGGAACGTCACCATCCCGTCCCTGCGGCCCACCACCTTCTTTGTGGTGGTGATGCTGACAGTCTCCAGCTTCAAGGTGTTCGACCTGATCGTGGTCATGACAAACGGCGGGCCGGGACGCTCCACCACGGTGTTGTCCCAGCTCATCTACCAGGAGGGCATTGGCGAAGGGAAGTTCGGATACTCGTCCGCCATTTCGCTGGTGCTGTTCGTCATCGTCCTGACGGTCACCGTCCTGCAGTTCAAGATCCAACAGCGGAGGGAACGCTGATGACCAACATGGCCGAAGACCTCAAGGCCGAGGCGCCCTTCGCCGGGACGGGCCTGGCACCCGCGCCGGAAGACCGCCGTCGCACGCAGCGCAACTCCCCTCGGGAACGGAAGAAGCGCACTACGGACGCCGTCATCTACGGCGCGCTCGTGGTGCTGGTGGTGGCGCTGATGGTGCCGTTCATCTGGATGGTGTCCTCCTCGCTGAAAGAGAACAACCAGGTCCTCACAGTGCCCATCCAGTGGATCCCTACGGAGTTCGTCTGGAGCAACTACACGGACATCTGGACCCGGATCCCCATGATGGGGTACCTGCAGAACTCGCTGTACCTCGCGGTGATCATCACGTGCCTGCAGGTCCTCACCGGTTCACTGGCCGCCTACGGCTTCTCCAAGGTGCGCTTCCCGGGACGGGACGTGCTGTTCCTCGCGTACATCGGCACCATTGCCGTGCCGTGGCAGGCCTACATGGTGCCGCAGTACATCATGATGCAGAACCTGGGCCTGACCAACAGCTTCAACGCCCTGATCCTGCTGCAGGCCTTCGGCGCGTTCGGCGTGTTCCTGATGCGGCAGTACTACATGACCATTCCGGATGAACTCTGCGAGGCCGCCCGGATCGACGGCCTGAGCGAGTATGGCATCTGGGCGCGGGTCATCCTGCCGCTGTCCAAACCGGCGCTGGCCAGCCTGGCGCTGCTGACGTTCGTGAACACCTGGAACGACTACATGGGCCCGTTCATCTACCTGACGTCCAACCGGCTTTGGACCGTCCAGCTGGGCCTGCGCTCCTTCGTGGGCCAGTTCGACGCCGAGTACGCCATGATCATGACCGGCTCCGTCATCTCGGTGATCCCCATCCTGGCCATCTTCCTGGTGGGCCAGCGCTACTTCATCCAGGGCATCGCCACGAGCGGCATGAAAGGATGACCACCGTGGCGCAGCACCCAACCCCCTCCCGGCGCGGCCTGGCCGGACGCCTTCCCAGCCCCGGATTTGAAACCTTCGGCGGCATCTTCGGCTTCATCTACACCTTCCTGGCCGGGAACGTCCTGCTGGCCCTGGCCAACGCGCCGCTGGTGCTGTGCCTGGCCCTGGTGGCGGACCCCATTGCCGCCTGGCCGTTCTTCCTTGCGTTGTCGGTGACCGTTCCGCCGTCCCTCGCGGGCCTGTTTGCCTCCTTCCAGTCACTAAACGACGACGGCGCCACAGCCAGGCCGGTCGCCTCCTTCCTCCGGGGCTACTACGGGGGCTTCCGGCAGGCCGCCCCGCTGGGGCTGGCCGCCGTGGCGGTGCTGCTGTTCCTCGGCGTGGACCTGGCTATCACCAGTTCCATGCCGGCAGCGGCCGTGCTGGTACCCATCATCGTGGTGGCCGCCGCCGTCACCGTGGCCGTCACCGTAACGGCGAGCGCCGGCGTGGTGCTCTTTCCCGAAGCCAGACTCAGGGGCCTGCTCAAGGCAGCCCTCTACCTGTGCGTGCAGCGCTGGTACCTGAGCATTGCCGCGCTTGTCCTGCTGGGCATCATCGCCTCCGCCGCGCTGCTGCAGCCGGTGCTTGGTGTGGCCCTGGCGCCGGCCCCTCTGCTGTTCGTGGTGTGGAGCAACTCGGCCTACGCCTTCCACGCAGCACTCCGCACCCCCTAGCTGCGGATTCCCCCATAGCCGGGGCGGGTTCCAGCGGGTAAAACTGAGAGATGACTACCCCAGAGCTGGTGCTAGGCCCCATGATGCGGTACATGGACCAGACCTCGGCGAGCATCTGGGTGGAAACCCGGGATACCGCCAGCGTGACGGTCAGCGCCGGAGCCGGGGAGTGGGAAGCTCGGACCTTCGCCGTCCACGGCCATCACTACGCCCTGGTGGAAGTGGACGGCCTGGAGCCTGGAACGGTGACGCCCTACAGCGTGGCAGTCAACGGAATACCGGTGTGGCCCGAGCCCGGAACGCGGTTCCTGCCGCCGGTGATCGCCACCCTCAAACCCGGCAAGCCGCTGCGCCTGGCCTTCGGTTCCTGCCGCACCAGCGTCCCCCACGACGAGTCCGGAAACCGCAGCCACGGCGTGGACGCCTTGCGGGCCTACGCCCTGGAAATGGGTTCCGGGGGCAAGGAGCCCTGGCCGGACCTGGTGGCGTTCCTGGGGGACCAGGTGTACGCCGATTCCACCAGCGACCAGATGCAGGAATTCATCAGAGCCCGGCGGGACATCACGGCGCCTCCGGGCGAGGAGCTCAAGGACTTCGAGGAGTACGCACACCTCTACTACCTGGCCTGGTCCGACCCCGCCAACCGGTGGCTGCTGTCCACGCTGCCCAGTGCCATGATCTTCGACGACCATGACATCCGTGACGACTGGAATGCGTCGCGGAGCTGGCGGGAGGCCATGTCAAAAACCACGTGGTGGCAGGGGCGGATCGTGGCGGGGCTCGCGTCCTACTGGGTGTACCAGCATCTGGGGAACCTGTCCCCGAAGGAGCGCGCCTCGGATGTGATCTGGCAACAGATTGCCGCCCACCGCGGGGAGGGAGAGCCGGACATCACCGCGGAGCTGGACCGTTTCGCCGCGAGGGCCGACCAGGATCCGGAAGCCTACCGGTGGAGCTTTTGCCGCGATTTTGGCGACACCCGGCTGCTCGTGGTTGATTCCCGTGCCGCCCGGAACCTGGATCCGGACCACCGCGCCCTGCTCGATGAGGCCGAGATGGACTGGCTGGATGCCCGGATGCACGGCGGTTTCCGCCATCTGCTGGTGGCAACATCCCTGCCGTTCCTCCTGCCCATGGGCCTCCATCACCTGGAGGCCTGGGACGAGGCAGTCTCCGAGGGCGCCTGGGGCAGATTCCCGGCGCGGATCGGCGAAAAACTCCGCCAGGCCGCGGATCTGGAGCATTGGGGCGCTTTCCAGGAGAGCTTCCGGCGTGTCGCTGCGATGGCCAAGGAAGTGGCCGACGGCGGGCGCGGACCTGCCCCGGACAGCGTGACCTTCCTGTCCGGGGACGTGCATTTCTCCTACGTCTCCGAGGTGGAGCGGACTGCGGGCAGCCGCATCATCCAGGCGGTCTGCTCACCTATCCGCAATCCGCTGCCGCGGCTGATGCGGTCCTTCGGCGCCGTGATGTCCTACGGCCTGGCCGCCCCGGTGGGAGCCCTGGCCGCACGGTCGGCGAAGGTCCCGGACCCGCCGTTCCGCTGGTCCGGGATCAAGGGCCCATGGTTCGACAACAACCTTGCCTGCCTTGAAGTAGTGCCTGAAGGGCTGAAGCTGTGGTGGCAGCGGGGCGTTGTGGAGGGAGGAGACAACCTCAATCCGCGCCTTGAACGCGTGGCCGAAATAACCGTCGCGTCCCGCAAGGCAGGGCGTGCTGCCGTTACACCCTCTTAGATCAGGCCCTGGGCCAGCATGGCATCGGCAACCTTCACGAACCCGCCGATGTTGGCGCCGAGCACGTAGTTGCCCGGATCGCCGTACTCGTCAGCCGTGGAGGCGCAGCGGTCGTGGATGCCCACCATGATCTCGGTGAGCCGCTCCTCCGTGTGCTCGAAGGACCACGAATCACGGCTGGCGTTCTGCTGCATTTCCAGCGCGGAGGTGGCCACCCCGCCGGCATTTGCCGCCTTGCCGGGGCCAAAGAGCACGCCGGCGTCCTGGAACACGGCTACGGCGTCACGGGTGGACGGCATGTTGGCTCCTTCACCGACCGCGAGGAGCCCGTTGCGCACCAGCCGGGCGGCAGCATCGCCGTCGAGCTCGTTCTGCGTGGCGCATGGCAGCGCAACGGACGCGTCCACGTCCCAGACGGAGCCGCCCTCCACGTAGGAGACGCCGGCGCGGCGTTCGGCGTAGTCCTTAAGGCGTCCGCGTTCCACTTCCTTGACCTCACGGAGAAGCGCGACGTCAATGCCCGCCTCATCAACCACGTAGCCTGAGGAATCGGAACAGGCCACCGCGGTGGCACCCAGGGACTGGGCCTTGGCGATCGCGTTGATGGCCACGTTGCCGGAGCCGGAGACCACCACGCGCTGGCCGTCGAAGGACGCCCCGCGGGTCTTCAGCATCTCCTGCGTGAAGATGACCGTTCCAAAACCCGTGGCTTCCGGCCGGACCAGGGATCCGCCCCAGGAAATGCCCTTTCCGGTGAGGACGCCGGATTCGTAGCGGTTGGTGATGCGCTTGTACTGGCCAAACAGGTATCCGATTTCGCGGCCGCCCACGCCGATGTCACCGGCCGGAACGTCCGTGTATTCGCCAATGTGCCGGTACAGCTCGGTCATGAAGGACTGGCAGAACCGCATGACCTCGGCGTCGCTGCGGCCGCGGGGGTCGAAGTCCGAGCCGCCCTTGCCGCCGCCGATCGGCATGCCGGTGAGGGCGTTCTTGAAGATCTGTTCAAAACCGAGGAACTTGACGATGCCCAGGTAGACCGAGGGGTGGAAGCGCAGCCCGCCCTTGTATGGACCCAGTGCCGAGTTGAATTCCACACGGAAACCACGGTTGATCTGCACCCGGCCTGAATCATCGGTCCACGGAACGCGGAAAATGATCTGGCGCTCGGGCTCGCAAAGCCGCTCAAGGATGGCCGCCTCAAGGAATTCGGGGTGCCTGTCATGGACGGGCCCCAGGCTTTCGAAGACCTCAATTACTGCCTGATGGAACTCCGTTTCGCCGGGGTTCCGGGCCAGGACGGTGTCCCTGATGGCCTCCAGCCGTGCATCCATGAACTTTTCCTTACCGTGGGCGTACTGCGGACTGCCAGGAAGGGCGGCATTATCCCCGAACAGTTTACGCTTCAACCTAACCGATTATGACCGGGCACCGTTAAGTTGCACGAAAGCAATGCCCTAATGTCCGTATTGTGACAGAAATATTCCGCTTAGTGATAATTGCTAGGACGATGCCGACAGGATCCCGCTGATGCCGCACGTCTGCCTCCTCCTCTCCGGCGCCGCCCTCCTGGTCAACGGGCTCGCTACCCTGGGGCACCTGCCCCGCCGCGACGCAGCCGTCCTGAGCCTGCTGGTGGGAACCGTGCAACTGGTGCTCGGCGTCGTCGTACTCTCCCTGGACGGTGCCGGCGGCACAACACCGGCGGCCGCCGGGATCCTCCTCTTCGGGCTGACCTACGCCTACGTGGGCCTGGATACCCTGCTGGACCTTGGATCGAAGGGGCTGGGCTGGTTCTGCGGGATGGTGGCGTTTGTTGCCGTGCTGCTTGCTCTTTTCTGGCTCCTTCCCGATCCCCTCCTCGCCGTGCTGTGGCTTGGGTGGGCGGTGCTCTGGGGACTGATGTTCGCCTCCCTGGCCCTGGGCCGGAGCCGGCTGGACCCCTTCATCGGCTGGGCGCTCGTCCTGGCAAGCCAGGTGACGGCCACCGTACCGGCCTTCCTGGGGATCGCCGGGTTCTGGCCGTACAGTGCCCAGGTTGCCGCCGGCGCCGCCGGCCTGCTGGGACTTCTGTTCCTCGCCGCAGGCGTATTGGCCCGGCGCCGGCCGCCAGGGGAATGGCCCGCACCGGAGAATCCCGGAACCCTTGCTGCCCTGCCCCGGAGGGCACGGCGCTGAGAGGCACGGGACTGGGAAGCACCGCACTGGGAAGCGCGGCACTGGGCGGCACGGAACTGGGCGCCGTGGCATACTGCCGTAACCAGTGCCTGCCGGATCCGCCGGCTGACGGCCGGAAGGGGTTTCGATGCAGGAATTCGTCATGGTGGACGAAACGGTGCGGCAGCATGTCCTTGACGCCCTGGCGCGGGCGGGCGACTCCGCAGATCCTGACTTCCGGCGGAGGTTCGAGGCTCACTTCCCGGACCTGTGCCGCCTCTTCCGGTCCCTCTACGGATCCCGGCAGGACTGGCTGGACCAGCTGACCGCCCTGGTGGTGGAAAGCGCACGCTCCTGGCAGGAGCGGCCCGCCGAGCTGAAGGTCCTCGACGCCCAGCGCGAGGCGGACAGCGGCTGGTTCCTGTCCAGCACCATGCTGGGCGGGGTCTGTTACGTGGACAGGTACGCGGAAAGCCTGGAGGGGCTCCGCACCCACATCCCGTATTTCAAGGAACTGGGCCTGACCTACCTGCACCTCATGCCGCTGTTCCTGGCACCGGAGCCGCACTCCGATGGTGGATACGCGGTTTCGAGCTACCGCGAGGTGAACGCGAAGCTGGGCACCATGGAGCAGCTCCGCGGCCTTGCCGCCGAATTCCGCAGCCACGGCATCAGCCTGGTGGTGGACTTCATCTTCAACCACACCTCGGACGAGCACGAGTGGGCCCGGCGGGCGGCCGCAGGCGACCCCAAGTACAGCGACTACTACTGGATCTACCCTGACCGGACCATGCCGGACGCCTTCGAGCAGAACGTTCGCGAGATCTTCCCGGAGAACCATGCGGGGTCCTTCATCCGGATGGAGGACGGCCGCTGGGTGTGGGCCACTTTCCACACGTACCAGTGGGACCTGAACTACTCCAACCCGGACGTGTTCCGGGCCATGGCCGGGGAGATGCTGTTCCTGGCCAATCAGGGCGTGGACATCCTGCGGATGGATGCGGTGGCCTTCATCTGGAAGCAGCTGGGCACGCCCTGCGAAAACCTGCCCGAGGCGCACGTCCTCCTCCAGGCCTTCAATGCAGTGTGCCGGCTGGCCGCGCCGTCGCTGCTGTTCAAGTCCGAGGCAATCGTGCATCCGGACGAGGTGGCACTCTACATTGACCCCGCCGAATGCCAGCTCTCCTACAACCCGTTGCAGATGGCGCTCATCTGGGAATCCCTGGCCACCCGGGACGTTTCGCTACTGGCCCAAGCACTGGAACGGCGGCACAACATCCCCGCCGGCACCTCGTGGGTGAACTACGTCCGCAGCCATGACGACATCGGCTGGACGTTCGCCGACGAGGACGCGGCGGAACTGGGAATCAACGGCTTCGACCACCGCCGCTTCCTGAACTCCTTCTATGTCAACCGCTTCCCCGGCAGCTTCGCCCGCGGGGTGCCGTTCCAGGACAACCCCAAGACCGGTGACTGCCGGATTTCAGGGACGACGGCGTCGCTGTGCGGCATGGAGGTGGACCCGGCGGAGGCCGTGGAGCGGATCCTCCTGGCCCACTCGGTTGCCTTCAGCACCGGCGGCATCCCCCTGCTGTACCTCGGCGACGAAGTGGGCCAGCTCAACGACTACGGGTATGCGAAGGAGGAAGGGCACGACGCCGACAGCCGCTGGGTGCACCGGCCCCACTATCCGGAGGAGCAGTACGCCCGGCGGCACGATGCCGCCACGCCCGAAGGTGCCGTCTACGCGGGCCTGAAGCGGATGATCGAGGTGCGCGCGGCCGCTCCCGAACTCGCGGGAACAACGCTTCTCGACTTCGATACCCACAACAGGGGCATCCTGGCCTACCAGCGGCCGGCAAGTGCAGCCGACGGCGGCGAAACGCGGGTCCTGGCCCTCGCGAACTTCAGCGATGAACCCCAGTCCCTGCCAAGGGAAACCTTCAGCGGATTCCATCCCGCCGCCGTCGACCTTCTCTCCGAAGCGGCGCTGCAGCTGGACGAGGGCGTCATGCTCCTCCCCCGCCAGTACCTCTGGCTGCGCGTCACTCCCCGGTATTGATTCGGCCCACGGGCACGGGTCGTGAAACCATACGGATCATGGCCCAGAAGATTGCGTACCAGGGTGAGCCCGGCGCCAACTCCAATATCGCGTGCAAGCAGATGTTCCCGGACATGGAAAGCGTGCCCTGCGCGAGTTTCGAGGACGCCTTCGAACTGGTGTCCAGCGGTGAGGCGGAGCTGGCCATGATCCCCATCGAGAACTCCATTGCCGGGCGGGTGGCGGACATCCATATCCTGCTGCCCCAGTCCAACCTGCAGATCGTGGGCGAATTCTTCCTGCCCATCCACTTCGACCTGCTGGGCATCCCGGGCAGCACCATCGGGGACGCCACCGAGGTCCACAGCCACATCCACGCCCTGGGCCAGTGCCGGAAGCTCATCCGCGAGCACGGCCTCAAGCCCGTCATCGCCGGCGACACCGCGGGTTCCGCCCGGGAGGTCAGCGAGTGGAACGATCCGCGCAAGCTGTCCCTGGCGCCGCCGCTCGCCGCGCAGATCTACGGCCTGGAAGTCCTGGCCTCACGGGTTGAAGACGACCCCTCCAACACCACCCGCTTCGTGGTCCTGGCCCGCGAAAAGGAGCTGCCGGCCCGGGATGAACTCTCCGGACCGGCCGTCACCAGCTTTGTGTTCCGCGTCCGCAACGTCCCCTCCGCCCTGTACAAGGCACTGGGCGGCTTCGCCACCAACGGCGTCAACATGACACGGCTGGAAAGCTACATGGTGGGCAACGAGTTTGCCGCCACCATGTTCATGGCCGACGTCGAAGGCCACCCCGGGGACATGCCGCTCAAGCTTGCCCTGGAGGAACTGGACTTCTTCACCACGGAGGTGCGGATCCTCGGCGTCTATGCGGCCGCGGAGTACCGGACGGGTCAGACGGTCAGCGGCTGACCTGCCCGCTGCCGCTTCAGGAGCGGCCCGAAGAACTCCGCCAGCTCAGTGGTGGCCGTCAGCGGCAGGATGTTGGCCACGTACTGGTCCGGCCGCACCACCACCACAACACCCCCGCGGTCCAGGCCCCGCAGCTCGAAGATGTCAGCTTTGGGGTCGGTGCCGTAAACCTTCTCGTAGTCCGTCAGCTTGAACGGGCCCACCTGCGGCTTGAAGACCGCCGGCACCGCATTGATGTCCAGCTCTGTGTGCGGCTGCTGGTAAACCACCTTCACATCGAACCAGGCGTCAGGATCAGCATCCGACGGCGTTGCGGCCAGCGGCGATTGGGGTGAGGACGCGAGCCATGCGGCCAGCTTGTCCGTGGCGGACCCTGTGCCCGGAAGGGCGGGATCGGCGAAGACGTAGATCCGCCACCGGCCGTCCGCCGTGGCGTGGTGGCCCAAGTGGATGGGGTTGGTGTCGCCCACCCGCACCACGGGGGCGGACTTGAAGCGCTTGCCCACCGGAAAACCTGTGGCCAGGTCCTGGTGGTCGGAGCTGCCAACGATCAGCGAGGGCGTGTACTGGGTCATGAAGCCGGCCGGAAACTCGGCGGTACTGACGTAGAAGTCCTCCAGATCCGAAGGGTTGGCGAACTCCTCGGGCTTCTTGGCCATCATGGTGGACCACTCTTTGTCGAAGTCGATGAGGTTTTTCGCCACCACCTGGCGCTCCTCCGAGTAGGTGGACAGCAGGCTTTCCGGGCTGCGGCCTTCCAGCACGTGCCCCAGCTTCCAGGCCAGGTTGAAACCGTCCTGCATCGAGACGTTCATGCCCTGCCCAGCCTTCGCACTGTGCGTGTGGCAGGCGTCGCCCGTGATGAACACCCGCGGCGTCTGCTTGCCGCGCTGGTCCGGAAGGACGTCGTCGAACCTGTCCGTCAGGCGGTGGCCCACCTCGTACACGCTGTGCCACGCCACATTCCGGACATCAAGGGTGTAGGGGTGGAGGATCTCGTTGGCCTGGTGGATGATCTGCTCAATGGTGGTGGCGCGCACGGCGCCCTTGTTGTCCGGATCCACCACGCCAAGGTCCACATACATGCGGAAAAGGAAGCCGCCCTCACGGGGGATCAGCAGGATGCTGCCCTTTTCGCCCTGGATGGCGCACTTGGTGCGGATGTCCGGGAAGTCCGTAACAGCCAGGACGTCCATGACGCCCCAGGCATGGTTGGCGGCATCGCCTGCAAGGTGGCAGCCGATCGCGTCCCGGACCTTGCTCCGCGCGCCGTCCGCACCGATGACGTACTTGGCGTGGACAACCCGTTCCTGGCCTTCGCTGGCACCGTCGGCGTGCGCCAGGGTCACGGTGACGGGATACTCCCCCTGTCCGGTGACCTCAAGGCCGCGGAACTCGTAGCCGTAGTCCGGCACCATGCGGGTGGGCGAGTTGGCCATGAACTCCGCGAAGTAGTCAAGGACCCGGGCCTGGTTGACTATCAGGTGCGGGAATTCGCTGATTCCCATTTCGTCGTCCACGGCGCGGGCGGCCCGGACGATGCGGGAGTGGTCCGCGGGGTCCGGCTTCCAGAAGGCCATCTCGGTGATCCGGTAGGCCTCGGCAATGATGCGCTCGGCGAACCCGAACGCCTGGAAGGTCTCAACGCTGCGGGCCTGGATCCCGTCGGCCTGGCCGATGGGAAGCCGTCCCGCCCGGCGCTCGATAATGCGGGTGGTCACGTTGGGGAACTGTGAGAGCTGCGCGGCGGCGAGCATGCCGGCGGGCCCGGTGCCCACAATGAGCACGTCAACCTCGTCCGGGAGCTCAGCTGGTCGGTTGATGCCGACGCCGGCTGCCGGCCTGACGCGCGGGTCTCCGGATACATAGCCGTGGTGGTGGAACTGCACGGGTTTCCTCACTTCGTTATGTGGGTTCAGGCGAATTGGTGTTCGATAATAGAATTTCAGTTTCCATATAAGAAAGCTGTGCGACTGAGCACCACAGTACGCCACCTGTGACGCGGACGACAAGGGTGCCCGGATGCGCCAAAATTCGGGGTTGACGGACGGCCCGGCGAGCGCGATAGTGATCGTATACGATTTCGTACCTCGCAAGGAGATGCATTGGAGCACGTCAACGGAGACACCCTGGCAGGGGCCCGCAAGGTGATCGCGGTGCACATCAACTACCCCAGCCGGGCAGCCCAGCGGGGGCGCACTCCGGCGCAGCCGTCCTACTTCTTGAAGCCGTCGTCGTCGCTCGCCCTCAGCGGCAGCGCTGTTGAACGGCCGGCGGGCTGTGAACTGCTCGGCTACGAGGGCGAGATTGCCCTGGTCATCGGCAAGGCCGCCCGGCGCGTCAGCCTCGAGGACGCCTGGAGCCACGTTGCCGCCGTGACCGCCAGCAACGATCTTGGCGTCTACGACCTCCGCTACGCGGACAAGGGTTCCAACCTGCGCTCCAAGGGTGGCGACGGGTTCACGCCGGTGGGCCCGGCACTGATCCCGGCAGACGCCGTCGACCCCTCCCGCCTGCGCCTCCGCACCTGGCACAACGGCCAGCTGGTCCAGGATGACACCACGGAGGACCTGCTCTTCCCGTTCGGCCGGCTGGTGGCGGACCTTTCGCAGCTGCTCACGCTCGAAGAAGGGGACATCATCCTCACCGGCACTCCGGCGGGCGCGTCCGTGGCCAGGCCCGGCGATGTGCTGGAGGTGGAGGTGGGCACCGCTGACGGCAGCCTCACCACCGGCCGGCTGGTCACCCGGGTGGAGGAAGGCACGACGCCGTTCGCGGACTTTGGTGCCGGACCCAAAGTTGATGACCTGCAAAGGGAGGAGGCGTGGGGTTCGCGCGAGGCTGCGGGGCTGGCTGCCCCTGCCAGCGTCCTTACCCCTGAGCTGAAAGCCAAGCTGGAGTCCGTGGCCACGGCCACCCTGTCCTCGCAGCTGCGCAAGCGCGGCCTCAACAACGTGAGCATTGACGGCCTGCAGGCCACCCGGCCTGACCGCCGCGTGGTGGGCCTGGCCCGGACCCTGCGGTACGTGCCCAACCGGGAGGACCTCTTCAAGACCCACGGCGGCGGCTTCAATGCCCAGAAACGGGCCATCGACTCCGTGAACGAGGGCGAGATCCTGGTGATGGAGGCGCGCGGCGAAAAGGGCACCGGAACCGTGGGCGACATCCTGGCCCTGCGTGCCCAGGTCCGCGGCGCCGCAGCGATCATCACGGACGGCGGCGTCCGCGACTATGCCGCCGTGGCCGGGCTGGAGATGCCCACCTACTTCGCCAACCCGCACCCCGCCGTGCTGGGCCGCCGCCATATCCCGTGGGACACGGACATCACCATCGCCTGCGGCGGTGCCACCGTCCAGCCCGGGGACATCATCGTGGCCGACTCCGACGGCATCCTGGTGATCCCGCCGGCCATCGCGGAGGAACTCGTGGAGGACTGCATCGCCCAGGAGAGGGAGGAGACCTTCATCTTCGAGATGGTCAAGCAGGGCAACAGCGTGGACGGCCTCTACCCGATGAATGCCGCCTGGCAGGCACGGTATGAGGAGTGGAAGGCAGGCAAGGCCAATGACTGAAACAGTGTTGGCCGCGGGCAGCAAGTCCCAGCAGGCCTACGAAGTGGTGAAGGCCAGGATCGTGGAGGGCACCTACTCCCCCGGCTACAGGCTGGTCCTGGGGAGCATCGCCAGGGACCTCGGGGTCAGCGTGGTTCCGGTCCGGGAAGCCATCCGGCGGCTGGAGGCAGAGGGGCTGGTGACGTTTGAACGGAACGTCGGCGCCACCGTGGCCGGGATCGATCCCACCGAATACCTCTACACGATGCAGACCCTGAGCATCGTGGAGGGTGCCGCCACCGCGCTGTCCGCTCCCCTGATCGATGCGGTGGCCATTGCCCGTGCCCGGGCCGTGAACGAGGAGATGCGTGAATGCCTCAACCACTTTGACCCCGTCCGGTTTACCCAGCTGAACCAGGACTTCCACGGCATCCTGTTCGAGCACTGCCCCAACCCGCACATCCTGGATCTGGTCCACCGGGGCTGGAACCGGCTGGCAGCACTGCGGTCCTCCACGTTCCGTTTTGTCCCCGGCCGCGCCCATGAATCTGTGAATGAGCACGAGGCGCTGCTCCAGCTCATCGAGTCCGGAGCCACCGCCGACGAGATCGAGAAAGCCGCGCGGCGCCACCGCTCCGCCACCCTGGATGCCTACCTGGCACAAAGTAAGCAGTAAACCTACAAGTCAGGACTCAATGATGACCTCTCCCGTAGAAACGCCCAGCACCCATTACGTGCCGCAGGACCTGCCCACCTCCATCCAGCACTACATCAACGGGAAGTTCGTTGACTCCGTGGGCGGTGCGACCTTCGACGTCCTGGAGCCGGTGTCCAACAGGAACTACGCCACCGCGGCAGCCGGCCAGAAGGAGGACATCGACCTCGCCGTTGCCGCCGCCCGCGAAGCTTTCGTCAACGGCCCGTGGCCGCGGATGAAGCCCCGCGAACGCGCCCGCGTGCTGAACAGGATCGCCGACGCCGTCGAGGCCCAGGAGGCCCGGCTTGCGGAGCTCGAAACCTTCGACACCGGCCTGCCCATCACCCAGGCCAAGGGCCAGGCCCTGCGGGCGGCGGAGAACTTCCGGTTCTTCGCGGACCTGATAGTTGCCCAGTTCGACGACGCCATGAAAGTGCCCGGCTCACAGATCAACTACGTGAACCGCAAGCCGATCGGCGTCGCCGGGCTGATCACGCCGTGGAACACGCCGTTCATGCTCGAGTCCTGGAAGCTGGCCCCGGCCTTGGCCACCGGCAACACCGTGGTCCTCAAACCGGCCGAGTTCACCCCGCTGTCCGCGTCCCTGTGGGCCACGATCTTCAAGGACGCCGGCCTGCCCGACGGCGTCTTCAACCTGGTCAACGGCCTGGGTGAAGAAGCCGGCGACGCCCTGGTCAAGCACCCGGACGTCCCGCTGATCTCCTTCACCGGCGAGACCACCACCGGCCAGACGATCTTCCGCAACGCTGCAGAGAATCTCAAGGGCCTGTCCATGGAACTCGGCGGCAAGTCCCCCTGCGTGGTGTTTGCCGACGCCGACGTGGACGCAGCGATCGACTCCGCCCTGTTCGGCGTGTTCTCCCTCAATGGGGAACGCTGCACTGCCGGCTCCCGCATCCTGGTGGAGCGGGCGGTCTACGAGGAGTTCTGCGAGAAGTACGCCGCCCGCGCCAAGAACATCGTGGTAGGTGACCCGCACGACCCCAAGACCGAGGTGGGCGCCCTGGTCCACCCGGAACACTACGAAAAAGTCGCTTCCTACGTGGAGATCGGGAAATCCGAAGGCCGCCTGCTGGCCGGCGGCGGCCGGCCCGAAGGCCTGCCCGAAGGCAACTACATCGCACCCACCGTGTTCGCCGATGTCTCCCCCGACGCCCGGATCTTCCAGGAGGAAATCTTCGGACCCGTCGTCGCCATCACCCCGTTCGACACCGACGACGAAGCCCTCGCCCTGGCCAACAACACCAGGTACGGCCTGGCAGCCTACATCTGGACGCAGAACCTGACCCGGGCGCACAACTTCTCCCAGAACGTCGAAGCCGGCATGGTGTGGCTGAACAGCCACAACGTCCGTGACCTGCGCACCCCGTTCGGCGGCGTCAAGGCCTCAGGCCTGGGCCACGAGGGCGGCTACCGCTCCATCGACTTCTACACCGACCAGCAGGCCGTGCACATCACCCTTGGCACCGTCCACACCCCCAAGTTCGGCAGCATTGGGGACTCCGCCGCCAACGAAGGCTGAGCGCCCGCACCCACGCCAGCCCGCCGGCGTCGTTCTTTCCAAAAACCTTTCAAAGAAGAGAGACCATCATGACCAACTTCGTTCCCACCCCATCCGTCCCGGCGCCGGACATCGTCCGCTGCGCCTACATGGAAATCGTGGTCACCGACCTCGCCAAGTCCCGCGCCTTCTACGTGGACATGCTCGGCCTGCACGTCACCGAGGAGGATGAGAACGCGATCTACCTGCGGACCCTCGAGGAGTTCATCCACCACAACCTGGTGCTGCGCAAGGGACCAGTCGCCGCCGTGGCAGCATTCGCCTACCGGGTGAAGTCCCCCACCGAGGTGGACGCCGCCGAGGCGTATTACAAGGAACTGGGCTGCCGCACCGAGCGCCGCAAGGAAGGCTTCACCAAGGGGGTGGGCGACTCCGTCCGCGTGGAGGATCCGCTGGGCTTCCCATATGAGTTCTTCTACGAGGTGGAGCACGTGGAGCGCCTCACCCAGCGCTACGATCTCTACTCCGCCGGCGAACTGGTCCGCCTGGACCACTTTAACCAGGTCACCCCGGACGTCCCCCGCGGCCGCAAGTACCTGGAGGACCTGGGCTTCCGCGTCTCCGAGGACATCCAGGATTCCGACGGCGTCACGTACGCCGCGTGGATGCACCGCAAGCAGACGGTCCACGACACCGCCCTGACCGGCGGCAACGGCCCCCGGATGCACCACATCGCGTTTGCCACGCATGAGAAGCACAACATCATCCAGATCTGCGACAAGATGGGCGCCCTGCGCATCAGCGACAGGATTGAGCGCGGGCCCGGCCGGCACGGGGTGTCCAACGCGTTCTACCTGTACATCCTGGACCCTGACGGCCACCGTGTGGAGATCTACACCCAGGACTACTACACCGGCGATCCGGACAACCCCACCATCACCTGGGATGTGCACGACAACCAGCGCCGCGACTGGTGGGGCAACCCGGTGGTCCCGTCCTGGTACACCGAGGCCTCCCTGGTCCTGGACCTGGACGGCAACCCGCAGCCCGTCATCGAGCGCGAGGAAAAATCGGAGATGGCCGTCACGGTGGGCGCCGACGGCTTCTCCTACACCCGCAAGGATGGAGCTCCTGAAGAGGACCGGACCGGTTTCAAGCTTGGGGCGCAGCTGTAGCCATGCTGGATGACAAGACGATTGAGGCGATCGCGGACGAGCTGGTGGAGGCCGGCCGGAACCGGAAGCCCGTTCCGCGCCTGACGGCCCGGTACCCGGACATGACCGTGGAGGACTCCTACGCGGTCCAGCAGTTGTGGCGGCGGCGGAACGAGGAAGCCGGCCGGACCCTGGTGGGGCGCAAGATCGGCCTGACGTCCAAGGCCATGCAAGCCGCTACCGGCATCACCGAACCGGATTACGGCGCCATCTTTGATGACATGGTGCTGGAAACCGGGTGTTCCGTGGAGTGGGACAAATATACCCATCCGCGGGTGGAGGTGGAGCTGGCGTTCGTGTTGAAGGACGGGCTGAAAGGCCCCGGTGTCACGATCTTCGATGTCCTGAATGCCACCGACTACGTGGTTCCAGCCCTGGAGATCCTTGATTCGCGGATTGAGATGGAGGGCCGGACCATCGTGGACACCATCTCGGACAACGCCGCCATGGGCGCCATGGTGGTGGGCGGCCGCCCCGTCAAGCCCGACGCCGTGGACCTGCGCTGGGTATCCGCGATCCTCTACAAGAACCAGACAGTGGAGGAAACCGGCGTCGCCGCCGGCGTCCTGGACCACCCGGCCAACGGCGTGCACTGGTTGGCCAACAAGATCGCCGCCCACGGGGATTCACTGCAGGCCGGCGACATCATCCTGGCCGGATCCTTCACCCGCCCGCTCTGGGTGTACAAGGGCGACACCGTGCACGCCGACTATGGGCCCCTGGGGAGTGTGACATGCCGTTTCGACTAGGGGACACCTTCCGGGATGCACTTGCTGCGCAAAAGGGTGAAGCAGGCCGGCCGCTGGCAGGAATGTGGGTCTGCTCCGGCAGCCCGCTGATTGCCGAACTCTGCGCCGGATCCGGGCTGGACTGGCTGCTGGTGGATGCCGAGCACAGCCCCAACGGGCTCGAATCCATCCTGTCCCAGCTGCAGGCCATCCACGGCTACCCGGTCCAGGTGATGGTCCGCCCGCCCGTGAATGACCCCGTGGTGATCAAGCAGTACCTGGACCTTGGCGTGCAGAACCTGCTCGTCCCCATGGTGAACTCGGTTGCCGAGGCGGAGGCGGCGGTGGCGGCAACGCGCTACCCGCCGCACGGCGTGCGGGGCGTGGGTTCTGCGCTGGCCCGGGCCGCGCGTTGGAACCGGGTCCCGGACTACCTGGCTCGCGCCAGTGAGACCATCAGCGTCACGGTGCAGATCGAATCGACTGCGGCGGTGGACGCGGTGGCGGACATCCTGAAGGTGGACGGCGTGGACGCCATCTTCATCGGGCCCTCGGACCTCGCCGCGTCCATGGGCCTGCTGGGACAGCAGGAACACCCCGAGGTGCGCGCCGCCGTTGAACACTGCCTCGCCGCCGCCAAAGCCGCCGGAAAACCGGCCGGCGTCAACGCCTTCAACCCGGACACGGCCAAGCACTACCTCGCCAACGGCGCGGACTTCATCCTGGTCGGGGCCGACGTCGCGCTTCTGGCGAGGGGTTCCGAAGCCCTCGCCGCTCGGTACGTCCAGGCGGCGAACACCAAGCCGGCCGACGGCGGCGCACCCGCCAGCTACTGACTTAAACACAAAGGACCGCGCCGGGGCAGTTTGGGGGACCTGCCCGCGGCGCGGGGTCTGTTGTTCCGCCTGGCTAGGCGAGGGAGAGGAAGAGCTTCTCCAGCTCTTTCCTGTCCATGGTGTTGTCCTCGCGGACAATGCACTGTTCCAGGCCGCTGGCGATGATCGCGAAGCCTGCCCTGTCCAGCGCCTTGGATACGGCAGCGAGCTGCGTGACGATGTCCTTGCAGTCCCTGCCCTCCTCCAGCATCCGCGTGACAGCGGCGAGCTGCCCCTGGGCGCGCTTGAGGCGGTTGACCACTGGGGCCAGTTCAGTCGAGTCGAGTTCCATGAGGTCTCCGTAGATGGGGTTCTTGCCTCCAACTATATACCCCTCGGGGTGTTTTGACTACCCCCGGGGGTATCTGTAATACTCGGTGGGGTATTCATCCTTCCCCTATCGAGAGGCCAGCAATGACTTCCCCTTCCACGGCACCCACTGTTACTGCACTCGCCCCTGAAACCCTCCAGTCCTGGTTCAACGAGCACCAGGACCTCGTGGTGCTCGATGTGCGTTCGGCTGCTGAGTTCGAGTCCATGCATATCCGCGGCTCCTACAACGTGCCGCTGCCGCTTTTGTCCGAGCACACCGATGAGCTCGCTGCCCGGCTGGGTTCCCGTGTTGTCCTGGTCTGCCAGTCCGGCGTGCGCGCCGAGCAGGCCCGCCAGCGCCTTGCCAAGGCCGGAATCGAGACCGCCTACGTCCTGACCGGCGGGGCGCCCGGTTTCGCCGCTGCCGGCGGTGACGTGGTCAAGGGCAAGGACCGCTGGGACCTCGAGCGGCAGGTCCGCCTGGTGGCCGGGTCCCTGGTGGTCCTGGGCCTGGCCGGCGGCAAGTTCGTCTCCCCGAAGATCCGGACCCTCGCCGGGGTCATCGGCACGGGCCTGACCTTCTCCGCAGCCACCAACACCTGCGCCATGGGCCAGGCGATCTCGGCGATGCCGTGGAACAAGGCCGCCAAGGAGCCCACCCGCGAAAGCGCCATCCTCGCCCTGCCCGTCAACACCGAGGTGAACGCCGAGGCCAAGGCATCATGACCGCCACCCTCTTCCTGGTCCTTGCCCTCTCGGTGGTGATCGGACTCTCGCTCGGCGTCCTGGGCGGCGGCGGATCGATCCTGACCGTCCCGATCCTGGTCTACGTGGCCGGGTTCGAGGCCAAGGAAGCCATCGCAGCGTCCCTGTTCGTCGTCGGCGTCACCTCCGCGGTCAGCGTGCTCAGCCACGCCCGGGAGGGAAGGGTGATGTGGCGCACCGGCCTGATCTTCGGCGCCGCCGGCATGGCCGGCGCGTTCGTCGGCGGCCTCCTCGGCGGGCACATCCCCGGCCAGATCCTCCTCATCGCCTTCGCCATCATGATGGTCGCCACCTCCGTGGCCATGCTCCGCGGCCGGAAGAAAAAGAACAACGACGGCGCCGCACCGGTCAAGCACGACCTGCCCCTGGGCCGGGTCCTGCTGGACGGCGCCGTCGTCGGGCTCATCACCGGCCTGGTCGGCGCAGGCGGCGGATTCCTCGTAGTCCCCGCCCTGGCACTGCTCGGCGGCCTGCCGATGTCCGTGGCCGTGGGCACCTCCCTGGTGGTCATCGCCATGAAGTCCTTCGCCGGACTCGCCGGATACCTCACCACCGTCCAGCTCGACTGGGGCATCACCCTCGGCGTCACCGCCGCCGCGATCGTTGGCAGCCTCATTGGCTCCAAACTCGCCGGCCGGATCCCCGAAGCGGCACTGCGGAAGGCCTTCGGCTGGTTCGTCCTGGCCATGGGAACCTTCGTCCTCATCCAGCAGGCCCCGGCCGACCTGCGCTGGTTCATCGCCGCCGGAATCGCAGCCCTCACCGCAGCCACCGCCGGCATCTGCTGGCTCTTCATCAGCTCCTGCCCCCTGCGCAACCGCACCGGCCGCCGCAGCAAAGTCCCCTCACCCGCCTGAATTCATCACCACCAAGGAGAACACCATGGGCCTCATAAGCTCCCTGAAAAAGCCTTCAGCAAGCCCTACACAACGGTCTCAGTAGCTGAGGCCAAGGACCTCCTGTCCTCAGGCGCCGCGCTGATCGATGTCCGCTCCGCCCAGGAATGGCGCTCCGGACGGGCCCCGCAGGCCAAGCATGTGCCGCTGGACCGGCTGCAGGCCAGCACCGCGGGAATCAACAAGAACAAGCCCGTGATCGCTGTCTGTGCCTCCGGGGTTCGCTCCGCGTCAGCGGCACGGCTCCTCGCCTCCCAGGGGTACCAGGCCTACTCCCTGCGCGGCGGCATGGGCGCCTGGCGCTCGGCCGGCGAGCCCGTCCGCTAACACCAGCACACAATCTTTCGAAGGAGAAACATCATGGCTGAAATCACCATTACCGACGCCGAGCAGCGGCGCTCCAGCGCCCGCATCCTTGATGTCCGCGAGGACTTCGAGGTCGCCGAGGGCATGATCCCCGGGGCCCTGCACATCCCCATGGGCCAGTTGCAGGCACGCCTGTCCGAACTGGACCCCGCAGTGCCCGTCATTGCGGTCTGCCGCAGCGGCAACCGTTCAGCCCGCGTGGCCGACGCCCTCAACGGAGCCGGCTTCACCGCGGACACCATGGCCGGCGGCATGATCGCCTGGACCCGCGCCGGGCTCCCCACCACCTGACCCCTGCAGTTCCGCCAACCTCCACCCCACACAACGCCTGAAAGGAACGAAAGACGATGGGAACCATCGACGTCACCGAACAGAGCTTCGCCCAGACCCTGGAGAGCAACGAGATCGTCTTCGTTGACTTCTGGGCAGCATGGTGCGGCCCGTGCCGCATGTTCGCCCCCACCTACGGGAAGGCCGCAGAACGGCACCCGGACATCACCTTCGCCAAGGTGGACACCGAAGCAGAACAGGCCCTCGCCGCAGCAGCGAACATCACCTCCATCCCCACCCTCATGGCCTTCAAGGACAAAAGCCTCGTCTTCTCCCAGCCCGGCGCCCTCAACGCCACGGGCCTCGAAGAAGTCATCCAGGCCGTCAAGAACCTGGACATGGACAAACTCCGGGCGGATGCAGCCGGCCAGCCCGCCTGACGCGGGAGCACCAGGGGAACCACTGCGCACCATCACCGCGGACGGCCTCGCCGAAATCTGGCCCGCCGCCACGGTAGTGGACGTCAGGAGCCGGGAGGAGCATTCAACCGCTTTCATCCAGGGCAGCCTGAACATCCCCCTGGACGAATTGCCCTCCCGGCTTGCCGACCTGCCCGGCGGCACGCTTTACCTCATGTGAGGCTCCGGAAAACGCAGCAGCCAGGCCGCGCGGATCCTTACCGACCGCGGATACCAGGCCGTGAACGTGGCCGGCGGGATCACCGAGTGGTACCGCGCAGGCCACCCCGTCACCTATCAACCCGCCCCGAACCCGTCACGGCAACAACCTGGCCACGCCCCGGCAGGCCTGCGCAGGCTCCTGCACAAGCTGTCCCAAAGAAAAACGGCCTAGGCCGCAGTCCACTTGCAGGATACCCCCCGGGGTATCTATACTGGATTCAGAGCAAACCCCAAACCCCTTTCAACCAAAGGAGAGCACCAGATGCTTATCGAGCGTATTTACGATGAAGACCTCGCCCAGGCCAGCTACCTGATCGGCTGCCAGGCCAACGGCACGGCCGTTGTTGTGGACGGCCGCCGCGACATCGCGGTGTACCAGGAACTGGCTGAAAAGAACGGCATGAAGATCATCGCCGTCACCGAAACCCACATCCACGCCGACTACCTCTCCGGCACCCGCGAACTCGCCGCCGCCACCGGCGCGAAGATCTACGTCTCCGGCGAGGGCGGACCGGACTGGCAGTACGAATTCGACGGCGAACGCCTCTACGACGGTGACAAGATCACCATCGGCAACATCAGCATCCAGGCCCTCCACACCCCCGGCCACACCCCCGAGCACCTGTCCTTCCTGGTCACCGACGGCGCCTTCAGCGACCACCCCGGCTACCTGCTCTCAGGCGACTTCGTCTTCTCCGGCGACCTCGGCCGCCCGGACCTGCTGGACGAAGCAGCCGGCGGCATCGACACCCGCTTCGAAGGCGCCAAGCAGCTCTTCGCCAGCCTGCGGGACAAGTTCCTCACCCTCCCCGACTACGTCCAGGTCCACCCCGCCCACGGCGCCGGCAGCGCCTGCGGCAAGGCCCTCGGCGCCATCCCCTCCTCCACCGTAGGTTACGAGCGGCTCTACGCCTGGTGGGGCCCCTACCTCGCCGCCAACGACGAACAGGGCTTCATCAACGAACTCCTCGACGGCCAGCCCGACGCCCACGCCTACTTCGGCCGGATGAAGCGCGAAAACCGTGAAGGCCCCGCCATCATGGGAGAACGCGCCCCGCTCAAGGAACTGGACACCGCTGACGTCGCAGCAGGCCTGGCAGCAGACACCCTGACCTTCATCGACACCCGCCCCAACAGCGAAGTCCACGAAGGCACCGTAGCCCGCTCCCTGAACGTCCCGGCAGGCAAGTCCGTGGCCAGCTACGGCGCCTGGGTAGTGAACCCCGAGACCGACAAAAACCCCCTGGTACTGCTCGCACCGGACCAGGAACAGGCCATGGACATGTGGGACCACCTGGTACGGGTCGGCATCGACAACGTCGCCGGCTACCTCACCAGCATCGAAGGGCTCCCCATGAGCACCCCGAAGCTGATCCAGCCCGAAGAGCTGCAGGGCTTTGACGCCGCCATGGTCGTGGACGTCCGCAACCGCAGCGAACACATCGCCGGGAACATCCCCGGCTCCCACCAGCTCAGCGGCGGCCGCGTCATGTGGCACCTGGACAAGCTCCCCACGGACGGAACCATCGTGACCTACTGCCAGTCCGGCGTCCGGAACTCCGTAGCAGCCAGCGCCCTGCGCCGGGCCGGGTACGACGTCGTCGAACTCGACGGCAGCTACGCAGCCTGGGACGCCTTCCAGCAGACCCGCCAGAACGCCGTCTCAGCAAAATAAACCCCTAAGACCGCCCGGGCAGGACCCCCCTCCGGCCCGGGCAGCCCGGGCGCGCCCCCGCGCGTCCGGGCATCCTTATATCCCCACCACGAAATATCCCCACCACGAACGGAGAAATCCGCATGCAGGGCAGGACAATCCCACGCCATGGGCGGGGATCAGGCGGTACCGTGCTGGGGCTTCGGCAAAACCTGGCACAGTTCATGCTGCTGGTGGCAGTCAACGCCCTGGTGGGCGGCACACTGGGCCAGGAGCGCACCGTGCTGCCGCTGCTGGCGGACCAAGTCTTTGGCCTGGACCAGTACACCACCGCACTGACGTACATCGTGGCGTTCGGGCTGGCCAAGGCTGCCACCAACTACTTCGCCGGAACATTCTCGGACCGCTACGGCCGGAAACCGGTACTCATTGCCGGCTGGCTCATTGCCCTCCCGGTCCCGCTCCTGCTGATCTTCGGTGATTCCTGGGGGCTGATCGTGGCTGCCAACGTGGTGCTGGGCATCAGCCAGGGCCTCACCTGGTCCACCACCGTGATGATGAAGATGGACCTCGTGGGCCCCGAACGCCGGGGCCTGGCAATGGGACTCAACGAAGCTGCCGGCTACCTCGGCGTTGCGGGCACGGCGCTGGCCACCGGCTACATCGCCTCAACCTACGGGCTGCGGCCCTGGCCCTTCCTGCTCGGGGCAGCGTTCATCGCCATCGGCCTGGGGCTGTCCGTGCTGGCAGTGCGCGAGACACACCACCACGCAAAAACCGAGGCTACCAGCCACGTCTCCGTCCACGCAGGAGCCCGGGCCGGCCTGAGCAGCCGCGACGTTTTTACGCTCACCAGCTTCCGCGACAGGTCGCTTTCCTCCGTCAGCCAGGCCGGGCTGGTGAACAACCTCAACGACGGCCTCGCCTGGGGACTTTTCCCCGTCCTCTTCGCCGCGGCGGGACTGAGCATCGAACGCATCGGAATCCTCGCCGCGGTCTACCCGGCCGTCTGGGGTGCGGGGCAAATGGTGACGGGTCCGCTCTCGGACCGGATAGGCCGCAAACCGCTCATCGCCGGAGGCATGCTGGTCCAGGCCGCTGCGCTGGCCATGGTCGCCGTCGGGCAGGATTTTGGAACCTGGCTCGCAGCGCTGGTCCTGCTCGGCGCCGGCACGGCGATGGTCTACCCCACCCTCCTCGCGGCGATCGGCGACGTCGCCCATCCACTCTGGCGGGCACGTTCCGTGGGGATCTACCGGCTGTGGCGGGACGGGGGCTTTGCTGTGGGAGCCCTGCTTTCCGGGGTTCTTGCCGATGCTTACGGCATCCCGGCGGCAGTGCTTGTGGTTGCCGCCATCACCGCAGCATCCGGCGTGCTGGTGGCCGTCCGGATGCGCCGGACGGACCATCACCGGCGCGGCTGAGCCCAGTGCAGCTCATCCGGCAGGACGCCGTCACAGCGCCGAAAGGATCCCGGCGATATCGTCCATGACGCCGGGCACCAGTGAGTAGTAGGCCCACGTGCCGCGTTTTTCCCGGTGCAGGATCCCGGCTTCCACCAAGATCTTCAGGTGGTGGGAAACAGTGGGCTGCCCCAGGTCCAAAGGCTCCGTCAGATCACAGACGCAGGACTCCCCCGATTCCTCCGCCTTGACGATGGACAGCAGGCGCAGGCGGTTGGGATCGGCCAGGGCCTTGAAGACCAGCGCTTTCCGCTGGGCCTCTTCAATGCCCAGCGCCGGCTTGTCCGAGGGAACGCAGCATGAAGCGTCGACGGCGGGAGCAGCAGTCTGCAGGAGGTTCATGACACCCATTATGCACATAGATTGACATCCATCGATATAGCTGGCAATACTTCCTATATCGACTTTCATCAATCTATTGCCGAGCAGCGCAGGAGACCCGTGAGCACCCGGACCCAGTTACCGCCCACCCAAGGGGAAGAGGCCGTCGTCGGCAAACTTTCCACCCTGGACCGTTTCCTCCCTGTATGGATCATTGCCGCCATGGCCCTCGGCCTGCTGCTCGGCAACCTGATCCCGGGCCTCAACACAGCCCTGGAAGCGGTGAAGGTAGGCGAAGTGTCGCTGCCCATCGCCGTCGGCCTGCTGGTCATGATGTACCCGGTCCTGGCGAAGGTCCGCTACGACCAGACCCGCCGCGTGATCGGTGACAAGAAACTCATGGTCTCCTCCCTGGTGATCAACTGGCTCCTGGCCCCCGCTTTCATGTTCGTCCTGGCCTGGGTCTTCCTCGCGGACCTTCCCGAATACCGGACCGGCCTGATCATCGTGGGCCTGGCCCGCTGCATCGCCATGGTGATGATCTGGAACGACCTCGCCTGCGGGGACAGGGAATCCGCCGCAGTCCTGGTGGCCATCAACTCCGTTTTCCAGGTGGTGGCCTTCGGTGCACTGGGCTGGTTCTACCTGCAGCTCCTGCCGTCTTGGCTTGGCCTGCCCACCATCAGCGCGGATTTCTCCTTCTGGGCCATCACGCTTTCGGTGCTGATCTTCCTGGGCATCCCGCTGCTCGCCGGCTTCCTCACCCGCACCCTCGGCGAAATGGCCAAGGGCCGCGACTGGTACGAAGGCACCTTCCTTCCCAAGCTCGGCCCGTGGGCACTCTACGGCCTGCTGTTCACCATCACCCTCCTCTTCGCCCTGCAGGGTGAAACCATCACCGCCCGCCCGCTGGACGTAGCCCGGATCGCGCTTCCGCTGCTGGTCTACTTCGTGGTGGTGTTCGGTGCCGGCATGCTGATCGGCAAGTGGCTGGACCTTGGCTACGCCAAGACCACCACGCTGGCCTTCACGGCCGCGGGCAACAACTTCGAACTGGCCATCGCCGTGGCGATTGGCACCTTCGGCGTGACGTCCGGCCAAGCCCTTGCCGGCGTCGTCGGCCCCTTGATTGAAGTGCCGGCACTTGTTGCACTTGTATACGCCGCACTGTGGGCGCGAAAGCGCTTCTTCAGCTCCGCCACCGCTTCACTCTGACCACCGCCATACCCCTGGAGAACACCATGACCACCGAATCTGCCAAGAAGCCCTCCGTCCTGTTCGTCTGCGTCCACAACGCTGGCCGCTCCCAGATGGCTGCCGCCTTCCTCACCAGCCTCTCCAAGGGTGCGATCGAGGTACGCTCCGCAGGCTCCCAGCCCGCGGACAAGATCAACCCCTCCGCCGTGGAGGCAATGGCCGAGGTAGGCATTGACATGTCCGCGGAGGTCCCCAAGGTCCTGACCACAGAGGCCGTGAAGGAATCCGACGTCGTCATCACCATGGGCTGCGGCGACGAATGCCCCTACTTCCCGGGCAAGCGCTACGAGGACTGGGTCCTGGAGGACCCGGCCGGCAAGGGCGTGGAGTCCGTCCGCCCCATTCGTGACGAGATCAGGGGCCGGATCGAGGACCTGATCGCTTCCCTTACCCCCGCCGCCAAGTAACTTCCCAAGAGCATCAGGAGACTCCCGTGACTGAAACCGCGACCGCAGAGAGCGTCAACAAAGAACAGCTGATCATCATCGGTTCCGGCCCTGCCGGCTACACCGCCGCCATCTACGCCGCCCGGGCAGGGCTGCAGCCCCTGGTCCTGGCCGGTTCGGTCACGGCCGGCGGCGCCCTGATGAACACCACGGAAGTGGAAAATTTCCCCGGCTTCCCGGGTGGCATCCAGGGCCCCGAACTGATGGACGGGCTGCAGCAGCAGGCGGAAAAGTTCGGCGCCAAGGTAGTGTTCGACGACGTCACGGAGGTGGCGCTGGCGGGCCACCTCAAGCGCGTGGTCACGGGCGGCGGCGACGTGCACGAGGCCCCCGCCGTCATTCTCGCAACGGGTTCCGCCTACAAGGAACTCGGGCTGCCCGAGGAGAAGAAGCTCAGCGGCCACGGCGTGTCCTGGTGCGCCACCTGCGACGGCTTCTTCTTCCGCGAGCAGGACATCATCGTGGTCGGCGGCGGTGATTCGGCCATGGAGGAAGCGATGTTCCTGACCCGCTTCGGCAAGTCGGTGACCGTCGTCGTCCGCCGCGAGGAGCTGCGCGCCTCCCGCATCATGGCGCAGCGTGCCAAGGACAATCCCAAGATCAGCTTCGCATGGAACTCTGCCATCACCGCCATCCACGGCGACAGCAAAGTCACCGGCGTCACGCTCACCGACACCCGCACCGGGGAGACCCGGGAACAGTCGGCCACCGGTATTTTCGTAGCGATCGGCCACGTCCCGCGCACCGAACTGGTTGCCGGGCAGGTGGACCTGGACGACGAGGGCTACATCAAGGTGGACGCCCCCACCACCGTCACTAACCTCTCGGGCGTCTTTGCCTGCGGGGACGCCGTGGACCACCGCTACCGGCAGGCCATCACCGCTGCCGGCACCGGCTGTGCCGCAGCACTCGACGCCGAACGCTACCTCGCAGCCCTCGAGGACGCGGACAGCATCGCCACCGCCCTGGTGGAGGAACCAACCCACGCCTAGAAATCCTGCCAGGGGAGGGGGTGAGCTGAATGGATACAGGATGCTGCGGCGATTCCGGTTGCTGCGACGACGGTTCCTGCACTGACGAGGACTGCTGCTAACCCCAGCACGCCCCCTCCCCCAACCAGGTAGCAGCAAGTGTCGTTATGAGCCCCCAAACGACATCTACTGCTACCTGGTTGGGCCGCCCACCGCGCACACCTACGGATGAAACAGAGGACACCATGGATGCAGCACAGAACCTTGCAGCACAAGCTCTTCCAGTTGCCGTGATCGGCGCCGGTCCCGTGGGGCTGGCCGCGGCGGCCCACCTGCTGGAGCGCGGCCTCGAGCCGCTCATCTTCGAGGCAGGCACGACGGCGGGGGCGGCCATTGAGCAATGGCGGCACATCCGGCTGTTCTCCCCTTGGCGGTTCAACCTTGACGCCGCCGCGGTGCGCCTCCTGGAGTCCGCCGGGTGGGAAGCCCCCCGGCCCACCGCGCTGCCATACGGCGGGGAACTCGTGGACAATTACCTTGCGCCGCTGGCTGCGCTGCCCGCCATAGCCTCCCGGCTGCGGACCGGCGCCCGGGTCACCGCCGTGACCCGGGCGGGGCTGGATAAGACCCACACCCGCAACCGGGACACCACACCCTTTACTGTCCGGGCAGAGCACGCGGACGGGGAAACCCGGGACCACACCGTTGCCGCCGTCATCGACGCATCCGGCACCTGGTCCCGCCGCAACCCCTTGGGCACCTCAGGCCTACCCGCCATCGGCGAGGACACCGCAGCGGACCGGATCTCCGCACCGCTGCCGGACGTTACGGGCCGTGACCGGGCAGCCTTCGCAGGACGCCGGGTCCTGGTGGTGGGTGCCGGCCACTCCGCTGCCAACACGCTGACCGGCCTCGCAGACCTCGCCAAGGACGAGCCCGACACCCGGATCCTTTGGGCCGTCCGCGGCGCCTCGGCCGCCAAAGTCTACGGCGGCGGCGACGCCGACGGGCTTCCTGCCCGGGGACAGCTCGGCGGCCGTGTCCGCCGCCTGGTGGAGGCGGGAAAAATCGAACTCCACACCGGCTTTGGCATCAGCTCACTGAAGGCCCTCGACTCCCATGTCACAGTCGAAGCCGCCGATGGCCGCACCCTTGATGCCGACGTTGTGGTCCCCTGCACCGGGTTCCGCCCCGACCTGGACATCCTGCGCGAGCTCCGGCTGGAGCTCGATCCCGCCGTCGAAGCTCCCCGCGAGCTCGGCCCGCTGATCGACCCGGAATTCCACTCCTGCGGCACCGTCCCCCCTCACGGCGCCAAGCTCCTTGCCCACCCGGACAAGGACTTCTATATCGTGGGCATGAAGTCCTACGGCCGGGCACCCACGTTCCTCCTGGCCACAGGCTATGAGCAGGTCCGCTCGGTGGTGGCCGCCCTGGCCGGGGACCGCGAGGCGGCTGACACCGTCCAGCTGGAACTGCCCGAGACCGGCGTCTGCTCCACGGACGCCGGCACCAGCTGCGACGTCCCCGCCGCATCCGCCGCCCAGCCCGATGCCGGCTGCTGTGCATCCCCCGAGCCTGTCCTGGTGGGCTTTCCCACGGGGCTTTCCCACGGCCGCTCCGGCAGCAACTAGATCCAGACACTGAACACCGACCTCCGGAGCAGCACCATGTCCAACCCCAGCCACCAGCCACCCGCGTCCAAGAAACCGGCCGTCCTCTTTGTCTGCAGCAAGAACGGCGGAAAATCCCAGCTCGCCGCCGGCCTGATGAACCAGCTGGCCAACGGGAACGTCACCGTGTACTCGGCCGGCACCAAACCCGGGAAGTCCCTGAACCCCCAGGCCGTGGAGTCGCTCACCGAACTGGGCATCGACATCAGCAGCGAACACCCCAAGCCGGTCACGGTGGACGTCCTGGACGTTGTGGATGCGGTGATCGTGCTGGGAACGGAAGCGAAGCTCGAGCCCCGCGAGGGAACGCGCTTTGAGGTGTGGGAGACCGACGAGCCCTCCGAGCGCGGCATCGAGGGGATGGAGCGCATGCGCCTGGTGCGGGACGACATCAGGTCCCGTGTCCGGGACCTTTATGAGGATCTTTACCGCGCTTAGCCCCGATGCCGCCTACCCCATCGCAGGAGCGGCGGAGGTGCGGCCGGCAAACTGCCGGCGCGCCCAGCGGGCCAACTTCTTGCCCTTGCCCTTCCACCAGTTGTCCTCGTCCTTGTCGTGGTGGAGGCGGAAGATGATGGCCACCAGCACGAACATGCCCATGACCACATCGATCCAGGACCACAGCACCAGGGCGATGAGCACCGTCAGGCCATTCACCACGATGGACGGGATGGCCAGGGTACGGAACACCGTGCTGGCCAGGTAGCGACGGTGGGACCTCGGGACAGACAGCGCCCGCACCATGTCGAAGCAGACGCACACCACCACCACCGTTTGTCCGAGTGCCAGCAGCATCTGGCCGGGAAGCGAGCCGCTGAACGCTGCCACCGACTCCATCCCCGGGCTCATCGGTGAACCCCAGCGGCAGGGCGGCAAAAAGCGAAACCACACATGGAAAAACCCCCAGAAACCTTGGAACCACTGCTGCTGATCCAGCAATGGTTCCATTGAAGTTTCCAGGGGCTCCAGGGGTCACGAGTAGTGGGTACTCTATTTCCTGCCCGTACCCGTGGCGTTGTACTTACCTGCCGATGGCGCGAGGCCGCCACAGGACCACAGCCTGCGAGCGCGGGCGTGGCCGCTGGCCGCGTGCCAGGCTCACGACGTCGCCCGCAGCGCCCGCAGCGAAGATCCGGGCGTCCAGCGGCTGCCGGCGCCGGCCCAGTTCCTCGGTCAGTTCCGCAACCCTGCTCTGCAGGGCGGCCACCTGGTTCTCCAGTTCCAGGATCCGCTTGATCCCCTCCAGCGAGACGCCTTCCTGGGACAACCGCTGCACCTCACGGAGCATGTTGATGTCCCGCTGGGAGTAGCGGCGGGACTTGCCGGGGGCACGGCTGGGCGAGACGATGCCCAGGCGGTCGTACTGCCGGAGCGTCTGGGGGTGCATGTCCGCAAGTTCAGCCGCGACCGAAATCACGAAGATAGGTTGGTCAGCACTGACGTCCACAGCACACCTCCCCTGCTACAACCGGGCCTTGGCGGCCAGGCCCTCACGGACATCGGCTCCGGCCGTGGCCTCGGCAAATGCCTTGACCGCGGCTTCGGCTTCCTTGTTCAGGTTCTTGGGGACGGCGACGTCGATGGTCACCAGCAGGTCGCCGGTTCCCTTGGACGTCTTCACGCCTTTGCCCTTGACCCTCAGGGTGCGGCCCGACGGCGTACCGGCCGGAACACGGACCCGCACCTTTTCGCCGTCGATGGTGGGCACCTCGATGTCTGCTCCCAAAGCAGCTTCGGGGAAGGTGACGGGGACGTGGATCCGGAGGTTGTCGCCGTCGCGCGTGTAGAACGCATGCGGCTGGACAGCGACCGACACCACCAGGTCACCGTAGCCGGCGGCGCCAGGCTGGCCCTTCCCCCGCACGCGGACCTTCTGGCCGTCCTTGATGCCGGCGGGCACCCGGACGTCGATCACTTCGCCGCTGGGCTCCCGAAGGCCGATGGTGGTGCCGCGGATGGCACCGGCGAAGGAAATACTCGTGGAAGCTGTGCGGTCCGCACCCTTCTGCGGGGTCCGCTGGAATCCGCTCTGGCCGAAGCCGCCGCCAAACAGATCGGCGAACTCCGGCGGGATGCCGCCGGCGGAGGGGTTGAACCCGCCCGCATGCCGCCCGGTGTTGCCCGTGAACAGGCCGCCGAACATGTCCTCGAAGCCGGCGCTGCCCGCCCCGGCTCCGCCAGGTGCGAACCGGGCACCGCCGCCCATGGCCCGGATGGCGTCATACTGCTGGCGCTCATCGGGGTCCGAGAGCACGGAGTAGGCCTCGGAGATGTCCTTGAACTTCTTCTCCGAGGCAGCATTGCCCGCATTGGTATCCGGGTGGTGCTGCCGCGCGAGCTTCCGGTACGCCTTCTTGATGTCGGCGTCGGAAGCGTCCTTGGCGATACCAAGGATCGCGTAAAAGTCCTTGTCCACCCAATCCTGGCTAGCCAATGGCGTTTCCTTTCAAGAATTTGTGCCGAGATGACAGTTCGCGCCAATGTTCTGTCGAATCACTGCCGCGAACTGTCATCTCGATGGGAGTAATGCTAAGCCGGAACGGCCACAATCACTTGGGCTGCGCGGAGGACCCGGTCGCCTGACTTGTAGCCGGAGCGGAGCACCTGGCTGACGGTGTCAACCTCGATGTCCTCGCCGGGCTGCTGGATCAGGGCCTCGTGGATCGTGGGATCGAACTCCACGCCGGTCTGGTCGATGCGGACCAAACCGTAGGTCTTCAGCGCGTTCTCCAGCTTGGTGGCGATCGCGGCGAACGGTCCGTCGGCCAGGTCGCCGTGCTGGCGGGCCGCGTCCACGTCGTCCAGGACCGGAAGCAGTGAGTTCAGGACGCCGATGACGGCCATCTCGCCTGCCACGGCGCGGTCCCGTTCAACGCGCTTGCGGTAGTTGACGTACTCGGCCTGCAGCCGGAGGAGGTCGTTCCGCAGCTCGGCTGCCTCTGCGTTGGCCGAGCCCGCTGCGGCAGCGCCCTGCGCCACGGATTCCTCCGCCGGCACCTCCACGCCGTTGAGGATTTCCTCGGCCTGGGCAAGGGCGTCGCCGTCGGAATCCTGCCCGGCGGAAGCCGAACCTGCGCCCTGGCCGCCTTCATGGTGGCCGCCCTCCGGGTGCCGGGCCTGCCCGGTCACCGGGTCAACCTTGCGGTTGTCCCGGATGACCGGCTCGCCGTCGTGCCTGTCCTGGCCGGTGGAAGTGTGCTCTTCCTCGTTACCGTGATGGGGCATGATTACTTCTTCGCTTCGTCTTCGTCGATGATCTCGGCGTCAACGATGTCCTCGTCGCCAGCCTTGTCACCGGCAGCGGAACCCGCAGCGCCTTCAGCACCTGCAGCGCCGGTGGCGCCGTCGGGTGAGCCGGCCTGGGAGTAGATGGCCTCGCCCAGCTTGCCCTGGGAAGCCTGCAGCTTCTCGAAGGCTGCCTTCACCGCGGCGTCATCGGTGCCTTCGAGTGCCTTCTTGAGGTCGTCGACGTCGGCCTGGACCTCGGTCTTGACCTCTTCAGGCAGCTTGTCGGCGTTGTCGGCGATCAGCTTGTCCACGGAGTAGGCGAGCTGCTCGGCGGTGTTGCGGGTGTCGGTTGCCTCGCGGCGGGCCTTGTCCTCGGCTGCGTGCTCCTCGGCATCCTTGACCATGCGGTCGATGTCTTCCTTGGAGAGGCTGGAGCCGCCCGTGATGGTCATGGACTGTTCCTTGCCGGTGCCCTTGTCCTTCGCGGAGACGTGGACAATACCGTTGGCGTCGATGTCGAAGGTGACCTCAACCTGCGGGACGCCGCGCGGAGCCGGAGCAATACCGGTCAGCTCGAACGTGCCCAGCGGCTTGTTGTCGCGGGTGAACTCGCGCTCGCCCTGGAAGACCTGGATGGCAACGGAGGGCTGGTTGTCGTCCGCCGTGGTGAAGGTCTCGGACCGCTTGGTGGGGATGGCGGTGTTGCGCTCGATCAGGTGCGTCATCACGCCACCCTTGGTTTCGATGCCGAGGGACAGCGGGGTGACGTCGATCAGCAGGACGTCCTTGCGCTCACCTTTCAGCACACCGGCCTGCAGGGCGGCACCAACGGCTACAACCTCATCCGGGTTCACACCCTTGTTGGGCTCCTTGCCGCCGGCCAGTTCCTTGACCAGTTCGGAGACGGCGGGCATACGCGTGGAACCGCCGACGAGCACGATGTGGTCGATGTCGGAGAGCTTGATGCCGGCTTCCTTGATGACGTCGTGGAACGGCTTCTTGGTGCGCTCCAGCAGGTCCTTGGTGAGGTCCTGGAACTTGGCGCGGGTCAGCTGCTCGTCCAGGTGGACCGGGCCGTCGGGGGTGACGGACAGGTACTGGAGGGAGACGTTGGTGCTGGAGGAGGAGGAGAGTTCCTTCTTGGCCTGCTCGGCTGCCTCGCGGAGGCGCTGCAGGGCGATCTTGTCCTTGGACAGGTCGATGCCCTTGACCTTGAGCTGGTTGAGCAGGTAGTCAACGACGCGCTGGTCCCAGTCGTCGCCGCCCAGGCGGTTGTCACCGGCGGTGGCGCGGACCTGGATGGTGGAGAAGTTGTCCTCGTCCTTGCCGACTTCCAGCAGCGAGACGTCGAAGGTACCGCCGCCGAGGTCGAAGACCAGGATGAGTTCGTCTTCCTTGCCCTTGTCCAGGCCGTAGGCCAGGGCTGCCGCGGTGGGCTCGTTGACGATGCGCAGGACGTTCAGGCCTGCGATTTCGCCGGCTTCCTTGGTTGCCTGGCGCTCGGCATCGTTGAAGTAGGCCGGAACGGTGATGACGGCGTCGGTGACCTTTTCACCCAGGTAGGACTCGGCGTCGTTCTTCAGCTTCATGAGGATACGCGCGGAAATTTCCTGCGGGGTGTACTTCTTCTCGTCAATGTTGACGGTCCAGTCCGTGCCCATGTGGCGCTTCACCGAGGCGATGGTTCGGTCGATGTTGTTGACGGCCTGGCGCTTGGCGATCTCGCCCACCAGGACTTCGCCGGACTTGGAGAATGCAACGACGGACGGCGTGGTGCGGCCACCCTCGGCGTTGGCAATAACGGTGGGCTCGCCACCTTCGAGAACGGAGACGACGGAGTTGGTGGTTCCGAGGTCGATACCTACTGCACGTGACATGTGTTGCTTCCTTCTTTCCTTGGAAACTGGTTGGCGCCCGCTATTGAGCGTTCTGCACTCAACTTTACTCAGCACGCGATTGATGTCAATCTGAAGTTGAGCGAGGTACGCTCAACTTCGTCGTTTGGTTGGCGCGGGGAACCGCGCAGCTGCCAGCACTGGCGCGGATTTCCGCGCTTAAACGCGGACGACGGCGGCTCTCCGCTTTCGCTGTTGGAGAACCTGCCGCCGTACTGCTTTGTGTTGAGGTGCTACCGCTCGCTGTCGCGCCGGCCGTGCAGGGGGTCCCGCTCTTCCCGGATCGCGCCCGCTTCCCGGGCTGCGCCGGACGTGCCGGCTTCACCGTAGTCCCCGTCCGGGTATTCACCGTCCCCTAGGTTGCCGGCCGGCTCCCCCACGGCACCGGCATCGCCATAGTCGCCGTCCACGTACTGCCCGCCCTCGCCCTCCAGCCCGGGGGCAGTGCTTCCCTTGCGGGGCTGCTCGGCCGGGGATTCCTGGTTCTCGGTCATGGTGCATCTCTCCTTTGAGTTCCGCGTCCATGCGGGCGCAGAGGCAGTCTATCGAGCCGGCGTTTCCTCCAACAGGGCCTCAGCCCGGCCCGGACGCTCCCCAACCGCCTGCCGCCCCAGCTTGCTGGGCCACCAGATGCGCGGGCCGATGTCGTAGGCCAGGGCCGGCACCAGCAGCGACCTCACCAGTACGGTGTCCAGCAGCACGCCGAAGGCCACAATGAAGGCCAGCTGCACCAGGAACATGATGGGGATGACGCCCAGGGCGGCGAAGGTGGCGGCCAGGACCACGCCGGCGGAGGTGATCACGCCGCCGGTGACGCCCAGGCCGCGAAGGATGCCGGGCCGGGTGCCGTGTTTCAGCGACTCCTCCCGGACCCGGCTCATCAGGAAGATGTTGTAGTCCACCCCAAGTGCCACCAGGAACACGAAACCGAACAACGGAACGGTGGCATCAGCGCCCGGGAAACCCAGGATGTTGTTGAACACGAACGCCGAAACTCCCATGGCTGCCGCGTAGGACAGCACCACCGAGAGCACCAGCAGCACCGGCGCGAGGACTGAGCGGAGCAGCAGCATCAGGATGAAGAGGATAACCACCAGGACCACGGGGATGATGATCACCAGGTCGCGCTGGGCGGTGGTGTTGGTATCCAGCGCGGTCGCCGTCACCCCGCCCACCAGGGCCTCCGGGTCCACGGCCTTGACGTCTACACGCAGGGCCTTGACCGCTTCCTCGGCCTCCAAGGAGTCCGCGGCGGAATTCAGCGTGGCGTTGATGAGCACCCTGCCGTCGCGGACGTCGGGGGCGCTGGGAGCGCCGGGGGCTCCGGTGACTGGTACGCTGCCCTGCGCCAGCAGGTAAGCATCCCCCACGCCGTCGGCCGCTTTCACCGCATCCAGCACCTCCTGCGCCTTCCCTTGGTCCGCAACCACGACGGCGGGGCTGCCGCTGCCGGCGTCGAAGTGCCGGGCCAGGGCGTCCTGGCCGTCGACAGCGTTGGAGGCTGTGAGGATCACGTCCGTCTGCGGGACGCCGTTGGCCTTGAGCTGCAGTACGCCCGCGGACGCCACCAGCAGCAGGAGGACCGAGGCGATCCAGACCGCGCGAGGACGCCTGGAGACCAGGGATCCGGTGGCGCGCCACAGGCCCTTCTGCCCCTCCAGCCCGGTCACCAGTTCGGGCTCGCGCTCGTCCTCCGGGACCAGCTTGGGGCGGAACGGCCAGAAGGCCGCCCGGCCCAGAAGCGCCATCAGTGCCGGAAGCAGCGTGAGCGCCGCGAACAGGGAGCAGAGAATTCCGGCAGCAGCCACGGGGCCCAGGGCCTTGTTGGAGTTCAGGTCGGAGAAAAGCAGGCACAGCAGGGCAATGATCACGGTGGCGCCGGAGGCCAGGATGGGCTCGAACGATGCCTTCCACGCGGTCAGGACGGCTGCGGTGCGGTTGGTGGTGTGGGTCAGGGCCTCGCGGAACCTTGCCACGTAGAGCAGGGCGTAGTCCGTTGCGGCACCAATCACCAGGATGGACAGGATTCCCTGGCTTTGGCCGTTCAGCTGGATCCACCCGGCCTTTGCCATGCCGAAGACCAGCAGGATGGCTGCGCACAACGCAAAGACGGACGTCAGGAGCACCATGATGGGCAGCAGGAGGGAGCGGTAAACAATCAGGAGGATCACAAATACCGCGGCGAGGGCCACCAGGAGGAGGATTCCGTCAATGCCGGCGAAGGCGGCCGTGAGGTCCGCGGCGAGTCCGGCAGGCCCGGTCACAAAGGTCTGCATCCCTTCGGGGGCGGCCTCGGCAACGGTGTCCCTCAGCTCCTGGACAGCCTCTTTGACCTCAGCGGACGAATCGATCGGCGCGATGAACTGGACCGCTTTGCCGCCCTCGGACGGGATCGGGCCGATGACGGCGCTGCCAAGCTGCAGCCCCTCCAGTTCTTCCTTCAGGCCTGCCACCTCACCCAGCTGCGCGGGAGTGAAGGCTTCATCGCTCTCGATCACGATCACGCCGGGCACCTCGTCCGAATCCCGGAACTTCGCCTGCCAGTCCTGTGCGGCCGTAGCCTCAGCGCTGGCGGGCAGGAAGGAAGCCTGGTCATTGGATGAGACTTCTTCGAGGCGTCCGAAAGTGGGGCCTCCGACGCCGGCGAGTGCCAACCACGTCAGAACCAGGATGACGGGGACCAGCCAGCGCAGCCAGAACGGCACGCGTTCCGTTCTTTCCGATTTGTGTTTCATGACGCCTTCCGGACGACGGGCGGGAGTAACATTGTTTCCATATTAGAGTATCTCCACCATGGAGATAAGCGTCTGGCTAGCTTTTTCTGGATTTCCCGGATACTGGGGCGCTTGGGCCGCTCAAGTAATATCCGTCAGTACGCAAAGCGCAAATGGCTCTGCAGGCGGCCAAGCACCAGGAGGACCAGGAGGTGGACATGGCAGACGGCACCGACCCGGCACCGCAGGGAGGGCCTCCGCAGCCTGCCGGCGGACCCCATCCCCTGGTGCGCCTCCTGCAGGAGTTCACGCTGGAGGCCAACCGCTACGTGGACACGGCAGGCGGCCGCAAGGACATGCACCGGACAGACCTCAACGCCCTGGCTGTGATTATGCGCCACACCGCCAAGGGAAATGTGGTTACCCCAGGGCTCCTGCGCAAGGAACTGCACCTCAGCTCCCCCGCTACTACTGCCCTGATCGACCGGCTGGACCATTCGGGGCATGTGACCCGTGAGCGGCACGGCTCGGACCGCCGGCAGGTCCAGCTCAGGATGACGCCCAAGGCTTTCCAGGAGGGCGGCGCAATTTTCGCTCCGCTGGCCCGCCAGATGGGCAGTGCCATGGCCGGATTCTCGGCCGAGGAGCTGGATACCGTCACCCGATTCATGACTGCCATGGTGGAGGCCACGGTTGCGGCGCGCGAAGAGTCCTCCGCCAGCCAGCCGGACAACCCTGCCTGACCCAACCAACTCGCCCGCCCCACCCCGCCCGGCAATCCCCACCACCCAAGTAAGTAGCAGTTGGGGGTAGCGTTTGGTTATGAGTGCGCAGCAGCCTGAAGACGACGTTTACACGCACGGCCACCATGAATCCGTGGTCCGCGCCCATGCCGCCAGGACCGCCGAGAATTCGGCAGCGTTCGTCCTGCCGCACCTCACGCCGGGGTCCGGCGTGCTCGACGTCGGCTGCGGCCCGGGCACCATCACGTGCGACTTCGCCGCCCTGGTGGCACCGGGGAAGGTGACGGGGCTGGACCGGTCCCCGGACATCATCGCCCAGGCAAAGGCGCTCGCCATGGAGCGCGAGGTTCCCAACGTGGAATTCGTGGCCGGCAATATCTATGACCTGGACTTTGAGGATGAGACGTTCGACGTCGTCCACGCCCACCAGGTGCTCCAGCACCTTACGGACCCGGTGGAGGCGTTGCGTGAGATGCGGCGGGTGGCCAAGCCCGGCGGCATCGTTGCCGTGCGCGACGCCGATTTCCACGGCATGAGCTGGTACCCCGCCATTCCGGAACTGGACGAGTGGATGGAGCTCTACCAGCGCATCGCGCGGCGGAACGGGGCGGAACCCGACGCCGGCCGGCGGCTGGTGAGCTGGGCGCAAGCGGCCGGCTTTACCGACGTGGCGCCCTCCAGCAGCAACTGGCTCTATGCCACCAGCCAGCAGCGCCGGTGGCAGGCGCGCGTGTGGGGCGAACGCGTGCTCCATTCCGCCTTCGCGGAGCAGGCACTGGAGTACGGCTTCGCCAACCCTGCGGACCTGGCCCGGATCTCGGCCGGGTGGCACCGCTGGGGTTCCACCGACGACGGGTGGTTCCTGATCCCCAACGGCGAGGTCATCGCCCGGGCCTGACCTTGCGGCGCTTTGATACGTGGCTTGCCCACAGGTCTCACCGGGTGCACCTGCTGTACGGCAGTCGCGGCCCGCCAGCAGGGCAAACAGGTGATTAGGTGGCGCCAACGGCCACTAAACTCGAATGGTGCAATTCTCCCTTTGGCTCGCCCTGGTGGGCGCCGGAACCCTGATCAGCTTCACGCCCGGCGCCGGAGCCATCAACACCATGAGCAACTCCCTGAACGCCGGGTTCCGCCGGTCCATCTGGGGCATCCTGGGACAACAGGCAGCCCTGGTGATCCACGTGGTGATCGTGGCGCTCGGCGTCGGAGTGCTGGTGGCAAGCTCTCCCGTCGCCTTCAACATCATCCGCTTCGCAGGCGCCGCCTACCTGGTGTACCTGGGCATCAGGCAGTTCCTGAGCAAGCCGGTTCTCGAAGAGCAGCAAACCGCCGCCCTCCGGAATGAGCCCGCCTGGTCCATCTTCCGCCGGGGGCTGTGGGTCAATCTGCTCAACCCCAAGGCCATCATCTTCTTTTTGGCCTTCATGCCCCAGTTCATCAGGCCCGAACAGCCGCTGCTCCCCCAGTACCTTGTGCTGACTGCCACGATTATTGCCATTGACATCCTGGTGATGTGGTTCTTCTTTGCGGCAGCCGCCCGGTCCTTCCACCGCTTTACGCGCTCCACCCGGGGGCAGCTGGTCCTCAGCAAGGTTTTTGGCGTGCTCTTCATCGGCGTGGGCATCCTCCTCGCCGTCCTTCACTAAACTCAGCCATCCAGCGTTCGTGACGCGGAAAGAAAGTTTCTTTACAACCCTGTCAAGCAATGTGAATGACTTCTCTAGCCAATCCGTCCAATAGCGCGCATGCTTAGTTTCATGAACTCAGCGTCGAGCCCATACCGCGTCATCGCCGTCTGCACCGGAAACATCTGCCGGTCCCCCATGGCTGAGCTCATGCTCGCCGCGGCCCTTGAACGCGAAGGCCTGGACGGCCTGGTGGCCGTGGACTCCGCAGGAACCACCGGCTACGAGGCCGGACGCCCCATTGACCCCCGGGCCGCCCGCCGGCTCGCCGCCACCCAGCTTGGCTCAGAGCAGCACGTGGCACGCGAGTGGGAGCTGGACTGGTTCCATTCAAGGGACCTGATCCTTGCCCTGGACATCGACCACTATGCCTGGCTCAGCGAAGCCGCTCCGGACCAGGAGTCACTGGACAAGATCCGCATGTTCCGCAGCTTCGATCCCGCCACGGCAGGCCTGGACCTGCTGGACCAGGGCATCGAGGACCCCTGGTACGGCGGCCACGCGGACTTCGACGCCGTCTGGCACCAGATCCACGCTGCACTCCCGGGGATCGTGGAGCACATCAAGTCGGCCGTCCTCCGGGGCGCGGAACTGCAGCGGCAGGCCCGTTAGCTCCCTGCCCGTTGTGCAAGGCCGGCGGCCGTAAAGGTACGCTCTACTCCATGAGCCCAGCCCCCGTCATCATCGCCATTGACGGACGCTCCGGCGCTGGGAAGACGACCCTCGCCGTCGAACTGGCCGCCAGGCTGCGCGCGCACCACAGGGTGTCGCTGTTCCACCTTGAGGACATATACCCCGGCTGGAATGGGCTGGCGGCCGGCATCGAAAGGTACGTCTCCACGGTGCTCGCTCCCCTGAGCCGCGGGGAGGCAGCCGCCTGGGTCTGCTGGGACTGGGAGAAGCATTACGACGGCGAATCCCGGGTGACGCTTCCGGCCGAGATCGTCATAATGGAGGGCGTCGGGGCCGCCGCGGCAGAGGCCCGGCCGCTGCTGAACGCGGTGATCTGGGCCGAAGCGCCGGATGACGTGCGCCGGACCCGGGCGCTGGACCGGGATGGCGAAACCTATGAGCCGTTCTGGGACCAGTGGGCAGCGCAGGAAGAGGCGTGGCTCGCGGCGGACAACGTCCCCAGCATTGCCGATATCCGCGTCCGGAACCCCGCGGACGGATCAGCACCGGCGGACGTGCTGCAGGTCCTCCCCTACCTTCCGGCGCTGGCCCCGGCCCTGGCACCGGAACTGTCAGCACGGCGGGGGCTGCGCCTCCGCGCGGAACGGCTGGACATCCGCCCGGACGGCCCAGGACTTTTCCGTTCCCTCTACGGCCGCTCGGCCAACGCCGTCTGGCTGGACTCCTCCAACGTGGGGGCCCTGCCGGAGCAGGACGGAGGGGAAGCGGCGGCTGCGGAGCGCAGCCGCTTTAGCATCATGGCGGACGACGGCGGCACGTTCGGCCAGTCTGTAACGCACCGTTCGGGCCAGAGCCTGATGAGCGCGGGATGCGCCACCGCCACCGTACAGGGCCCGTTTTTCCGTTGGCTGGACACAGTGTGGGGCCTCCCCGCCGTCGAGAGTCCCAAGGCGTACCCCGGCGGGTTCACGCTCGGCTGGCTCGGGTGCCTGGGGTACGAGCTCAAGCGCGAGACGGGCGGCACCGACGTTCCCTCCCCCACCGCCGACGCGGCGCTCATCTTTGCCGGCAGGGCCGTGGTCCTGGACCACGCCGAAGGAACCGCCTGGCTCCTGGCACTGGACGCTCCCGACGCGGATGACTGGCTGGACCGGGCGCGGGCCGCCGTGGAAGACGCAGGGCCGGCCGCCCAGTCCGGCGGCAGCACCGGCGTCGTCCTCGCGGCAGCGCCGGAATTCCGCAGCCGGGACACGCGCGCTGAATACCTGGCGAAAATCTCTGCGGCACAGCACCAGATCGGGGAGGGGAACTCCTACGAGGTCTGCCTGACCACCGCCCTGTCGGCGGACATTCCGGCGGATGCCCTGGATCCGTGGACCACCTACCTGGCGCTGCGCCGCAGGAATCCCGCCCCCTTTGCCAGTTACCTGCGCTTTGGCAGCCTCACGGTGGCCAGCACCTCGCCCGAGCGGTTCCTGAAAATCGCGGCCGACGGCGGCATGCGGGCAGAGCCCATTAAGGGAACCCGCCGCCGGGGTGCAGACGCCAAGGAGGACGCCAAACTTCGAACCGACCTTGCCACGGCGCTGAAAGACCGCGCCGAAAACATCATGATCGTGGACCTGCTGCGCAACGACCTCAGCCACTTTGCCGTCCCCGGCTCGGTGACCGTCAGCAGGCTCTGCGCCATCGAAAGCTACGCCACGGTGCACCAGATGGTGAGCACCATCGATGCGCAGCTGAAGCCCGGTTCACCCCGGGCCGAAGCCGTGGCCGCCTGCTTCCCCGCCGGCTCCATGACCGGCGCCCCCAAAATCAGCACCATGGCCATCCTGGACAGCCTGGAAGGTGGACCCCGCGGGGTCTACTCGGGAGCCATCGGCTACTTTTCGTTGAACGGGGCCACGGACCTCGCCGTCGCCATCCGGACCCTGGTGACCAGCACCCGCGGCGACGGAACGGCGGAACTGACGCTCGGCGTCGGCGGTGCCATCACCGCGGACTCGGATCCGGAGGACGAATACGAGGAAATCCGCACCAAGGCGTTCGGCGTCCTCTCAACGCTCGGCGCGGACTTCCCCCACACCTGACCCCTGGAGTTTTTGTCCAGATATGCAGACTTCAGGACCCCTAAACCCTACATAAGTGGACAAAAACCCCCGGGGTTTACTGGACCGTTGCCGTCAGCCTCGCCACGTTGTCCACGTAGCGGGCCGCCAGGGGCCGGTTGATCCAATCCGTCAGCTTGAGCTCGTGGGAGATGTCCCGGTAGGTGTCCTCCACGGCCCGCATCTTGGTGACGATGTCCTCGCCCAACAGCATGACGGAAACCTCCATGTTCAGGGAGAAGGAGCGCATGTCCATGTTGCTGGAGCCGAGGACCGCCACCTCGTCGTCGATGGTGAAGTGCTTGGCGTGGAGCACGAACGGGGCCTTGTAGAGGTAGATCCGGACGCCGGCTTCCAGCAGGGCCTCGTAGTAGGACCGCTGGGCGTGGTGTACCAGGAACTGGTCACCCTTCTCAGACACGAAAAGCTCCACGTCCACCCCGCGCTGGGCGGCTGTGGTGATGGCGTAGAGCAGCGAGTCGTCCGGAACAAAGTAGGGGCTGCAGATGGAAATCCGGTGCTGGGCCGAGTAGATCAGGGTGTTGAACAGCCGCAGGTTGTTCTCGGTGATGAACCCGGGGCCGCTGGGAACCACCTGGGCGGTGACGTTCCCCGGTTCCGGATTGGCCGGAAGCTGCAGCTGGTGCTCCAGCGATTCATCGGTTTCGCTGAGCCAGTCGGTGGCGAAAACAACGTTCAGCGTGGTGACGATGGGCCCGCGCAGGCAGGCCATCAGCTCCACCCATTCGCGGCCTGCCTTGCGGTGCCGGGGGTTGTTGTAGGAGGGCTCGATCAGGTTCTGTGAACCCGTGAAGGCGATTTCGCCGTCGATCACCATGATCTTGCGGTGGTTGCGCAGGTCCGGCCGGCGCCATTGGCCGTGGATCGGCAGCAGCGGCAGCATCCGCTTCCATTGGATCTTGCCGGCGCGCAGCCGCTTCAGCAGTTTCCTGTAGCCCTGCACGCGGAGGGTGCCGATGTGGTCGAACAGCACGCGCACTTCCACGCCGCGCTCGGCTGCTTCCTCCAGGGCCGTGAGGAGGTCGTCGGTGATGTGGTCCGTGCTCATGATGTAGAACTCGGCGTTGACGAACTTCTTGGCCTTGCGGACGGCGTTCGTCATTTCCAGGATGGAATCCGGATAGCCGGGGATCAGGTCCACGGAGTTGCCGTCCACCATGGGCAGGGACCCCAGCCTGCGGTTCAGTTCCCCGGCGGATTTGACCCATTCGGGTCCGGGGTAGTCGCTTTCGACGTCGGCAAGCGAGGAAATCCCGGCCCGCACGCGTTCGTTGACCTGCTGCTGCTGCTCCCGCCGGCGGCTGGAGAGCTTGAAGTTGCCGAACAGGAGGAACAGGATGATGCCCACGAACGGAACGAAGAAGATGCCCAGCAGCCAGGCCATGGCCGTGGTGGGCCGCCTGTTGCCGGGAATGATGCCCACAGCCAGCACCCTGATTACCAGGTCGGCGATGCCCAGCACCACAACAACCCACCCTGGAGCGGTGCCGGCAAGCGAAAATGGCCACAACACGTGAGATGAACCCCCGGAAAATGAGCTCCCGGCGGACGGTTTCCAGCCAGGGCACTTCGCCCAGCTTATCTGTGGGGCGCCGCACTAAGCTGGACCCATGACCTCTCCAGCGCCCGTGGTTCTCGTTTTCCTCGACCCCACTTACCCTGACGGCCGGCTGGCCGACGCTTCCCAGCCGCAGCTGATGGTGACAGACCAGGGCGCCACCCGCGGTGACGGTGTCTTCGAGACCATGCTGGCCGTGGGCGGAAACGTCCGGAAAATCCAGGCCCACCTGGACCGTCTAGACGGCTCCGCAGACACGCTTGACCTCGCCATCCCGGGCCAGGACGAGTGGCGCCGCGCCATTGCCACAGCCCTGTCCGAGCACCGGGCCCAGAACCCTCCCACCGCCGCGGACGAACTGGTGGTGAAGCTTGTGGTGACCCGCAGCGTGGAGGGCGCGGCTGCTCCCACCTGCTGGGTGCAGGTCTCGCCCGTGGGCGAAGGCGCCCGACGCCAGCGCGAAACCGGGATCGATGTGATCCTCCTGGACCGCGGCTATGACAGCGACGCCGCCGAGCGCGCACCCTGGCTGCTGCTCGGAGCCAAGACACTCTCCTACGCCGTCAACATGGCTGCCCTGCGGCACGCCCACAAACAGGGCGCGGACGACGTCATCTTCATTTCCACGGACGGCCGGGTCCTGGAGGGCCCCACGTCCACCGTGCTGCTGGCCCACGTGGAAAAGGCCGACGACGGCACGTCCGTGAAGCGCCTCATCACGCCCCAGCTGGACAGCGGGATCCTGCCCGGAACCTCGCAGGGGGCACTGTTCACCGCCGCCAAGGCAGCAGGATGGGAACTGGGCTACGGCCCGTTGGAGCCGCAGGACCTGCTGGACGCCGACGCTGTGTGGTTGATCTCCAGCGTCCGGCTGCTGGCCCCGGTCAACCACATCGACGGCAAGCAGGTGGGCACGCCGTCGGTGCAGAAGGAGCTCACCGCAGAGCTGAACGAACTGTTGGCGGGCATCCAGTAGCCCGGCCTGCGATTCGGGCCGTTGCACTCTAGGTTCCGCAGCGACAGTGGCCGTAAGGTGTGCTTCATGGACTCGCAAACGCAGCCGGATGGCACCTTGACCTTTGACGAATGCTGGGAACTCCTGGCTAATGACACTGTCGGCCGCCTTGCCGTGGTAGTGGATGGCCACCCGGAGATCTTCCCGATCAACTACGTGGTGCACCGCCGCAGCATCGCGTTCCGGACGGCCGGCGTCACCAAACTCTGGAGCGCACTGTCCGAACGGCCTGCGGCCCTGGAAATCGACGGCTACGATCCCCACACCGAAGAGGCGTGGAGCGTGGTGCTGCGCGGGGATACCCAGCTCATCGAAGACCAGGCGGACAAGGATGCCGTGGACAGCCTAGGGCTTGAACCATGGCAGCCCGGCGAGAAGGCGAACTACATCCGGCTGTCGGCCCGCGCGCTCACGGGCCGCCGCTTCAAGGTCAATCGGCCGGACGTCTGGGCCACCCGCGCCCAGGACAGGCGCCGCGCTTCCTTCGAGTAGTTCCGTTCCCGGTCCGGCGTCCGCAGGGAGTTTTCAACGGCGGCTTGGCGCTTGCCGGTCGCGGCGTGGCACTTGCGGACGGCGGTTAGCCGGCCGAGCTGCCCAGACGCAGTGAAAGCTGCGCTTCGAGCCCGGACAGCAGGATGGTGACGCCCTGGTCCAGCTCGGCCGAGCCCTCGTACTCGGCCAGGGCGGGGGCCAGTGCCCGCAGCCGCGGAAACTCCTTGGCGGGCAACCGGTGCAGGCCGAGCCGCAGCAAGGCTTCGTTCTCCTCCGGGTCCACCACGAATTCCTGGAGTTCGTTCAGGATATGGCCATAGAGGAAGCCGTAGTAGGCGCGGTAGACGTGGAGGGCGTCGGCCGGGCTGAAGCCTGCCCCGATCAGGAGGGAGAGGATCTGCTCGAGGGGACGCAGGGTGCCCAGCGGCCGCAGTCCCAACGGGGTGGAGAGCGGCCTGGTCACGAGCAGTGGCACCACGTTGGGATGCTGCAGGGCCAGGCGGCGTAGATCGTGCGCGATCTGGCGCAGCTGGGCTTTCCAGTCGGGATCCTGGGGGTGGATGGTGAGTTCATTGAGCACCAGCTCGGTGACCCCGTCCAGCAGCGCGGCGCGGTTCTCCGCATAGCGGTAGAGGCTCATCGGGTCCCGGCCCAGTTCCTGGCCGAGGCGGCGCATCGTCAGCGCGTCCAGGCCGTCCGCATCAACCACTTCGAGCGCTTTCGCCAGCACGAGCTCCCGGCTTAGACGCTGCTTTTGGATCGGCCCGGTGATGGTTGCGGGGACTTTCGCGGAGGCCATGGTTTCCGTCCTGGGTGGCGGCAAGCCCCTCAATATGGAGGGAAATTCCATGCGCTTGCCTGATTGGTTGTCTACGGCTAAAGTCTACAGTGTAGATGCGGCAGTGACACCGCCCGGAACCAACAATTCGGTAGTCAGCAAATTCGTAGTGCCGCTGATCCAGCAGCCCACCTGTTTTGCGGCTTCATCCACACTCCATTGCCCTGTGCACGGCATTGAGGTTCGCTGCTGTAGCCGAACGGCAGTACCACCGCACTTAGCGAAGGGAAGCCGTCATGGCACATTCGCAGTTCGACCTCTTTCTCAAAGAAGCCACCTACCTCGACCAGGCCTCGGAATCCACGCTGGACCGTGACCGCCTATACGGCCTGTACACCAGCTGGTGCTTTATCAACCAGCAGAAACCGGGACCTGAATCGGACTTCTGGGCAGCCATGAGCCACCGCAGGATTGCCTCCGGCCACAACGGGCTGCGCATGAAGGGCCCCGCTGCCGCCGACTACATCCTGGCGAGCTACCCCGGGCTCGTATAGCAAAGCCACAGCAGACGGACAACGGCGTGGACCACGTGCCTCCGGGCACGGGGTCCACGCCATTCCTTTTCCTGCGGATCTCTTCTTGGCGGCGGCCGGATACGCTGCATCCACAGCGCCCCGCCCGAAAGGATCCGTACATGATTGACAGCAGCGCTGACCTGCGCGCAGGACTACGCATCAGGTTGCTCACGGCCGCGGACGCCGTCGCGCTGTCCGAGGCCTACGCGCGCAATCGAGAGCACCTGGCTCCATGGGAGCCGAAACGCTCGGATGCGTTCTTTACCAGCGGGCACCAGTCGGACATAATCCGCGCCAAGCTCGGCCAGTACGCGCTGGGCTCGGAAGTTCCGTGGGTACTGGTACAGGAAGAGGACGACGGCGGGGGCACGCCGCGCACCGGCCGGGCGGGCGGGCGCGTGGCTGGGACAGTCACGCTGACGGGGATCGTCCGCGGCCCCTTCCTCAGCGCGAACCTCGGCTACTGGGTGGACCACAAACTCACCGGGCAAGGGATTGGCACGGCCGCCGTTCTGCACGCGGTCGACTACGCCCGCACCGGGCTTGGCCTGCACCGCATCCAAGCTGCCACCCTGCTGCACAACACAGCGTCCAAGCGGATCCTGCAGCGGGCAGGGTTCCGGGAGATTGGGGTTGCGCCGCAATACCTGAAGATCGCAGGCCGGTGGCAGGACCATCTGCTCCACCAGCTGATCCTGCCGCAGCCATGAGTGAGTTCAGATAAGCCTCCGCGGAGGTCGCGTCCTTAGGTGGGGATGATTTTGAAGAGGAACCGGGTCCGCACCATCACCCAGAGGAGCCCGAGGACTACGGCATAAGCGAGCGTGTTGACCAGGATGTTTCCCTGCTGGAGGGCAGGGATATTGGCAACGACGGCTATGAGCACCACATGCATGATGAACACATAGAGGGTGGCGCGGCCCAGGGGGACCAGGAACCAGCCCAGGGCGCGCTGCACCGGCTTCCAGTACGCGGTGAGGAAGGCATAGGCCGCCACCACCAGGACCAGGACGTTCAGCAGCCGGCCCGGAGCGAGGTAGGTGCGTCCGAAGAACAGGTCATACATGGCCCGGTACGCGGTGTCCGGGATGATCGCCAGGCGGACGTCAAACCCGTTGGCCAGGTACGGATTGCCCCATGACAGGAAGGCAAACGCGAAGGCCAGGGCGGTGCAGGCCGCAACCGCCCAGGGGTGCGCTGAAAGCCAGGCCACGATCCTCCGCCGGTGGAACCCGGCCGCCAGGCCGACGACGAACAGCACCTGCCACACCAGCAGGGGAAATGAATCCTCGAACTGCGACGGCAGGATCCGGAAGCGCGTCACCGTACCCGCCGCGTACACGGCCAGCGATGCCGCCAGCACCCACACGGCTTTACCGCGGTTGAGGGCCGCGAGGATCAGGGGGCTGGCCAGCAGCAGCACCACGTACAGGCCCATCACGTTGAACTGCCACGGCCCGAACTGGAGCAGCAGGATGGCGGGAAGAACCTGTGGCGGCACGGGGAACTGGAACAGCGTTTCCATGCCTGCATAGAGGTCGTAGCTGCGGCCGGCACCTTCGTGCCCTGCACCGCCCGTGCCCTGGTCCACGAAGGTCGTGAGCGCATCTGTCCGGAACACCGGCAGCAGCGACAAGAGGAAGACGCCCACCAGCACCACCAGCGCCGTCAGGTAGAGCTTTCCTGCCCGGCGCGAAGTAAGGTCCACCACCGTTCCAAAGTCGTCCTTCGCCCTGGGCCCATAGACCATGCCCACCACCAGCCCGGAGAACAGGACAAACAGCTCGGCGCCCGAAACAAAGCCCACCGCCTCCTGGGTCAGGAGCTGGAACAGCGACACCAGGCCCAGGTGGTTCACCACCACAAAGACGATGGCAAGGCCACGGAGCAGGTCCACGCGGGAGTCCCTGCTGGACGGGTCGCTGTAGCCCCAGGCCGTGACCGCACCGACTTTGGCGGGGAGTTGCCACAGTGCCACCAGGAGGATGAGGAGGGCCGCCCCCACGCTCCAGGCGGCCGCCCCGGACAGCGTGTTGGACCTGACGAACGATGCACCTGGGGCGACATCGGTAACCGGCCCCGTCACCACCGGGGATCCCTCAAGCCGGGTGCGGGCAGCCTCGGCAATCCCCGCGTTTCCGGTGAGGCGCCAGTCGATACTGGCCACACCCGTGTCCCGTGTACTGGTGCGTTCGTCCCAGACCACCGCGCCCGTCATCGCGAAACCGGCTGATCCGGCAACTTCCAGGACCTGGCCCCACCAGCTGTCCTTGATCTCCGCTTCCGCGGCACCTCCGGCGGACGGGCTGTAAAAGGCCGAAGTCTGCAGCATCAAGGGCTTGTCCCGCCCCGCCGCATACGTCCCGTAGAAGTTTTCCCCGCCGGAGGCCGTCAGCATCTCCTGCAGCTCACCGGCGCGGGGAACGGTGTTGACCGCGGTGCCCCCTGCAGTGTCATCGTGGTAGGCCGTCAAGCCCACCCAGTCCACGGCGTCGTCCCCGGGGTAGTAGGGTTCGTAGGCTTTGTCCGAGCCGTTCCAGGCGCCGTCGCCGTTGGTGTCCAACAGGGAGAACCCCTCGGTTCCGGGCGCGGGCGCGTTCCGGTTCCGTTCGAAGGGATAGTCCCTGCCCAAATACGGTTCCCACACCATGGCATAACCGCCGGCGGTCCCGGCCGCCCGGAAAGCCGCTGTCACCGCCTGGAATGACTGCCGGTAGGCGGCCGGCTGCTGGCCCCACTCCACCCAGCTGGCATTCATGTCCGGAGCGAAGCGGATGAGCAGCTGGCCTTTAGAGTCACCTTTTATCCGGCGCACTTCCCCGGCAAAAGCTGCAGCGGCGTCAGGGGTGACCTGGTCCAGCGGGACAACAGGCCTTACCGTGAGCATCGCATCGGCGCCCTGTCCGGCGGATTGTTCCAGGAAGCCCCGGATGTCGCTCTCTTCCGAGGCGCGGAAGGGGAAGGTGATGTCGTGTCCGAAGATCGCGGGGGATGCCCCGAGCCGCTCGGAGAAGCCCCCGGCGGTGTCCTCTCCCCATTCGAGGACTGCGCCCAGCAGCGGCTTGCCTTCCTCCGGGAGGTTTCGGGCCGCCTGCGCCGGCCCGGCGGGCACCACCACGGCCAGGACGGCCATCAGCGCGGCGGCGAGGACGGCAGCCATCCGGTGGAGGGGCCGCGGGCGGCCGCTCGGGGCGGGACGTGCGGGAGCGGATAGCGTGCTGATGAGACCCCCCAGGGACTTATTCCTCAAGTGACGGGGCGGCGCCCCTGGACAAACTTTATCCGGGCTGGCGCTGGTGGCAGGCACCTGGCACCTGCATGCCCAAGGTGGCGCCGCCGTCGTACGTTGAACGGACGTGGCGCATGCATCTTTGGTGCCGTGCCTCCGCACAGCATCCTTCAGTTACGCAACATGACGACGACGGCGGTGCGGCGGTGCGCGGCAAGTGTTACGTTTTTGGGGAGTAATGAGTACCGGCGCCAAGCCCTGACTGGCCGGTCGGCAACCCTCCTTCCACGGCGGGGTGCCTCAGGTGAATACTCGGCATATCGACCATTCGAGCTGCAAGCGTGAGAGAAGGAGATCCGTCGTGTCTGACGCACCTGCCCCTGAAGAAAAACTGTCCTACCGCCTCATCAGCGGCCCGGACAACCGTGAATTCTGCGAGCGGATCTCGAACGCCCTGGCGGAAGGCTATGTGCTGCACGGCAGCCCCGCCGCAACCTTCAACGGCACCAGCGTGATCGTGGCACAGGCCGTGGTCCTGCCGGCAGCCATCGCCTCGGCAGACGCCGCAGTGGCGGATGCCGTGGATGACCTCGAGTCCGCAGGCGACGACCTTGAGTTCGACGGCGAGGGCCACGCATGAGCTACGCAGGAGACCTGACGCCGCAGGAGGCCTGGGACAAGCTGGCACAAGGCGCCATCCTGGTGGACGTACGCACCGAGGGCGAATGGGCCCACATCGGGATCCCGGACACCAAGGCAACAGAGAACGATCCGCTGTTCATCCAGTGGACCTTCCCCGGGGGCATTCCAAACCCTGACTTCATCAACGACCTCAACCAGCAGGCGCCCGAAGACCGGGCAACTGAACTGGTGTTCCTGTGCCGCTCCGGCCAGCGGTCCATCGCGGCGGCCATAGCGGCCACCCAGGCCGGCTTCACCTCCTACAACGTGCTGGAGGGCTTTGAAGGCGACCCCGACCGCTTCGGCGAACGCACCGTCAACGGCTGGAAGAACCGCGGCCTGCCAACAAACCTGGGAAAGATCTAAGTGACCTTCAACGAAGACGCCGCCGGCTGGAGCCCCGATACCCAGGCCGTGCGCGGCGGCCTGGACCGCACCAACTTCCAGGAAACCAGTGAAGCCATTTTCCTGAATTCAGGGTTCGTGTACGAATCTGCCGCCGCCGCCGAGCGCGCCTTCACGGGCGAGGACGAGCGTTTTGTCTACTCCCGCTACGGCAACCCTTCCGTGGCAACGTTCCAGGAGCGGCTCCGCCTCCTGGAAGGAACAGAGGCGTGCTTTGCCACCGCGTCCGGAATGTCGGCCGTGTTCACCGCCCTGGGTGCCCTGCTCGGTGCCGGCGACCGTGTAGTGGCCGCCCGTTCGCTGTTCGGGTCCTGCTTCGTGATCCTGAACGAAATCCTGCCGCGGTGGGGCGTGGAGACGGTCTTCGTTGACGGACCGGACCTGGAGCAGTGGCGCGAGGCCCTGTCCCAGCCCACTACCGCCGTCTTCTTCGAATCGCCGTCCAATCCCATGCAGGAGATCGTGGACATCGCGGCGGTCAGCGAACTGGCTCACGCGGCCGGGGCGACCGTCGTCGTCGACAACGTTTTTGCCACTCCCCTGCTGCAGCGCTGCGGGCAGTTTGGCGCGGACGTCATTGTCTACTCCGGGACCAAGCACATCGACGGCCAGGGCCGGGTGCTCGGCGGGGCAATCCTGGGCACCAAGGAGTTCATCGAGGGCCCCGTGAAGCAGCTGATGCGGCACACCGGCCCGGCATTGTCCGCCTTCAACGCCTGGGTCCTCACCAAGGGCCTGGAAACCATGGCGCTGCGTGTTAACCATTCCTCGGCCACCGCGCTGCGGCTCGCGGAGTGGCTGGAGGAACAGCCGGCCGTCAGCTGGGTGAAGTATCCGCTGCTGAAGTCCCACCCGCAGTATGAGCTGGCAGCAAAGCAGATGAGTGCCGGCGGCACGGTCCTCACCCTGGAGCTGGCTCCCTCCGGGGGCCGCTCGGGGAAGGAAGCCGCCTTCGCGCTGCTGGACGGCCTGCGGATCATCGACATCTCCAACAACCTCGGGGACGCCAAGTCCCTCATCACCCACCCGGCCACCACCACGCACCGCGCCATGGGGCCGGAGGGGCGGGCCGCTATTGGCCTGAGCGACGGCGTTGTTCGGCTTTCCGTTGGCCTGGAGGATGTGGACGACCTGATTGGCGACCTGGAGCAGGCGCTCAAGCAGATTTAGGGTTGCACCGGGAATCAGGCGCCTTGAACGGACAGGTTCACTTCCACGGAGTCGCCTTCGCTGATTCGCGCCCTGGCCCTGATAGCCTTCTTGACCGGCAAAAGGTACGTCCCTGTTGTGGTGTCCGGGAAGAGCGAGGTCTGCCAGGTTTGGCCGGCGATTTCCGCACTCACCTGGACTGAGCCGAACGCTTTGCTGCGCCCTGCATTTTGTGCGCGGACATCGTCCGCGACGTCCGGGGGCAGGGTGAGGAAATGCCAGCCAGCCTCGCCGGGGTACAGCCAGAGTTCCGCTTTGAACGAGTACGACGACGTCACGCGCCGAGTATTGCATGCCTGCGGGGGTGCCGCCAGGGCTGTGGATATCCAGCAGGCCACTAGTTATCCACAGCCCCTGCCGTATGGTCCTTTTTGTCAGACCCCCGCAGGATGATGTCTGTATGGAAACGGACCCGGCGGTTGAGCAGGCGGAGGCAGCCGTTGTGGCTGCCGTCGCTGCGTTAGCTGCTGTATTGGATGGCAGGGACGCTGCGGTTGACGCCGGAGGGCTTAGCCCCGAAGCCACCCCAAGTCCTGCTGCTGCTTTGGATGATCCGTTGCAGCGGGTTGCTGACCGGGCACTGTGGGTTCTGGCGGGAGTGGCGCGATCGGAGGCGAAGCTGGCGGCGTTGAAGGCGCAGGCGGTTCAGGTGCTCGCTGCCGCCACGGGCCTGCTGAACGGACCACCGTCCTCACCACATGAGGCCACGGCCCAGCAGCGGAGCCTGGTGGCGGAGGTCGGGTGCGCACTGGTGATCAGTGACCGGGCCGCCGGTGCCCTGTTGGCCGAGTCCCACGCCCTGACCACGTCCCTGCCCCGGACCCTCGCAGCGTTGCAGGGCGGCTCGATCTCCTGGGCCCATGCCCGGGGGATGGCGGAGGAGGCTGCCACGCTTGACCCGGCCGGTGCCGCGGCCCTGGAGGCCCACTTCCTGGATCCGGACACACCCAGACCGCCCGGAGCGGCAACGATCGGGGAGATGCCGGCGTACCGGTTCAGGGCCAAAGCCAGGACCTGGCGGGAACGCCACCATCCCGAATCATTTTGGAGAACCGCCACGCCAAGGGTGTGGCGGAGCGCCGGGTGGAGTACGCACCTGGCCAGGATGGCATGGCCTGGCTCTCGGCCTACCTACCCGCTGACCAGGGCTTGGCGATCTGGAACCGGCTCACCGCCCTCTCCCGGGGAATGCAAAGCCCCAACGAGGCGCGCACTCTCACCCAGCTCCGCGCAGACGTCCTCGCCACCGCGGGCCTCACCAGCGGCGCTGGCCACATAGACTGCACCCACGGCAAAGACAGCACAGGCTCCGGCACCGGCCCTGGCGACAGCAGCACCGGCTCGGGCCCTGGCGACAGCAGCACCGGCTCCGGCACAGACCAGGGCACGTCCATCCGGGCGCAGGTGCTCGTCACCGTGCCGGTATTCTCCCTCATGGGACTGACGGATGAGCCCGCGATGCTGGACGGGCACGGTCCGGTACCGGCGTCCATGGCCCGCGAACTCGTCGCTAACGGGACGGATTCGTTCCACCGGGTCCTGGTTGATCCGAGGGACGGGGCCCCGTTGGAGATCGGCCGGACCAGCTACCGGGTCACCAAAGCCATGCGGAACTGGCTGCGAATGCGGGACGGCAAATGCCCCTTCCCCGGCTGCAACAACAACTCGTTGGACAACGAGGCAGACCACCTCCTGGCCTGGCAGCACGGCGGAACCACCGGCATCAGCAACCTCGGACAGCCCTGCCCGAAGCACCACAAACTTCGGCATTCCAGCGGGTGGATACCAACACCGGCCACCAAAAATGAACCGCCCGGCTGGACCTCACCCACCGGCCGGCACTACAAAAGCGAACACCAGGACTGGGAACCACCCCACTGGCCAGGCTGGGTTACTGACATGTGGAGTGCTGCAAAGCAGCCGGATCCAGGACAACCGGTTTTGCCTGCGTTCGAAGGCAGGGACCTCCAGGGCTTTGTTGAGCATTTTGGGATGCCTCAGGACGTGGAGACCCGCCCGATGACTTCGATCCGCCAGACGTGGACCTGCCGGAAGACCCCGGACCCACGGAGGATGAACTCCCCAACGACCCGTTCCCGAAGTGGCACCTATGGCTGGAAGCGTCCCTTTCGGCTCTTTATGTCAGGCCAGGGTGTAGGACAGACCAGGGCTGCAGGACAGACCAGAATCGGCTGACGCCCAGGGCTGCACAAGGTTGCCCAGGGCTGCCTAGGACTGCCGGACGCGCAGCAGGTCCGGAGCAGCTTCCACTTCCGCGAGGTCGGGGGCACCCCGCATGGTGATGTTGACAGCGTGGTTCACAACGGCGCCCAGGCCGAGATCTTCGGGCGGAGGACCTGCCATGGCCTTGTCCCGGACCCGGCGTTGCTCCGCTGCCCCGGTGCCACGGGCGATGATGTCCTCCACACCCTGGCGGACGATCGCGAGCTCTCCCTGCTCGTCCAGGACGGGCGCGAGGTAATCCACCAGCGAACGAACCACATCCGTGGCCCGGGCCGGCCGGAACGTGCCGAAATCCAAAAGCTCCCCGCTGAGCCCGCTGCTGCTTGCCTGCCATGCAGCCATCCGCAGCAGCACAGTGGGCACCGGCGCAGGGTCCACGCCGTCCCGCCACTCCCGGCTGGCGGACTCCACCAGTGCGCGGACCAGGAGCGCGATGAGCGCAGCGTCCTCCGCCCGGAGGCAGACATCGGCCACGCGCACTTCCACAGTGGGGTGATTCCGGGAAAGCCTGGCGTCGAAGTAGAGCATCCCCTCGTCCAGCATCACTCCGCTGTCCAGCAACCGCGTGACAACCCGACGGTACGCGGGGTAGGTCCCGTAGATCCCCGCGGGTCCGGACGTGGGCCAGCGGTTCCAGGCCTGCGTCCGGTAACTCTCGAAGCCCGTCGCCATACCGTTCCAAAACGGGGAGTTCGCGCTCAACGCGGTCAACACGGCAAGCTTGTCCCGGATCCGGTCCAGGACCGCCACGCCCTCCTCCGGCGATTCGATATACGTGTGCACATGGAAGCCGCACGTGAGCTGCTCCTGCGCCGTGAGGCCGAAGCGCTCCAGCATCAGGGCATACCGGGGGTCCGGCGTCGTATGGCTGGTGGAGGCCAAGGGCGAGGTGGCAAGCGCCGCCACCCGGGCACCGTTCTTTTGGGCAGCCCGGTCCGCAAGCGTCCGGCCGGCACGGATCTGGTCCAGCAGTACGCCGTACTCCAGGCAGGGCCGCGTCTGGGTCTCGATCTGCTCAAGCTTAAGCTCGGCACTCAAGCCCATCTCGTCGTCGTCGTAAACGGTCTTGTCTTCGGTTTCCAGCGCATGGGCACCCGGTGCGTCATCGGCGGCCATCCTGTGCCCGGACAGCAGGGCATCGGCCAGTGCAAGCGGCTCCCCCGTTGCCGGGTCAACAATCAGGAGCTCTTCCTCGACGCCGAATGTACGCATACTGTCATTCTGCGGCAGGCAGGAAGATTTTGGAGTTGATCCGCCTTTCATGACGAACCGTGAAAGGTCAGTCCTGGAAGTACTCCACCTTCGCACCGATGGCGTTCAGCCGCTCCGCCAGGTCCTCATAGCCGCGCTCAATGACATAGATGTTCCGCAGCTCTGACACTCCCCGCGCAGCAAGCATCGCCAGCAGCAGGCAGGCTGCCGGACGCAGCGCAGGCGGGCAGCCCACCTCGGCCGCACGCCATTTTGTGGGTCCGTTGACATAGATCCGGTGCGGGTCCAGCAGCTGCACCTGGGCGCCCAGCCGGTTGAGTTCCGTAAGGTAGATGGCCCGGTTTTCGTAGACCCAGTCGTGGATCATGGTCTGGCCCTGGGCGTTGGCTGCGATGACGGCGAAGAAGGGCAGGTTATCGATGTTGAGTCCGGGGAACGGCATGGGGTGGATCTTGTCCTCCGGAGCGTGCAGCTCCGAAGGCTTGGTGGTGACGTCCACCAGGCGCGTCCGGCCGTTCCGGGCCATATACTCGCCGGAGATCTCCAGCTCCTGGCCCATCTGGCCCAGGGTTGCGAGTTCAATCTCCATGAACTCAATGGGCACGCGCCGGATGGTCACCTCTGAATTGGTGACAATGCCTGCGGTGATCAGGCTCATGGCCTCGATGGGGTCCTCTGACGGGAAATACTCGATCTCGGCGTCGATGGACAGGCGCCCCGTGATCTTCAGGGTGGTGGTGCCCACCCCCTCGATCTCCACGCCCAGCATCTGCAGGTAGAAGCAAAGGTCCTGCACCATGTAGTTGGGGCTGGCGTTCCGGATGACGGTTGTACCCTCACGGTGGGCTGCTGCCATGATGGCGTTTTCGGTGACAGTATCGCCGCGCTCTGTAAGCACGAATGACCGGTCCCGGCTGTCTGCGGGCGGGGCCTGCACACTGTAAAAGCCCGCGGTGGCCTCCACTGAGAGGCCGAACTGCCGCAACGCCTGCATGTGCGGCTCAACCGTACGGGTGCCGAGGTCGCAGCCGCCCGCATACGGGAGACGGTACCTGGCCGACTCGTCCAGCAGCGGGCCCAGAAGCATGATCACGCTCCGCGTGCGGCGCGCAGCGTCAACATCCATGGCTTCCAGGTTCAGCACGGCCGGCCGCCGGAGCTGCAGGTCGGTGTCGTTAAGCCAGGTGCACTCCACGCCGATGCTGGTCAGGACCTCAACAATCCGGTTCACCTCTTCAATGCGCGCTATGCGGCGAAGGATGGTGGTTCCCCGGTTGATCAGGCTGGCACAGAGAAGCGCCACCCCGGCATTCTTGCTGCTGTTGACATCCACAGAACCGGAAAGGGTATGGCCGCCCTCAACCCGCAGGTGGGTCATCTGCGGCTTGCCCACGTTCACGATGCTCCTGTCGAAGATCGCCTCGAGGCGCTGGATCATTTTGAGGCTCAGGTTCTGCTTACCCTGCTCCATCCGGGCAACGGCGCTCTGGCTCGTTCCTAGTTCGGAAGCCAACTGGCCCTGGGTCCAGCCCTTCTCACTTCGGGCGTCCCTCAACATGGCGGCAACGTGTTCGGCGGTTTCCTGCGTCATAGTCAATTTTATATCATAGATGAGCTACGGGCGAGGAATTCCGGGGAGCTGAAGGTCCGACTAAATGCACCCCTACCCGTCTCATGCGATAGGGGCCGGTGCGTGGCCACCTTGACCTCCCCTGCCGCCGGCGGGAAACTGGAGGAGGATCCCTTCGTCCAGCGGGCAACGGAGGCAACATGCGCCGCACACCAGCCAGCGAGGCCGCGCCAAACAGAAAACTGCGGGGCAGCGCAGAGCCGCACCGGGAATTATCCGCCGGGAACGTGCGGTCCGTGCGGGGAATGTTGAGCGTGTTTTTTGCCGCGCTGCTTTTGGTGGCCGGCGCTCCCGCCCACGCTGCGCCCTCACCCGGCGAGGGGCAGCAGTCGCTTCTGGGGAATGACATCTCCTGGCCGCAGTGCAACGGCGGTTTTCCAATGGACCAGGCTTTTGCCATTGTGGGCGTCAACAACGGCCTGGCCAACACCACGAATCCCTGCCTGTCCGAGCAGCTCCGGTGGGCAGAGGATTCCGCCGGCCACCCCGGCCAGCCCACCGTCTCCCTGTACGTCAATACCGCCAACCCCGGCGCCGCCGGCTCCTGGTGGCCCATAAACGACGAATACCCGGCCGGGCAGACGGTCCACAACCCTTACGGCCCCTGCGAAGACGGGGATTACGGCAAGGCCTGCGCCTACATGTACGGCTATGCCAAGGCGTACGACGACGCGTACCTCCGCGGGATCAGCCACCCCGCCAGCTACTTCTGGTGGCTGGACGTCGAAACGGAGAACAGCTGGTCCCGCACCGACAAAGACGCCAACCGGACAGTCCTGGAAGGCATGACGGACTTCTTCCACAGCATCGGGGCCAAGGTGGGTATCTACTCGACCGGCCAACAGTGGGAGCGGATTGTTGGAACGGTCAGCAGCTCGAGCAATCTCTATGTGCTGCCCAGCTGGCTGGCGGGATCGCTGAACGCCTCCGGCGCGGCGGACGCCTGCTCCAAGGAGCCCCTGACCGCCGGCGGCAAGGTGGTGCTGGCCCAGTTCGTATCCAGGGGGTTCGACTACAACTATTCCTGCCTTTAGACCGGTGCAGGTGTCAGCTTCCCAGCCACACCATGTTCCATGTTCCGAGGGACACGGCTGCAATCACGGCTGTTCCCGCCATCACCACGCCCCCGGCTAGCACCCAGGCATCCAGCGCGCTGAAGGTGGATTCACGCGCCCACGTCCGGCGTCCGCCGCCGAAACCGCGGGCCTCCATGGTCACGGCCAGCCGTGACGCCCGGCGGATTGCCTGGACCAGGAGCCCGAAGCTCTGCCCCAACGTCGCCTTCAACCGCTGCATTGCGCTGCCCCGGGAACCCACACCCCGGGCCCGCCGGGCCATTCCTATGGTCTGCCACTCTTCCGCCATCAGGCCCACCAGCCGCATGGCCGCGAGCGTGCCCAGCACGAAGCGGTGCGGAAGGCGCGCCTTCTGCGCCAGCGCATCGGCGAGGTCCGTGGGGTCCGTGCAGCTCATCAGCAGCACGGCCGGAAGGGCGATGGCCAGCCCGCGCAGGGTGAAGCCCACCCCCAGCTCCAGCGAGCCTTCGCTCATGGTCCAGATGCCGACGTCGATCAGCGTCCTTCCGCTGTCCGGAGCCAGGATGGAGGTACTCCAGCCTCCCACGGCCGCGGCAAGGATCAGCGGCCAGCCGCGCTGCCACAGCAGCGTCACCGTCAGGCCAGCGAGAGGGAACAGCAGGAATTCGAAAGCCAGCGCCACCGATGCGGAAACCCAGTCGATCGAAAGGGCCAGTACGGCGGTGATGAGGAAGACGGCGGCGAACTTGCTCAGGGGATTGGCGCGGGCCAGCAGGGCCTGGTTGCCGCGCAGGTTCAGCTCCTGCCTCATGGCGCCACCGGTTCAGCCGCAGCCATCCGCAGCTCAGTTCCACCCAGCGCGGCAGTGAATTCGGCGTCATGGGTTACGGACACCACGGCGGTGCCGGCATCCAAAAGCTCGGACAGGAACGAGGCCAGCTCCGCCCAGGTGTTCGCATCCTGGCCGAACGTTGGCTCGTCCAGCACCAGCACCTGGGGATGCGCTGCCAGCACGGTGGCCACGGATAGACGCCGTTTCTCCCCGCCGGAGAGCGTATAGGGGTTTGCGTCCACCAGGTGGGTCAGCCGCAACCGCTCCAGCAGCTCGTCAACGCGTTCCTCACCGTGGCCAAGGTGCCGCGGGCCGAAGAGCAGCTCATCCAGCACCCTCCCGGTGACGAACTGGTGCTCGGGTTCCTGGAACACGGTACCGATCCGCTCAATGAGCGCCTCGGCCTTCCAGGCGTAAGGGTCAATCCCGGCGCCGCGGCTGAGCTCCAGGGTTGCGGAAACCTTGCCTGCCACCGGCTCCAGGAGCCCCGCGAGGGTCAGCGCAAACGTTGACTTGCCCGCACCGTTGGGACCCGTGATGGCCAGCGCCTGCCCGGCCCGGACCTGCGCGGAAATGTCCTGCTGGACGGGGACCGGGGGTATTTTCCGAAAGCCGCTGCGGCGGGGGCGTTCGCGAGAGACCGCAAGTTTCTCGGCCGCCAGCAGCAGTTCTCCGGAGGGGGCGGCCGGGCTTGCTGACCGGGCCCGCGTCTGCGGAACGTACCCGGGCACCCACACGCCTGCCGCGGCCAGCATGGTCCGGGCTTCGGCGAGCACCTGGTCCGGAGGGCCGTCAAGCAGCACGGCATCATCGGTGGCGCTGCCCGGCTGCAGCACCACGATCCGGTCCACCAGGTCCTTCCACACAGCCACCCGGTGCTCCACCACAACCAGCGTGGCACCGGTTTTGTCCAGGCAGCGGTCCACGGCGTCGCGGACTTCCAGCACACCGGCCGGGTCCAGGTTCGCTGTGGGCTCGTCAAGCAGGATCAGGCCCGGCCGCATGGCAAGGATCCCTGCCAGCGCAAGGCGCTGTTTCTGTCCGCCGGACAGGGCCGACGTCGGATGGTCCAGCGGCAGGTGGGAAAGTCCGACGTCGTCCAGCGCTTCGTGCACGCGGGCCCAGATGGCGTCGCGGGGCACGGCAAGGTTTTCGGCGCCGAAGGCGACGTCGTCGCCAACGCGGGAAAGGACCACCTGCGTCTCCGGGTCCTGCTGCATCAGTCCCGCCCGGCCGCGCTGCTCCCGGGGCACGGCGCCGTCAACCAGCAGCGAGCCCGTCTCGTCGGAGTCCCCGGTGTCGCCGCCGTCGTCGTTTATGTCCCCCAGCACCCCTGCCAGGGCGTGGAGGAGCGTGGACTTGCCGGCACCGGAAGGTCCCAGGAGAAGCACCCGCTCCCCCGGGCGGATCTCCAGGTCGAGGGCATGCACGGCCGGTCTGGTGCGCCCTGCATGCCGCCAGCCCCAGCCGCGGGCCGTGACGGCAGCCGGACGCACCGGGGTCGATGCCTCCTGCCGCGAAGGGGCGCCCATCAGGAGAAGACAGGCTCCGTTGCCGCCTTGCGTGATGCAAAGGAGCTCAGGACACCAGTCCTGGCCAGGCCGCGGGTGGCAACCCAGGACAGCGCCCCGGCGATGATGGCGCCGGAGATGGCGGTGAAGATGATGTACGCCAGCTTGTCGCCGGCGGCGTAGGCGATGTTCCAGCCCCACGGTGCGAACGAGTCGTTCAGGCCGCAGAAAAGACCGGCGGCAGCGCCTGCCAGCAGGGCTACGGGCAGGTTGAACTTCCGGTACACAAAGATGGCGAAGATGATCTCCGCGCCAAGGCCCTGCACGAACCCGGAGAACAGTACGGACGCCCCGTACTGGGAGCCCATGAGCAGTTCACCGGTGGCTGCCACCGTCTCGCAGAAGAGCGCAGCACCGGGCTTGCGGATGATCAGCATGCCCAGGACAGCCGGAATCATCCAGCCTCCGGCGATCAGGCCGGTCAGGGGCGGGTAGACGGCATTCATGGGCCCGGAGACCGCGGCGGCACCCTGGGACCAGGCCCAGAAGATGACGCCGCCGGCGACGGCGATGAGGGCCGCCACCACGATGTCCACGACGCGCCAGGACTTGCCGGCGGGCTTCTTGATTGCTGTTGTTGCCATGTAGTCCTCCTGAGGAACAGGAGGGGAAAGTGGGCGCGGTTTCCGGCACTGCTGCCGCTGCGCGCACTTCGAGAACTCGACTCCCTTGCGCCGGTACTAACCGGATCAGGTTCGAGGGTCTGCGGCTGTCCGCACTCTCAGCGCCCACCTGCGGTCCCTGGCATGGCCAGTGATGCCGACGGCGGCGCTCCCCTGTCGTTGAATGATTGTGTTTGGTGAAATATCCGCCCTGTTGGGCGTGGTTCAGTTTACCGCAGGGAGGGGTAGATTGTGGGCCATGACTGCGAATCCACCAGATATGACCGGGTACGATCCAGATTCCCAGGCTGCCCAGCCGGAGGGATCCCTGGAAGCACTGATTGCCCGGATTGAGGCGGAGGTCCGGGAGTTGCAGTTTCCCGGCTTTTCCATGGATGACGCCCTGAACCTGGGGCTGCTCCTGGTGGAGTTGGGCAAGGAACGCGGGCTGCCCATCGCCATCGACATCAGCAGGGGCGAGCAGGTCCTCTTCCACGTCGCCCTGCCGGGGGCAACGCCGGACAACGGGCACTGGATCGGGGCCAAGAAGCGGACCGCCGCCCGGTACGAGGCCCCTTCCCTGCTGGTGGGGCTGCGCGCCAGGCTCCAAGGGGGACGGATCGAAGACAACGCCTGGTTCGACCAGACCCGATACGCCGCGCACGGCGGCTCCTTCCCCTTGTACGTCACCGGAGTGGGTGCCGTGGCAACCGTCACCGTGTCCGGTTTACCGCAGGTGCAGGACCATGACCTGGTTGTCGAGGCCCTGCGTGACATCCTCGGGCAGGCCGGCGCGGACTGACGGGTACGCCGTCGGCGCACGCCCCCGCGTGCATGGACACCCCCGGGGCGGCGGGAGTACATTCGAGCCGAGTGGCGGGTATTCCATCCAGGAGGGCGTCGTGACCGGTCCAGCATCCGAGAACCAGGTCCGGGCGGCGCTGGACAAAGCCTCGGACGAGATGCTTTTCATCGGCCCGGACCACCCCTACTATCCGCTGCTTGCGGAACTGGTGGCCGTCGTCGGGAAGTCCTGGCAGCAAGGCTACGAGCACGGCCGCCGCGGAGGCCCGCCCACAAACCCGTACGCGTGGAACGGCGCGGGAGGGTAGCAGCCTGCGTTCACTGCGCAGCCTGGGTTCAGTGCGCCGGCGCCCGGCCCCAGCAGAATACAAAGGCTGCTTAGCATTTATTAGTAATCATGCTTACTATGTTGTCTCCAGCGTTTGAGGAGTACAGCACATGGCAGCCAGCATCCGCATGAAAGGCGCCCGCACAGGCCTGCAGAACGCTGCCCTCGGAACGGGCGCCGTTTTCAGCCTGGCCGGCATCCTGGGATTCATTCCCGGCATTACCTCCAATTATGGCTCGCTCCGCCTGGCCGGCCACGCATCGGAAGCGCTGCTGCTCGGGATCTTCCAGGTGTCCATCCTCCACAACGCCGTCCACCTGCTCTTTGGGGCTGCCGGCATCCTGATGTCGCGCTCCCACCCGCAGGCACGGAACTTTCTCATTTACGGCGGCGTCATCTACCTGGTCCTTTGGCTGTACGGGCTCCTGGTGGGAGATCCCATCCCTGCGAACTTCATCCCCGCGAACCATGCGGACAACTGGCTCCACCTGGTTCTTGGCCTGGCGATGATTGCCCTGGCCATCATGTTCGCCCGGGGGCCGGCTCCCGCAGCGGACACCAGCAGCACCGCCAGTTCGTCAGCACCCGGGACCCGCCGCCGCTGACCATCATCTCCTGCCGTGCCCCCAGCGCCGGGGGCACGGACCCGCTACACGCCAGACCCGAAGGAGCATCATGAAAGTCCCAACAGCAAGGGGTCCCGTCAGCACCGCTTTGTTCAGCGCCCTTTCGGAGCTGCCGGGCACCGATGAGGGCGCCCTGGCGGCGCTGCAGCGGACGGTGGAAGGCCACCTTCCGGCAACTCTGGACATCATTGGCGACGATGACCTCCAGCTGACGCTCTTCTGCCTCTACGAGCTCCATTACTCCGGGCTTGAGGGCGTAAGCGACGACTGGGAGTGGGTGCCGGAACTGGTCCGGGTGCGCCAGCTCCTTGAAAAGCCGTTCGAAGCCGCGCTCCGGGAAGCTGCCGCGGCGGCCGCCGGGGATCTGGAACTCCCTGCCCAGTCCCGTGTCACCAGCGACGAAGTGGCAGACATTTTGTTCGCCCTGGCCGGGCGCGACAGCGGCCCCAGCCTCTCCCGGTATGTGGCCAAGCAGGCCAGCCTTGGCCAGCTCAAGGAATTCCTGATCCACAAGTCCATCTACCAGCTGAAGGAAGCGGACCCGCACACCTTCGCCATCCCGAGGCTCTCGGGGCGGGCCAAAGCGGCACTGGTGGAAATCCAGGCGGATGAGTACGGCGGCGGACGGCCCGAGCGTATGCACAGCGCCCTTTTTGCCCGCACCATGCGGGGCCTGGGAATGGATGACGGGTACGGGTCCTACGTGGACGCCGTCCCGGCGGTCTCCCTCGCGGCCGTGAACCTGATGTCGCTGTTCGGCCTGAACCGTCGGCTGCGCGGTGCCATCACCGGACACCTGGCCATCTATGAGATGACCTCGTCCCAGCCCAACCGCCTCTACGGCAGGGGCTTCCGCCGGCACGGTTTCGATACGGAGGTCACCCATTACTTCGACGAGCATGTGGAGGCCGACGCCGTCCACGAGCAGATCGCCGGCCGGGACCTTGCGGGCGGGCTGGTTGAGGCGGAACCCCATCTCCTGGCGGATGTCCTGTTCGGCGCCACTGCGGTCATGGCTGTGGACGGCAGGTTGTCTTCGCACATCCTGCAATCCTGGGAAAACGGCGTGTCCTCACTGCGGGCGGAAGTGCTGGATGCGGCATGAACGCCCCGGCGCCAGGCAAGACGGCTGAGTACATCCTGCCCCTGCGCTGGACGGATGATTCGGACCTGCCGGACCTGGCCGCCTACCTCCGCCGCCTCACGAACTGGATTGCCGTCACGGTGGTGGACGGCTCCGCGCCGGACCTGTTCGAGCAACACCGCAGGGTGTTTCCGCCCACCGTCCGGCATCTCCGGCCGATGGCCGCAATCGGCAATGACCGCCCTGGTAAAGCCGGCGCCGGCCGCGGCGGAAACGGCAAGGTGGCGGGGGTGATGACAGGAGTAAGGGCCTCGACGGCGGACCTGCTGGTCATTGCCGACGACGACGTCCGCTACACGCGCGAGTCCCTCGCCGCCGTCGTCCAGCACCTCAGCTCAGCAGACGTGGTGAGGCCGCAGAACTACTTCGACCGCCTGCCGTGGCACGCGCGGTGGGATACGGCGAGGAAGCTGATAAACCGCGCCTGGTCCGCAGACTTTCCCGGAACCCTGGCACTGCGCCGCAGCACCCTTGTGGCGGCAGAGGGGTACGACGGGGTCCTGTTCGAAAACCTCGAGCTGATCAGGACCATCAAGGCCGCAGGAGGCTGCGAGAAGGTTGTCCCGGACCTGTTCGTGGCACGGCGGCCACCGAAGGCGCGGCACTTCCTGAAGCAACGCGTCCGCCAGGCCTACGACGATTTCGCCCAGCCGTGGAGGCTCGGCGCGGAACTCGCACTGCTTCCGGTAGTCCTCGCCGCTGCCCGTCTGCCCCCGCGGCTCCGAGTGGCCGCCCTTCTTTCGCTGGCAGCCGCATCCGCCATTGCCGCCGGGACCGGACGGCGGCGGAACGGGGGCACAACGGTCTTCCCCTTCAGCACGGTGTGGTTTGCCCCGCTGTGGGGCGTGGAGCGCGCGGTCTGCATCTGGATCGCGCTTGGCTTCCGGCTGAGCGGAGGCATGCCCTACGCAGGGACCCGCCTCAAGACAGCCGCGCATTCGGAGGCCGACCTTCGGCTGCGGCACAGCAGACGTGCAGAAAACGGGCACCAGGACCGTATGGATGACCACAGCAACCCAGAGCAGGAGCACAAATGAACCAGGAACCAGCCGAGAGCTCCATCGTGGTCTGCCCCGACGGGCCGCTCATTGTGCGCGGCGACTTCGAGATCGTCACGCCGTCCGGCGAACCGGTGCCCCGTGACCGCAAAACCGTGGCGCTGTGCCGGTGCGGTGCCTCCGCCATCAAGCCCTATTGCGACGGGACGCACAAGATGATCAAGTTCCGCACGGAACCCCCGTCCAGCTGAGCAAAAGACCCCGCAAACGCCAGATAGGCTAGGGACAGCCCGTTTTCCGCCCGCAAGGAGTATCAAGGAATGAACCTTTTCATTAAGCTGCTCGGCACCGGCGTGAGCCTCGGCGCCGGCTTCGTCGGCACCAAGCTGGTCAACACCATCTGGGAAAAGTCCACCGGGCGCAAGCCGCCCACCGGGAAGGACGAGGACGTTCCCACGAGCCTGCAGTCTGCCCTGACGTTCGCACTGATCTCAGCCTCGGTCAGCACCATCATCCAGGTCCTGGCCAACCGCGGCACCCAGCGCGCCATCACCCGGTTCGCCAAGAGCAAGGACATCGTCTGACCCCTCCCCACTAGTTTTTGTCCAGATAAGGCGGGTTCCTCACGCGGGAAGTCCCTGTAACTGGACAAAAACTCTTAGGTGCGGGATGAGCCGTCGCCGGAACCGTCCTCACGGGCGGCTTTGGCGGCGGCTTTTTGCACCACGGCCTCCAGCTCATCCGAGGTGAGGAGCTCGCGGTGCAGGTGCTTGGTGCGGTAGCCGGCGCGGCCCACCATGTGCGCGGAGACCGGTACGGTAAGCAGCTGGAAGATCCACGCCACCAGCAGCACGGGCCACACCCACCAGGTGCGCATCTGCAGTCCAATGGACGCCAGGAGCAGGAACAGCCCCAGAACCTGGGGCTTGGTGGCGGAATGCATGCGGCTCAGGAGATCGGGGAACCGCAGCAGGCCGATGGCCGCTCCCAGCGACATGGTGGCCCCAACAATCATGAACACCGCGGACAGCACGTCCACCCAGGAATCCAGGGCAGTGGAATCAGGACTCATTGGGCTGTTCCCTCCGGTCTGCCACAAACCTTGCTACGGTCACGGACCCGATGAAGCCGATGATCGAGATGGCCACCACCAGCATCAGGTTGTTCAGGTGCCTGTTGACGGCCATGTCCACACACAGGGCCCCGCCCAGGATGGCCAGCAGGACGTCCGTGGCCAGCACCCGGTCAAGGAGGGACGGTCCGCGGGAGATCCTGATGATGGCGCCGACGGCCGCAAGCGAAAAGATCACGGCGGTAACTGCCAGGACGATCTGCATCATGCGGCCGCCTCCGTCCGCAGAATCTCGAGTTCTTCCCTGGTACCCATGATCCTGATCAGCCCCGCTTCGATGGACAGCACCTCGTTCTTCAAGTTTTCGACTTCCTGCGGAGAGCTGATGTTCAGCGCATGCAGGTAGAGGGTGGATGTTGACCGGTCCACCTCAACCACCAGCGACCCGGGAATCAGTGAAATCACGTGGCCCGTGGCTGTGACCAGGAGGTCCTGGTGGCTGCGCAGGGTCACCGCCACAACGGCGTTCTTCACCTTGGGACCCCGGGCTACGGCGAGGTACAGGAGCTGCATGCTGGCCATCACCACCTTGGCCAGGAACACCAGTGCGAACGGAACGGCATACAGGATATTGAAGCGTCCGCTGAGCTCCACCGGGGGAAGATAGAACAGTCGTGCCACGGCCACCGACAGCAGGGCTCCGAACAGCAGGTTGCCTGGGCTGAAGTCCTGCCACAGGGCACCCCAGACGATGACCAGCCACACCAGGAGCGGAAGCTCCTGGCGCAGCGAAATGCGCCGGCGGCTCATTTCCCACCTCCTGCGGTAAGGACCAGCGGAACGTCGGTGTCCTCCCCCAGGACAGCCTGGACGTAGGAGGACCTGTCCAGCATGTCGTGCGCGGCCTGGTCCGAAACCATGAACAGCGGTCCCGCAAACACAGTCAGGCCCACGCCCAGGCCCACCAGCCCAACAGTGGAGCCCACCATGGTCCGCGGCAGCAGGGTGACGGTGTTCGGCTTGGCTCCCGGCCCGGTAACGCGCGCGGCGGGCGTGGCCAGCAGCACGGGATCCGGATGTTCGGCGTCCGAGGGCCGGCGCCAGAACGCGCGGTTCCACACCCTGGCAACGGCCAGGAGGGTCAGCAGGCTGGTCAGCACGCCGCCGATCACCAGCACGTAGGCCAGCGGTGTTCCGAGTTCAACGCCCGCCTGCATGAGCCCCACCTTGCCCAGGAACCCGGAGAAGGGCGGGATGCCGGCCAGGTTCATGGCGGGCACGAAGAAGAGCAGAGCCAGCAGCGGAGACAGCTTAGCCAGGCCGCCCAGCCGGTCCACGGACGAACTGCCGCCCCGGCGTTCGATCAGTCCCGTCACCAGGAACAGGGACGTCTGGATGGTGATGTGGTGCACCACGTAGAAGACCGCCGCGCCAAGCCCCGCCACGGAGGACATGGCCAGGCCGAACACCATGTAGCCGATGTGGCTCACCAGGGTGAACGAGAGCAGGCGCTTGATGTCGCTCTGCGCCAAAGCGCCCAGGATTCCCACCACCATGGTCAGTAAGGCGGCAACCATCAGCGGGGTGTTCAGCGAGTCCCCGGGGAACAGCAGCGTCTCCGTGCGCACCATCGCATAGACGCCCACTTTGGTGAGCAGGCCCGCGAACACGGCAGTGACCGGCGCCGGCGCCGTGGGGTAGGAGTCCGGCAGCCAGAAGGACAGCGGGAAAACGGCGGCCTTGATGCCGAAGGCCACCAGCAGCATCACGTGCAGCAGTGTCCTGGTGCCCTGGTCCAGCTCGCCGAGCTTGATGGCCAGGTCCGCCATGGTGATTGTTCCGGTGGCGCCGTAGACCATGGCAATCGAGATGAGGAACAGCACCGAGGACACCACGGACACCACCACGTAGGTGACGCCTGCCCGGATGCGGGGTCCCGTGCCGCCAAGCGTCATCAGCACGTAGCTTGCCGTCAACAGGATCTCGAACCCGACGTAGAGGTTGAAGAGGTCCCCAGAAAGGAATGCGTTGGAGACGCCGGCCACCAGGATCAGGTAGGTCGGGTGGAAGATCGAGACGGGCGCGTCCTGGTCGCCGTCGGCCATGCCCTGCCCTGTTGCGTACACCAGCACAGCGAGGCTCACCGCCGAGGAGACCACCAGCATCAGGGACGAGAACTGGTCCACCACCAGCACGATGCCCCATGGCGGCAGCCAGCCGCCCAGGGTTACGGCGAACGTGCCGCCGTCCCAGACGGAGGCCAGCAGGAGGCACTCCAGCAGGAGTGTGAGGGACAGCAGGGCGATGCTCACCGCGCGCTGGGCCCGTGAATGCCGGATCAGCATGAAGGTCAGGGCGGCGCCCAGGATGGGAAGTACGACGGCGAGCGGGGCAAGGCTTGCAAGGTTCACTTTCCGCCTCCTTCCGGGCCAGGGGCCACATTGGTGGAGCCGGGTTTCTCTTCAGAGGCTGCCTGTTCGACGGGAATCTCGCGGCCGCCGGCTACCAGCGTTGTCCCGGCAGCGCCGTCATTCAGGGCAGAGCCGCCTGGGCCGCCCTGGCCCGTGCCGCCGTCGTTGGAGGCACTGTCGTTGGAGGCACTGTGGTTGGAGACGCCGTGGTTGGAGACACTGCGGCCGTCCGTGCCCAGCATGGTGAGCGGAAACTCCGAAGTCTCGGCGGGGACCTCGGCGTCGTCCTCGGCGTCGAAGCTTGGCGTTACTGCAACACGAAGGTCTTCCACGTCGTCCTGGATCTCGTCCCGGCGGGCCAGCACCCAGGTGCGGTAGATGATGCCGAGCATAAAGGCGGTGACGGCAAAGGAAATGACGATGGACGTCAGGATCAGGGCCTGGGGCAGGGGATCGTTGTAATCCCCGGCTGCAATGTCCTTCGAGTACAGGGGCGCGAGCCCCGCGTAACCGCCGGTGGCCAGGATCAGCAGGTTGGTTGCATTGGCCAGGAGCATCAGTCCCAGCAGGACGCGCGTGAGGCTGCGTTCCAGCACCAGGTAGATGCCACAGGCGTACAGGGCCCCCATGACGATCAGGAGGGTCAGGTTTACGCTCATGCTTGGCCCTTTGCGGTGGTCTCGGAAGCTACGCCTTCAGGCTCCTGCTCGGGCGCGGACGTTGTGGTGGAGGCTTCGCCCGCAAATTCCTGTTCCTCGCCGGGATTCCGGGCCCCCACAGCGGAACGCGCTTCGAAGTGTTCGTCGATTTCGGCGCCGAGGCTCCGCAGGACGTCCAGTACCAGGCCCACCACCACGATGTACACGCCGATGTCGAAGATGGTGGAGGTGACGAACTTGATGTCCCCGAACACCGGGAGCCACAGTTCGATAATCGCGCTCTGGAACACCTGGCCGCCCAGCAGCAGCGGCACTGCGCCCGTGGTTGCGGCCACAGCCAGCCCGATTCCCAGCAGGGCGCCGGCGCTGACAGGAGTAGCCTCCCGGAGCTCAAACCGGCCTCCGGCCAGGTACCGGATGGTCAGGGCGAGTCCGGCTGTCAGGCCGCCGGCGAAGCCGCCGCCGGGCAGGTTGTGGCCGGCCAGCAGGAGGTACAGCGAGAACATGATCATGGAGTGGAAGATCAGCCGGGTGACCACCTCGAAAATGATGGACCTGCGTTCGGGGGCTAGAGTCCGGCCCGCGACGATCCAGGCATCCCGGGCAGACGCCGCGAACTTCCGGCTGACGGCCAGCGCCGCCGCGTCCCGGGTGCCGGGGTCGACCCCCCGGTGGCGTCCCACGGTCCCCTCCGCCACAGTGGCGGAGTTCAGGATTTTGTCACCGCGGCCACGGACGAAAATGAGGCTCGCCACGCCCGTGGCTGCCAGCGCCAGGACGGTGATTTCGCCGAAGGTGTCCCAGGCGCGGATGTCCACGAGCGTCACGTTGACGATGTTCAATCCCCCGCCGCCCTCATACGCGAGCCGCGGATATTCCAGGGAGACCGGCGTTGCTATCCGTGCTCCCATGGCGTAGATCGCGGCGAACACCATGGTGACGCCGAATGCTAGGCCGATGATCACGCGCACCACCCGGTATTTGCCGCCGGTCCGGTCGCGGAGCTCGGGCGGCAGGCTGCGCATGGCAAGCACGAAAGCCACCAGGATGATGGTTTCCACCAGCATCTGCGTCAGTGCCAGGTCCGGAGCGCCCTGGAGCGCGAACATCAGGGCGATGCCGTAGCCGGTGACGGAAACCATCAGGACAGCCAGGAACCGCTTGTTGGCTTTGACGGCCGCCAGGGCGCCGATCACGATGCCCGCACCCACGACGAGCTGGAGCGGGGATCCGGGGTCCACCAGGTAGATCCCGTCCGGAAGCGGCTTGCCGGCCACCAGCATGACGGACAGGGGCAGCACGAAAGCCACGCTGAGGATGACGGCCAGGTAGTAGTACAGCGAACCGCGCTGCGTGCGTCCGGTAATCCACACCGCCGCGTCATCCAGCCCGCCGATGGTGTACTGGTACGCCTTGTCCCCGTCCACCCACGGCGGCACCAGGGACTGTGCCCGCGCGACAGCGTCGCGGCCAAAGTGCATCGCCAGACCCAGCGCGAACGTGAGGGCCGTCAGGCCCAGCGCCGGCGTGAAGCCGTGCCACAGCGCAAGGTAACCGGCCTGCTCGGCGGCTGTTCCGGCGTCGGGCGCGTTGGACGCGAACAGTGCGGCGTAAGGCTGGATCCACGCGTCAACAGGGGCTGGCCACAGCCCGTACACGATGGTCAGGAGGCTAAGGATGGCGGGCGCGGCGAGGAAGGAGGGCCTGATGGCCTTGAACGGGGTGGGCTCCACGCCGGGCTTGACGGCAAAGGCGCCCCACATGAAGCGCGCGCTGTAGGCGAAGGTGAGGATGGATCCCAGGACCAGCCCGGCCAGGACCACCATCCCCCACGGGCCGGCTGCATCGTCTCCTGCGTGGTGGACGAAGGACTCCAGCACGGATTCCTTGGCCACGAACCCGGCCAGCGGGGGAACTCCGGCCATGGACGCGGCGCCGATGGCGGCCACCACTCCGAGCGCGCGGGAGGAGCGGAACACGCCAGAAAGCTTGCGGACGTCGCGCGTTCCTGACTGGTGGTCGATAATGCCCACCACCAGGAACAGGGTGGCCTTGAACAGTCCGTGGGCCAGGAGCATCGCGAGCCCTGCGAGCGCCGCGTCCGGCGTGCCCAGGCCCACCACCATGGTGAGGAAGCCCAGCTGGCTGACGGTGCCGTAGGCGAGGATGAGCTTGATGTCGGTCTGGCGCAGCGCCCGGTAGCCGCCCACCAGCATGGTGGCCAGGCCCAGGCCCAGCACCACCGGCTGCCAGTACGCGGTCTCGGAGAATCCGGGCGCCAGCCTGGCCACCAGGTAGATGCCGGCTTTGACCATCGCAGCGGCGTGCAGGTAGGCGCTGACCGGCGTGGGTGCGGCCATGGCGCCGGGGAGCCAGAAGTGGAACGGGACCAGGGCGGACTTGGTGATGGCGCCCGCCAGGATGAGTACGACGGCGGCGCTCACCATGGAGCCGGAGGCTCCGCCTGCCAGGGCGGGCGCCTGCTCCAGGATGCTGGAGATGCGGTAGGTGCCGGCCGTGTGGCCCAGCATGATGAGTCCCACCAGCATGGCCAGCCCGCCCGCGGTGGTGACCATCAGGGCCTGCAACGCGGACCGCCGCGCAGCCAGCCTGGTGCGGGCGAATCCGATCAGGAGGTAGGAGAGGATGGTGGTGAGTTCCCAGAAGATGAACAGCAGCAGCAGGTCATCGGCCACCACCAGCCCGAACATGGCGCCCGCAAAGGCCAGCAGCTGGGCACCGAAGGCACCAAGGTCCTGGTCTTTTTTCTTGAAATACCTGGCGCAGTAGACCAGCACCAGCGAGCCGACGCCCAGCACCAGAAGTGACATGACCCAGGCGAGCGCGTCCATGCGGAAGGCAAGCTCGAGTTTGAGCCCGGGGATCCAGGGGACGGTTTCGCTGACCCATCCCATTCCGGTGTACACCGGGCCGTGCTGCAGCAGCAGCCAAATGAAGGATGCGCCGGGAACAGCTGCCAGTGCATAGAACGCGTTGCGGCCCCAGGACCTGAAGAGGAACGGCGCCAGGACAGCCACCGAAAAGTGCACGGCAAGGACTGTTATCACTGGTATCTCCGCGTCGTCAGGGATTCGATTGTCAAAAGTTGGAGCAGGCGGTTCATTCGTTAGGTCCGGGAGGATCCAGTTTATCAAGGCATAGGTGGCCGTCCCTCCGTCCCTACGCCCTGCCAGGCGCGCGGCCCGGTATCCCCGGGGGTTCGCTCCGGCCCCCGTTCGCCACGGGCGGATACGATGCACCTATGAACAGCGCCAGCGCTCCAGGGGCAACGCAGCCGTCCTCGGAACTTGACTCCGGGAACCAGCGCACCAGCAAGGGCCGCATCCTGGCGTGGGCTTCATGGGACTGGGGGTCCGCAGCCTTCAATGCCGTGATGACCACCTTCGTCTTCACCGTCTACCTCACCTCCAATGCCTTCGGCGGCGAAGACCAGGCCTCGGCGGTCCTGGGAGGTGCGCTGGCAGTTGCAGGCCTGGCCATTGCACTGTTGGCTCCGGTCACCGGCCAGCGCTCCGACGCGGGCGGCCGACGGAAGCTGTGGCTGGGGGTCAACACAGGGGCTGTCGCCCTCCTCACCGCGCTGTGCTTCTTCGTTTTCCCGCGGCCTGAGTTCCTGCTGCTCGGAGTGTCCCTGATAGCCCTGGGCAATGTGTTTTTCGAGTTCGCGGGTGTCAACTACAACGCCATGCTCGCCCAGATCTCCACGCCGCGGAACATCGGCAGGGTCAGCGGATTCGGCTGGGGAGCCGGCTATCTTGGCGGCATCGTTGCCTTGCTGATCGTCCTCCAGCTGTTCGTCCAGCCCAGCTTCGACTGGTTCGGGGCGTCCACCGAGGACAGCCTGAACATCCGGCTGGTGGCGGTTTTCTCGGCCCTCTGGTTCCTTGTTTTCGCCCTTCCCGTGCTGTTTGCCGTGCCCGAGCTTCCCCGCTCCGCCCAAGCGAAGCGGCTGGGCCTCCTGGCCAGCTACGGCCTGCTTATCCGGCGGATCAAGGCCATCTACGCCACCAGCCCCCACACCATCTACTTCCTGCTGGCCAGTGCTGTCTTCCGGGACGGGCTGGCCGCCGTCTTTACGTTCGGCGGGATCATCGCTGCGGGAACCTTCGGCTTTGAGCTGTCCCAGGTTATTTTCTTCGCCATTTTCGGCAACGTCGTGGCCGCCGTGGGTGCAGTCCTGGGTGGCCTGCTGGATGACCGGATAGGCCCCAAACGGGTGATTATCGGCTCGCTGGTAGGCCTCCTGGTTGCAGGGAGCGTCATCCTGGTGCTCGGCAACGGGGACTACACCTTCCTCGGGGTGGCTTGGGCGGGCAGCACCACCTTCTGGGTGTTCGGGCTTTTCCTGTGCCTGTTCGTGGGGCCCGCCCAGGCCTCATCGCGCGCCTACCTGGCCAGGCTGGCCCCGCACGGCGAGTCGGGTGAACTCTTCGGCCTCTACGCCACCACCGGTCGCGCCGTCAGCTTCCTGGCGCCAGCGCTTTTCACCCTCAGCATCACCCTCGCGGCTCCGGTGGTGGCACCGGGCGAGGCCCAGCGCTGGGGCATCCTGGGCATCATGGTGGTACTGCTGGCGGGGCTGCTGGTCCTGTTGCCGGTGAAGGCGCCGGACAAGTCCACCATCGCCACGGTTCCTGCTGCCTGACGTCGTGCGGGTTTTTCCTCGGGTTCTGCCACACACCTCTTGACGCCTGATGTTATCGATCACATAATGGTGATCGATAACATGAATCCTTTCAATGAGGAGACCACCATGACGAACTCCCCACAGCGGCCCCGCGCGGGAATCATCGGCACCGGCGGCATCGCCCACGCGCACGCAGAAGCCCTGAAGCTAGCGGGCGCCGAGCTCGTAGCGGCGGTGGATATCGACCCCGACAGGGCAACAGAATTTGCGCAAAAGGTGGGTGTTGCCCAGACCGCTTCCACCCTGGCAGCGGCAGCGGAAGCCGGACTGGACCTTGTTGCCGTCTGCACCCCGCCGTCGTCGCACGCCCCGTTGGCACTGGAAGCCCTGGCACTGGGCATGGACGTGGTCCTGGAGAAGCCCCCCGCACTCTCGCTCCGGCAGCTGCGGGAGCTGCAGGAAGCGGAACGCGCCACGGGCAAACGTGTGAGCTGCATCTTCCAGCACCGCTTCGGCACCGGCGCCCGGAAGCTTGCGGACCTGCAGGAGTCCGGAGCCCTGGGCAACCCGCTCACCGGGTTCTGCAACACCCTTTGGTTCCGCGACCAGGCATACTTCGACGTTCCGTGGCGCGGCCAGTGGGACGTTGAGGGCGGCGGTCCCACCATGGGGCACGGCATCCACCAGTTCGACCTCCTCCTCCACCTCTGGGGGCCATGGCAGGAAGTAACGGCTTTCGCCGGAAGGCTTGCCCGCCGGACCGAGACGGAGGACGTCTCCACTGCCATCGTGCGGTTCGAGTCAGGTGCCCTCAGCACCGTCATCAACTCCGTGATCTCGCCCCGGGAAACCTCCCAGCTGCGGTTCGACTATGAACATGCCACCGTGGAACTGGAGCACCTCTACGGCTACGACGATTCGAACTGGCGCTTCACCCCGGCACCCGGCCAGGAGCACCTTGCCGCGATGTGGGCGAATGGCCAGGCCGGCACAGCCAGCGGCCATCCCGCGCAATATGCCCGGGTCATCGAGGCCGTCCGCGCCGGGACCGTTCCGCCGGTCACGCTTGCCGACGCCTACCCCACGATGGAGCTCGCCGCCGCACTTTACGCCTCCGCCATCACCGGCAAGACCGTCCGCCGCGGTGAAATCACTGAAGGAAACGCGTTCTTCGACCGCGCCGATGGCCGGCTGGAACCCTGGAAACTGGAAAAGAGCCACGCATGAGCACCACCGCCGGAACAACCGCCCAAGCCCCCGCACGCCAGCTCGGCTGGACGGACGATGGCGCCGCCGTCGAAATCTTGCTGGACGGCGTGTCCGTCCTTACCTACACGTACGCCGCAGACGATCCCCAGGCCGAATCGCCACGGCCGTACTTCCATCCGGTCCGCACCCCGGGAGGTGACCTGGTGAGCGCCTACCGCCCGCACGACCATGTGTGGCACAAAGGCATCGCCTGGTCCCTGCCGCACCTTGGCCCGGACAACTTCTGGGGCGGCCCCAGCTACCGGCGCGGCAAGGACTACCAATGGCTGCCCAACAACGGCGCCATGCAGCACCGGGAAACCACCAAGGCAGCGGACGACGACGGCACGTTCAGTTTCGCGCACAGGCTGCAATGGATCACCCAGCAGGGATCGCCCGTGGTGGAGGAGGAGAGGTCCTTCCGGGTAGTGCCGGGGACGGACGCCAGCTACACGCTGGTGTTCGACACCGCCATGACCAACGTTTCCGGAGACGACATCCACATCGGCTCCCCCACCACGGAGGGCCGTGAGAACGCAGGATACGGCGGGCTGTTCTGGCGCGGCCCCCGGTCCTTTTCGGGCGGAACCATCATGGGACCCGGTGGCGCCACCGGCGAGGAGCTCCGCGGCCAGCGGGCCCCCTGGCTTTCCTTCGTGGGGCAGCATGATGGGACGTGCCGCTTCTCAACGCTGGTGATGGTTGACGATCCCGGCAGCGCGCATCCGGAGCCGGAGTGGTTCGCGCGGTCCGAACCGTTTGCCTGCATGGGCCCCGCCCCGTTCTTCAGCAAGGAAGTCCTGTTCCAGCCAGGAGCCACCCTCCGTTTCCGGTACGGCGTTGTGGTTGCGGAGGGCCCGTCGGACCTGGGCCGGGCGGAAGCCCTGGCAGCCGCCGCCCGCGGCGTCCTTGCGGCTGCGCCGGTGTCCCCGGCCGGGAAATGAAGGGCCAGCCCGTGAACAGCCAGCCCCCTCCGGCTCCGTGCTTTCCCGGCGGCACCGCAGTGACCGGGCTGCGGGTGTATGACTGGGAGTCCGTAGACGGGCTGTGCGGCGGCTCGCCGCACCTCCATACCGTCTCTTCCGAGGCGTACGTGGTCACGGCCGGCACCGGAGAGGTGCACACCATCTCGATGGCAGGTGTCCAGGTGCACGGCCTGGCAGCCGGATCATTGGTGTGGTTCAGCCCCGGTACCGTCCACCGCCTGGTGAACACGGGCGGGCTTACCCTCAACGTGATTATGTCCAACGCGGGCCTGCCGGAGGCCGGAGACGCCGTCCTGACCTTTCCGCACCGCATCCTCCAGGAACCGGAACTCTACGCCAAGCATGCCGCCCTGCCGCGGGAAGCAGCGGAAAACGAAGTTGCGGCGGCAGCGCGGAGGCGGCGCGACCTCGCCCTGGAAGGATACGCCGAACTGCATACCTCTGTGATGCGGGAGGGCATTCCGGCGCTGCAGGAGTTCCACCGTGCGGCGGCGCGGCTGGTCCGCCCGCGCGTCGGGCACTGGAAGGAACTCTGGGCAGCCACCGTCCAGAACCAGGTGACGGCAACGGAGCAAGCACTCCGTGAATTGGCAGAGGGCTCGGCCGCTTCCCTGGCGGGCGCAGCGGTAGCCAGCGCCGAACAGCGCGCGGGTGAGGGGTTCGGCATGTGCGGACGCCTCACCACCTGGGAGGATTCCAGGCCGTGACGCAAACCCCCGCCGATGCCCCGCAGCCTGCCCGTGCAGCCACGATCTACGAGGTGGCGCGGCTGGCCGGCGTCTCCCACCAGACGGTCTCCCGGTACATGGCTGACCGGTCCAAGCTGAAGGCCGCCACCTCGGAGAAGGTGGAACGGGCCATGGCGGAACTGAACTACTCGCCCAACCTCACCGCCCGCTCGCTGCGGACCAGGGCTGCCTACCGGCTCCTGGCCCTGGTCCCCGGATCCTCGCCGTACTTTCCGTCCCGGATGCTCAACGGCGCGGCCGCAACAGCCCAGGAAGCCGGCTACCACCTGGACGTCGTTGCCCTGGAAGGGACCGGCCCGGATCGGACCGAACGGCTGCGCCGGATCCTGGAGGGCGGGCCGTTCGCGGGGGCACTGTCTTTTGTTCCCATCTCCGGGACGGACCTCCTGCAGGCGCAGGAACGGATTCCCGTGGTGGTGGCCGGCGAGTATGACGACAAGATGCGCGGCCAGGGCCGCATTTCAGACGGTTCTGCCGCGCAGGCCATCGTGGCGCACCTCGCTGCCCTCGGCCACCGGCGGATCGCCCATATTGCCGGGCCACAGGAGTGGCCGGCAGCACGCAACCGCTTGGCTGTCTACCGAAAAGCCGTCCGCGACGCCGGGCTGGAGGACGGCGGGGTGGCCGAGGCCCAGTGGAGTGCAGCCGCCGGATATGACGCCGCGCGGGCCCTCCTGGCCAATCCTTCCTTCACTGCCATCTTTGCCGCGAACGACCAGCTGGCCATCGGCGCCATCCGGGCGCTGCACGATCAAGGACTCCGTGTTCCCGGTGATGTAAGTGTGGTTGGCTGGGACGACCATCCGGAATCGGCGTTCCTGGTCCCTTCCCTCACCACTGTCCATATGGACCTGGAGGCCCAGGGCAGCAGCGCCATGGGGCAGTTGCTCGCAGCGTTGAACCCGGGCGGCACGCCCGCTGCGGAGCCCGGTCCCACCGGCATGCGGCTGGTGCTGCGGGAATCCTCGGGACCCGCACCCAACCAAGGCCAGGCAGACTAGTCTGGAACTATGAACGTGGACGAAACCAACCTTCCCGGTCTGGGCCGGCGTAAGGATTTCATGACCGCCTCGGGCCGCCGGATCGGCGTGGTGGAGCGGCGCGAGGGCCAGACCGAGCTCATTGTCTCGGCCTGGGATGATCCGGACACCTGCCAGGCATCCATCCCCCTCACCACCGAGGAAGCAGCCACCCTTGGCAACCTCCTTGGCGGGCAGCACCTGGCCATGAAGCTTACAGAGGAGCACAAGGACGTCCCGGGAATCGTCACCCGGCAGTTCTCCATCGCTCCGGGCTCCCCCTTCCAGAACCAGCCCATGGGCAAGGCGTGCATCCGTACCCGGTGCGGCGTCTCGATCGTGGCGATCATGCGCGAAGGCGAGGTGCTCCCGTCGCCGGGACCCGACGTCGTGCTTCACTCCGGTGACCTGCTGGTGGCAGTGGGAACCCAGGAAGGCCTCGACGCGGCGGCCGATATCCTGCGTCGCGGATAAGACGGCATGGACCCGCTGGCCCTGACCCTCATTGAACTGGGGGCCGTTGTGTTCTGCCTTGGCCTGCTGGCCAGGCTGGCCGGACGGGTCGGAATGTCCCCCATCCCGCTCTACCTCTTGGGCGGGCTCGCTTTCGGAGCAGGCGGCATCGTCAAGCTCGACGGCATGAAGGAATTTGCGCACGTCTCCGGTGAAATCGGGGTCATCCTGCTGCTGCTTATGCTCGGGCTGGAATATACGGCGACGGAGCTCTTCACCGGCCTGCGCAGGTCCTGGCAGGGCGGCGTGCTGGACCTGGTCCTGAACTTCCTGCCCGGGGCCGCACTTGCCTACCTGCTGGGCTGGGGCGGGGTGGGTGCCATGGTTCTGGGCGGCGTCACGTACATTTCGTCGTCCGGAATCGCGGCCAAGGTCATCACCGACCTGGGCCGGATAGGCAACCGGGAAACACCGGTGGTGCTGTCCATCCTGGTCTTCGAGGACCTTGCCATGGCCGTCTATCTTCCCGTTCTGACAACCATCCTGGCCGGCGTCAGTTTCCTGGGGGGCCTCACCAGCGTGGGCATCGCCCTGGCAGTGGTGAGTGTGGTGCTGATGGTGGCGCTGCGGCACGGCCATCACGTGTCCAAGGCCGTTCACAGCGAAAACTCGGAGGTATTCCTCCTGAACGTGCTGGGCGCCGCGCTGCTGGTGGCCGGCATCGCCTCCGCCATGCAGGTTTCCGCCGCGGTGGGAGCATTCCTGCTCGGCATCGCAATTTCAGGGGCCACGGCGCACAATGCCACCCGCATCCTGGAGCCGCTGCGGGACCTTTTTGCCGCCATCTTCTTTGTGGCCTTTGGGCTCAACACAGACCCCACGTCCATCCCGCCGGTCCTTGGCTGGGCCCTGGTGCTGGCCGTCATCACGGCCGCCACCAAAATGGCCACCGGCATGTGGGCGGCCAAGCGCGCAGGGATTGCCCGGCCCGGCCGCCTGCGTGCCGGAGCCACGCTGATCGCACGCGGGGAATTCTCCATCGTCATCGCGGGACTGGCAGTCGCCTCCGGGGCGGTCCCTGGCGAACTGGCCGCCCTTGCCACCGCGTATGTGCTGCTGATGGCGGTCATTGGCCCGCTCGCGGCCCGTTTCGCAGGGCCCCTGACGGCAGCGCTGCCGCCCGCAGGCGTGGCTGCCAAAGCCTGAGAACGCGCTGCCCCCACATGCTGCTCCTACACGCTGCCCCGCGTGGGGGCTCCGTGGCAGGCGCTCCGCTGTTTCTACATCTCCGTGCGGTGGAAGTTCAGGTGGCTGCGGCTCGCGGTAGGGCCGCGCTGGCCCTGGTAGCGGTTGCCGTAGTCGCCCGAGCCGTACGGGTGTTCCGCAGCAGACGTCAGCCGGAAGAAGCACAGCTGGCCAATCTTCATGCCCGGCCACAGCTTGATGGGCAGGGTGGCCATGTTGGACAGTTCGAGCGTTACGTGGCCTGAGAAGCCGGGGTCGATAAAGCCGGCGGTGGAGTGGGTCAGGAGGCCCAGCCGGCCCAGGGATGACTTGCCTTCCAGGCGCGCAGCGATATGGTCCGGCAGCGTGACGGTCTCGTACGTGGACCCCAGGACGAACTCGCCCGGGTGCAGGATGAATGGCTCGTTCGGCTCCACTTCCACAAGGCGCGTGAGCTCCGGCTGTTCCTCGGCCGGGTCGATGTGGGCGTACTTGTGGTTATCAAACAGGCGGAAGAATTTGTCGATCCGGACATCCACGGACGACGGCTGGACCATCGCCGGATCGTACGGCTCCAGCACGATCCGCTGGGAGTCTATTTCGGCACGTATATCGCGGTCAGAGATCAGCACGGTCCCAAATTACCGTATGGCCCGTCCTGGACAGTTATCCACAGCAACATTTTTTCGTTGTTGCAGAGCGCTCGTGGGGCTACTGTTACAGCAGTGATTCAGGCGCCGGATGGTCTCCCGGATGGCCCAACAGAGCTGGGGATGTTGTGAATAGATTGGCCGCGCCCTCTTTTACCGGGGTGCTCTTGGCTTTAGCGCTGCTCTCCTCGTCGGCGGGAACGCCGCCGATGCCGGCCGCAGGGCCGCCGGTGGGTGCAACGGGGCCCAGCAGCGTCAGCTTGGGCGCTCCGCCCGTGACCGACGGCGCCGGGGCCCCCTCCGGCGCGGGCTCCGGCGGATCCCTGCTCGCCCCCGCGGTTGAACCGGATATCCGCCCGGCCTCACCCACGGGGCCCATGGCTACGGACCCGCTGCCGGAACCTGTGGTGCCGGAACCTTTGCCGACGGAATCTGAGGCGGCGGAACCTATAGCACCCCCACCCGCCACCAGTCCGTCCACCGGCACCCTTGATGATTCGGTCGGGCCTGCGGCACCGGCACCCGTTCCAGCCTCCGAAGAAGAACCTTCCCCCGAGGTTCCTTCCATTCCTCCCCTCTGGGCGCCGGACGCTGAACTTTCCTCGCCATCGGCGTCCGGCCTTGCGGCCCCGGAATCCCTGGCTGCTCCGGCGCCCGAAGCCCTCATTCCCGACAGCAACGCAGCGGCCATCCTCACGGTGTTCAACCGGATCAATGAGTACCGGGCGTCCAAGGGCCTGAACCCCGTGAAGTACCACGCAACAGTGGCAGCACTGGCACAGGAATGGTCGGACAGCATCGCCTCCCGCGAGGTTATCGAGCACCGCGCCAGTTTCTGGACCGATCAGCGCGCCCTGAGCCCGAACAACGGTGCCGGTGAGGTCATCGCAATCCGAACGGACCGCGACGCGGCGCTGCTGGTGGAATGGTGGAAAGGCTCCCCCGGCCACAACGCCATGCTGCTCGATCCTCGCTTCAATGTCATGGGGGCCGGGATCAGCTATACGGACCGCACGTACAAGATCTGGGGCGTGGTGAACTTCTTCGGCTACACCACCCTTCCCGCCGGCACTACCGACTCCCCCGGTGGGACCGGGTCGGGCACACCCTTCCCGGCACCGCCGCCCACCATGTGCGACGCACCCGTACGGCACATGCCACCCACGCTTGACCTCTCGGCCGCGGCCATCAAGGGGCCCGCAGACCTGGTGACCGTCGATTCTTCCGGCCAGCTCCTGGCACGTGCAGCCACGGGCGCGCGCACCTACGCCGCGGCCAAGGTCATCGGCTCAGGTTTTGCCGGCGCCAAGGAAGTGTTCACTATCGACTGGGACCGGGACGGCGCCTATGACCTGCTCACGCAGTGGAGCAGCGGCACCCTGACCCTCCACCGCGGCATTGCCGCCGGCGGATTCCAGCCACCCGCCACCCTCGGAAGCGGCGGGTGGGAAACCCTTACCCTCGCCGTGGGCGGGTGGTGTGCCAACAACAGGCTCCCCCAGATCCTTGCCCTGGACGGGGCGGGGAACCTCTACCTGTACCCCAATAAGGGCCTGGGCGACCTCTCCGCACGGACCTTCGTAGCCTCCATCGGTGCCGCCCGGAAGCTGTCCATGGTGGATTACGACGCCGACGGGTTCCAGGACATCCTGGCGCTCCGGGCTGACGGCTCAGTCCAGCTGCACCGCGGCTGGGGCACCACCGCGCTGCGCGCCGAAGCCAGGGCCACCGTGGCTACCGGCTGGGGTGACGTCACGGGCATCAGGCCGCTGCGCAACGTAACCGGCCTGAACTCCACCGGGCTGGCCCTGCGACGGGCATCCGACGTTGTGCAGTACTGGGACCTGACCTCCGGAAGCCTCGCGTCGCCGTCGAACATCCCTGGCCCGTGGGCCGGGCAACGCATGGCCCAGTAGGCGCGCCGCCGCGGTGAACGCGGGTACGCACATCGTGCAGCGAAGCCTGCCCGCGGCTGGCGGGGCTGGCGTGCTGGTGCTGGCCGACGGCACTGAGGCGGCTGGCGTGCTGTGCAGGCCCACGGCACTGAGGCGGCTGGCGTGCTGTGCAGGCCCACGGGACTGAAGCGGCTGGTGCGCTGGCCCGGCTGGCGTGCTGGCTGACCGGCTGGCGGAACGGGGCTACCTGGCCGGTTGCAGTTCCAGGACGTCCTTGAGCCGTTCCAGCTGCGCCACCTCGGAGCAGAGGCTCCGCTGAAGCATCCTGTTGAGGAATCCGATCCGGTCGAGGAACCTGAGCCTGTGCAGGATGCCGGCCGCCCCCTCCGCCCGGGCCTCAAGGGCAAACCTGACGCGCGTTCCCGCCGCCTCCGTACTGAGGTAGTAACCGCCCGAACGGTGGGCGGGGCCGGAGATGGCCTGGAACCGGATTTCGGCGCCGGGCCTGGCGTGGGTGATCTCCAGCTCCGCCGGGATGCTCAGCCCGGACCGGCCGGCCACCATCTTCCGGTACACCGCTCCCTGGGATGCCGATGCGCCCTGCAGCAGTTTGACGCTGCGCACCGAATCACTCCACACGGGCAGGTTGGTCGCATCAAGAAGGTACAGATACACGGCCATGGCGTCCCGCCGGATGAGGACCTCGTGTTCTGCGAATGCCATGGGGATCTTTCTGTGGGTAACGTCGGCGTGGCTCATAGCTGCAATCCCCCCCGGCCCCGCAGCTACCCGGAACAGGTTAGCCAGCGCGCGGCAGGCGCACCTAGCTACGGCAGGCGGCGTTATTGAAGAGTTACTGGATGACGCGCCTGCAACCGGGACACGGGCGGTCCGCAGGCCGGGTGGGCAGAGCAGGCAAACTTCTGCGCTAAGCTATGTTCTGCCCCTCCACGGCGGGGCAGCGCGGCTGTAGCTCAATGGTAGAGCGCTAGCTTCCCAAGCTTGATACGCGGGTTCGATTCCCGTCAGCCGCTCCACGCTCGCAGCGGGACAGAAGACAAACCACCCCGGGACCATTAGGTACCGGCGTGTATGGTCAGAAGTCAGGAACCTCTTCGGTTCCGCTACAGGAGCAATTCATGGCTGACAAGTCCCCGCGTCAAACAGCATCCAAAAAATCCGGCAAGTCCATCAAGGAAAAGCGGGCCGACAAAAAAGCCGCTTCCGCCCCGGCCAGCTCCCTGGACGTGACGCCCGGCAAGGCCGCCAAAAAGAAGTGACGGGGCCCCGGAACAGACTCACCCTCGGCGTCCTGGCATCAACAAAGAAGCCCGACGAGCGCCGGCTCCCCATCCACCCGCTGCACGTCGAGCGCATCGCGCCCGAAATCCGCGAGCACATCATCCTCGAAACCGGCTACGGCGAGCGGCTGGGCGTCTCCGATGAACACCTCTCACCCTTGGTGGGCAGGATGGCCGGCAGGGAGGCGCTGCTGGCGGAGGCCGACGTCGTCCTCCTGCCCAAGCCGCAGCCGGAAGACCTTCAGGATATGCGGGACGGCCAGGTCCTCTGGGGCTGGCCGCACTGTGTCCAGGACCGCGCCATCACCCAGCTGGCCATCGACAAGAAGCTGACGCTGATCGCCTTTGAGGCCATGAACCACTGGGCCAGCGATGGCGGCTTCGGGCTGCACGTGTTCCACAAGAACAACGAACTCGCGGGGTACTGCTCCGTGCTGCACGCCCTCGCCCTGACCGGGTCCACCGGCGACTACGGCCGAAGGCTGAGCGCCACGGTCATCGGCTTTGGCGCAACAGCCCGGGGCGCCGTCACTGCCCTGAACGCCCACGGGATCCACGACGTCCAGGTGCTGACCAACCGTGGCGTGGCCGCCGTAGGCGCGCCCATCCACTCGGTGAACATCGTCCAGTTTGACCACGACGACGAAGCCCCGTTCCTGAGCCAGGTCATCAGCGAGCGCGGCCGGGTACCGCTGGCGCCGTTCCTGGCCGAGAGCGACATCGTAGTCAACTGCACCCTGCAGGACCCCAACAACCCGTTGACGTACCTGCGGGTGGAGGACCTGGCAGCGTTCAGTCCCGGGAGCCTCATTGTGGACGTTTCATGCGACGAAGGCATGGGTTTCAGCTGGGCCCGGTCCACCACCTTCGCCGACCCCATGTTCACGGTGGGCGGCCACATTAACTACTACGCCGTGGACCACAGCCCGTCCTACCTCTGGAACTCCGCCAGCTGGGAAATCAGCCAGGCCCTGCTGCCTTTCCTGGAAACCGTCGTCAGCGGCCCCGGGGCGTGGGACGGCAACGAGACCATCTCCCGTGCCATCGAGATCCGCGACGGCGTCATCCGCAACAAGGATGTCCTGGAATTCCAGAAACGCGAAGAGGCATACCCGCACCTCGCGCTGTAATCCTGGCTATGCGGCGGCCCGCCGGACAATCCGCACGGGCTGCCGCCGGTCCTTGAAGTCCACCCTCAGCAACAGCGAACCCTTGCGCGCCAGGATCACCGCGACAGTCAGCGCCGCGAGGGCGGGCACGCCGCCGGATACCAGCAGTGCCACATGCGGGTCGGCGTGCTCGGCGATCCAGCCCAGCATGGGCCCGCCGATTGCCTGGCCGCCGATCAGGACCATGATGTACAGGCTCATGACCCGGCCCCTGATCCCCATGTTGGAGCTGACCTGTACCAGCTGGTTGGACCCGGTGAGGAACATCAGGCACCAGAACCCTGAAAGCACCATCACTGCGCCGAACACCGGCATGGATGGTGCCAGCGCAGCCAGGCACAGCATGGCCCCGTACATTCCCGCGCAGAACACCACCGAGCGCAGGCGGAGCTGGCGGCGCCGGGTGGACGCCACCGCACCGGCCAGCGCGCCAAGCGCCACCAGGGCGTTGAGGAGCCCGTACCCGGCGGCACCGGCGTTGAATACGTTGTCCGCGAAGGCGGCGAGCACCACGGGCAGGCTCATGGCGAAGACCGCGATGAAGCCTGCCATCAGCCAGGGCCAATAGATAGTGGGCTTGCCCAGCGCGTAACGCAGTCCCTCGCGCAGCATCCCCTTGGTCTTCGGGGCAGGCTCACTCACGAACAACTGGTCCTTGCGCAAAAGAAGCAGCATGGCCACGGTGGAACAGCACGCGAGCGCGTTGCCGGCGAAGGCCCATCCCGCCCCCACGGCAGTAAGCATCCACCCGGCCAGGGCAGGACCAATGAGGCCGCCCAGCTGGAAGGTTGTGGAGTTGACGCTGATGGCGTTGCGCAGGTATTTGGGCCCAACGAGTTCGTTGACGAAGACCTGCCGGGCCGGCTGGTCGAGGACCGTCACCAGGCCAAGCACCAGTGCAATGACGTAGACATGCCACACCTCAACGGCCCCGGTCAGCGCGAGGACCGCAAGCGCGGCCGCCAGGACCGCCGCCATGCCCTGGCAGAGAATCAGGATCTTCCGCTTGGCGAACCTGTCGGCGATCATCCCGCCCCACGGCCCCAGGAGCAGGGATGGCAGGAACTGCAGCGCCACGGTGATGCCCACGGCGGTCACGGAACCGGAGAGTTCCAGCACCATCCAGTCCTGGGCGATCCGCTGCATCCAGATGGCAACGACGGCGATGAAGTGGCCTGCTGCGAAAATACGGAAGTTGGGGACGCGCAGGGAGATGAAGGTGTGCTTCCAGGGCAGGCGTTCGCTGACGACGGCGAGGGGCTGGGTCTGGTGGTCAGGGGGCGCCGGGTTGGCGTTATCGATGATGGGCTGGGTGACGGTTGCCGATGACGGCGGTGGGGGTGCCACAGGTGTGTCCTCAAGTGCGTGCGGTCCGGGATGTCCTTAACGCTAGGCTGGGACACGTGATTATGGAGGCGTATCATCCCTATAACTCGTATTGCAGACCGCAATGCCCTCGTTGTCCGCCCGATGCCCCCGGAGTCCACGTGTTCGAACCGGCCCAGCTGCGCTCCTTCCTTGCCGTCGCAGAAACACTGAGCTTCACCAAGGCAGCCGAGCGGCTGGGCCTGGCCCAGCCCACGGTCAGCCAGCACGTCCGCAAACTGGAGGCAGCTGCCAAAAGGGTCCTGGTCAGCCGGGATACGCGGGATGTCAGGCTGACGGACAACGGGGACGCGATGGCAGGCTTCGCCCGGAACATCCTGGCAGCCCACGACTCGGCCTCCCGCTACTTTTCCGGCTCCGCCATGCGCGGACGGCTGCGCTTCGGCACGGCTGATGACCTCGCCATCACCGGCCTGCCCCGGATCCTGCGGGAGTTCCGGCAGATCTACCCGCAGATCAACCTGGAGCTGACAGTGGGCCAAAGCGACCAGCTGTACCGGAAGCTTAACGCGGGGCAGCTGGACCTGGTTTTCGTCAAGTGGGTGGCGGGAGCCAAGGACGGAACGGTGGTCCAGCACGATTCCTTTTCCTGGGTGGGCCTGGAGCAGACCACACTGGATCCGGCAGCGCCGGTCCCGCTCATCGCCTACCCGTCCCCCAGCCTGAGCCGGAAACTGGCCATCGACGCCCTCGAGTCCCATGGCAGGACCTGGCGGATCACCTGCACTACGCGGCAGATCAGTGGGGTGCTGGCGGCCGTGAGGGCAGGAATCGGCGTGGCGGTCATGCCGTCGTCGCTCGTTCCCGAGGACCTGAAAATCATCACCCGGCGGTTCGACCTGCCGGCGGTGGGCGACGTGGACTTCACGCTGATCCGCAACCCGCTGGCTAACGCAGAGGTCATTGATGCGCTGACGCAGTCCATCGTGGGCAGGACAATTAACCGGCAAGCATAACGCTGGCGCAGCCCCTTTGGGCGCAGCTATTCCCCCTTTTCCATTGATTGCTGAAGGTTGCATCCCCTATGCTGACTTTCTAGGTCAAGCAGCTGGCCGGTTCTCAAGTACGGGGGGCCTCCTGCATGTCAGGAATTCCGCCCGAGACAGGCAGCCAATGACGACAGCCAGGAACACCCATGCCAGTTCGGCCCACGCGCGGCCGCTTAACACTGCGCGGACGCCGGCCACCCGCCGCTCCAATCTAGGCGCCGGGATCGCAACACCCGATACCGGCTATGTAGGAAAACCCACCTGCGACACCTGCCGGACGGACGAGTTCGTCTATCTGGAGTCCTACATCCCGCCAACCTACCGGCGTGATGGAACGGTCGCTTCGTTGGGCGAGGTCGCGTACACGTGCACCCGGTGCGAGGATTTCTCCGCCCACAGCGTTCCAGTGACATGGACGCCGCCCGGGTGGTACTTGGGCTAGCTACCGCGAGGTCTCCACCCGCGCAACAGGCGCGGACTCATGACGGCAAAGAAGGCCGGGAGCCACCATAAGGTGGCCCCCGGCCTTCTGCTTGCACGCGCCACGTCGTCCGCGGAACGGGCAAGTGCGCCTCCAGCCAGGGCCAGCGCCCCGCGGAGCTAGATCAGCGCGTCCGAGAGATGGTTCGGGGTGCCGAAGCGGTGGGCGGTGATGCTGACGGCCTGCTCATGCAGGAAGGGAAGCAGTTCAACGCGTCCCGCTTCCGTGACCGGGTGGGCGTAGACGGCGAGGTCGGGGTGGCCGCCTGTGGCCTTGGCCAGCTCGGTGGAATCCCCGCCGATCAGGCGGATGCGTCCGTTGGACAGCTTGCCTGCCGCGGCGAGGCGTCCTGCGGAAGCCAGCCAGTCGGCGTCGGACTCCACGGTCACCTCGATGTCCAGCGCGATCAGTACCGGGCGCAGCTGGGCGGGAAGCTCGATGGCAGTGGACACCGTCAGTTCTGATCCGGCCAGCACGCCGGCCGCCACGGTCCGCACCAGGTGCGCCAGCGGTGCACCCTCGGACAGCCGCACCGTCACGGGAAGGCTGCGGTAGCGGAAGATGTTCCGTTCCGCAGTGAGTCCGGAGACGTCCTTGGCGGTACCGAATTCATCAGCCCAGGCCTGCGCATCGGAGGCAAGTGCGCGCCGGACGGACGCGAGGCCTTCAGGTTTCAGCGCGGCTTCGGCTGCATCGATGATGCGGCGCACGCCCGGGTGGGTGATCTCAGCGTTCGCGGTGCTCCGGGCTGGGGTCCAATCACCCAGGCCGGCCAGGTAGTTGGGTCCGCCGGCCTTGGTGCCTGCGCCAACAGCTGACTTCTTCCAGCCGCCGAACGGTTGGCGCTGCACGATGGCACCGGTGATGCCGCGGTTCACGTAGAGGTTTCCGGCCTGGATGCTGTCCAGCCAAATGCCCAGTTCCTCGGAGTTCAGCGAGTGCAGGCCGGCGGTAAGGCCGTATTCAATCTGGTTCTGGATGGCGATGGCCTCTTCGAGGGTGTCCGCGGTCATCACGCCGAGGACCGGGCCGAAGAATTCGGTCAGGTGGAAGTACGAGCCCCGCTTGACGCCGTACCGCACGCCCGGGCTCCAGAGCCGGCCGGTGCTGTCCAGCTTCTTCGGTTCAACGGCCCAGTTTTCGCCGTCGCCCAGGGTGGTGAGGGCGTTGAGGAGTTTTCCGTTGGCGGCCTCGATGATCGGCCCCATCTGGCTGGTGGGGTCCTCCGGGTAGCCCACCTTCAGGGAGGTGACGGCGTCGACCAGCTGGTTGTGGAAGCGCTTGGACTTGGCTACCGAACCCACCAGGATCACCAGGGACGCGGCGGAGCACTTCTGGCCGGCGTGGCCGAACGCGGAGTACGCCACGTCCTTGGCTGCCAGGTCCAGGTCCGCGCTGGGAGTGACGATGATGGCGTTCTTGCCGCTGGTTTCGGCCAGCAATGGCAGGTCCTGGCGGAAGGAGCGGAACAGCTCGGCGGTCTCGTAGCCGCCGGTGAGGATCACGCGGTCAACTGCCGGGTGGCTGATGAGCTGCTTGCCGAGCTCCCGCTCACCCAGCTGCACCATGGTCAGCACGTCACGCGGCACGCCGGCTTCCCAGAGGGCCTCGACCATCACGGCACCGCTGCGGGCGGCCTGCTTGGCAGGCTTGATGACGACGGCGGAGCCGGCGGCGAGTGCCGCGAGGGTGGACCCGGCCGGAATGGCGACCGGGAAGTTCCACGGCGGCGTGACCACGGTGAGCTTGGCAGGGACAAAGGTGGCGCCGTCGACCGTGTCCAGCTTCCGGGCGGACTCAGCGTAATAGTGGGCGAAGTCAACGGCTTCGCTGACCTCGGGGTCGCCCTGGTCGATGGTCTTGCCGGTTTCACTTGCCATGACCTCGAGCAGGTCGGCGCGGCGGGCCTCCAGGACATCTCCGGCGCGGTGCAGGATCTCGGCACGCTCGGCGCCGGACAGGGCACCCCAGGCCTTGCCCTTTTCGACGGCGGTGCTGATGGCCTCGTTCAGCTTTGCTTCTTCGTTGATGAAGGCAGCTTTCACGGACGCGTTGCCCAGGGTGGAAGACGGGACGCGCTCCAGGATGGCCCGGCCCCAGTCACGGTTGGCAGGCAGTGACGGGTCCGTGTCCGGGGTGTCCTTGAACGAATCGTGCGGCAGGGACTGCGGCGGGAGGTTGCGGTTCTGCTGCCGGTTGGGCGCCGGAACGCTGTTGTCCAGTGCCTCCAGTGAGGCAAGGAAACGCTGCTTTTCGCGCTCGAACAACACCTCATTCTCGCTCAGCTCGAACACCGCAGACATGAAGTTGTCCTGGCTCGCGCCCTCCTCAAGGCGGCGGATCAGGTAGGCGATGGCGACGTCGAACTCGGCCGGGTGCACTACCGGGGTGTAGAGCAGGAGCGAGCCCACGTCCTTCTTGACTGCTTCGGCCTGGCCCTGCGCCATGCCCAGCAGCATTTCAAATTCCATCCCGGACTCAACGCCGCGCTGCTTGGCCAGGAGCCAGGCGAAGGCGATGTCGAACAGGTTGTGGCCGGCAACGCCGATCCGGATGTTCTTGATCCGCTCCGGGTGCAGGGAGTAGTTGATGACGCTCTTGTAGCTGGTGTCCGAGTCCTGCTTGGTTCCCCACGTGGCAAGCGGCCAGTCGTGCAGCGAGGACTCCACCTGCTCCATGGGGAGGTTGGCGCCCTTCACCACGCGGACCTTGATGGCGGCTCCGCCGTCGGCGCGCCGCTCGGCAGCCCAGTCCTGCAGGCGGATCATGGCTGACAGCGCGTCCGGCAGGTAGGCCTGGAGCACGATGCCGGCTTCAAGGTTCTTGAACTCGGGCTTGTCCAGGATCCTGGTGAAGACCGCGATGGTCATGTCCAGGTCCTTGTACTCCTCCATGTCCAGGTTGATGAACTTGGCCTTCGGAAATGAAGCTGCGCGCTCGAACAGCGGGGTGAGCTTCTCGACGACGTGCTCAACGGCTTCGTCGAAGGCCCACGGCGAGTGCGGGGCCACGGTGGAGGAGACCTTGATGGAGACGTAGTCGACGTCGGGACGCGCCAGCAGCGTGTGCGTGCCTTCGAGCCGGCGTGAGGCCTCGTGCTCCCCCAGGACTGCTTCCCCAAGGAGGTTGACGTTCAGCTTGATGCCGTCCTTGCGGATCTTCGCGATGGCGGGGCCCAGCTTGGCGTCGGTGGCGTCAACGATCAGGTGGCCCACCATCTCGCGCAGAACCTTGCGGGCGATGGGGATGACCACCTGCGGCATCATCGGGGCCATGGTCCCGCCCAGCGCCACGGCGCTGCGCATGTACCAGGGCAGGAAGGTGGGGACTTTGGGGGCCAGCGCGGCGAGGTTGCGGGCGGCGACGTTCAGGTCCTCGGGGCGGACCACGCCGTCCACGAAGCCAACGGTGAATTCCAGGCCGTTGGGGTCCTTAAGGACTCCGGCCAGCTGCTGGGCGGAAGCGTCCACGGGAACCTTCGACGCCTCGGTCAGCCAGTGGCGGACCAGTGCCACCGCTTCACTGGCCAATGCCTTGGCCTGGGGCACGTCAACGTCGACAGTCCGGGGCGCAGTTCCGGTGGCGGCTGCCGGTTCCATTGCAATGTGGGTCATGGCGTTTCTCGTTCTTTCCTGGGGTTTCAAGGAGGTCTTATTCACCAGTATGAGCTTCCGCTCACATAAGATAAAGCGATCTTTTCTAAGCAATACAAGTTAGAAAAGATGAAGCTTTGAGCCCCCGGCCCCGCGCCCCGCCACTCAGCGATTCACCCACCAACGCTCCCGCACTTAACGGGGCTCTTCGGAATCAAGGGTGTAGCGAGGGTCTGAAACCTCCGGCCTCGAGCAGGCTCCTGGCTGTGTAGTTCGCGAGGTTGCGGAAGCCGAGCG
>NZ_JBIVRG010000004.1:0-381371 GCF_044755505.1 Pseudarthrobacter sp. NPDC092202 | reverse complement strand
CGACGCCCGGAACACACCCCTGCCCGCGGCGCATCATCTCGCACCGGTCACGCCAGGACGGCCAGCCGAAGGCTCATCGGTGGATCGAGGCTAAGGAGCACACCGTGATTGGATTCATCGTTGCCGGCCTGATCATTGGCGCATTGGCCCGCCTCATCAAGCCGGGCAAGCAGAACTTGGGCCTGCTGGCCACTCTCCTGCTCGGCCTGGCCGGCTCGGTCATCGGCGGAGTGATCGCTTCGCTGCTGGGCACCGGCGACATCTTCGAGCTGAACTTCCTGGGCTTTATCGTGGCCGTCATCGCCGCGGTGCTGTTGGTGGGAACAGCCGAGGCCATCGTGGGCCGCCGGAGGTCGGTGCGCCGCTAGGCGCCCTCGCCGGTCCGGGCTGCACCGCCCACTGCTACGCCAAAACGCGGGGTCGTTCCGCACCCTCCCGAGGTTTCGGGAAGGCGCGGAACGACCCCGCGTTGCTGTTAGGTGAGTGCGCCGTCAGTTCCGTTCCTGGTACACGTCCGGGATGCCGTCCTGGTCCGCGTCCACCTTCTCCAGCGCCTCGGCTTCCCGGTACTGCCGGTTCCTGGTCTTCAGCACGGCAGTGGCCAGCAGCGCCGCCAGGACGGATGCGGCCAGGATGCCCACCTTGGCGTGGTCGTCGTGCAGGCTGCCCTGGCCGAAGCTGAGCTCGGCCACCAGCAGGGACACGGTGAATCCGATCCCGGCCAGGAGTGCCACGCCGAAAATATCGATCCACTTGAAGGACTTGTCCAGCTCCGCCCGGGTGGCCTTGGTCAGGAGCCAGGTGACGCCCAGGATGCCGATGGGCTTGCCCACCACCAGGCCCACGATGATGCCCAGCGCCACCGGATCCGCAAGGGCTGAACCGAGCCCCTCCCAGCCTCCAACCGCAACGCCGGCGGAGAAGAACGCGAAGATGGGAACGGCCACGCCCGCCGAGATGGGCCGGAAGCGGTGTTCGAAGATTTCCGCCAGGCCGGGCCCTGCATCCGGACCGCCGGAAGCCTGGGAGCGGAAGACGGGGACGGCAAAGCCCAGCAGCACGCCGGCCACCGTGGCGTGGATGCCGGACGCGTGGACAAGGGCCCAGGTGACCATGCCAAGCGGCAGCAGGATGAACCAGGCAGCGGAGGCCTTCATGCCGAAGAAGTGGCGGTATTTGTGCGCCAGGAAGGCGTAGAGCGCCAGCGGAATGAGGGCCAGGAGCAGCGGCGTGACGTCCAGGTCGCTGGTGTAGAAGAACGCGATGATGGTGATCGCAATGAGGTCGTCCACCACAGCGAGCGTCAGCAGGAAGATGCGCAGGGCGCTGGGCAGGTGGGACCCGATGATGGCCAGAACCGCCACCGCGAATGCGATGTCCGTGGCCGTGGGGATGGCCCAGCCGCGCAGGGTTTCGGGGCTGGTGAGGTTGATGGCAACGTAGATCAGCGCCGGAACCACCACGCCGCCCGCGGCCGCGGCAACGGGGACGATCGACTTGCTGATCTGGCGGAGGTCCCCCGCCACGAACTCGCGTTTGAGCTCCAGGCCAACCAGGAAGAAGAAGATGGCCAGCAGTCCGTCCGCCGCCCAGGCCCCAAGGCTGAGTTCAAGGTGCCAGGGCTCGTAGCCAACCTTCAGATCCCTGAGGGCAAAGTAGCTGTCCGACGCCGGCGAGTTGGCCCAGATGAGGGCGATGACCGCAGCGGCAACCAGCAGGGCGCCGCCAACGGTTTCCTTGCGGAGAATCTCCCCGATCCGGAGTGCCTCGGCGTAACTGCCACGGGAAAGGACTGCGGATTTCCCCGGCCTGGACGGGGGTGTAGGGGGCGTGGGCTGGTTCATGGAGTCTCCTGGCATTTGGGGTCTACAAGACTATGCCGACCAGACTTCCCGGCGCACCTTCGTTCCATCCTACAGGGGTGCGTTGCCCTTGCCCCCGCCGGGTTTTGCGTACCGCACGGCACCGGCCGCTGTGGTTCATTTCACTTATTTCCCATCCGTAACAGCAGTGGCTCCGAAGTACTCCTGTCCCTCATCTGGGACGAACGCCACGTGTATGAGGAGACTGCTTTCCGATGAACAAGACACTTCGCTTCCTTGCCGTACCTACCCTGGCTTTGGGCGCCCTTGCGCTTTCAGGCGCCCCCGCCATGGCCCACGACGGCGCCGACCACTACCAGTCCACCCTGGGCCAGATCAACGGCAGCTCAGCCTCCGGCACCATCACCGTTGATGTCACGGGCAACCAGGCCCACGCCGTCCTCAAGGTCTCCGGCCTGGCCGCAACCTTCATGGACGCCCCCTACCCCCACGTCCAGCACATCCATGGCGGAGCCCAGGGCGTGTGCCCGGCACCGTCCGCGGACAAGGACGGCGACCAGGTTGTCTCCACCACCGAAGGCGCACCAAGCTACGGCGGCATTGTCACCACCCTGTCCACCAGCGGCGACACCAGCCCCGCCGCCGGCCTTGACCTCAAGGTGGCGGGCCAGGGCGCAAGCTACACCGTGGACCGCACCTTTGAAGTGAACGCCGAGACGAAGGCCGCCCTGGAAGCAGGAACCGCCGTGGTTGTGGTCCACGGCCTCGACCCGGCAACCCTGAGCGCAGCAGGCCAGGCAGCCAAGAGCGACCTTGTTCCCGAGCTTCCGCTGGCGGCCACCTCCCCCGCCCTCTGCGGGACCCTGACCGCCGGACAGATGAAGATGCCCGCGGGCGGCGCTGACACCGGCATCGCCCAGGAAACCGGCACTGACACCGGCGCCCTGGCCCTCGGTGGCGGCCTGGCCCTGGTTGCCCTTGCCGGCGGCGCCTACGTTGTCCGTCGCCGCAGCGCCGGATCCGAAGCCTAAGCCCGGGCTGACTGGACCAATACTGTGACACTCATGAAATCCGGCCGCCGCGGGGGCCTTCGGGCCACCACGGCGGCCGGGCTTCTGCTCATTCTGGCCCTTACCGGCTGCGGCACCTCAGGTGCCGGGCCGTCCGACGCCGGTGCCGCACCCTCCGCTTCCGGCGCACCTTCGGCATCCGGGGCGCCTTCCACGGCGCCCGCCCCTCCTGCGGCCGGCCGGGCGGTGCCGGCACCAGCCCCGTCCACTCCGGCGCCTGCGGCCGCCGAACCGCCAGTCCTGTCCCGGTCAGAGCCGGTGGTCCTGGAAATCCCCGCCATCGGGGTGCGGACCGATCTGCTCAAGCTGGGCCTGCGGGAGAACGGCTCACTTGAGGTACCGCAGGACTCCGGCAGCGGCGCTCCGGCCAGCTGGTACAACGGCTCCCCCACCCCCGGCGAACGTGGACCGTCCGTCATGCTGGGCCACGTCAACTCTCCCAGCGGCCGTGGCGGAGTGTTCGCGGACCTCCGCAAGCTCACCCCGGGAGCCGAGATCAACGTCTCGCGAACCGACGGCAGCACCGCCGTGTTTACCGTTGACCGCGGAGCCCTCTACAGCAAAAACGACTTCCCCACGCTGGAGGTCTATGGAAACACGGCAGGGTCCGAACTCCGGCTGATCACCTGCGACGGCTACGACCCCGCCACGGGGCTCTTCGACGACAACTACGTCATCTACGCCAAGCTCAAAGCCTGAACTGCTACCCGCCAAACCTTTCCCGCCGACGCCCAATCCCCCAGGAACCGAACAAACGGCCGCGAACCCGTACAGGAGTGCGGCCAGGACGGACGAGTCATGACCCACCGCACCCCGCTGCTTGCTTCGCTTGCTGTCTCAGCCCTGCTGCTCTCCGGCTGCGCTGCTGCGGCGGGGTCCGTGGGAGCGGCTCCAGCGCCGTCGTCGGACATTTCCTCTCCTGTGGACGGAGCACCGGAAGCCGAATCCCCGTCAGCCGCGTCCCCCTCAACGCAGGGCGGCCACGCGGGGCACCACGGCGGGGGCTCCCCCTCTCCGCGCACCGCCGCCAGCGGACCCAGTGAAGCCGCCAAGATGGTGTGCGGTGAACAGCCAATGGACCGGCTCACCGAGATCCTGGACCTTGGGCAGGATCCGCACACAGTGGACAGCTGGGCGGACAGCATCTTCACGTGCACGTACCACCTGAATGAAGGTGCCTTGGACATTTCCGTCAGGGAGGCGCCGGGCAAGGCCGCCGCGCTGACCTACTTTGACGCCATGCAGGCGCTGGCGGTGGACGCGGCGCCTATCGAAGGGCTCGCCAACCTCGGCTTTCCGGCCTACGAAACCGCGGACGGATCGGCAGTGTTCCAGAAGGACAACTTCGTCCTGCACGTGGACGCCTCGGACCTGCCGGAGGCCATGGGACCGGACGGCATCAGCCGCAATGCGCTGGCCTACCAGTTGTCCACCACCATCCTGGCGTGCTGGGTGGAGCATCACTAACCGGCCCTAGACAGCCCGCTTCCGCGTCGCGGCAGTTCCCCGGCCATCCATCTGGATGGCCTTGACGGCAGCGTCCAGGTACTGGCGCGACTCTGCCACGTTGGCCAGTTGCACCAGCTCCGCTGCCACCACCACCAGCTTCACGTTCCGGTGGCTGCTGGTGCTCACCAGCATCTGGAAAGCGTCCTCGGAGCCCATACCCAGCTGGCCCATGAGGATGCCCCGGGCCTGGTCTATGACAGTCCGCGTTGACGTGGCTCCAATGACCGCTTCCCGGGCCGTATGCTCGGTTTCGCGCTGGAGCGTGGTGGTGAGGTCCACCATCACACCTTCGAGGGCGGTGACCTTACCGTCCTTGGTAATGGCGTCACCGGAGGTCAGGACCCGGCGGGTGCGCCCCTGGGCGTCGATGATGCGGTGGTACATACAGAAATAGCCGCCGGTCCGGACAACCTGGGCAACAATTTCCTCGCACCGGGGCCTGTCCTCCGGATGCTTGTGGGAGTAGAGCAGCTCCAGGGTGGGCACCACCTCGCCCCGGCGGTATCCGTGCAGTTGGAATATGTCGTCAGACCAACTGATCTTCCCGGTTTCAAGATCGGCAAGGAACGTCCCCGCAAGGCACTGGTTGTCCCCCAGCGCGCTCGAGTAGGTATAAGGGCCGGTCAGCTCTGACACAAGGCCACCTCCATGTAGCGTCCAACACGTCCCCGGCCGTTGGCACAGTCCGCACTATTTCCCATTATGGCCGGGTATGGCCCCTGCTGGTAAGGCCTAATGGCCCCTTCCCCCTTGTGGGGTGTTGCATGACGGGAGAAAGGGTTGACGCGTATACCCCCTAGGGGTATATTCAAGGTGTTGTCAGTGAAGTGGTATGTCCCGGCCGGTGTCCCGCACCGCCATCACAGCCGTTCAACCCCAGCACCTGCCCCGAAAGGAATAGCCCTTCACCAAGGAATGGAACTGACATGTTTGACATTGAGAACCGCACCGAGCTCCCCCTGGCCTCCAGCGCCGGCTGCAGCTGCTGCTCCCCCGCCGGCCACGCGCAGGAGGCGCCGGCCGCCGTCGTAATTTCCGACGCCGATGCCCCCTCCCCGCGGACGTTCGCCGTTGAGGGCCTCACCTGCGGGCACTGCGTGCAGACGGTGGAGAAGGCCGTCTCCGCCCTTGACGGGATCGACTCGGCGTCCGTTGACCTGGTGGCAGGCGGCCGTTCCGGCCTTACCGTTGCCGGCTCCACCACAGACGCGGCGGTCCGCCAGGCCGTCACCGCAGCCGGGTATTCCCTGGCTTCCAACTGATTTTTCTGCACCGGGGCTGCTGCCCCGGGTGCGGCGCCCTCCAAGGAGGAACAGATGCAGGACCACCAGCACCACCATCACGACGACGACCGCCCCTCAGGCGGAACAGTCACCGCAGCGGAAACTGCCTCAGCCGGCGCCGGGCACGCGGGCCACGGCGGGCACCAGCATCCCGGGCACCACGGTCCGGGGCACCACGGTGACGAATCCACCGCCCGCCACGACGACGACCATACTGTCCACACCCACGGGCAGCATGCCGGACACAGCACGGCCATGTTCAAGAACAGGTTCTGGCTGACGCTGGCCCTCTCCATCCCCGTGGTCTATTTCAGCCCCATGGTGGGGCACCTCCTGGGCTACATGGCCCCCATGTTCCCCGGCTCAACCTGGATCCCGCCCGTCCTGGGCACAGTGATCTTCCTCTACGGCGGCCAGCCCTTCCTCAAGGGCGGCCTGCAGGAGCTCAAGGACCGCCGGCCGGGCATGATGCTGCTGATCGCCATGGCCATCACCGTGGCATTCGCCGCCTCCTGGGTCACCAGCCTGGGGCTGGGCGGCTTCGACCTGGACTTCTGGTGGGAACTCGCCCTGCTGGTGGCCATCATGCTGCTGGGCCACTGGATCGAGATGCGCGCCCTGGGATCTGCCCAAGGGGCCCTGGATGCCCTTGCCGCGCTGCTGCCTGATGAAGCCGAGCGCATTACGGACACCGGCACGGAAACCGTTCCCGTGTCCGAACTCCAGCCTGAGGACCTGGTCCTGGTCCGCTCGGGCGCCCGGATGCCGGCCGACGGAACAGTGGTGGAAGGGCAGGCCGAGTTCGACGAATCCATGATCACCGGCGAATCCAAGACCGTTCCCCGCGGCCCCGGAGACGCCGTGGTGACCGGAACCGTGGCCACCGACACCAGCGTCCGCGTCCGGGTCACCGCCGTGGGCGACGACACCGCCCTGGCAGGCATCCAGCGGCTGGTGGCCGAGGCACAGTCGTCATCCTCGCGCGCCCAGGCCTTGGCCGACCGTGCCGCAGCCTTCCTGTTCTACTTTGCCGCCGGCGCAGGTGTCCTGACGTTCATCGCCTGGACCCTGCTGGGCAGCATCCCGGAAGCCGTCACCCGCACCGTCACCGTCCTGGTCATCGCCTGCCCGCACGCCCTGGGCCTGGCCATCCCGCTGGTGATCGCTATTTCCACCGAGCAGGCCGCGCGCGCCGGGGTCCTGATCAAGAACCGGATGGCGCTGGAGCGGATGCGCACCATCGACGTTGTCCTCTTCGACAAGACCGGCACGCTCACCACGGGCGCACCGCAGCTCAAGGACGTGGCGGCCGCCGAAGGAGTGGACCCCGATGAGCTGCTGGCCCTGGCCGCCGCCGTCGAGGCGGACAGCGAGCATCCCGTGGCAAAGGCGATCGTCCGCGCGGCCCGGGAACGCAACCTCACCCTTCCGGTCGCCAGCGGGTTCACCTCCCTCACCGGACGCGGCGTCAAAGCCAGCGTGGACGGACGCACCGTGCACGTGGGCGGGCCCGCGCTCCTGCGCGAGCTGGACGCCGTCGAACCTTCCGCACTGGCACAGTCCACCCGGGCCTGGATGGACCGCGGCGCGGCCGTGCTGCATGTGATTGACGGCGACGGCCGCGTACTGGGCGCCGTCAGCCTGGAGGACGCGGTGCGTGCGGAGTCGCGCCAGGCCGTGGCGGCGCTGCAGAACCGCGGCGTCAAGGTGGGCATGATCACCGGCGACGCCCGGCAGGTGGCCCAAGCCGTGGCCGAGGACCTGAACATCGACGAGGTGTTCGCCGAAGTCCTGCCGGCGGACAAGGACAAGAAGGTTGCCGAACTGCAGGCCCGCGGGCTGAAGGTGGCCATGGTGGGCGACGGCGTCAACGACTCCCCGGCGCTGGCACGTGCCGAGGTGGGCATCGCGATCGGCGCCGGCACGGATGTGGCCATGGAGTCCGCCGGGGTGGTGCTGGCCGGAAATGATCCGCGTGCCGTGCTGTCCATGGTGGATCTGTCCCGCGCCAGCTACCGCAAGATGTGGCAGAACCTGGTGTGGGCCACGGGCTACAACGTCCTGTCCGTGCCGCTGGCCGCGGGTGTCCTGGCGTTCGCCGGGGTGGTGCTCTCGCCGGCAGCCGGAGCCGTCCTGATGTCCGCATCCACTATTGTGGTGGCCTTGAATGCCCAGCTGCTGCGGCGGGTGAAACTCAACCCGTCGGAGGTACGTTGAAAGAACTGGGCACCGCCTGCCCTGCAGCAGTCCAGTCCAGCCCCGAGAAGGAGGAACCAGCATGACCGCACGCGCCAGCGTCCTGTCGGCAGCGCTCCTCCGCGCGGGGCTGCTGGCTGCGGTGATGGCCATCGTGGCCGGAATCTTCGGCATGCACGTCATGACCGCGGACCATTCGTCCCACGCAGCCCCCACGGATGTCACCCTCACGGCCGGGGACCCCGCCGTCGGGCACGCTCCCGTTGCCCATACCGCGGAGGAACACGCGGCCGTGGGGCACACGGCCGGGCACGCCGCCGTCGGACATTCTGCAACTGGCCACCCAGCCAGCGCGGCAGACGCAGCTGGTGCGGGCGCATCCTTCACCACCTCCGCATCCTGCAGCGCGGGCTGCCCGGATGCGCGGGAAGCCGGCGCGTCCTGCACCCCGCTGGCAAAGGCCGGATCGCTGGCGGCCGTCCCGCCCCCGGCCGGCCAGACCGCACTCCTGGCGCCGGCGGCCGGCACCCTAGGGGCCAACCGCTACTCCTTCATTCCGCCAAGCCCAACGCCCTGCGAATTGTCCATCAGCCGAACGTAAAGAGACTGCGGAGGCGTGGCCACCCACGCCTCCAGACGTCCAGTTCACCTACTTCCCTGAAGGACCATCAAGAATGAACAGCACGATCAAAACCCTGTCCGTCGCCGCTGCGCTGGCAGCCTCGCTCGGCCTGGCCGGATGCGCCGCCGATTCCGGCAGCACCGGCGGAAGCACCATGCCCATGAACCACAGCTCCGGCCCCGCTGCCAGCATGATGCCGGATGCAAGCGCCAACCATAATCCGGCGGACATCGCCTTTTCCCAGATGATGATCCCGCACCACGCGCAGGCCGTTGAGATGAGCGACATGATCCTGGCGAAACCGGACATGCCCGCGGACGTCACCGCCCTGGCCACCAAGATCAAGGACGCGCAGGCTCCTGAGATCGAAACCATGACCGGGTGGCTCGAGGGCTGGAACGTGCCCGCCATGATGTCCGACCACTCCGGCCACGGCATGACCGGCATGGTCGATTCGGAGGGCATGGAGAAGCTCAAGGATGCGCAGGGAATGAACGCCGTCCGGCTCTTCCTGGAGCACATGATCGGACACCATGAAGGCGCCGTGGACATGGCGCAGCAGGAGATCGGCGCCGGCAAGCACCCCGAAAGCATCCAGCTCGCCCGCGACATCATCACCGCCCAGGAGGCGGAGATCGCCGAGATGAAGGAGATGCTGGCCGGGCTCTAACCCTCCCCCGGACGCTCTCTCACTTTCCTTGGGAAGGTGGGAGAGCGTCCGTCTGGCGATCAGCGCCGGCGGGTGGATCGCCTGGATGCGGGTGCCGCGGGGTTCACGTGCTCGGGACGGATTCCGACGCCGATGAACCGTGCGGTGAAGCGGCGCAGCAGCGGCGAGGCGAGACGGATCAGCGCAACCACCCAACCCGGTGCGAAGCGGCGGCCCGTCGCTGCCCTGGAGATGGCCTTGTGCCCGTTGCGCTGGATCAGCTGCATGACCTTCACCGGCAGCTCGCGGCGCCGCTGGACCGCTGCGAGTTTCTCCACCGGCACAGCCCCGGCAGCCAGGTCCCCGGAGACGGCGTTGAACAGCGCTACCGCGTCCTGGATGGCGAAGTTAACCCCCACGCCGAACACCGGTGACATTGCGTGGGCGGCATCGCCGATCGCCATGAATCCGGGCCGGTACCAGCGCCGCAGCCGGTTGATCTGGACGGAGAGGAGTTTGACCTGCCCCCAGTCCTGCAGGGTGCCCACCACCGGCTGGAGCACGGGAGCCGCGCGTGAAAGCCGTTCACGGAAGGCGTCCAGCCCTTCCCCGCGCAGCTCGTCCAGACCTCCTTTTCGGATGGCCATGCCCGACTGGTACCTGTCGCCCCGGTCAAGCGTGAGGACCATCCCGCGGGAGGAGATATACCCGAGGGTCACGGGCGGCGGCGAGGGCGGCTTGGGAAGGTTGAACCACAGCACATCGATGGGCACACCGAATTGGTCAGGTACCAGCCCCGCCGCGGCCCGCAGCACCGACGCCCGCCCGTCCGCTGCGACGGTCAGCGTGGCACGGACGTCCCGTCCGCCGTCGGGCGTTTCAACCCGCACGCCCCGCACCTGGCCCTGCTCCATGATCAGCCCGGTGGCCTCTGTGTTCATGAGCAGCTCAAACGTGGGGAACTCTGCGGCCTCGCGGGCCAGGAAGTTCAGGAAGTCCCACTGCGGCGCCAGGACCAGGAAGTTGTCCGGGGCCCTGAGGGTGCGGAAGTCAGCCATGGTGATGCGCTGCCCCTCCACCACGGCGTCAAGGGTGGGCAAACGCGTGAGGGGCAACTGCAGGAATTTTTCACGCAACCCGAGCTCGCCGAGCAGGGTCACCGTGGAAGGGTGCACCGTGTCGCCGCGGAAGTCGCGCAGGAAGTCCGCGTGCTTCTCCAGCACGGTGACTTTCAGGCCGGCGCGCGCGAGCAGGTAGCCGAGCACCATGCCGGCCGGGCCGCCGCCGGCAATCACGCAGTCGCGTCCGGGCTGGTCTCCTGGGCTCATGGTGCCACTCCTCCGCATCGGTGCCTGCCTCAATGGTGGCCGCAGTGCCGCTGGAATGGTAGTGACGCGCACCGGTTTCGCCGACGTCTGGTGAGAGAGCGTCACGTCAAAAGCAACGTCAAGTGAGAGAGCGTCACGGGAAAAGCAGCGTTAAGTGAGAGAGCGTGGGGGTGTTGCGTGTTAAGTTGAAACGTGCGGGCCGGACGGTCCGCGCACCGGCTGGAAAGAGAAAATCCCCTTGGACACATCCGCACCAGTACGAATCCTCACCGTCTGCACCGGCAACATCTGCCGCTCGCCGGTGGCCGAGAGGCTGCTGCAGGCAGGCCTGAACCAGGCGGTGCCGGGCGGTTTCGTGGTTTCCAGCGCGGGGACGCGTGCCATGGTGGGTGAGCCCATGCAGCCCATCTCAGCTGACATAGTGCGCACCTTCGGCGGTGACGCTGACAACTTCGCGGCCCGCCAGTTGACCCCGGCCATCCTGCGCGGCGTGGACCTGGTGCTCACCATGACCACGGCACACCGCGGCGAAGTGCTGCAGCTGGACGCCTCGCTCCTCAAGCGGACCTTCACCATCCGCGAGTTTGCCCGCATGCTCGACGTCCTGGACGAGCGCGCGGCAGCAATGGACGGGGGCACACCTCCTGCAGGAGCGTCCGACGACGGCGACCGGCTGGCTGCCAACGCCGCCTTCTGGAAGAGCCTGGCAGCGCGCGCCGCGGGGGTCCGGCACTTGTCCCTGCCGCCCAACGCAGGGGATAACGACATCATCGACCCCTACCGGCGCTCGCCCGAGGTGTACCGGCAGATGGAAGACGAACTGGCTCCGGCCATCGTCTCCATCCTCCGCCATGCCCGACTTAACGTTCCCGCCTGAGCCGGCCTCCGCCGTCGTCATTCCAACCTGTGGTTTTCTCTGTGGTTTTTCTGCGGATTCCCCCGATGTAACGAAAATTTGCCGATGCTAATTTTCCCAAATGGGCATCCAGCTGCACGATCCAAGCACCCAGCCAGCCGACGCGTCCGAGCCGGCCAAACGCCGCAGGCGCCACCCGTTGCGGACCATCCTGCTGGTGCTCCTGGCCGTGGCAATCATCATTCCTGCCTCCGCCGGGGCCTACCTGTACAGCCTGGGACAGATCTACGAGTCCGAGATCACCACCATCGACTCTCCCTGGCCGGCGGAATCCACCCGGCCCCAGCGCCAGCAGCCGGACGCGGCCGCGGGAGAAGCAGCACCGGGTGACGCCGGGGGGTCGGGCGGAAGCCAGAGCGGCGGCGGAACGGCGGAGGGCAGCCAAAATGCCGTGGCCGACGGCATGCTGAACATCCTGGTGATGGGCAGCGACAGCCGCGGCGCCACAACGGAGGAAGCGCTGTCCGGCGGCAACTCCAACCAGCGCGCCGACACCCTCATGCTGGTGCACGTCCCCGCGGACAGGTCCAAGATCTTCACCGTTTCCCTCATGCGGGACCTGTGGGTGGACATCCCGGGCCGCGGCCAGGCCAAGATCAACGCAGCCCTCGCGTACGGCGGCGTCCCGCTGATGGTGCAGACGGTCGAGTCATTGTTCAACCAGCGCATCGACCATGTGGCCATGATCGACTTCGAGGGCTTTGTGGGCATGACCGATGCCCTGGGCGGGGTGGAAGTGAACGTCACGCAGCCGTTCGTGTCGCCGCACAGCAGCAAGAAGTACGCCAAGGGCCCCACGGTCCTGGACGGCAAGGGCGCCCTTGACTTCGTCCGCGAGCGCTACGCCTACGCGGACGGCGACTACCAGCGGGTGCGCAACCAGCAGGCCTTCCTGCAGGCGCTGCTGGCCAAGAACCTCAGCCGGGACACGCTCCTGAACCCCGTGAAGATCCACAACGTCATCAGCTCCATGGCCCCGTTCGTCAGCGCGGACAGCGGCCTGAACGCCGGAACCCTGGCACGGCTGGGGCTGGAGCTCCGGAACGTCCGGTCCGACGACATGGAAATGTTCACCCTCCCAACCCTCGGAACGGGAACGTCGGCGGACGGACAGTCGATCGTGATCCCGGACCGCAACGCCATTGCGGGGCTCTCAAGGGCGCTGGCAGATGACAGTTTGGACAAGTTTGTAGCCAGCAGGGGCCTTGCGGGCTGACACTGATCCCACCTACCCACAATGAGGTGAGACATCGTGAGCACACCTGGCGGTCCTGATTCTTCCGGTCCTGATTCTTCCGGTCCTGGTTCGTCCGGGGCCGGTTCGTCCGGGGCCGGGGGCACAGGCCCCACCGATCCCCCCGCGTCCGGTCCGCATGGCGGCAGCTGGGTGGCACACGGCCGGCGGCGGTGGATCGCAGCGCTGCTGGCGTTCGTCCTGGTGGCGGTGGCCGCCGTCGCCGTCATCAGCCTCAACCGGCCCGGCACCGAGGCACAGCCCGCGGCAACGCAGAGTGAAACGCCGTCGCCCTCGCCGTCGGAGACCCCGTCCCCCTCGCCGTCGGAGACACCTTCAGAAACACCTCCCCCGGCCCCGGCTCCCCCGCCGCCTCCGGAGCCCATCCCGGATCTGCCGGCTGTGCCCATTAACGTGCTGGTGATCGGCAGTGACATGCGCGGCGTTGCGAAGGACGCGGCGGCGCACACGGCAGCAACCGGCGAAGCGATGGACCACCGGTCGGACACCCTGATGGTGGTGCACGTCCCGGCCGACCGCAGGACCCTGTACATCGTGTCCATCAACAGGGACACCTGGGTGGACATCCCGGGCTTCGGCGGCGGAAAGATCAACGCCGGGCTGCAGTACGGCGGGATCGACATGACCACCCAGACCGTGCAGCAGCTGCTCGGGATCACCATCGACCACACCCTGATGCTGGACTTCGGCGGCCTCAAAGTCCTGGTGGATGGGCTGGGCGGGATTGACGTCAACGTCCCCATTCCCTTCCAGTCCACGCACGACACCGGCCACGTCTTCGGCCCCGGCGTGAACCACCTGGACGGACAGGCGGCGCTGGAGTTCTCCCGGGAGCGGTACGCCTTCGCGGACGGCGACTTCCAGCGGGTCCGCAACCAGCAGATCCTGCTCAAGGCGGTCCTGGCCCGGCTGACCTCGGGCGGCGGCCTCAACGATGTCAATGCCGTCCGCGGGCTGGTGGACTTCGCTTCCTGCTGCCTCACCGTGAACAAGGGCTTCGACCCAGTCCAGGCCGCCATCCTGGCCTACAGCCTGCGGAACCTGGACACCAACGCCATCGGCACCATGACGCTGCCCACCGCCGGAGCGGGGTTCGTGGCAGGCCAGTCCGTGCTGTTCCCGGACTACGGCGGCATCGCCGCTGTTGGCGCGGCCCTGAGGGAGGGGCGCATCGGCGAGTTCGCGGTTCCGTAAGCCGGCCGGGGGTCAGCGCGGACACATCTCCTTAGACGCTGGCGACCAGGATAGTGGCGGGCGACGCGCACATTCGCTGGCGCGGGTGAAATGTCCGGTGCGCCGGCGATCCTGCATGTCGCCAAAGAATTGGAGCATCGAAAACGGGGCGCCCTGGCCACAGCCCTCCCGCTGTTCATCACCGAATCACCCCGCGTTCACCCGCGGGCCAGCGTCCGTGCGCCCGCCGGCGGCAGCCTGAGGGGCATGACTTCCACTCCATCGGCCGACGTATCGCGCCGCACCATCGTCAAGGGATCCGTCCTCGCCGCCGCGCTGGCCGCCGTACCCGCCGCAGCGCAGGCCGGCACCGTCCAGGCTGCCCCGCGCAACACAGGAGGGGTCGCGCTGGTGCGGAACCGGCTCACGCTGCCCAGCGGCATCGCCACCGGAGACGTCACGTCGGACTCGGCGGTGCTGTGGTCACGCGCCTCGGGGTCCGGTCGGATGAAGGCGGTCCTGCGGGCAGTGAACGACGGCGGCGAGGTCCTGCGCGGGCGCGGCGCCTTCGAGCGCGTCCTGCGGGGCCCCCGCGCCACCCAGGCCTCCGACTTCACCGCCAAGATCCACGCCGGCAACCTGCCTTCCAACACCCGCTTCGCGCTGGAGATCAGCTTCGAGGACGACGGCGGCGCATCCGGTGAGAGCGTGCGCGGCACCTTCCGCACGGCTCCGGACGCCGGGACGTACAACGGCCGGGGCCGCACCGGCGACTCAAGCAACGGAGGCGCCGCGCCGGCGTCGTCCGCCCAAAGCTTTGTATGGACCGGTGACACCGCCGGGCAGGGCTGGGGCATCAATGAGGAGATCGGCGGCATGCGCGGCTACCGGGCCATGCACCAGACGCGGCCGGACTTCTTTATCCACTCGGGAGACACCGTGTACGCGGACGGTCCGCTCACTGAAACGGTGGTTGAGAAGGACGGGCAGGTGTGGCGGAACCTGGTCACCGAGGAGGTGTCCAAGGTGGCCGAAACCCTCACGGAGTTCCGCGGCCGGCACCGTTACAACTCCATGGACGCCAACATGCGCGCCATGTTCGCCGACGTCCCGGTGATCGCCAACTGGGACGACCACGAGACCACCAACAACTGGTATCCCGGCGAAATCCTGGAGGACCCCCGCTACACCGTGCGCGACGTCAATACCCTCGCCGCCCGCGGCCGGCAGGCGTGGCAGGAGAACATGCCCATCGCCGAGTCCGCCGCGCTGTGGCGGCCGGGAACGTTCGACGACGCCGGCCAGTACCAGCCCGCCCGCATCTACCGCAAGATCTCCCGCGGCCCCCAGCTGGACATCTTCTGCCTGGACATGCGCACCTTCAAGTCCCCGAACACGGACGGCAAGGAGCCTTACGCCACTGCCCTCCTGGGCCAGGAGCAGGTGGACTGGCTGATCCGCGAGGTCGCGAAGTCGAAGGCGACGTGGAAGGTGATCGCAGCGGACCTGCCGCTCGGGATCATCGTGCCCGACGGCGCCGTGAACCAGGAGAGCCTGGCCAACCGCGATCCCGGCGCCCCGCTGGGCCGCGAGCTCGAGATTGCCGGGGTGCTGAGCGCCTTCAAGCGCAACCGGGTGAAGAACGTGGTGTGGCTGACCGCGGACGTGCATTACTGCGCGGCGCATCACTACTCCCCCGAGCGGGCGGCGTTCACCGACTTCGACCCGTTCTGGGAGTTCGTGGCCGGTCCCATCGCGGCGGGATCTTTCGGCCCGAACGCCATGGACGGCACGTTTGGTCCGGAGGTGGTTTTCTCGAAGGCCGGGCGCTTCCCCGGGGAATCACCGCGCGACGGCGAGAACCAGTTCTTCGGGCACGTCCAGTTGGATTCCGACACTTTCACGGTGAGCCTGCGGAACGCCAATGGCGCCACGGTGTTCTCGAAGGTGCTGACGCCGGAGCGGTAGGGCTGTCGCGCCGCTGCACCGGCCGCCAGCCGCCGTCGTCCGTTATTTTCCCCGGCCCATGGGTACGCCGCTGGTAGTGTTCCTGCATTCGGCAAGGCACGCGGACGGAGTGATTCTTTGTGAAAGACGACGGACTGACAGAAGCTGTGCAGGAAGCCGGGGCGGTGGAGCTGCTGCTGATCCGCCACGGTGAAAGCGAAGGGAACGTGGCTGCCACCGATGCGCGGATGGCCGGGGCGGAAGTCATCGCCGTGCCTGCCCGGGACGCCGACGTGAACCTCTCGGGCACCGGCCAGGACCAGGCCAAGGCCCTCGGCGCGGCACTGGCCCGGATCGCCGAGGAGTTCCGGCCGGACGCCGTGGTCTCCTCCCCCTACGCGCGGGCCTTCCAGACCGCCGAGATCGCTGTGGAGGCTGCCGGCTGGCCGGTGAAGGTCCAACTGGATGAGCGGCTCCGGGACCGCGAACTGGGCATCCTGGACAGGCTGACCCGGCTCGGCGTGGAAAAGCGCTACCCGGAAGAGGCCGAGCGCCGCGAGTGGCTGGGCAAGATGTACTACCGGCCGCCGGGCGGGGAATCCTGGGCGGACGTGGCGCTCCGGCTGCGCTCCGTCCTGGACGAACTGAACAACCTCGGCAGCGGGCACCGGGTGATGCTGGTGTGCCACGACGCCCTGATCATGCTGTTCCGGTACGTGCTGGAGGGAATGACCGAGAAGGAGCTCCTGGACCTGGCCGCCAGCACCTCCGTACTCAATGCCTCCATCACCCGGTTCGTGCGGCCTGCCGGCGAAGGCCCGTGGACGCTGGAGAGCTTCAACGTGGCGGACCACCTGACCGAACAGGGCGTTGCGGTCACCGAACACGGAGGGGATTCCAGTGTCCACCCGAAGTGATTCCGGTTCGCCCACCCTTGTAACGCCGTCGCTGCTGCGCGACTGGCCGCTGCCTGCACCCGGGGAGGACAAGTATTCGCGCGGCTCGGTCCTGGTGATCGGCGGCGCGCGGGCCACGCCGGGGGCGGCGCTGCTCGCCGGTGCAGCCGCACTGCGCGCCGGGGCCGGGAAGCTCACCCTGGCGGTGGCGGAATCCGTGGCGGTGCAGGTGGGGGTGGCGCTGCCTGAGTGCGGGGCGATGGGACTACCCGAAACGTCCAGCGGGTCCGTGACAGGCCAGGGACTGGACCGGATCTCCTCGTACCTCGACAACGCCGACGCCATCCTGGTGGGCCCGGGCCTTGACGATCCGGACCTCGCCGAGGACCTGCTCCGTGCCCTGCTGGAGCGGGAGGCCGCCGCCGGGGAGAAGAACGACGGCGGAGGTCCCGCCGTCGTCCTCGATGCCTTTGCTTTGGGTGCCTTGGTGAACGTGGAGGACCGGTTCGACCCGTGGAAGGGCCGCCTGATCCTGACTCCCAATCCAAAGGAGGCGGAGATCCTGCTGGGGCGGGACCTGAAGGACCTGCCGGCGGATGTTGCGGAAATTTCCGACAGGTACCAGGCCGTGGTGAGCTGCCAGGGGCTCATTGGCCGCCCGTCCGGTTTAGATGTGCCCGAGGGATCAGAGCTCTGGAAGATCACCACCGGCTACGGCGGGCTGGGCACATCCGGCAGCGGGGATGTCCTGGCGGGTGCCATCACCGGCCTGCGCGCCCGTGGAACCACGGGCCCGCAGGCTGCCTGCTGGGGAACGCATCTTCACGCGGCTGCCGCTGACCGGCTTGCCAGCAGGCTGGGACCCTTGGGATTCCTGGCCCGCGAACTGGCCGACGAGCTGCCTGCCCTGATGCTGGAACTGAACACCTGATTCCGGGGCCGGGCCACGGGCGCCGGGCCACGGAGTCCGGGCCTAGGAGTCCGGGCATGGGACGACCCCCGGCCGAAGCCGGGGGCCACCGTATCGGGAAGTCCAGGCGCAACCTGCCGATGCGCGAGAAGCGCTGTGGCGTGCTCAGAATAGCCATCCGCCCTAAGAGGCAGTACACAATCAGTGCCCGACGTCCCGATCCTGTGTTGAAACTAGGCGGCGATTTCCTGCTTTGCCCCCTTCGTCTCAATTTCGATCTTCCGCGGCTTGGCCTTTTCGGCGACAGGAATCCGCAGTGTCAGGACACCGGCGTCGTACGTAGCCTTTACATTCTCAGCATCCAGGGTGTCCCCGAGGATCAGCTGGCGGCTGAACACGCCGCGCGGCCGCTCGGCGGCGATCAACTCGGTGTCCTTGCCCGCAGGATCAGGCCGCTCGGCCTTGACCGTGAGGACGTTCCGTTCCACATCCAGGTCCACTGAATCCACATCGACGCCGGGCAGATCAAAGGCGACTACAAATTCCTGGTCCTCACGCCATGCGTCCATCGGCATTGCTGCCGGACGCGCTGCGGTGCCGAGGACCTGCTGGGCCAGCCTGTCCAGCTCGCGGAACGGATCGGTTCGCATCAACATGGCTTCCCTCCTCGTAAGAGACGGTCCAACACTTTTTGATTTCAGCCGATCTGTATTGGCTGATACAGATTTTTTATCACTGGAGAGGCAGGTCCGCAAGCGTCTCGCGGGAGATTTCTTACCCTTTTTTTGGCTGGTGTGACGCGCGCAGGAATGCGGAAAAGGGGCCCTCCGCTTTGCGCGGAAGGCCCCTTCGGAGAAACTGTTGGGTTGGAATTTGGCGACGTTCCCCGGTGCCGGCCTAGTCCCGGGTGGGGTCCGGCCGCAGCGGAGCGGGTCCCGGGTCCGGCACAGGCAGGGGCCCTGGAGGTTCGGGGGCAGGGAACGGATTGGGCGCCGGCGGGCCGGGGTGCCCGGGATGGGCTGGATCAGGCTGGGTGGGGCCCGGTTCCGGCGGGAACGGCTCGGGCTCGTGCACTGGCGGGATGGTCATGAACTTCCCCTCTCACGCTGGGCGGATGTGCCTTGGCGTGAACAGGATACGCCTGCCACCTCAAGCCCACTAGGCGCCGCCGGTTGCCTTCGCGTTGCCATTCCCTCTCTGCCACCGGAACCTCCTGCCATCGGCCGCCCCGGTCTTCTTGTGCGGTCGGGTGAGAGAGCGTCCGGGGAAAACCGACGTCAAGTGAGAGAGCGTCCGGGGAAAACCGACGTCAAGTGAGAGAGCGTCCGGGGTGGGAGGAGACGGGTTTGGCGGTGTAATCCCCCGGTAGCGAACGGCGGCAAAATTGTCCGGGCGGCTCTATATATTGAAGGAATGACCCAGACGCCGCTGCAGGATTCCGCCGCCACCGCCGTTCCCACCGCGCCGGCAGCCAAGAAAATCCCGTCCGAACGCCTCCACCACGGGGACACCTTCGTGGACAACTACGAGTGGCTGCGGGACAAGGAATCCGCCGAGGTGGTGGAGCACCTGAAGGCCGAGAACGCTTACCAGGAAGCCGTCACCGCACACCAGGAGCCGCTGCGGGAGGCCATTTTCCAGGAGATTAAGGGCCGCACCCAGGAAACCGACCTCTCCGTGCCGCACCGCAAGGACGGCTGGTGGTACTTCAGCCGCTCGGCCGAGGGCAAGGAGTACGGCATCCAGTGCCGCGTCAGGGCCGCGGATACCGGGGACAAGATTGCCGACTGGACTCCGCTGGCAGTACAGCCCGGCGTCGAGATTCCGGGCGAGGAAATCCTTTTGGACGGCAACGTCGAGGCCGAGGGCAAGCCGTTCTTCTCCGTGGGCGGATCGGCAGTGACTGTGGACGGCAACCTCTACGCCTACGCCGTGGACAACTCGGGAGATGAGCGTTTCACCCTGCGCATCAAGGACCTCCGCACCGGGGAGCTGCTGCCTGACGTCATCGAGAACATCTTCTACGGCGTCGCTTTCTCCCCGGACGGCACCCGGATCTTCTACACCGTGGTGGACGACTCCTGGCGCCCTTACCAGGTCAAGGCCCACACGCTGGGAACGCCCGTGGCCGAGGACGTTGTCATCTACCAGGAGGACGACGCCGCCATGTGGCTGGGCTTCGAGCTCTCCTCCGACCGCCGGTACCTGGTGCTGGGCATCGGATGCTCCGAATACAGCGAGACGCGCCTGCTCCGCTTTGACGATCCCGCCCAGGAGCTGACCACCGTCATCTCCCGCAACGAGCGGGTGCTCTACGAGGCCGAGCCGTTCCTGCTCACCCGCCCGGACGGCACCGTCAGCGAACACATCCTGCTCACGCACAACCGCGGTGCCATCAACTCCATGGTCTCCCTGGCGGACCCGGCCGAGCTTTCCAGGCCGCTGTCCGAGCAGGACTGGGCCACCGTCGTCGCGCATTCCGATGACGTCCGCGTCAACGGAGCCGGCGTCACCTCCACGCACCTCATCGTGTCCATCCGCAAGGACACCATCGAGCGGGTGCAGGTCATCGGGCTGAACGGGCTGGGTACCCCGGCGCAGGAGGCACCTGTTGAACCCGCCTTCGACGAAGAGCTCTACACCGCGGGCGTGGGCGGCTCGGACTACGAAGCCCCCGTGATCCGGCTGGGCTACACGTCCTACTTCACGCCGTCGCGCATCTACGACTTTGTGCTGCCCACGCCGGAGGTGCCGGCGGGAGAGCTGCTGCTGCGGAAGGAAAGTCCGGTCCTCGGCGGCTATGACGGCGACGACTATGTGGCCACCCGCGAATGGGCCACCGCCGCCGACGGCACCCGGATCCCGCTGTCCGTTCTGCGGCACAAGGCCGTGAAGCAGGATTCGACCGCGGCAGGCCTGGTGTACGGCTACGGCTCCTACGAGATGAGCATGGACCCCGGCTTCGGCATTGCGCGGCTGTCGCTGCTGGACCGCGGCGTGGTGTTCGTGATCGCCCACATCCGCGGCGGCGGCGAGCTTGGCCGGCACTGGTACGAGAACGGCAAGAAGCTCACCAAGAAGAACACTTTCACCGACTTCGTGGACGCCACCGACTGGCTGGCAGCCTCGGGCTGGGTGGACCCGGCAAGGATCGCCGCCCTGGGCGGTTCGGCCGGCGGCCTGCTGATGGGCGCCGTGGCGAATATGGCACCCGAGAAGTACGCCGTCATCGTGGCGCAGGTGCCGTTCGTGGACCCGCTGACCAGCATCCTGGATCCGGAGCTGCCGCTGTCCGCCCTGGAGTGGGAGGAATGGGGCAACCCCATCACCGACCCCCACGTCTACGAGTACATGAAGTCCTACTCCCCCTACGAGAACGTGCGCCCGGCCGCCTATCCAAAGATCGCCGCCGTCACGTCCTTCAACGACACCCGGGTCCTCTATGTTGAGCCTGCGAAGTGGGTGCAGGAGCTGCGCAACAAGACCACCGGCCCAGAGCCGATCGTCATGAAGATTGAGATGGACGGCGGCCACGGGGGTGCCTCCGGCCGCTACGTGCAGTGGCGCGAGCGGGCCTGGGACTATGCGTTCATCGCGGATTCCCTCGGCGCCACGGAGCTGCTCCCGGGCGCCGGCCTGAAATAGCAGCCCGGAACAAAAGCCAAGGGTACGACGGCGGGCGCTTCCCGCCGTCGTACGTTTGCTTTGGCGGTGCTTCAGCCTGCCGGACCTTAGGTTTGCGGGTGCTCCACCAGCCACTCGGCCAGCGTTTCAAGGTTGGCGCGGACAGTGCGGCCCTGGGCACGCTCAACGAGCGGGTCTGCCAGCTTGCCGAAGACGCCGCCCAGGCCGGACGCGGCGTCGATCCGCTGGGTGAGGCGGGTGCCGCCGTCGGCCGGTTCAAGGGTAAAGGTGATGGTGAAGTCGAGCTTGCCCTCGACGGAGCGGGACACCATGCGCCGGGGCGGATCGAACTCGATGACCTCCACGGTCCAGTCGAACTGCCGGCCCATGACCTTGCTGGTGCCGCGGCCGCGGGTGCCGACGCCGAGGGGGCCGTCCCCCACCTGTTCCGAGGCGGTAACCGAGGAGTCAAAGACCGCAACGTTCTGGAACTTCGACACGAAGTCGAAAACTTCCTGCGGCGGCCGGGTAACTACAACACTTTCTTCCACAACAGGCATTGGAGCCTCCTTCAAAGGGCACCTGATGCCGGCTCGGCTCTGCCGGCACGATAGGCAGGCACAGCGCCAGAGTGGACCGCCCGCCACACCCTGTCAAGAGGGCGCCGGCCAGCCGATTATTTCTCCACTCAATGGTCTATAACAGCGCTTTTTACTTAGGTGAGGCTTAGCTAATACCATCGTCGGATGACCACGCAGCTTGATTTCGCGCGGGTACCTTTCGCTGCCGATCTTTCGAGCTACGGAAACAGGCCTGCCATCATCACCGACGGACTGACCCTCACCTACGGCGAACTCGCCGACCGGGTGGACAGCTTCGCCCGAAGGCTGGGCACCGAACGGCGCCTCGTCGCCCTCGCCGCCTCCAACGACGTGGAGTGCGTGGTCGCGTACCTGGCAGCCCTCGCCTCCGGCCACCCGCTGATCCTTCTCCCGGAGGACAAACCCGCCGCCCTTGACTCCCTGGTGGCCGCCTACGATCCGGACGTTGTGGTGCGTTCAGCCAACGGGCAGTGTGTCTTGGACGAACGCCGCCCGGGGACCCGGCACACCCTGCATCCGGACCTTGCCCTGCTCTTGAGCACCTCAGGGTCCACCGGCTCCCCCAAGCTGGTGAGGCTTTCCCACGCCAACCTCCAGGCAAATGCCGAATCCATCGCCACCTACCTGCAGATCACCCGGGACGACCGCGCCGCCACCACGCTGCCCATGTCCTACTGCTATGGGCTTTCGGTCATCAACAGCCACCTCCTGCGCGGTGCAGGCCTGGTTCTCACTGGGCTGTCCGTCGTCGATCCGTGCTTCTGGGAGCTGTTCCGGCGGGAGGGGGCCACGGCGTTCGCCGCCGTCCCGTACACCTTCGAACTGCTGGAACGCGTGGGCTTCGCGGACCTGGACCTGCCCAGCCTGCGCTACGTCACCCAGGCCGGCGGCCGGCTGGCCCCTGACTCCGTACGGCACTACGCCGAACTGGGCCGCCGGCAGGGCTGGGACCTCTTCGTGATGTACGGGCAGACAGAAGCCACCGCCCGCATGGCCTACCTGCCGCCGGACCTCGCAACCGACCATCCCGGTGCCATCGGTGTTCCCGTTCCCGGCGGAGCCTTCCGGCTCGAGCCAGTCCCGGGACTTGCAGACGGCGAACTGGTGTACACCGGGCCGAACGTGATGCTGGGCTACGCGGAGGCCCCGGGTGACCTGGCGTTGGGCCGCACGGTGACCGAGCTGCGCACCGGCGACCTGGCCCGGAAGAACAATGCCGGGCTCTACGAGGTGACGGGACGGCGGAGCCGGTTCGTCAAGATCGTGGGGCTGCGGGTGGACCTGGGCCAGGTGGAACGCCTCCTCGCCGACCTCGGCGTGGTCGCCGCCAGCGCCGGGACGGACCAGCGGCTCGTCGTCGCCGTCGAAGGGGACCACGACACCCACCTGCTCACCAAGGTCCTCGCCCAGGGGCTGGGACTGCCGCGGGCCGCCGTCGACCTCCATGCCGTGGAGGAGCTCCCCCGCCTGGGCACGGGCAAAGTGGACTATCCGGCCGTGGCTGCCCTGCCGGCAAAACACCCCGCAACGGTCCCGCCCGCGGTGGACGTTTCCGGCGGAACGGCCCGGCACAGCAGCGCTGTACAGCCAGACACTGTCAGGCGGATCTTCCAGGACACGCTGGAACTGACGGACATTGCCGACGACGACACGTTCGTTACGCTCGGCGGCGACTCGCTGTCCTTCGTGGCCGCCTCCGTCCGGCTGGAGCAGGTGCTGGGCCACCTGCCGCCGGACTGGCACGTGACGCCGGTCCGGGACCTCAAACGGCGGCCCGACCGGCGCCGGGAGCGGCATCCCGCCAGTGAAGCCGGCGGGCATCCGGGCGGGCGCCTTGGTGGAAATCCGGGCCGCGCGTGGACGGCCAGGCTGCTGGCCCCGATGGACACCAGCCTCGTCCTCCGCGCCGTGGGGATCTTCCTCATTGCCGGCACCCACATCGGCCTGTTCAGCTGGCAGGGCATGGCGCACGTGCTGTTCGCCGCGGCAGGATTCAACTTCGCCCGCTTCCAGCTCTCCGGCGACAGGCTGCCCCGCCTGCGGCGCCAGCTCACCAGCGTGGCCCGGATCGCGGTTCCCAGCATGGTGTTCATAGCCTTCGCCTACCTGGTGACGGACCGGTACGGCCTGGTTAACATCGTGCTCCTGAACGCCGTCCTCGGCCCGGAGCAGGTGACCACGCAGTGGCATTTCTGGTTCATCGAGGTGATGGTCTACATCCTGCTGGCAATGACGGCCCTGCTCAGCGTCCCCTGGCTCCACCGTGCTGAACGCAGGTTCCCGTTCGTCTTCCCGCTGGTCCTGTTCGGCGCCGGACTGCTCACCCGCTTTGAGCTTGTCGAGCCGGGCATACCCCATACCGTCCCGGCCCTGTGGCTGTTCGCCCTGGGCTGGGCGGTGGCCCGCTCCCGCACCCTTGCCCAGCGTTGCGTGGTCACCGCCCTCACGGTCCTTACCGTCCCGGGGTTCTTCGAGAACCCCTACCGGGGCCTCACCGTGATGGCCGGGATCCTGATGCTCGCCTGGCTGCCCACCCTTCCGGTGCCCCGCGCCATGAGCCGCCTGGCGGTCCTGCTGGCCAGCGCCTCGATGCATATCTACCTGGTGCACTGGCTGGTCTACCCCCTGCTCACCGGCATCAGCGTTCCCCTGGCCGTGGCAGCCTCGCTGGCTGCCGGGGTAGCCTATTGGGCGCTGTGCAACAGGACCGCCGGGGCGGCAGCCCGCTACCTCGCACGCAGGTGAGGTGACGACGGCGGCAGCCTCCCGCCGTCGTCCGCCCACCTTCAGGCCGCGGCAGTACCCGGAAAAGCTAACCGTGCTTACTATTGTGGAGCATCCGTATTCCCACCGGAGACCGCCACGGCCCGGACCCCACCAAAGGAGCAGTCATGCCGCTACGCAAGGGAACTTCCGTCGAATGGAACACGTCGCAGGGCATGACCCACGGAAAAATCGTTGAGAAGAAGACCAGCGACTTCGAGCTGGACGGACACACGCACCGTGCCAGCGAGGACGAGCCGCAGTACGTTGTGGAATCCGCCAAGACCGGCGCCCGGGCCGCGCACAAGGCGTCCGCCCTGACCGAAAAGAAGTAGCGCTGTGGCCGCCCAGCATGAAGTGGTGATCATCGGCGGGGGCAACGCCGGCGTATCCCTGGCAGCCCGCCTGGAACGCTACGGGGTCAAGGACGTGGCCGTCATCGAGCCCAGGGACCACCACCTCTACCAGCCGCTGTTCTCCCACATTGCCGGCGGCCGGGCGCAGGCCCAGGAGGCCATCCGCTCCCAGGAGTCGGTGATGCCCCAGGGCGTGACATGGATTCATGACGGCGCCGTGGACGTGGACACGGACACGAACACCGTCAGCCTGGCCTCGGGCTCGTCCGTGTCCTACGGGCAGTTGGTGGTATGCCCCGGCCTGCAGTACGACTGGGACGGCGTGCCGGGCATGGCCGAGGCCGTGCATTCGCAGCATGGAGCGTCGCATTACGAGTTCGAGCTGGCACCCAAGGCCTGGACCCTGCTGAGCGGTCTCACGTCCGGAACCGCCGTGTTCACCATGCCCGCCGGCCCCATCAAATGCGGCGGCGCCAGCCAGAAGCCCATGTACCTTGCCTGCGACTACTGGCGGAAACAGGGCGTGCTGGACCAGATCCGCGTGGTGATGGTCCAGCCCTACCCCACAGTTTTCGGGGTTCCAGAGATAGACCGGGAACTTGACCGCAAGATCGCTGAGTACGGGATTGAACTGCGGACCAACAGCGAACTGGTATCTGTGGACGCGGCGGGCAGGAACGCCACCATTCGGGACATCTCCACGGGCGCCGAGGACACCATCCACTACGACGCGCTGAACGCTGTTCCGCCGCAGTCGGCACCGGACTGGCTCAAGGCCACGGACCTGCCTGCCGCCGGGGACGCCGGCGGGTTTGTCGAGGTGGACCGCCAGACGCTCCGCCACATCCGGTTCCCGAACGTCTGGTCCCTGGGGGACGCGGCAGGGACCACCAACTCAAAATCCGGCGGCGCCCTCCGGAAACAGACCAAAGTGCTGGCCCATAACCTGGTCTCCGCCCGGAAGGGGAAGCCACTGCACGCGAAGTACAACGGCTACTCCGTGTGCCCGTTCACGGTGTCGCGGGACACCGTGGTGTTCGCCGAATTCGACGACCGCTACCGGCCCATGCCCACCATTCCCCGGGTGCCCACGTGGAACGAGAGCAAGCTGTCCTGGGTGGTGGACCGGGACATCTTCCCGCAGGTCTACTGGAACCTGATCCTCAAGGGCCGGGCGTAAGCTTCGATTCTGGTGGAGTTTTTGTCCAGATACGCAGGCTTCCAGGCGGGTTAGGTCTGCATATCTGGACAAAAACTCCGGCCCGGGGCGGGTTTTAACCGCTGACGACGGCGGCCGTCGCCTCCGCGATGGCGCGCTCCTCGTCGGTGGGAACCACCAGGACGGGGATGGCGGAGCCCGCCGTGGAAATGACGCGCGGTTCCTTGGACCGCTCCGCGTTCAGGCCGGCGTCGAGCTCTACGCCCAGCGCGCCCAGCCGGTCCGCCACCAGCGCACGGAACTGGTGCGAGTTCTCGCCGATGCCGGCGGTGAACACCAGGGCCTTCGCCCCGCCCACGGCCACGTGGTATCCCCCGATGTACTTGGCCAGCCGGTAGGACGTGACGGCGAGTGCCGTGGCGGCCTTGGCGTCACCGGACTCGGAGGCCTCCACCACCGAGCGCATGTCATTGTTGCCGGCCAGGCCCTTGAGCCCGGACTCCCGGTTGAGCATGGTGTCCAGGTCCTCAGGGGTCCAGCCCGCCCGGCCCAGGAACACCAGGATGGAGGGGTCCAGGTCGCCCGAGCGGGTTCCCATCACCAGGCCCTCAAGCGGCGTGAAGCCCATGGAGGTGTCCACCGAGTGGCCGCCCCGGATGGCCGTGACCGAGGCGCCGTTGCCCAGGTGGGCGATGACGCCGTCGAACTCTTCGACGGGCAGGTCCAGCAGCGCGGCGGCGCGCCGGGTCACGTACTCGTGCGAGGTGCCGTGAAAGCCGTAGCGGCGGATGCCGTGGTTGGTGTACAGCTCGTCCGGGACGGCGTAGCGCCAGGCGTGCTCGGGCAGCGTGCGGTGGAAGGCGGTGTCGAACACGGCAACCTGCGGCATGTCCGGCCACTTTTTGGTGATGGCACGGATCCCCAGGACGTTGGCCGGATTGTGCAGCGGCGCCAGCGGGTTGAGCCGCTCGATGGCGCGGGTGATCTCATTGTCGATCAGTACAGGCTCCGCGAAACGCTCCCCGCCATGCACCACCCGGTGGCCCACCGCGGCCAGCTCCAGGCCCCCAAGTTCCTGGTGGATGGCGGCGTCCACCTGCTCCAGCGCCTCGGCGTGGTCCCGCGGGCCCTCGATCTCGCCGTCGCCGTCGCCGCCGTTGCCCATGCCGATCTTCTCGATCAGCCCCTCGGTCAGGACGCTCCCGGCGGCGACGTCGCGCACCTGGTACTTGAGCGAGGACGAGCCGGAGTTGATGACGAGCACGAGCATGTGGGGCCTCCTGAGCCTTGCTTCTGCGGTTCAAACCCCACTATAGGCGGGCCTGGGTGCGGGTTTCTTGCGGACAGGCGCCGTCGGCGCCTAGAGTCGGCAACACGAGCTGGACCACGCCCGAGAGGACACTTCCATGACGAACGAGCCGAATTCGATCGACGAGAACGACCCCACCAACACCGGATCCAGCAGCACGGCACCCCTGGACCCGCAGGCGGATTCGGATACCGGTTCCGGGAAGAAGGACCCCACGGGCGTGGAAGGTGCCAACCCCGCCCTGGACGACACCGGCGCCCTGAAGGCCGGGGAGACCGGCGAGGCACCCGAAGCCCCCGAGAACACCGAGGACCTGGACCTCACCCCGCAGGGCCTCTCCGATGAGCCTGCCAAGCAGGAGGACCCGGCCAGCCTGGCCAAGCCGGACAACAGCTGACAATTCACCGCGCAGGCAAGGACGACGGCGGCACCTGGGCAGGTGCCGCCGTCGGACGTTTAAGCCGTGGCGGGCGCCTGCGCCTGGATGGCCGTGATGGCCACCGTGTTCACGATGTCCTCAACGGTGCAGCCGCGGGAGAGGTCGTTGACCGGCTTCCGCAGCCCCTGCAGGACCGGACCGACGGCCACCGCCCCGGAGCTCTGCTGCACCGCCTTGTACGTGTTGTTGCCGGTGTTGAGGTCCGGGAAGATGAACACGGTGGCCTGCCCAGCCACCGAGGATCCCGGCATTTTGGACTCGGCAATGGAGGCGTCCACGGCGGCGTCGTACTGGATGGGGCCTTCGACGGCGAGGTCCGGACGGCGCTCACGGACCAGCTCGGTGGCCTGCCGCACTTCGTCCACTGCCTCCCCCGAGCCCGATCCGCCGGTTGAGTAGGACAGCATGGCCACCCGCGGATCCACCCCGAACTGCGCCGCGGTCTCGGCCGAAGCCAGCGCGATGTCCGCCAGCTGCTCAACGTTCGGGTCCGGGTTCACGGCGCAGTCGCCGTAAACCAGCACCCGGTCCGGCATGAGCATCAGGAACACCGAGGACACGATCTTCACGCCTTCGCGCGTCTTCACGAACTCCAGCGCCGGCCGGATGGTGTGGGCGGTGGTGTGGGCCGCACCGGACACCATGCCGTCCACCACGCCGAGCTGGACCATCATGGTGCCGAAGTAGCTGACGTCCTGCATGATTTCCAGCGCCTTCGCCACGTCCACACCCTTGTGCGCCCGCAGTTCCGCGTACTTCTCGGCAAACTTCTGGCGCAGGTCCGAGGTGGCCGGGTCCACGATGTTGATGCCGGAGAGGTCGATGCCCCGGGCGGCCGCCAGTTCGCGGACTTCCGACTCGGGGCCCAGCACGGTGAGGTCACAGACGTCGCGGCGGTGCAGGATCTCGGCAGCCCGGAGGATCCGCACGTCGGTCCCTTCCGGCAGCACCACGTGGCGGCGCTGGGACCTGGCGCGTTCAATGAGGTCGTGCAGGAAGCGCAGGGGCGTCATCCGCTCGGCCCGGGGCAGGTGCAGCCGCTCCACCAGTTCGGTCTCATCCACCCGGCGGGACCAGAGGCCCAGGGCGGACGCCACCTTGCGGCGGTGCCCGGACCAGATCTCGCTGCGGACCTCGGAAACCCGGCGGGCCGTGGTGTAAGTGTCCTCCCTGGCGGCGAACACGGGGAACGGGGCCTGCGCCAGGAGCGGGTAGATATTGGCATCCGGGGCGAGCCCGCCGGTCAGGATGAGGGCGGAGGCCACCGGGAATTCGGGCGAGAAGGACGCCGCCAGGCATGCCACCATCACGTCCGCCCGGTCGCCGGGGACGATCACCAGGGCGCCGTCGTCCAGCACGTTCAGGAAGTTGCCCACGTTCATGGCAGCCACCTTGATGTCCTTCACGTCGCGTTCCATGTCCGGCCGCCCGGCGATCTGGCGTACGCCCAGCGCCGCGGCAACCTCGCCGGTGGTGGGCCGTGCGATCGCCTCAAGTTCGGGCAGGATGTACACCGGCCGCTTGGAGGCCCCGGGCTTTACCGCGGCGGCGATCGCGTCCAGGTCCTCCGGATCCGCGCGGTTCACCATGATGGCCAGCAGGGTGCACCGCTCGGCGGCGAGTTCCTTCCGGGCAACCTCGACGGCAGCCGCGGCCTCGGCGACGGTCCTTCCCTTAGCGCCCACCACCGCAACAATGGGGGCGGCCAAGTTGTTGGCCAGGCGGGCGTTGAGGTCGAATTCGACGGCGGAGTCCTGGCCCACCAGGTCCGTCCCCTCCACGATCACCACATCGCAGTGCCGTGAGATCTCGGCGAAGATTTCCACGCAGCGGGCATCTATCTCGGCCCGGTTCCCCTCGGCCAGCAGGGACCGGACTTCCTCGTGGGTGAGGCCGCCGCGGCAGCGCTCGTCCTCCAGTGCGAAGCGGGACTTCATCAGCGCGACCATGGGATCGGCCGCGGCGTCCGGGCCATGGACCACGGGCTTGAAGAAGCCGATCCTGTCCGCGTGCCGGTGGAGGGTGTCCGCCAGACCCAGGGCCACAAGTGACTTGCCCGATCCGGGGGTGGTTGCGCTGACGTAGATGCCTTTGGCCATGGTCCGCCCTTTGCTGTGCTGGTGTCCCTCCATCCTTGCACTTCCCTCCCCGCGAGATGGCACTTCACAGCAATGTCCGCCGCCGGGACTGCCGTCAAGTGCCACCTCGCGGGGACATGCGGGCCGCCGACGTACATTCCAGCCCGGTTTTGGACCGGCCCGCGCGGAGGTAGCCGCCAGAAAGCGGGTCTGGCGCCGGAAAACCGGGCTGGAGCGGCGGCCGCAGACGCCCCGGCCCTTGACACCGGACCCCTCCATGGGATTACCTAATGAACATTCGGTAAATAAAGCTGGAGGCAATGACGCATGGCTGAAACCACCCTTTCCGGGCCCACACACCAGATCCTGGAGAACGACTACGCCTCCGAGTGGATGGGCATCGAAGTCCTCGCCATCAGCGACGGCCACGCAACCATCCGGATGACCCTCCGGCAGGAAATGCTCAACGGCTTCGGCATGGCCCACGGCGGAATGATCTTCGCCTTCGGCGACACTGCCTTCGCCCTCGCCTGCAACCCTGCCGTCCAGGCACCCGGGGAGGAAAACAGCATCACTGTGGCCTCCGGCGTCGACATCAACTTCCTCAAACCGGCCTTCCGCGGCCAGGTACTGACCGCGGTGGCGGACCGCCGCTCCAGCGCCGGACGCAGCGGCCTGTATGACATCCAGATTTTCGCCACGGATGCCCAGCCTGGCGCCGCGCCAGCCACCTCGGCCCAGCCGCCAGCGGGCCGGCCCACCCCCGCCCAGCCCAATACTGCCCAGCCCAGTTCAGCCCAGCCCGGTGAGCTCATTGCCGAGTTTCGCGGACGCAGCCGCACCATCCCCAAGAAGTAGGAAAACCATGACCCTGCATGCCCCCGAAACCCCCGCCGCTGCCGCAGCAACGGCCGCCGGCACTAACGTCATCCTGGACCGCGAGGAGACCATGTCCCGCGACGAGCTCGAAGCCCTGCAGCTCAGCCGCCTGCAACACACCGTTGCCTACGCGTACGAGCGCGTGCCCCTGTACAAGCGCAAGTTCGACGACGCCGGCGTCCACCCGAACGACCTCCGCGAACTCAGCGACCTGGGCAACTTCCCCTTCACCACGAAGGACGACCTGCGCGAGGAATACCCGTTCGGCATGTTCGCCGTCCCCCAGAACGAAGTGGCCCGCGTGCACGCCAGCTCGGGCACTACGGGCCGGCCCACCGTCGTCGGGTACACCAAAAAGGACCTGGCGGACTGGGCAAAACTGGTGGCCCGCAGCTTCCGCGCCTCCGGCATCCGCCCCGGCATGAAGGTCCACAACGCCTACGGCTACGGCCTGTTCACCGGCGGCCTGGGCGCGCACGCCGGCGCCGAAGCCCTGGGCTGCACGGTCATCCCCATCTCCGGCGGGCAGACCGAACGCCAGATCCAGCTGATCCAGGACTTCAAGCCGGATGCCATCCTGGCCACCCCCACGTACCTGCTCACCATCGCGGACGCCATGGCGCACATGGGCATCGATCCTGCATCCACGTCCCTCAAGTACGCAGTGCTGGGCGCCGAGCCGTGGACGGAGGAGATGCGGCACGAGCTTGAGGTCACCATGAACATCAAGGCCTGCGACATCTACGGGCTCTCCGAGGTCATGGGTCCCGGCGTGGCCGGCGAGGCCGTGGAGACCCAGGACGGCAGCCACATCTGGGAGGACCACTTCCGCCCCGAAATCATCGACGCCTTCAACCCGGTGGTGGGCAAGGAGAACGTGCTGCGCGACGGCGAACACGGCGAACTGGTGTTCACGTCCCTGACCAAGGAAGCGCTGCCCATCATCCGGTACCGCACCAAGGACCTCACCCGCCTGCTCCCCGGCACGGCCCGCCCCGCGCACCGCCGGATGGGACGCATCACCGGCCGCAGCGATGACATGATCATCCTCCGCGGTGTGAACGTCTTCCCGTCCCAGATCGAGGAGATCGCCCTCCGCATTCCCGAGCTCAGTCCACACTTCCAGCTCGAGCTCACCCGCCCCGAGGGCCAGCGGATGGACCAGATGACGGTGAAGATCGAGCGCCGGGAGACCGTCACCATTGAGCAGAGCACGACGGCGGCGCGCGCCTTGAAGGAGCAGATCAAGATCCACGTGGGTTCTTCGTGCACGGTGGCCGTGGTGGAGCCGGGCTCGCTGGAGCGGTCCAACGGCAAGCTGCGCCGGATCTACGACATGCGCCCCAAGGCGTAGGGAAATTCAGCGGTGGCGCAGGCTCCGGGCTGCGCCACCCTACCGACCGTTCATGAGAAACTAGCCACTATGCCCAGCAGCACTGAGACAGCCAGCACCGCCAAGCGCGGCCGCCCCGGATACGACCAGCAGTCGGTGCTGCGCATCGCCGTCGACGTCTTCAACCGGCACGGTTACGACGCCACGTCCATGGGGATCCTTGCGGACAACCTGGGCATCTCCAAGTCCGCCATCTACCACCATGTGCCATCCAAGGGCGACCTCCTGAAGCTCGCGCTTGAGCACGCGCTCGGCGGGCTTGAGGCCATCCTGGAAGAACCCGCAGCCACATCCGGTGCGGCCGATGCCCGCCTCGAGTTTGTGCTCCGGGAAACCGTGGCCGTCCTGGTGGACCGGCTGCCGTTCGTCACACTGCTCCTGCGCCTGCGGGGCAACACCGAGATCGAACGCGACGCCCTGGAGCGCCGCCGCGCCTTCGACCACAAGGTGGCCGGACTGATCTCCGCGGCACGCGACGAAGGCTCGCTGCGCCAGGACATCGATCCGCGGACCGTCACCAGGCTGCTGTTCGGCATGATCAACTCGATCGTGGAATGGTACAAGCCGGGCGGGCCCCTCTCCCCCCAACGCCTCGCCGATGACGTGATCACCATGGCGTTCGACGGACTGCACTCCGCCCAGCACTGAGCCAAATACTAAGGGTGCTTGGTATTTTCTTCGATCCCCGGCTACGGTGGTAGAAAGCCAGCCAGGACCCGGAGGAGGCCGTCCATGAACACCGTCACCCGCCTGGCCGTGCCGCGCCCGGCCCGCTTCCGGTCAGCGGCGGGAGCAGCGCTCCTCACGGCGTCCCTGGCCCTCACCGCCTGCACCGGCTCCACTCCCTCCCCGGAACCCAGCAGCACCTCCACATCCGGCCCGACGTCCTCGACCACGCCTGACCGCACGGCTGCTCCGGCCCCCGCGCCGGCTGCGGAGGGCGATATCCCCCAGCTGGTGGAGAACCTTGCTCCGTCCGTGGTCACCATCTTTACGGAGGGCGGCCTGGGCAGCGGCGTGGTCTACTCCGAGGACGGCCTGATCCTCACGAACGAGCACGTGGTCCGGGGCAACACCCGCGTTGAGGTCGCCTTCGCCGACGGCCAGCGGGTGGAGGGAACCGTCAAGGCCACCGACCCCGTGACGGACCTCGCCCTGGTGCAGGCCAACCGGACCGGGCTGCCCAAACCCGTGTACCAGACAGACCTGCCGCGGGTGGGCGAAGGAGCTGTAGTGCTCGGCTCGCCGCTTGGCTTCGAGAACACGGCAACCGCCGGAATCATCTCGGGGCTGCACCGGTCCATTCCGGGTTCGGCCTCCAACAGCCTGTCCCTGGTGGACCTGATCCAGACAGACGCCCCCATCAGCCCGGGCAACTCCGGCGGGGCCGTCATCAACCTGCGCGGGGAAATCATCGGCATCAGCGAAGCCTACATTCCTCCGTCCGCGGGGGCCGTGGCCCTCGGGTTCGCGATCCCGGCCGCGACCGCCGTGGAGGTGGCCGAGGAACTGCTGGCGGACGGCACCGCCGAGCACGCCTACCTGGGCCTCACCCCGGGCGAACTGACGCCGCAGATCGCCGGACAGCTGGGCATTGACGCAAGCGCCGGCGTCGTGGTTCTGGCAGTGGACGAGGACGGCCCGGCCGGACGCGCAGGCATCCGCCCCGGTGACGTCCTGGAATCCGTGGAAGGCGTGGACCTCAACGCACCGGAGAAGCTCCTGGCGGAACTCCGGAACCGCAACCCCGGCGATACCGTAGGCTTCAAGGTCAAGCGGCAGGACCAGAGCCTTGACCTCAAGGCGGACCTGATCGCGCGGCCCACAAGTAACACCCGATAGGAAGGTAAGAAAATGAGCCACCCCAAAGACGAAGCAGACGCCGGATACATCATTCCGGACCCCTCGAAGGTCCGTGAGGACATTCCCGGCGACGCCGGCGACGAAGCCAATGTGATCCGCTTCAGCGAAGAGCAGGCACTGATCGAGGAACAGTCGCACGGCATCCGCCCGGACACCTACAGCGTCCCCTCCGGCGGCCCCACGATGGACGAGGCCCGGGGCAACATGGACCTCTCGGACCAGAGCGAAAGCGGCCACGGCACCGGCCGCGAGGATGACAGCAGCGACGACAGCCTGCACGGCGGCGCCGAGTCCTGATTTTTCGGCGGCACAACAGGAGGGGCGTCCCGGTCAACCGGGACGCCCCTCCTGTGTTTTGCGGACTTCTCCGCCTGGCTACAGCTCGTACTCAGCCTGGATGCCGAGCCTTTCGTGGACACACAGAATTTTACGCTTCCGCCCGCCCAAAAGATCTGTCCACTGCCCGGCCCGGTCCAGGACGAACGCTCTATCACTCCATGCGGGAAAACCCCCAACGCTCTCTCACTCGATGCCGGAAAACCCCGAACGCTCGCTCACTTTCCTTATGAGAGTGAGCGAGCGTTAGGGAAAAACGCACGTTAAGTGAGAGAGCGTCACGCCAAAACGCACGTTAAGTGAGTGAGCGTGCCCGGGTTATTTGGCTACGAGGGTGAGGACATCGTAGGTGGCCACGATCTCGTCGTTCTGGTTGGTCAGGACGGCATCCCAGGCCACCTCGCCGTATTCGTCGGTCTCGCGCGGGGTGATCTTCTTGGCCGTGAGCGTCACCCGGATGGAGTCACCCGCCGCAACGGGGGTGATGAACCGCAGGTTTTCCAGGCCGTAGTTGGCCAGCACCGGGCCCGGAGCAGGCTCCACGAACAGGCCCGCACCCCAGGCCAGCAGGAGGTAGCCGTGCGCCACGATTCCCGGGAAGAACGGGTTGGCCTCCGCGGCCTCGTGGTTGGTGTGGGCGTAGAAGGTGTCACCGGTGGAGTTTGCAAAGGCGGTGATGTCCTCCAGGGTGACCTGCCGCAGGTCGGACCGGACGGCGTCGCCGATCCGCAACGTCTCCAGGGACTTCCGGAACGGGTGCGTCCCCTCCGTCTCAACCGTGAAGTTCCGGCTGGCACCGGCATGCCACACGCCCGTGACGGCGGTAAGCATGTTTGGTGAGCCCTGGATGGCGGTGCGCTGCATGTGGTGCATCACCGAACGGATACCGCCGAGCTCCTCACCGCCGCCGGCCCGCCCGGGCCCGCCGTGGACCAGGTGCGGCACGGGCGAGCCGTGGCCCGTCGACGAACGGGCGTCCTCGCGGTTGAGCATCAGCACGCGGCCGTGATGGGCGGCGATGCCGGTCACCAGTTCGCGGGCCACGGACGGATCATTGGTGCACACCGAGGCCACCAGGGAGCCGCCGCCGCGGGCGGCGAGGCGGACGGCATCGGCAAGGTCCTTGTAGCCGATGACCGAGGATACGGGGCCGAAGGCCTCGAGGGAGTGGACTTCCTCCGCCTCGGGGTCCTGCCAGTTCAGCAGCACGGGCGCCATGAACGCGCCACCGTCCACCACGCCCATGGAACCGTCCGCGGACGTGACCGACGGCGAATCGAGCGTTCCGTACGCAAGCTCACCGCCGGCGTCGAGCATTGACTGGACGGCCGCACGCACGTCCTCAAGCTGCTCCACGGAGGCGAGCGCTCCCATGGTGACCCCGTCCGCACGCGGGTCACCCAGGACCACGCGCTCCTGGATCCGCTTGCCGATGGCCGCAGATACGGCGGGAACCATCTCCGCCGGCACCAGGGCGCGGCGGATAGCTGTGCATTTCTGGCCCGCCTTCGCCGTCATCTCCGTGACCACGGATTTCACGAAGGCATCGAACTCTGGGGTTCCCTCCACGGCATCCGGACCAAGGATGGCGGCGTTGAGGGAGTCGGTCTCGGACGTGAAGCGGACACCGCCCTGCACCACATTGGGGTGCGACTTCAGGGACAGGGCCGTGGACGCGGAGCCGGTGAAGGCCACCAGGTCGCGGTAGTCCAGGACGTCCAGCAGGCCGCGCACGGAGCCGGAAATGAGCTGCAGCGAGCCCTTGGGGAGGATGTTCGATTCAACGATGGCCTTGACCACCGCAGCCGCCACGTACCCGGTGGGAGTGGCGGGCTTGACGATGGTGGGAACGCCCGCGAGGAACGCCGGGGCGAACTTCTCCAGCATGCCCCAGACGGGGAAATTGAAGGCGTTGATCTGTACTGCCACGCCCGGGATGCGGGTGTAGATGTGCTCACCGGCGAAGGAGCCGTCCTTGGACAGCACCTCCATGGGCCCGTCCACCACCACCTGGGAGTTGGGAAGCTCGCGGCGGCCCTTGGACCCGAACGTGAAAAGGACCCCGATGCCGCCGTCGATATCAATCATCGAGTCCACCTTCGTGGCTCCGGTCTGGGCAGAGAAGGCGTAGAAGTGCTCGCGCCGGGCATTGAGGTACTGCGCCAGCTCCTTGAGCTTGAGGGCGCGCTGGTGGAAGGTAAACCCGCCGAGTTCCTGCTGGCCCGTGGTGCGGCCGTAATCAACGACGGCGGCCAGGTCCAGCCCCTCCGTGCTCACCTTGGCCAGGACTTCCCCGGTGCTCGCGTCCCGGACGGGCGTTGCGGAAGCTGCCGCTCCGGCGTCGGGCGTCCACCACGAATCCATGATGAAGCTGGGCACTGTCTCCACGGTGTCCACCGTGGCCTGGGGAGCTGTGGCTGTGGTTGTCATCGTTGACGGGTCCTTCCAACAAAGGGGCAGACAGAAGCGGCCAAAGATTACTGACCGTCCGTTCGGTAATATATTTACCATACATGAATGTGCCCCGCTGCACACTAGGAGTCCGGTGCACAGTGGAAGCCGCGTACAGTAATGCCAGCCGCGCAGAAGGAGAACATATGAGCACGCCATCACCGAAAGATGCAGCAGCGGAGGGCCACCCCGGCGGCGACAAGGAGCTGTGGAAGATCACCCTCGGCGAACTGGACGAGAAGATGGGCGTCAAGATCGTCGAGGAGTCCGTCCAGCGCGTGGTGGCCACCATGCCTGTGGAGGGGAACAGGCAGTCTTTCGGGCTGCTTCACGGCGGGGCGTCCCTGGCCGTGGGTGAAGCGGTGGGTTCCTGGGCGGCCGTGATCCATGCGAGCACGCTGGGCAAAACGGCCGTGGGCGTGGATGTCTCGGCCACCCACCACCGCTCAGCAAGGGAAGGGCAGATCACCATCACGGCCACACCCATCCACCTGGGGGGCACACTCACCACCCACGAGGTGCTCATCACCAACGAGGCCGGTCAGCGGCTCTGCACCCTCCGCATCACCAACCTGCTGATGCGGCGCCACAAATAAGCCCGTTGATCTGTCAGACGGCGATGTTATGCGCTGGCTCTGACCTTACTGGGTGATGGGTCATCCGGGGGTGTTCTGCCTCCGGCGGCGGACGAGTGCCGTCAACAGCGTTCCGACGGCGATCGCCCCCGCAGCAGCACCCGCTGCGGGAAGCACGCCGGCACCGGTATACGCCAGGCCCCTGCTGTCACGGTCCTGGGCGTAGCCGCCTGGCGGGTCAGCGGGAGGGGTGGCAGCAGGCGGGGTGGCTGCAGGCGAAGGTACGACGACGGCGTCCTGGCCAGGCGGCTTGGAACTCGCCGGGGACGGGGCCAGGTCAGCCGGGGCCGGGTCAGCTGGTACAGGCGCCGGGCTTGCCGGGGGCTCTTCCGGAGCCGGCTGCGCCGGCGGAGCAGGTTCAGTTGGATCCGGTCCGGCCGGGACAGCGGGGGCGAACTCAAAGTCCGCAGCGCCGGAGGCACTGAAACCGTTCACAGTCTCCGCGGTAAACCGGAGTGCATCCTTGCCCTCCGGCGCCGGGAAGCTCCAGGTCCCGTCGGCGTTGACCGGGACGTCGAAAGCGTCCTGTCCCGGGATGGTGATCCGGACGCTGGAGCCCTCAGCGACGGCGGTGGCAGGGGCTGCCGAAACTGTGCCGCTGATGGCCTGCCCCGGTTCATAGGTGGCGCCGGGCGCGGGAGAGGACACTGCAGGCCTGTTGAGGAAGAGTTCCAGCTGGTAGCCGGGCAGCACGGCCAGGCTGTCCGCCAGGGTGGCCCCCACCGCGAAATTCTCCACCACGTTGCCCTGTTCGTCAGGGGTGTCTCCGGCAGCGTGGGTGCCCACGGCGTAGTTGCCGCTGAGATAGGGGCCGCCGGAATCGCCGCCGCTGGACTGGACGCCATAGGACAGGAATCCGTTGAACGCCCGCAGGTCGTTGGGGTCCGCAGCGTAGCCGGGCCCGGGAACCACAAAGATCCCCACGGCGTCCACCCTGCCGCAGGACCAGGCCGAAGTCCGCCCCGAACGGCAGACCGGCATCCCCGCAACGGGCTCGGCCGTGCCGATGATCTTGACCTCGGGTTCCGGCTGGGACACGTCCCCCCAGGTGCTCGCGGCCGGCAGCGGGTCAAGGTCCGCGCGGAGGGACTCGACCACAGCAATATCGGTTCCCACGTTTCCCGGATCGCCCGGCTGCAGCGGGTCGTTCACGCTCCCGGGCCGCAGGACCGGGCTGTTGCCCGGGCCGCCGAACTGGCTGAAACCGAACTTCCCGAGCGGCCCTGTCCGGTTGAACTGGAATTCGAGCTCTGCGGTTTCCGCTGCCCCGTCAGAAGCACAGTGGCCTGCCGTAAGGACGGCCGGCAGGCCGGACGGGCCAAACGCCGAAAAGCCCGTGGAACAGATCCAGCCCGTGTCCGCGATGTACCCGACTCCCCCGCGGAGGTCCTCTTCCGGCGCCAGCGGAGTGCCGTCGTCGAGCTCCACGTTGGCGAACCGGGCAACAAATTCCGCCGGCGATTTCCTGCCGGTGCCCACACCTACGGAGTCCGCGGCGTCAGTAGCCTGACCATCCGGCCCGGCAGCAAGGGCGCCTGGGTTCCCGGCGGACTGCTCATCAGCGCCGTGCGGGGCCCTTTCCGGGGCCGCTTCCAAAGCGCCGACGCCACCGGTCCGGATGACGAACTTTCCTCCTGAGGTGACCACCGCCTGCAGTCCGTGGAGCCCCACCTCAGCCACGTACGCCTGGAACAGCTGTTTGGTGCTCAGCGCCAGCTCGGCACCGGGGTCCGGGGCAACAGGGTCCGGCGAAGCGGGCACCACGGCGCCGGCCGGCGCCTCAACAACAAGGCCAGGGATGCCGGCGGCGAGCGCAGCCACCGCGTCCTGGAGCTCGGCACCCGTTCCGGACACCACGATCCGCCCATCCTGCAGGCGGGTGCCCGCATAGCCGGGAACAGTCCGGAGCTGCCCGGCGGCGGCTGCGGCGCGGGAACCAAGTTCCCCTGCCGCAGCAAACTGTTCCGGGGTCAAGCCAAGGTCCCGCTGCACGGCATCGGCAAGGGCAGCGTCGGACAGGGATGAAGAGCCCAGGCCACCAACAGCCCCCTCCGCCGGAGGAATTTCAGTGTCCGCCCAGCCCGGGGCAGCAGCAACAGCGGAGGTTGCGAGGATTCCCGCAGCTGCGCCCAGGGAAAGGACCCGGCGGAGTACCTGCCCGGTCACCGGGCCACCCCCGCTCCGCACAGGGCCAGCACGGCGTTCAGCTCAGCGGCACTGAGGCCGTTGTCCAGCAGGAACGCGCGGGTATCCAGGCTCCGCACGAATTCCGCCACGGCCTCCCCGCGTGCTTCGAGCAGCGGGACCAGCTCCGCCTCGCTGAGGTAGCGTTCCCGCGCATGGGGCGGGCCGTGGGTGCGGTAGCGCTCGTTAATGCCGCGGGCTGCACGCCGGTAGCCGTCGGCGATGTCCTGCCCGGAGTCCCCGGCGAGGTCCTGGACCATGGCCGCCACCATGCCGCTGCGGTCCCGCCCCGCCGCGCAGTGCAGCACCACGGCACCGCGGGCAGAGGCTGCCGCAAGTTCGCGGAAGACGCCCACCAGCTTGTCCGGGAACAGCCGCGCGTTCTCCGGGTAATGGGCCGGATCATTGAGGTAGGGGCCGGTCACCGCGGTAAAGCGGGGGTGGCCCGGCTCCTCGGTCGGCGCTGAAACCACCACCATCCCGGACCAGGCTGCCCCGCCCACCACGGGATCCGTGTCCCGGCGCTGCGCCTCCGCCGCGTTGCGGAGGTCAATCACCGTGCGGATGCCGTCGTCGTACGCCTGCCGCCAGCCGGCCTCGGTGAGCCATTCCCGCCGGCCCATGCGGTAGACGCCGCCGGCCACATGCCATGCGTTGACAGCACCATCCCAGTCCATGGGCCTGCCCGGTTTCTTCATTCGCACAGCTAATCACACCCGCCACACGAGGCGCATGTCACAGGTGAGTAGTACGGTGGCTCGTACTTGCCTTCTTCCACCGTTCAAGGAGAGCCACTTGGGAAACATCACTGCACGACGGCGCCACTCAGCTCTTGCAGCAGGCCTCGCCACCCTAGCCATGGCGGCAGGGCTGGCCACTGTTCCTGCACAGGCGGCGGACAAGACCAAGTACATTGCCCTGGGCGACTCCTTCGCCGCCGGGCAGGGAGCAGGACCGTACCTGGATGACTGCTACCGCAGTGACAACACGTATTCGGAGCTCGCTGACGGGCCCAAGGCCATCAAACTGGTGGTCAACGAGGCCTGCAGCGGCAAGACCACCCAGGATGTGGTGGACGCCCAGCTTAGCCAGCTGAACAAGAGCACCGAACTGGTGACCATCACTGCCGGCGGCAACAACCTCGGCTTCGGCGCCATCATCACCTATTGCGGCGTGGCCTTGGCAGGTGTGACCCCGGGCGCGGAGTGTGACGCTGCCACCGCCTATGCAGCCGCCCAGCTCGAGAGCGGGCAGCTGTACCGTGACCTGGTCTCGATGATCGAGAGCGTGCAGGCTGCCGCGCCCAACGCCAGGATCGTGGTCACCGGGTACCCCTATCTCCTGGACCCAATCCCGGCCGGCCTGACCGACCCGGCTGCGCTGTTCATCTACCAGGCCACCGAGTTGGCTGACGCCCTGAACGGGGCCATCGCCGCTGCCGCGGGCAGCACCGGGGCAACCTACGTTGACGTGGGATCCGCGTTCCTCGGCCATGGCGCCCTGTCCCCGGATCCGTGGATCAACCTCGGCGGCGCCGGGAATCCCGATAGCTTCCACCCGAATGCCGAGGGCTATGAGGCGTATTACAAGGCCCTGAACGCCGCCGGGGCCTACTCCGCCGGGTAGCAGGGCACGGCTAGCCGCGCTTTGCCAGCCGGTACTCCAGGCCCGCCCGGACCATGGGCCACTCGTGCTCCAGGATGGAGAACACCACGGTGTCCCTGAGGAGCCCGTCGCGGGTCCGGGAGTGGTTGCGCAACACGCCGTCCTGCTTGGCGCCCAGCCGGGCGATGGCCTCGCGCGACTGGTGGTTCAGCCAGTGCGTCCGGAATTCCACGGCCGGGCAGCCCAGCGTCTCGAACGCGTGCCGCAGCAGCAGGAGCTTGGAGTCGGGGTTGGTCCCGGTTCCCTGCACGGACGCGGCGTTCCAGGTGGAGCCGATCTCCACCCGGGGCGTGCCGGCGTCGATATTCATGTAGGTGGTCATCCCGATGATCCGGCCGGGAGCGCCGGTGGCGGGGTCCACCAGCCGGGCAGTGAACGGCAGCATGGATCCCTGCTCCTGCAGGGCGAGGCGCCGCCCGATCTCGGCGGCCATCTCCTCGGGGGCAGGCACGGAGGTGTACCAGAGCCGCCACAGCTCGCCGTCCCGTGCCGCGTCCACCAGGCCGTCGTGGTGCTCCACGGACAATGGTTCCAGGGTTACATACCTGCCCGTGAGGGTAAGGGGTTCTAGGAAAGTCACGGCACCAGCCTAGGTGCTACCACCACCGGGGCCGGTTACGCTGGGGACAGCACCAGGACGGCGAGCGAGGGAGTTTACGTGTCAGGAACCAATCCGGACCCTGAGGATGACAAGATCACAGGCCTGGAGCCCGGCGGCGGGGTGCCGCCAGGCGAAACGCCTCCCGGCGAAGGGTCGGTGGCAGGCAGCCAGGAACCCAGGCAGAAGGGGTCCGGAAAGGGCCAGCAGATCTTTTGGCTCGGAGCCATCGGGGCCGGCGTCCTGCTGTTCCTCCTCTACTTCATCGGCTACATCGTCGGCTTCTTCGACTGACCGGCGTTCCTAGCCGGGCCAGCTGAAGAAGCCTTGGCCGGTCTTCCGCCCCAGTTCGCCCCGGGCCACCTTGTCCTTGAGGATCTGGGGCGGGGCAAAGCGCTCCCCCAGGGTGGAGTGCAGGTATTCTGCAATGCCCAGCCGCACGTCCAGGCCCACGATGTCCGTGGTGCGCAGCGGCCCGGTGGGGTGCTTGTAGCCAAGCACCATGGCGTTGTCGATGTCCTCGGCGGAGGCTACGCCTTCCTCCACCATCCGCATTGCCTCCAGTGCGATGGCCACGCCCAGGCGTGAGGAGGCAAAGCCGGGCGCGTCATTGACGACGACGGCGGTCTTGCCGAGTGCCTCCACCCACTTTCTCGCTGCGGCGGCGAGGTCCGGTGACGTTTGCGCGCCGAGCACCACCTCGATGAGCGTGGATGCCGGAACGGGGTTGAAGAAGTGCAGCCCGAGGAAATTCCCGGGCCGCTTAAGTTCTCCGGCGAGGCCGTTCACGGACAGCGATGAGGTGTTGGAGGCCAGATAGGCGTCCTCGGCCAGCCGCTCCTCGATGCCGCGCAGTGAGGTGACTTTAAGGTCCCAGTCCTCCGGCACCGCTTCCACCACCAGCTGGCGGTCCTTGAAGTCGTCGTAGTCCACGGTGACAGAGAGCCGGGACACCATCTCGTCCAAATTGGCGTCCGTCATACCGCGCTCGATGCTCTTGGCCGCCGCTGATTCGACGCGCTCACGGGCAGCTGCCGCGGACTGGTCGTCGCGCTCCACCACCAGCACGTCTGCGCCCTTGATGAGGAAGGCGTGGGCGATGCCGGCCCCCATGCGGCCGCCGCCGAGGACACCCACGAAGTGGGGAAGATCAGCGGGCATGCCGGAGGAAAGTTCTGGTGTGGTCATCGGTTCTGCTCTCCGCTCTCGGTGCCGGCCGTGGTGCCGTCGTTCTTGGCAGCGTTGCCGCCTTCCTTGCCGCCGGCTTTCGTGCCGGCCTTCCTGTCCAGGAACTCCTGCATCCTGTCGAACTTGGCCTGGGACTCGAAGAGGATTCCCTGTGCCAGCTGGTCGATGACGGGATGCGCTTCGGCAGGGGCGTGGAACACGGACTTGGTGATCCGTACTGCCAACGGATCCTGCCGCCCGATCCTGTCCGCCAGGCTGTGCGCCGCATCCATCAGTTCCGCGGCTTCGTGGATCCCGGTAATGAGGTTTACGGCCAGCGCTTCCTCGGCGGTAAGTACCCTGCCGGCCAGGAGGATCTGCTTGGCCACGGGCTCCCCCACCAGTTCCTTCAGCCGCCAGCTGGCACCGGCGGCGGCGAGGATTCCCAGCCCGGTTTCGGGGTTGCCGATGCGGACGCTGGACGTCCCGATCCGGAAGTCCGCCGCGTAGGCCAGCTCTGCACCTCCGCCCAGGCAGTACCCGTCCAGCGCGGCAATGACGGGCATGGGCAGCTTGGCGATGCGGACGAAGATGGTGGAATTGATGCCCTGCAGGGCGTCGTCGCGGCGCCGTTCGCGCAGCTGCGCAATATCGGCGCCGGAGGCGAACACCCCCTCCACTCCGCCGATGATCAGCACCTTGGGGTTCTGCTCCAGGGCGGTGCAGACCACGTGCAGCTCGTCCACCATCTGCTGGTCAATGGCGTTGCGCACCTCGGGCCGGTTCAGCAGCACCACCACACGGTCGGTGCGTTCCTCCACAAGGAGCGTGTGGAACTTCTCTGCCGCCAGGTCCACGCGGCCGGCCATCAGACCTTCTCCAGCAGCATGGCCGTGCCCTGGCCGACGCCGATGCACATTGTGGCCAGGCCCATCTTGGCGTCCTCGCGCTCCATCCGGCCCAGCAGGGTGATGGCAATCCGTGAACCGCTGGAACCGAGCGGGTGCCCCAGGCTGATGGCGCCGCCGTCGTTGTTTACAACGTCCGGGTTAATGCCCAGACGCCGGACGCAGGCGAGGGATTGCGTGGCGAAGGCTTCGTTGAGTTCGACGGCGCCGAGGTCGCCTACGCTGTAGCCGCTCCGCTTGAGCACCTTCTGCGTGGCGGGGACGGGGCCGATACCCATGATTTCCGGCTCGCAGCCGGCGGAGGCGCCGTCGATAATGCGTGCGCGGGGCGTCAGGCCCAGCCTTTCAATGGCGGCTTCGGAGGCCACGATGATGGCCGATGCGCCGTCGTTCAGCGTTGAGGAGTTGCCTGCGGTGACCACGGAACCTCCGTGCGTGACGGGCCTCAGTCCGGCCAGGACGTCCATGGTGGTGCCTTCGCGGGGTCCCTCATCCGTGTCCACCACAGTCTCGGACTTGCGGGTCCTGACGGTGACGGGAACGATCTCGTCCTTGAACCGCCCGGCGGCGATGGCCGCGAGCGAGCGTTCGTGCGACCGGACGGCGAACGCGTCGGCGTCCTCGCGGGAGATGTTGTCCACGCGGGCAACTTCCTCGGCGGTCTCCGGCATGGAGTAGGTCATTTTGCCGTCGCGGGAAAGTTCTCCCTTCTGGAACAGCGGGTTGGCGAACCGCCAGCCGATGGATGTGTCGAAGATGGCACCGGGCTTTGCGAAGGCAGTGGCGGGTTTTTCCTGCACCCAGGGCGCGCGGCTCATTGATTCCACGCCGCCGGCTATGACGATGTCCGCGGCGCCCGACTTGATCATCTGGCTGGCCATGATGATGGCGCTCAGTCCGGACGAGCACAGCCTGTTGACGGTGATCCCCGGGATGTGGAGGGGCAGCCCGGCCAGCAGGGTGGCCATGCGGGCCACGTTACGGTTTTCCTCGCCGGCACCGTTGGCGTTGCCCAGGATGACCTCGTCGATGCTGTCCGGGTCCAGGCCCGCCCGGCTGACGGCCTCCCGGAGCACCAGGGCGGCGAGGTCGTCGGGACGAACGGAGGAGAGGCTCCCGCCGTACCTGCCCACCGGCGTTCGTACCCCGCCAACAAGGAAAGCCTGCGGACCTGCGGTTGCAGCCATGGAAACACCCTTCACGCGATAAACAGCACTGTCATCAGCGGCCGGCAGATTACCCACTTACCGACCGTTCGTTCTGTAAATAGTACACGGGAGGGTGTGCCGTGGATACGGGGACCTCCCGGGTACGGGGTCCCCTGGGCGGACTCAGAGGACCTTGAGCCCCAGATGGGCTGCCAGCAGGGGCGCCAGGAGGGCAAGCTGGACGTCGTCGATGACCACGCCGCCGAGACTGCCGAGTCCACTGATCCCCCTCAGTTCCGTGCCGCGAATATCAAAGTCCTGGAGCTTGGCCCCGGTGAAGTCCAGGGATCCGATGGTGCAGTTCTTTAATGCCACCCGCGTTCCAGTGGCCGAGCCGAGGTCCAGTTCGTTGATGATGCAGTCGCTGATCAGGACGTCGGTGAGTTTGGAACCCCGGAGGTTAAGGAAGTCGAGCTTGCCGCCGTCGATGCGGACCGACTGCCATCCGCTCTCATGCAGTTCGGCAGAACCCAGGCGGGCATTGCGGATCTCGACCTCCCGCCATGTGGAACGGGCGGCCAGGAAAACCGGCGCGTACAGTTCCTCCAGGATGCAGTCGCGGAACGTGGAACCGCGCAACTGGGCTTCATTAAAGACCGCTCCCTGAAACTCGCAGTCGATGAAGTCGGCGCCGCCCAGGTCCAGCCCCTCGGCCGCCACGCGGCTGTACCGCGCGCCGTCGTACCGCCCGCCGCGCTGGAAGTCCGGCTCAGCCACGTCCGTCAGGTTCTCGAGCCGGACGGGCGTAAGGCGTGGTGCGGTGACGCCGGAAGCTGCTGTCCGTGGGGCGCGCGGGGCCACTAGATGGATTCCGCCTTGGCCGCTATGTCCGCCAGGTCCCTGCGGAGCGCTTTCCGGGTGGCTGCCATAGCCATCTTGCCGAAAACTGCCATCATGATGCGGGTTGCGGCGCTGGGCTTGTGCATCTCTCCCCCGAACGTCACGCTGAGGTTTGTGCCGCCGTCGCGCGGGGAAAGGCTGAACCGGGTGCTGTAGTCGGCGCCGCCCTGGACGGCCTTCACGGTGGTGCCGTGCGGCGGCTCAGCCTCTGCCACCCACATCTCCACGGTCTCAGACCTTCCCATCATCTTCCGGGTCTCCTTCCAGCGCATTCCTTCCCCGTACGGGCCGTCCGTCAGCAGCTGGACGGACTCCACGCCGGTCAGCGTGGTGGCGGAGCCGGGAATGTCCGTTATGACGGACCATACTTTTTCCGGCGACGCATGGATGTGCTGGCTGAGGCTGATGCTGTGGTCCATGGCTTCGAGCCTAGCCGCGGAGCCGTGCAATCGACAGAACCCCGGTGCCACAGGGCAACTTGTGGGGGACTTGAATTAGTAAGCATGCTTCGTGTTAGTGTGAAAATGTTCGATCACCGGAAACGAAAGGAGCCACCATCATGGGCCTCGGAGACAAGATCAGCAACGCAGCGGAAGACATGGGCGGCAAGGCCAAGGAAGCGGCCGGCAATGCCACGGACAACGACCGGCTGAGGGCAGAAGGCCAGGCCGACCAGGTCAAGGCCGACGCCAAAAAGGTCGGCGAAAGCGTCAAGGACGAATTCAAGCGCGACTAGGTTTTCCTGCGCCATCCGGCTTGGCCGGGTTCCAGTAAGCAGGGCGAACGGCGGCGGATCCCTTTGGATCCGCCGCCGTTCTGCTTGTCCGCTGGCTTCCGCACCATTCTTCATCGATTGCTCCAATACTGCCGTTTTGGGGCAACGGCAGATAGCCAGCAACCGATGGAGCGTCACCATCCGCTGCGGGTGGGTGTGTGCCCCTGCCGGGAATCCTCGGGCATCGTCATTTCGGCGCGCAGCCCCAGGAGCCGGATAGGGCGGCCCGGCTCAATTTTCACCGCAAGGTCCAAGGCACGCGCCAGCACTTCGGCGGGGTCCGAGGTTTCCGGGATCTTCCGGGCGTAGGTCTTGGTCAGGAACGGCGCGTAGCGGACCTTGAGCGTCAGCCCGATCACCGGCCGCCCCTCGGCAGCGACATCTGTGAGGACGTGTGCCGCCAGTTCCCGGACGGCGGCCTCAATCTGGCCGGACCCGGTCAGGTCCTGCTGAAAGGTGGTTTCCCGGCTGTGCCCGCGCGCCACCCATGGAGTGTCATCGACTGTCCGCGAGCCGTCACCCCGCCCCAGCTGCGCATACCAGGGCCCCATCTTCGGACCGAACTCCGGAACCAGGTCATCGGGATTGGCCGCTGCGAGCTGGGCGACGGTCCCGATGCCGAGCTTCGAAAGCCGGGCCGACACCTTCGTCCCCACGCCCCACAGCTCGATCGTCGGCCGGCTCCCCATGACCTCCAGCCAGTTGCCCTCCGTCAGCCGGAAGACCCCGGCCGGCTTGCCAAACGTCGTGGCCACCTTGGCGCGGACCAATGTGTCGCCGATGCCCACGCTGCAGTGAAGCCGGGTTTCCTTCAGGACGTCGCCCTGCAGCCGGCGGGCATAAGCTTCCGGATCTTCGGCCTGGATCCCAACAAACGCTTCGTCCCAGCCGAGCACCTGCACCGTGGCGCCCGGTTGCGAGCGCAGCACCGCCATGACTTGTTCGGACGCCGCGAGGTAGGCCTCCTGGTCGACGGGCAGGATGACGGCGTCCGGCACTTTCCGTGCGGCGATGCGCAGCGGCATTCCCGAGCCGACGCCGAAGGCCCGCGCCTCGTAAGATGCCGTAGACACCACCGCCCGCTCAGTGGGATCCCCGCGCCCGCCGACAATCACCGCCTTGCCCGCGAGCTCCGGCCGCCGGAGCACTTCGACGGCGGCGATGAACTGGTCCAGATCCACATGCAGCACCCACGGTTCGTCCACAGGCCCAGTCTGCCTCCGCCGGCGCGCTCGGCACCACCCGTTGTAGACGCTCCAGCCCGGTTTTGCGCGGTAAAGCCGATGAAAGGGCAGGAGATATGCGGGACCGGCCGGCAAAAGTGGGCTGGCCTGGCCGGGAGACGCCGACGGCGGGACTCCCCTTCCAAGGGGCGTCCCGCCGTCGTCCGTACTGCTTGGGGCGGACCGTCAGCTGTACAGGGAGTTCTTCGGTTCGTTGGCCTTGACCTTCTGCCAGCCCAGCCACAGGAGCAGGGCGAAGAACGGGATGGTGGCCAGGGTCCACAGGCCCAGGTGGAAGACCTCACCGGTCTTGCTGGTCATGGTGTCGAAGCCGATGAGCACCGTGATGGCCAGTAGGGCAACCAGGCCAACCCAGCTGCTGGCAGCGCCGCCCGGCGCGGGCAGGGAGGAGACATTGCCCTTCTTCTTGCGCAGGGCGATCTGGCTGGCAAAGATGGCGCCCCAGGTGAAGATCACGCCGATGGATGCCGAGTTCAGCGCGAGGTCGAAAGCGTGCGAGCCACCCAGCCAGATGTTGAGCATGATGCCCGCCAGGTACACCGCGCCGATGGCCAGGATGGCGGCGTACGGCACGTGGTTCTTGGACATCCTGGTCAGCCATCCCGGTGCATGCCCGTTGTTGGCCATGGTCCGGAAGATGCGGCCGATCGAGTACAGGCCGGAGTTGCAGGAGGACAGCGCGGCGGTAATGACGATCATGTTCATGACATCGCCCATCCAGCCGAGGCCCATCTGCCCGAACACGGTGACGAACGGCGAGGTGCCGGCGACGTACTGGTCCGATGGCAGCAGCATGGCCAGCAGGGTCACGGAGCCGACGTAGAACACCACAATGCGGAACACGACGGCGCGGATGGCCTTGGGCACTTCCTTGGCCGGGTCCTGCATTTCGCCGGCGGTGATGCCCACCAGCTCAATGCCGTTGTAGGCGAAGATCACGGCGTTCAGGACCAGGATCATCACCAGGGCACCCTTGGGGAACATTCCGCCTTCGGCTGCGAAGAGGTTGCTGACCGACGCGTTGCCGTCGCCCACCTGGGCGTTGGTGATGACCATGAAGGTGCCCACGGCCAGGAAGATCACGATGGCACCCACCTTGAGGCAGGAGGCCCAGAACTCGAATTCACCGAACGCCTTGACGCTCATGAGGTTGACACCCACCAGGAGCAGCAGCGCGGCGATGGCGGACAGCTCAACGGGCACGTTGGGGAAGAAGAACTGGAAGTACAGGCCGATCGCGATGAGCTCGGCGATGCCGGTCATGGCCCAGTTGATGAAGTACATCCAGCCTGACAGGTAGGCGCCCTTTTTGCCGAACATTTCGCCGGCGTAGCTCACGAACGAACCGGACGTCTGCCGGTACATGATCAGTTCGCCCAGGGCGCGCATCAGCAGGTAGGCGATGACGCCGGCAATGGCGTAGGAAAAGATCAGGGCCGGGCCGGTGGAGGCGAGGCGTCCGCCGGCACCCATGAAGAGGCCGACGCCGATGGCACCGCCCATGGCGATCATGGTGATCTGGCGCCCGCTCAGGGATTTCTTGTAGCCCTCGGCGCTGAGGGTGGGGTCGACGGCGGTGGATGGTGCCGTGGGGTTGCGGACTTCTGCGGGGGTACTTTGAGGCACAACTGTTCCTTGTGGGTTGGCGGGTTGGCCGCATCCGGGACAGCGATGATTCCGCCCCCAAAATTCGGCGATCTGCCCCTTGGGCATCCGAATGTGAGCGGAATCTCTCGTGGCGCCGAAGCTTCGCGCGGCTCGTCTATCTTACAAGACCCGCCGGAGTGCTACGTGACCGGCGCTACACCTCCCCTTTCTCGAGCACCAGGTTGCGCTCACCATCCACGCTCACACGGTAGGCCCGCAGCGGTTCGGCGCCCGTGGTGGAGCAGCCGCTGGCAAGGTCGAACGCGTGCTGGTGCAGCGGGCAGATCACCTGCTGGCGGTCGATGGTGCCGTCCGCGATTGGCCCACCCCGGTGCGGGCAGACTGCTGCGAGTGCCCGCACGGTTCCGTCCCGGAGCCGGAACACGGCCACCTGCTCACCGCCCACCGCGAAGGCCCTGCCCTCGCCCAGCGGAATCTGGTCCACGGGGCCAACGGTGTGGGACGTCGCGGCTGGTCCGGGGACACTCATGGGGCCGGTGTTCATTGGACCGGCACCTGCGGAAGGACCGTCAGCGGCAGGGAGGTCCTGAACTGGCCGGGCGTCTGCGGATCCGCGCGTTCGCTCCACGGATCCACGTAGCTGTCCACGGACGCCTGCATCGAGGCATCCAGCTGCGCCGCGATTCCGTGGGCGTCATCGACGATCACCGCGCGGAGGTGCGCTATGCCCACCCGGGGCACAAACGCGTAGGTCCGCTCCAGCCAGTTGGCGTGTTCGCGGTAGTACTGCATGAAGCGCCCCGTGAGGACCTTTACCTCTTCGGGATCGTCAACAGTGGCCAGGAGGTCGCCTTTGCGGATGTGGGCACCGGCCGCTCCGCCAACGTAGATTTCCCAGCGGCCTCCTTCCACGGCCACCACGCCCACGTCCTTCACCAGGGATTCAGCGCAGTTGCGGGGGCAGCCGGAGACGGCCAGCTTCAGCTTGGCCGGCGACTCGATGCCCTGGAACCGGGATTCGATCTCGATGCCCAGCTTGGTGGAGTCCCCCGTGCCGTAACGGCAGAAGTCCTTCCCAACACAGGTCTTCACGGTCCGGAAGCTCTTGCCGTAGGCGTACCCGGACGGCATCTCCAGGTCGGCCCAGACCTGCGGCAGGTCTTCCTTGGGGATGCCCAGCAGGTCGATCCGCTGGCCGCCGGTGAGCTTGATCAGCGGAACGTTGTGCTTCTCCGCCACATCCGCGATCCGGCGCAGCTGCTGCACGGAGGTGACGCCGCCCTTCATTTGCGGCACCACGGAGAACGTGCCGTCCCGCTGGATGTTGGCGTGCACCCTGTCATTGATGAAGCGGGCGTCGCGTTCGTCGATGTACTGGTCCGCCAGCATCATCTTGAGCAGGGAGGCCAGGCCCATCTTGGACTTCGCGTCCTCGGCGCCGCCCGGGGCGAGCGCCTGGAACACGGCCGAGACGGACCGGAGCCCGCGTTGCCGGATCGCGCCCATGAGAGCGGCCTTGTCCAGGGGGATGCCCGGAACGTAGTAGGTGGCAGAAGGGTCCTCCTCCACGGCACCGTCCGCCGCCCACTCCACCACCTGCTTCACCAGCAGCTTGCAGGAGCCGCATCCCTTTCCGGCCCGGGTGGCGTCCATGGCCCCGGCCACCGACGTGCAGCCGCCTTTCACGGCCGCGGCCAGGTCCTTCTTGCTGACGCCGTTGCAGTTGCAGACCTGGGCGTCGTCGTCGAGCTCGGCCACGCCCACGTCCTCCCCGGGGGTCCCGAGATCGAACATCAGGCCGATCCGTTCCTCGGGCAAGGGCGTGCCGCGGTCGTAGGCCTGGGTCAGGAAAGCCACCTTGCGGCTGTCACCGAGCAGGGTGGCACCCACCATTTTGTTGTCACGGACCACGATGGATTTGAAGACCCCGCGGCTGGGTTCGGAGAAAACGATGTGCTCGTCGGTGTCCAGCTCCGGTCCCTGCAGGCCCATGGAGGCAACCTCAACCCCCGCCACCTTGAGCTTGGTGGCAGTCCGCGACCCCAGGTACGCGGCGCTGGTGTCCGCACCGGTGACATGGTTTGCGAGCACCACCGCCTGCTCCCACAGCGGTGCCACCAGGCCGTACACCTCACCGCGGTGCTGGACGCACTCCCCCACGGCGTAGATGTGGTCCTCGTCCTGCACGCGCAGCCGGTCATCCACCACGATGGCCCGCTCCACCGGAAGTCCGCTCAGGACGGCCAGGTCCACGTTGGGCCGGATCCCGGCCGCCACCACCACCATGTCGCATGGAATGTCCGGGCGGTCGCGGAGGCTGACGCCGGCCACCCTGTCCCTGCCGAGCACGGCTGTGGTCCGGCAGCCCGTCAGCACCCCGATGCCCAGGGCCTCAACGCTCCGGCGGAGCACCGCACCGCCGTCGGGCCCCATCTGCGCGCTCATCAGGTGGCTGCCCGAATGGACCACGTCCACCCCCAGCCCGAAACTGCGCAGCCCCGCGGCCGCCTCCAGCCCCAGGAGGCCGCCGCCAACCACCACGGCGTGCCGGTGGTGGTCAATGCCGGCGTGCTCGGCCATCTTGCGGGTGTCGTCGATGGTGCGGAAGCCGAAGACGCCCGGCTTGACCGAGCCGCCTGGCGTGTAGAGGCCGTCCATCGGCGGCAGGTGCGGGCGGCTGCCCGTGGCGATGATCAGGGTGTCGTAGGGCGTCACCCGGCCGTCGCTGGAAAACACATGCTTGGCGAACCGGTCGATCCTGTCCGCCCGGACCCCTGCATGCAGTGTGATGCCGTTGTCCTCATACCAGGACAGCGGGTTGAGGAAGATGTCCGCATCGCTTTCCTCGCCCGACAGGACGTGGCTGAGCATGATCCGGTTGTAGTTTCCGTAGGGCTCGTCCCCGAACATGGTGATGGTGAACTGGTCCGCTCCGCCCCTGGCCAGGATTTCCTCCACGGCACGGGCTCCGGCCATTCCGTTTCCGATGACCACCAGGCGCCGGCGGGCGTCGCGGCTGCGTGCCCGGCTGCCGGGCCGGGTTTGTGCCCGTTCGGCCACGCTGGTCATCAGTGCTCTACCATGCCCAGGTCGATGACCACGGTGCCGTTGACGCCCTCCGGCGCGGCCAGGTACAGCTCCACGGCGGAGCCGCCTTCGATGTCCTCCACCACCCGCAGCGGGACATGGACGTCGCTCTTGGCGCCGATGGGAAAGTACCGCATGGGCACGCCGTTGCGCATCAGCACCACGGCGATGAGTTCCCCGCTGGAGTTCCCGCCGCGGAAGTACAGCGCCTGGTTGACGACGCCGTCCGGGACATAGTGCGAGAGCTCGCTGTGCAGGGGCACGGGTTTCTCCATCCCCAAGCCTTGGAAGTGGTAGATGCCCTGCAGGAAAAGGTTCTTGGTGATCACGGGCAGATCCTTTCGGCCGGCGGAACGACGAGCATGGCCCTATCTTCCGCCGCCGATGTTTCCGCCCGCCGGTCCCCCGGTAAAGAGTGCTTATCGCAAACCTCACCGGGTGAAGGGCCTGCATTCCTCCGAACCTGCCGCTAGACCGGCGCGAGCACACCCTTGTCCATGGAATAGCGCGTCCAGCGCCCGACGGCGGTGTTCCCGGCAAGGGTGCCTTCCGCGCCGCCGGCCACACCACGGCTTCGCCGCGTGCAGGCCGCGAACCACTCCCGCAGGGCGCGGTCGTGGCTGACCATCACCAGGGTCCCGGCGAACCCTGCAAGGGCCGCCTCGAGCTGTTCCACCAGCACGGGCGCCAGGTGGTTGGTGGGTTCGTCCACGATCAGGGTGCCGTAGCCGCCCAGCAGCAGCCGGGCCAGGGCCAGCCTGCGCTGTTGACCGGCGGACAGGCTGCCTACGGGCACGTGGAACTCGCTGGTGCGGAAGAGTCCGAGGCGGAGGAGTGCCTCCGCGTGCTCGTCGATATTGCCTCCCAGGCCTGCGGCGAAGGCCGGCAGCAGGCGCAGTGAGGGACGCTGCGGCAGCTCCAGCTCCTGCTGCAGGTAGCCCACGCGTTCGGGCCGCGTGACGGAGCCGGCTGATGGTTCCAGGGTTCCGGCAAGGATGGAGAGCAGCGTGGACTTGCCCGCGCCGTTGGGCCCGGTGATCAGGATCTTCTCACCGGCGCCCGCCTGGAAGTCGGTGGTTTCCAGGCGGCCGGGCACACGCACGCCCCGGACAGCCAGCACCGGTGCACCTGGCCGCGTCCCACCAGGCTCCGGCGCACCAGGCGCACCTCGCTCCGACGCACCTGGCTCCGGCATCCCGGACGGATCCATCCCGGAGGCGGCAGCCCCCGGGTCCACGTCCAGGCTGGCGTTAAGCCGCAAGGGTACCGGCGGCCGGTCCACGGGACTGGCTTCGAGGCGGCGCAGGCGTTCCTGGGCGTTCCGGACCTGGCTGCTGGCGGCCTTCTGCCAGGTTCCGGCCTTGAAGTCGAAGCCCATTTTGTCGCCGTCGCGCTTGCGGCCATACCCCATGGTCCCGGCAACAGTCTCGGCCTGCCGTTTCTCGGACTCCATCGCATCAATCCAGGTGTGGTACTGCTGGACCCAGCGTGCGCGTTCGGTTGCCTTTTCCCGGAGGTAGCCGTCGTAGCCGTTGCCGTAGCGGGTCACGGCGCGGCGCTCGGCATCCACTTCAATGATGGTGCCGGCCACCTTGCGGAGCAGCACCCGGTCATGGGACACCACCACAATGGTGCCGCGGTGGGCTGCCAGCCGGTCCTCCAGCCAGGCCGTTCCGCGCGCGTCCAGGTGATTGGTGGGTTCGTCCAGGAGCAGGATGTCCGCTGGATCGGCCAGGACACACGCCAGGGCCACCCGTTCCTGTTCCCCGCCGGACAGCGACCCCAGGAGCCGGTTCCGGTCCAGGCCGCCCAGGCCCAGCCGGTCCAGCGCTGCCTCCACCCGCGACTCGGCTGCGTAGCCTTCGCGCAGCTGGTACTCCGTCTGGAGCCTGCCGTAGGTTTCCAGCTCGTCGTCGTCGGCGTCGGCGAGCCCTGCCTCCAGCCGGTCAAGCTCCGCTTCGATGGCCCGCAGGGCGGCCAGGGAAGCGTCGATGGCGGAGCCCACTGTGAAGGATTCCGGCAGGCCATGGGCCTGGGCGAGATAACCCACCCGGCCCTGGATCCCAGCCGTGCCTTCGTCGGGGGTCTCGAGGCCGGCCAGGAGCCGCAGCAGGGTGGATTTGCCGGCACCGTTTTCGCCGACGACGGCCACGTGTTCGCCGGGCGTGATGGCCAGGTTGATGCGGTCCAGCAGCAGCCGGTCCCCATAGCCGTGGGAGACGCCGGAAAGGGTCAGGTGTTCAGTCAAAGGAAGTCCTCGCAAAGTTCCGCAGTGTGGCCGCAGGCTGGACCGGGATTTCGGCCCTCGACGGCGGCCCTGGATTCGGGAAAGCAGCCCGGCGTGGCCGGCTGCTGGCTAGGACTTCATCGCTCCAGCCTGCCCGCCCCAGATGGCCGAGTCAAGCGGTGGCCGAGTCAAGCGGCTGCAAGCCAGGCCGGCGGTCAGGCACCGGCAGTCAGGCAGCGGCGAGGGCGGCAGCCTTCCTGCGCCGCGCCTTCGCCAGCCGGGTTCCGATCAGGCCCTGCCGCGGACTGAAGAGGTAGACGACCGCGAAGACCACACCCTGCGTGAGCACCACCATGGCGCCGGAAGCCGTGTCCAGGTAGTAGCTGAGGTAGATGCCGGTGATCGAGCAGAGCGCCGAGACCACCGGCGCGATGACCAGCATCCGGGCGAACCGGTCCGTTAGCAGGTAGGCCGTGGCGCCGGGAATGATCAGCATGGCCACCACCAGCACCACGCCCACAGTCTGCAGCGCCACCACGGAGGTCAGGGCAAGCAGGCCCAGCAGGAGTGCCCCGAGCCTTTGGGGGGAGAGCCCGATCGCGTGGGCATGGGTGGGATCGAAGGCATAAAGCGTGAGGTCCCGCCGCTTGAGGATCAGGATGGCGAAAGCCACCACGCCCAGCACCAGGACCTGGATCAGGTCCGGAATGCTGACGCCCAGAAGGTTGCCGAAGATGATGTGGTTCAGGTCCGTCTGGCTGGGGGTGACGGAAATCAGCACCAGGCCCAGGGCAAACAGGGAGGAGAACACGATGCCGATCGCGGCGTCCTCCTTCACCCTGCTGGTATTGCGGACCACTCCGATCAGGGTCACGGCAATCAGCGCGAACACCAGCGCGCCCAGTGCAAATGGGGCGCCCACGATGTAAGCGAGCACGACGCCGGGCAGGACGGCATGCGAGACGGCGTCGCCCATCAGGGACCAGCCGATCAGGACCAGCCAGCAGCTGAGTACGGCGCAGACGACGGCGGCAAGGGCCGTGGTCACGATGGCACGGATCATGAAGTCATAGCTGAGGGGTTCGAGGAGGAGTTCCATCGTCAGCCCGCTTCCTTCCGGTTGAGCACGTCCAGCCCAAAGGCCATGGCGAGGTTTTCCGGCTGCAGCACCAGTTCGGGCGGGCCGTGCATGAGGACCTTGTGCATCAGCAGCACGGCTTCATCGCAGAGCTGGGGCAGTGCGTGCAGGTCATGGGTGGACACCAGGATGGTGCAGCCGTCCGAGGCGAGCTCGCGCAGCAGGCGGGTGATGGTGGCCTCGGACCGCTTGTCCACGCCCGCGAAGGGCTCGTCCAGCAGCATGATGGTGGCGCCCTGTGCGATGCCGCGGGCCACGAACGCGCGCTTTTTCTGCCCGCCGGACAGCTGACCGATCTGCCTGCCGGCATAATCCCCGAGCTCCACCCGGTCCAGTGCCTCGTCAACGGCGGCGCGGTCGGCCTTGGATGCCCGGCGGGTGAAGCCCTGGTGGCCGTACCGGCCCATCATCACCACGTCGCGCACGGACAGCGGGAACTGCCAGTCCACTTCCTCGCTTTGCGGAACGTAGCCGATCCCCCCTTCCCTGCGTGCCTTGGAAGGTGGCTGGCCTCCAATCCGCACCGTGCCGGCGTCGGGCTTGACCATTCCCATGATCACCTTGAACAGGGTGGATTTCCCGGAGCCGTTCATGCCCACCAGGCCGCAGATCCGTGCCGGGTCCACCGTCAGGGAGGCAGCATCGAGGGCCAGGACTTCCCCGTAATGCACCGTGACGTTCTCGACGGCGATGGCCGGGATACTCATGACCCGGCACCGGCAGTGAGGGCGGTGGTAATGACCCCGGCGTCGTGCCGGATCAGGTCCAGGTAGGTGGGGACCGGTCCGTCCGCTTCCGAGAGGGAGTCCACGTAGAGCGTCCCGCCAAAGCTTGCGCCTGTGGCTTCAACCACCTGCTGCATGGGGGCATCGGACACCGTGGATTCGCAGAACACCGCGGGGACATTGTTCGTTTTGACGTATTCGATGGCCCGGGTGATCTGCTGCGGAGTGGCCTGCTGCTCGGCGTTGACAGCCCAGATGTAGACCTCCTTCAGCCCGGTGTCGCGTGCCAGGTAGGAAAACGCGCCCTCGCACGTGACCAGTGCCCGCTGGTTCTCCGGGACACCCGCCAGGCTGGAAGTCATCTCATCCTGCACGGCCTGGAGTTCGGCCTTGTAGGCATCCCCGTTCGCGGCGAAGGCGGCCGCGTTGCCCGGGTCCAGTTCGCTGAACGCCCGGACCATGTTGTCCACGTAGGCCTGCACGTTCACCGGCGACATCCATGCGTGCGGATTCGGTTTGCCCTGGTATGAGTCCTCGCTGATGGACATCACCTCCACGCCCTCACTGACCACGGCATGCGGCACGTCCAGTCCTTCAACGAACTGCCCGAACCATGCCTCAAGGTTGAGTCCGTTGTCCAGGATGAGGTCGGCTTTTGAGGCCTTCCTGATGTCGCCCGGCGTGGGCTCGTAGCCGTGGATCTCAGCGCCGGCCTTGGTGATGGACTCCACCGTGAGCTTGTCCCCCGCAACGTTCCGGGCGATGTCCGCCAGCACGGTGAAGGTGGTCAGGACCACGGGCTTGCCATCCCTGTTGCCGGCAGCGCCCCCACCGCAGGCGGTCAGCATCATGGAAAGCACGACGGCGGCAGCGGCCGCGGCGCGCAACCGCACCGTCCGCCCGGCGTGGATTCGGGCGGCTACTTTGGCGCACCGAAACAGAAATTTAGGCATACCGAAGATTCTACGGGAAGCACGTTTCCGCCAGCAACGCTCTCCCGGCCCAACCAAGTCGCAGCAGATGTCCTTTTGGCCCTGAACCCGACATCTGCTGCGACCCAGTTGGGAGGCTAGGCTGAAGTTATGGCTACCGCCCACCGCATACCGCCCGCACCGCAGCCCGAGCTGTACCGCTTCAAGCCCCTGGACTTTGCCACCCTCATCACCTACGTGGCCATCGCCGGATTCTTTGCCGTAGCCGGTGAACTGCTGGCCCCCTTCCTGCGCCAGATAGCCCCCAGCCCGGCGGCAGCGTCCTACGCGGTCAACCTGCTCTTCTATGCCTCCGTGGGCATACTCGCATTGCTCGCAGCCAGGAAGGTTGTGGGCCGCGACGTGAAGGTCCTGGCCACCCGGCCGTGGTTCACCCTGCTGATGGTCCCGGCCGCAGTGATTGCCATGATGATCCTCACCGCCGTGGTGGTGGCCCTCAGCGGCGAGGCCCAAACGTCACAGAACCAGGCCGGACTGCAGGAGCTGGCCCAGCAGATCCCGGCCTGGCTGATGGTTCCGCTCCTGGTGGTGGTGGGACCGTTCGTGGAGGAGTACATCTTCCGCCACCTGCTGATCGGCAAGCTGAGCCGGCGGGTGAACATCTGGATCTGCTGTGCCCTGTCCGTGGTGCTGTTCGCGGCCCTTCATATCGTGGGCCAGGAAGCAGTCACCTTCACCGCGTTGCTTCCCTATCTGGTTATGGGCGCCACGCTGGTATTCGTCTACGTATGGACCGGCAAGAATTTGGTGTTCGCCTACTTTGTGCACGCCGCCAAGAACCTGCTGGCCGTGGTGTTCATCTACGCCATTCCGCCGGAAGTCTTCGAACAGCTCCAGCAGGTCCAGCCCTAGGAACTCCTGGGCAGGCCCCGCAAGGTGAAGCCCCGGAACGTGAAACGGTGGCTGCCGCGGGTGCGCCCGGTGATGTACACCTTCACGCCGCCGGACGCGTTGGTCCCGCCCAGGTACCGGTAGCTTTCACCGGGGTTGTAGGCAGCCGGAGTGTCCGGGCTGGCAGGTAAACCGGGCCCGAACTCAATGGCGTCACCGCCCACCCGGTAGCGGCCCATCCCCTCCACCAGCTGGAAGGCGCCGGTCCCACCCAGCGGGATGGCGCCGTCGAGCGTTCCGCCCGGCCGGAACGTCAGCTCAAGGGCGAACGCCGTGTCCGCGCCCTCGAAACTGATGTCCAGCACCGCCTGGCCGCCGTCCGCCTGCACGGCAATGTCCGTGGCAAGCCGGTGGACCACGGTGGGCCGGCTGCTGAAGTCCATGCCCGCGCTGAACCGGCCCTCATGCTCCAAAGCGTAGATGCCGTCCGCCCGCCGCTTCCCTGCCGGCAGCGGCATATAGAAGTTGGCCTCCAGTTCCTCGGACAGGGTCACGGCGGTTCCGTTCGCCACCGTGTGCTGGCTGCGGAAGGGACCAAGGTCAAAGAAGCTGCGGGACAACCTCACGTCCGTGAGCACCACCGCTCCATGCGCAAAGCGCAGGAAGGTGGGATTCGCGGCAAGCCCGGACACCACACCGGGCACCAGGGCGTCGCACCCGCCAAACACGGTGACCACCGATCCGCCGTCCCGGAAGCGGTACACGCCGCAGGTCTCCAGCGCGGCCTCCGCGGGTGCCATGGCGGCATGGAAGGGAAGGCCCGACGGCGGCGGCGCGCCCTCGTCAGGGCGGGTTCCGGGCAGCGTTTCCCGCAGCCAGGGATCCAGCCGGGCCAGCGCCAGCAGCTTGGCCGGCTCATGCAGGGGCAGCCCCTCCAGCCAGGTGGCCGCGGCGGCGAAGTCCTGCCGGCCGTCCTGGTTGGCCATCCGCCGGTACAGGTGGAGGAACGGGGCGGCGTCGAAAGTCATCCACTGGTCCTGGCGGCGCGAGAACACCGACTCCACGCTGCCGTCCGGGTTGAACCACGGCAGGAACGCTGTGAGGTTCCGGCGGACGTGGTCCAGCAGTTCCGGCCGTCCCGAACTGTCCGCGATGGCCAGCAGGGACGGATTGGTGACGGCGGTGGCATACAGCGGACTGCGCTCGGAGTACATCCCGTCCGGCAGCTGGTCGATCCCCTCCGCCAGCCATTCCGAGATCCTCTCCGCAATGCCCGGCCGCGGCTGCAGCCTGTCCATCTGCGCCAGTGCCGCGCACAGCTCCCAACGGTGGTTGGGCGTGTGGACCCCGCCCGCAACCATGGCATCCGTGGCCCGGGAGACGATGCCGCTGAGCCTGGCATCCACCTCCGCAAGCACGGGGTCCGGCGGGGTGTCCAGGGCCCGGATCAGGCCCAGCGCAAGGCACACGTCGTTGAGGGTGAAAGCCGAATCCGGCGGAGAGCACAGGTTGGTGCCGTCGAACAGGCCGGTGGGACCCTGAAGCTGCTCCAGCCGGTCAAGGCACCCGGCCATCGGCCTCCGCAGCCCGCCAGCACCGTCATGGCCAGCGCCGTAAAAGGCGGAGCCGGGCTCGGTGACGACCGTGACCATCGCAAGCAGCCTGCCCATGGCGGGCCGGTGTGCCAGGGCCGCCACGTCGGCGTCGTGCGTTTCCAGCAGCGCCTGCACGGACTGGTCCGCTGCCTCCCCCACACGGTGGAGGAATGCTGCGTCCACGGAAGCTGTCTGCAATGTATTGCCTTTCATGGGTCTGCCCGGGGTCCTGTCCCGGAGCAGGCTGATGGGGTGGCGCTTCGGGGCAGGATGCTAGTCCTTCAGGCCCGCGCTGACGTCGGCGTTGAGCACGTATTTCTGGAACACGAAGAACACCAGGACCAGCGGCAGGATGGAGATCACCGAGGCCCCCAGCAGCACCGGCCAGTCGATGTTTTCCGCACCCACAATGCTGCGCAGGGCAACCTGGAGCGTGTACCACTTGGGATCGTTGAGGACGATCAGCGGCCAGATGTAGTCGTTCCACCGCCACTGGAACGAGAAAATGGCGAGCGTGAACAGGATGGGCCGGGACAGCGGCAGCATGATCCGGAAGAAGATGGCCAGCTCGCTGGCGCCGTCGATCCTGGCCGAATGCAGCAGGTCATCCGGCACCGTGAGGAAGAACTGCCGGAACATGAACACCCCCGTGGCCGTCAGGACGGACGGCACAATGATGCCGGCCAGCGAGTTGTACAGGCCCAGGTCGCGGATCACCGTGAACGTGGGGTTCAGGATCACTTCGGTGGGAAGCATGGTGGTGGCCAGGATGCACACGAAGAACAGCCGGGTGCCCTTGTTGTTGTACTTGGCCAGCGCATAGCCGGTGCAGGCGCTGAAGAACACGGTGAGAACCGTGGTGACAATGGCCACCGTTGCCGTATTCAGGAAGTACTGGGCGAAGTCCACCCGCTCCCACGCGTCAACGAAGCCCTGGAAGGTCCACTCCCTGGGAATCATGGACAGCGGATAGCTGAAAAGCTCGCTGCCCGGCTTGAAGGAGCTGAGGAGGAACCAGAGCAGCGGCAGGGCGTAGATCGCGGCGATGACCCACATGAGCACGGTGAGGGGGACGGACAGCCGGGCCCGGCCTTTACGGTTGCCCCGGGGGCCGCGCCTGCCCCTGCCGGCGTCCGCCTTCTCGGCTCCGAGCGCAGATTCCTCGGCGATGGCGGGAGGGAGGTTGGCTGCTGTTGCCATGGTCAGGCCTTCTTCCGGTTGAAGCGCAGCTGGATAAGGGCGATCGCCAGCAGGACCACCATCAGCACCATGGAGGCGGCACTGGCATACCCCACCTTGGACTGCTCAAAGCCGGTCTTGTAGATGTACTGCACGATCAGGGTGTTCTCCGTTCCGGGGCCGCCGTTGGTCAGGGCCTGGATCATGGCGAATTCCTTCATCGCATGGATGGTGGAGAGCAGGATGACCATGAACGACGTCGGTGCGATGCCTGGGAGGGTGACGTTCAGGAAGCGCTGCCACGCGTTGGCGCCATCCAGCTCCGCTGCCTCCAGCAGGGCCTCCGGGATGTTCTTCAGCGCCGCAATGAAGAGCAGCATGTTGAAGGCCGTGCCGCCCCACGCCGAGGCGAAAATGACTACCGCGAGCGCCAGGTTGCCGTTGCTGGACCACGGGACCGCGCTGCCGCCGGCGCTGGTGATCAGGAAGTTCACGAATCCGAAATCCTGGCCGAACATCCACTTCCATATGACGCCCACCACGATGGGTGAGATCAGCCATGGAAGGAAGATGACGATCTTCGCCGCAGTCCGTCCCCGGACAGCCTTGCTGACCAGGAGCGCGGCGACCCCCAGCGAGCAGACATATATCAGCGGCACGGACAGGACCGTGTACACAAAGGTCCGGCCGAGCGCCGCGTAGAAGGTGCTGTCCGCGAAGAGTTTCTGGAAGTTGGCCAGGCCGATGAAATTCAGCTTGCCCACGCCGCGGTAGTCCGTGAAGGAATACAGCAGTCCCAGCGCTCCGGGCCAGACGAAGAAGACCAGGAAGAGCACCACGTTGACGCCGATGAGGACCAGCGGTGCAATGACGTAGCGGTTCCGGCGCTTCTGCTGGGACTTGCTCCGTACCGCTCCCGGCCCGGGCGCCGGCGGCGCCACCGTGGTGCTCATGGTTGGGTTGGCCACGGGTCAGGCCCCGTTGTAGAGCTTCACGATGTTGTCCACCGTGGTCTTGGCATCCTGGCTGCCGGAGAGCATCTTGACGGTCTCTTCGCGCAGGGGGTCGCCGGAGAACGGGGTTTCCGCGTAGGCCTCGGCCACCACGCGCTTGATGGCATTGTCCCCCTTGGCCTCATTGCCGGCGATCTGCTTCTGGTACAGCTCGAAGGAGGCCTGCTGGAACGGATACTCCACCTGCAGGTCCTTGACCGGCAGGTAGCCGCCCAGCTTGGCGAACTCGGTGTAGTTTGCGTCCTCGTAGAACCAGTCGATGAACTTCTTGGCCTCCTCATCGGCGCCGGTGTCCTTGAACGCGACCATGAAGCCGCCGCCGAGGTTGGTGGCACTGACTTCCTTCTTGGGCAGCGGCACGGAGAGCCACTCGAAGTCCTTGATGTTCTTGTTGAAGTCCGCCACCTGCCAGCTGCCGGAGTAGTACGCGGCAACCTGGCCGCTCTTGAACATTGCGTTGCCGTCCTCGCCGCTGAGCCAGACCGACTTGGGCATGGTCTGGTCATCGTTGATCTTCTGGAAGTATTCGAGGGTTTCCACGGCCTCGTCATCGGCTGCGTACTTGTCGCCTTCCTTGGCGAAGGCGGTGCTGCCGAACTCGTACATCATGGCGCGCAGGCGGTGGCCGGAGCGGTCCATCACAAAGCCGAACTTGGCGCCGGCTTTCTCGCGGACCTCGTTGACCGCGGCCACGAACTCGTCCCAGGTCCACGCCTGCTCAAGGTCGGTGGGGTAGCTGACGCCGGCTTTGTCGAACAGGCTCTTGTTGACGAACAGGCCAACGGCCGTGAGGTCGGAGGGGATGGCGGGGATGATGCCGTCCGGGGATTTCTCGAGGAAGTTCTGGTCGATTCCCCGGGACGCGGCAATGTCCGAGAGGTCCTGGAGCTGGTTGACCCAGAGCGGATCGATGCTGGTAACGCGGGCCAGGGCCGGGAGGTCGTTAGCCGTTGCGGCGTTCTTGAGCTTGGTGGTGATGTCCGCGGTGGGGACATCCACCACCTCAATGGTGATGCCGGTGATTTCCTTGTACTTCTCGGCGGCCGCGGCAAAGGCGCCGCCCTGGTTCGTATCGCCGGAGAGGACCAGCTGCAGGGTCTTGGCGCCACCCTCAGACCCGCCCCCGCCGCTGCTGCCGCAGGCCGTAAGCCCCGCTGCCAGCGCCGAGAGGCCGAACGCCGTGAGGCCGAACTGGCGGCGGCTGATGCTGGAGATTCTTGTCTTCTCTGACAATGGTCTGTCCTGTCTCTCGCTGGGCTCCAGGCCGGCATGGGCGGCCCGGGATGAAAGTGGTGGCGCTGCCCGCCGGTGGAAGCCGGAGGGAAAAGCCTTTCCGCCCTACTGTGACGTATGTCATGACAATGTGTCAAGAGAACTTTCTAACGTTATACAGACCTCGGGGACCCTTCCCCGGCAGCACGTGCCGCCGTACCTTGGTGTGATGGGACTGAACATCCAGATAGTCATCGACAGCGCCGGGCCGCATGAGCTTGCCGACTGGTGGGCTGAAACCCTCGGGTGGTCCGTGGAACCGCAGGACGCCGCCTTCATCCGCTCCATGATCGAGCAGGGCTTCGCCACGGAGGACCAGACCATGACCCACCGGGGCAACCTGGTGTGGCGCGAAGGCTGCGCGATCCGCCCCGTCGAGGAGCTGGAGTCCAAGGCGCCGGCCCGCCGCCTCCTGTTCCAGACGGCGCCGGAGGCCAAGACGGTGAAAAACCGCGTGCACTGGGATATCAACCTGGCAGGCCGGGACAAGGACGAGGTCCGCCGGGAGCTCGAGGCCCGGGGCGCCACGTTCCTGTGGACGGCAAGCCAGGGCCCGCACTCCTGGCACACCATGGCGGACCCCGAGGGCAACGAGTTCTGCATCAGCTGAGGCCGATTATTAGACTTGGACGGTGAGCAAACAGATTCCCGCCCAGGTGTCCGACGTCTTCGACCCCTCCCGCTGGCGCACCGTGTCCGGCTTCGAGGACTTCCAGGACATGACCTACCACCGGCAGGTGGAGCGGGATTCAAGCGGCGAATGGCTGCGTGACCTGCCCACGGTCCGAATTGCGTTCAACCGGCCCGAGGTGCGCAACGCGTTCCGGCCAGGCACCGTGGACGAGCTCTACCGGGCCATGGACCATGCCCGGATGTCCCCGGACGTGGCCACCGTGCTGCTCACCGGCAACGGCCCCTCCCCCAAGGACGGCGGGCACTCCTTCTGCTCAGGTGGGGACCAGCGGATTCGCGGCCGTGACGGCTACAAATATGCAGACGGCGAGACCCAGGAAACCATCGACCCTGCCCGCGCCGGCAGGCTCCACATCCTGGAAGTCCAGCGGCTGATGCGCACCATGCCCAAGGTGGTCATCGCCGTCGTCAACGGCTGGGCGGCCGGCGGCGGACACTCCCTGCACGTAGTTGCGGACCTCACCATCGCATCCCGCCAGCACGGCAAGTTCAAGCAGACCGACGCCACTGTGGGAAGCTTCGACGCCGGATACGGCTCGGCACTGCTCGCACGCCAGATCGGGCAGAAGGCGGCCCGCGAGATCTTCTTCCTTGCCCGCGAATATTCCGCTGAGGACATGGTTCGGATGGGTGCCGTGAACGAGGCCGTGGACCATGACCGCCTCGAGGAGGTTGCCCTGGAGTACGCGGCGGACATCGCCCGCCAGTCACCCCAGGCCATCCGGATGCTCAAGTTCGCCTTCAACCTCGCGGATGACGGCCTTGCCGGGCAGCAGGTGTTCGCGGGCGAGGCCACGCGGCTGGCATACATGACGGACGAGGCGGTGGAGGGCAAGGAAGCCTTCCTGCAAAAACGCGAACCCGACTGGTCCACCTTCCCGCACTATTTCTAGGCAGGAGCGGAACATGAATACTCCAGCGAATGCGGCCGGCCCCATCAACATCGAGCCGGCACTGACGGCCCTGGCGGCAGCCCTCCATGGGGAGGGTCCCGCCGTCGAACTCTTCATTGGCGACGACGGCGCCCTGGTGGTGGGACATCTGGAAACGCCGGGCTGCGACGACGCCGTGGCAGTGGTCCGCACGTCCGGCTCCACCGGCGCCCCCAAGGCCACCGTGCTGACCGTGGAGTCCCTGGCCGCGTCCTCGATGGCAACGGCCCTGGCGCTCAAGGGAGAGGGCCAGTGGCTCCTTGCGCTGCCCGTGCAGTACGTTGCGGGCATCCAGGTCCTGGTCCGCTCCCTGTTCGCGGGCACCCGCCCCTGGGTCATGGACATGTCCCACGGCTTTACCCCCGAGGCCTTCACCGCCGCAGCCGAGGAGCTGACGGACAAGATCCGGTTCACCTCGCTGGTCCCCACCCAGCTTCAGCGGCTCCTCAACGCGCCATCGCCGGAGACCCTGGCCGTGCTACGCCGCTTCAACGCGGTCCTGCTGGGCGGCGCCCCCGCCCCGGCGTCCCTGCTGGCGGCTGCCCGCGAGGCCGGAGTCCGGGTGGTCACCACCTACGGGTCCGCCGAATCCTGCGGCGGGTGCGTCTACGACGGGTTCCCGCTGGAGGGCGTCTCGGTCCGGGTGGAGGAGGACGGCAGGATCCTGCTGGGCGGGGACACCATCGCCGCCGGCTACCTCGAGTCGCCGGAGAGCACGGACACGTTCTTCGAGGAGGACGGTGTGCGCTGGTACCGCACCAGCGACCTCGGCAGCATTGACGACGACGGCCGGCTGACCGTGCTGGGCAGGGCCGACGACGTGATCATCACCGGCGGCGTGAAGGTTTCCGCCGCGCACGTCCAGGAAGAGCTGGAGAAGTCCGACGGCGTCGCAGCGGCTTTCGTGGCAGGCGTACCTTCCGCCGAGTGGGGGCAGGCCGTGGCGGCCTACGTCGCGTTGACGGACCCTGCGCCGGACCCGGTACCGGACGCGGAAGGCGGGGACACCGCCGTCGTCCTTGCACAGCAATGGCAGCGGACACTGGGGGCCCTTGCGCCCAAAACAGTCCTCGCGGCCCCCCGGCTGCTGATGCTGCCCAACGGCAAACCTGACCGCCTGGCCATGACCTCCCAGCTCAAAGCCCGGCACCAGGGAAAGTAAAGTAGACCTGCACCATCCGGCCGGACTCCCCTCCTGCCGCCCCCAACACACGTGAGGTACGTAACGTGGCTACAGCCGCACAATGGATCCAAGGCGCCCGGCTCCGGACGCTGCCCGCCGCGATCGCGCCGGTGCTGATCGGCTCCGCCGCAGCCTACGAGATGGGTTCGTTCCTCCTCTTCAACGCCATCCTCGCGGCGCTGGTGGCCCTCCTGCTCCAGGTGGGGGTTAACTTTGCCAACGACTACTCGGACGGCATCAGGGGGACCGACGATGACCGCGTGGGCCCGCTGCGCCTGGTGGGTTCCGGGGCGGCCAGCCCTGAACACGTAAAACGGGCGGCGTTCGGCGCGTTCGCGGCCGCCATGGTGTTTGGCCTGGTGCTGGTGGTGATCACCCAGAGCTGGTGGCTGATCCTGGTGGGCCTGGGCTGCGTCATGGCCGCCTGGGGCTACACCGGGGGTAAGAACCCTTACGGCTACATGGGCCTGGGCGACGTGTTCGTCTTTGTGTTCTTCGGGCTGGTGGCCACCCTGGGCACCACCTACACCCAGGCCGGGCAGATCAACCTGCCCGCCATTATTGGGGCGATCGGCACCGGGCTGATCGCCACTGCCCTGCTTATGGCCAACAACGTCCGGGACATTCCCACGGACATGCAGGCTGGCAAGAAAACCCTGGCGGTCCGGCTGGGCGACAAGCACGCCCGCGAAAGCTACGTCCTGATGCTGGCCGTAGCCATCCTGCTGGTGGTGATCCTGGCTCCCGGGCGGCCCTGGATGCTGATTGTGCTGCTGCTGATCCCGGCCTGCCTCATGCCCGCCTGGCTGATGATCAACGGGCGCAAGCGCAAGAGCCTCATCCCGGTCCTCAAGCAGACCGGCCTGATCAACCTCGGCTACAGCCTGCTGTTTTCACTCGGACTGGTGCTCAGCCGCGGTTTCTAGCCAGCCAGCCTGGGCGTGAGGGATTACTGACGCTCGCGGCCCTTCGCGTCATTGTTGATGGTGACGCCGGGGTTGGCGTCCAGCAGCGCATCCTCGGCGTGTGCGTCCTGGACTTCGCCGGCGGAGCGCAACGGCTTGGCTTTGCCGGAGAACCGGTGCTGCAGGGCCGCCGCGGCTTCGTCCCGCTGCTTCTGGAAAAACAGGTAGCTCACGGCGAAGGCGATCAGGGCCGCGCAGATAACGGACATGAGGGCACCCAGCCCCAGGAAGCTAAAGAGCACGAACAGGGGTGCGAAGAGAGCCAGGCGGATCAGGGAATATTTCAAAAAGGCCACTATTCAAGTTTAGCCGCCTCCCGCCCGCGGCCCCTGCGCCTCCTGACGATAGACTTAATGGCATGCTCCTCCGTGTGGCTTTGGCCGTCGCAATCCTCGCCATCTTCGTGTATGGCCTCGTCGACGTGATCCGAACCGACGGGCGCCTCACCCGCGGAATTTCCAAACCCGCCTGGATCGTGGTCATGATCGTCCTGCCGGTACTGGGCGCCATCCTCTGGCTCCTGATCGGCCGGCCGCGCGGTACTCCCCCGCAGCGGCAGGACTACCGCCACCCCACCGCCCCGGACGATGATCCGGACTTCCTCCGCAGGCTGGAGGTCCGCCGCCGCCAGGAGGCGGAGGCCGCCCGGCTGAAGAAGCTCAAGGATGAGCTGGATGCGAAGGCAAAGGACGCCGACGGCGGGAAAGACAAGCACGAGACCGACGAACACGACAACGACGGATTAAAATAGTCCCTTCCCGGTAGGGCACTCCCCCGGAGGGCGTTCAGGCCGTTTGGCGCTGGCGGGAGAACGATTCAGCCAGCACGCCCTCGCAGCTGCGGACCACAATCCGGCAGGCGTCCAGTGCCGGTCCGTCCGTCAGCGGGCTCTCCGCCACCGCCCGCCAGCGCAGCAGGTAGCGTCGGGCCTCGTCAGCCATCTCACCGGGCGCCGCATCCGCGTCCAGCCCCAGCCTCACGTGCGGCGCAGCGCCCCGGCCGCCGATCAGCCCCTCTGCTTCCGCCGCGAGTTCAGGGCTGAGCGGCACGCCCGTGGTCCGCAGGGCGGCCAGCAGGCGCAGTTCGCGGAACTCATGGGCGTTGGCCTGCAGCCGCTCAAGGGCGGCAGCCAGGTGCGCGGTTCCCGGCCGGGGCGAGCCGCGCAGCAGCGCCTCCACCGCAACGAGTGCCGTGCGTGCCTTCAGCGCCCCGGCCCGGGCCTGGAACTGGCGGTCCAGCAGGTCCAGCAACGGGTCCAGGCCACTGCGGCGGGCAAGCTCGTGGGCCAGCGGGGTGGGTTCGTTGAATCCGTTGGAGACCAGGACTACAGCCAGCCGGATCCCGAACAGGCCAAACCGTGCCAACAGCGAGGCCCTGGCCTCCGCCGTCAGCCCTTCCGGGATGGTGGACCGGAGGAACCTGTCGGCTGAGAGCAGTGATTTCTCGCGGTCGCCGCGGTCCAGGCTTGCCAGCAGCTGGAGGGCAGCGAATTCCTGCTGGCGCATGGTCCGTGCACCCTGGGCAAGGAGCCCTGCCACCGGAACGACGCCCAGGGCGAGTTTCCGGAGGTTGGGGTCATGGCGGTACCTTTCCGCGATTTCCCCGGCGGACAGCAGCGAATCGATGCGGCCGCCGCCCACCTCGTCTGCCCTTGAAAGCACCGCGATTGCATTGACGGTACCCGAGCGTCCAGCTTCCGTGTCCCGGAAGGATTCGAGGAACCGCACATCCGCTGCGTGCATGTGGCGCATGAGGTAGATGATGGCGTCCGCTTCGGACTCTGTGTCCGCCGGGGCCAGGAAAGCGGCGGAGCGGGCAGATACCCCGCGGGAGAGCGAGGCGATGCCGGGGGTATCGATCAGGGTCATGCTCCGCAGCGCCGGCGACGGCCACTCCACCTCCAGCCGGTCCACGTCCCCCGCGTCCACGTCCCCCAGCACGAACACAAGGCGGCCGTCCACGCGTTTAAGCGGCAAGGTGCGGGGCTCGCCACCGGTGGGGTGGAGGGTAATGCGGGGAGTGTGCCCATGCCGGTACCAGGTGATGATCCGGGTGCACTCCCCCGTGTCGGTGGGCGCTATCTCCTCGCCGATGATCGCGTTTAGGAGCGTGGACTTCCCGGCCTTGACCATGCCCGCTACGGCTACCCGGAGTGGCTCCGCGAGCCTCCGTGCAATTCCTTGGAGGGCGGCCGCACCGGCCGGATCATCCCCATAGGTCTTCAACGCCTCCTGGACCAGGCCCGCGGCTCCGGTAAGCGTGGAATTAGTCATCGCGGTCCGCCCGCAGGCATCATGGTGCCTGCGCCGGCTACTTCGGCGGCAACTGCCTGCGCGGCGCGGTGGAGCGCGTCCACCTTCTTGAGCTGGGCCTTGATGTCCCTGATGCGGGCGTCCTTTTCCAGGGCGTAGGCATTTGCTGCTTCCTGCGCAGCGGATACAGAATCGGCCAGGGAGCGGTGGTGTTCGTCCGCGATTTCCGTGAAGTGGTCGCGGATTGAACGCTGAACCAGCCGCAGCCGGTCCTTCAGTTGCTTGCCCACCTGGAAGGCAACGTCGTCGAGCTGCCGCCTCACGAGGGCCTTGGCCTCCCCCTGCCGGCGCTTGAGCCGCGCATCCTTGTCTTCCCGGTAGGCCTTGCGTCCCAGCAGGAACCCGGCACCCAGGGAGAACGGGTTAATCAGCGCCATGCCGAAGATGCCGGTGATGAGTCCAAACATCAGCACCCCGCCGTAGGAGCCACGCATGCCGATCAGCACCTTCTGCACCGGGTTGACGTGCCCGGCGTCCATCCCCGGCATCTCGTCCACGGGATCCAGCACGTCAGCGGAATGTGAAACCTGCATCACCGGCAACGGAACTTCGTCCGCGACGAAGTTGTCAGCCACCTGTCCGGCCAGCCACTGCGCCCGCTCACTGGTGAGGACGAAGGTGTCCGAGATGGCGGACGCGGTGGATGTCTCCAGCCACTTCGAAAAATCAGCCCAGGCCGGGCCCGGGTCCTCCTGGTCAATGGCGGCTTCAGCTTCCCGCTGGATGTGGCGGAGCCGGTTGCGGAGGTCGTATTCCATGTCGGCGATGAGGTCGCTGATGCCGTCGCTGAGGGTGACCTGCCAGCGTGCAGACCGTTTCCGCAGCTCGTCGGCCTCTGCCCTGGCCGCTTCCAGCTCCGCAAGCATCCGGGGCGTGTCGTCAGGGTTTTCAAGTGCCTCAAGCTCCGATTGCAGGGAGAGGCGGAGGTTCTCGGTGACGGCAAGCAGGTCCTGGCTGACAGCGCGACCCTGGAGCCGCTGGGCGCCTTCCACGATTCCGCTGCGGAGGTGGGCGATCAGGGCGGGGAAGCCGGATTCCTCATTCAGCCCGCTGTCCTGCAGGCGTGCTGCCTCGAGGCGGAGGTCCGAGGAAACGGGAAACAATGGAATATCCGCCGCTACCCTGCCGAGATGGGAGCGGTCCATCTCCTCCACCCGCCGCCATTCCGGGTAGAGGTCGGTCTTGGTCAGGACGCCCACGACGTTCGGGGTGATCCGCATGGCCTGCCGCAGGAAGCGCATCTCCGGTTCGGTGTATTCCTGGGAGGCGTCCGAGACCAGGAGCATCGCATCGGCGGTGGGCAGTGCCGTGAGGGTGGCCAGGGTGTGCGCCGACCCCAGGCCCCCGACGCCGGGCGAATCGATGACAATGAGCCCGCCTGACAGGATCCTGCGGGGCATGCACACCTCGGCAGCCAGGAGTTTCTTGCTGTTCCCGGGATTTCCCTGCTCGGAAACGTAAGCCGCGAGGTCGGTGACGGGGATCGGCTGGCGGTCAAAGGCATCGCCTGCGTCCGCCCCGGAGGTGGGAACCAGGATCGCGGCCGAGGCCGGATCCCCGTACCGGACAAGTGTGGGAACAGACGTGGCGACGTCGTCGTCGACAGGGCAGGCCGGCGCACCCACCAGTGCATTGATGAACTTGCTTTTGCCCTGCTTGAATTCGCCCACCACGATGACCCGGATACTGGGATCCCTGAGCCGCCCCAATGCAAGGTCCAGGCGTTTCCGGAGGTCATCCCGGCCTCCGGCGCCGACGAGCTCCAGTCCGTGCTCCACAAGCTGGGTAAGCTGGCCGGCCGTCACCGGAGTTGCTGGGTTTGCCGGTCCTGCTTCTGCCACAGCCTGTCCTCTGCACTACGCCTCAAAGATCGTTCCGGGACGATGGGCCGGCTGCTAGGCACCAAAGTCCATGGAGTCTGCCGCCTCCCCAGCGCCAGCGTCGTCGATGTCATTGCCGATGTCAATGGTGGCTGCCTCGTCCTCAGCGAACTGGAGCCCGGCCTCGGGGGCAGCGGCCTCTGCATCAACATCTATGTCAACGTATGGTTGGTGCTCATCGGAAAGGGGTGCCCCGATGAGCGTGGCCGGGTGGGCGGCCTGGCCGGCGCCGACGGTCGCGGTGTCGCTGTCAGCGTCAAGGTCGAAGAAGCCGTCGATCCGGATGTCAGCGAAACCCGTCCCGGTTCCCGCACTGATGGCGGGGTCGCCGAATTCCGGCACGGAGTCGTTGTCGAACCACTGCTCAACGTCGCCGTCCGCCCAGATGTTGAGGCCCTGGGATTGATCCGGGAGGGTGCCGTGGTCATCGGGCGTGGAGGAGTAGGAGTAGTTGGCCACCACGTGGGTTAACTGCTCTACCGCCTGTCCGTGGTCGTCGTGCCCCCCGCCGCCGGCAAGGGGGTTCCCGCCGCCCGCGGCGTGCCCGGTACCGGCGCCGGTTCCGGAGTTGAAGTCCCGGTCGGCCGCGGAGGCCGTGACGCTGAGGGGGGCATAGTCCAGGACAACCGGCATGGCCGCATCGACATCGGCGGAGCTGACACCGGCAAGGCCGTGCTTCTCCAGGACGCCTTCGGGATCATCCAGGAAGCCCTGGGCCGCCTGGCGGTCAGCGAAGATGCCCATCAGGAACTGGACCACTTCCTTTGCGACTGTCATGTGCTGGTCCTCAGATCGTGTTCTGTGCGGTATGCGGGTCCTGATGCCTTGGATCAAAGGTATTGTTCCTGCCGGGAACCGGCATCGGGCCGGTCCCCCTTACCCGCGGTGCCCCCGGTGGGGAACCGCCGGCTTTCCCGTTAGGGGTGTTAGGGGGACTGGTCATGCGCCTGGCTTTCCGGGCCCAGCGCAAGACGCAGCTTGGCCATGAGGTCCGACCGGTTTTCCGCGCCGAGCCGTCGCCGCATCCGGGCAATGTGGTGCTCGGCGGTGCGCGGGGAGATGTAGATGGCTTCGCCAATTTCCCGGTAGGTTTTGCCGTCGAGCACCAGCCGGGCCACTTCCTTTTCCCGCTCGCTCAGCCCTGCGCCGTCTGGTTGCATGCCGTTACCTGCCTCGGTGGGGGGAGCATTGCGGGACTCGGGTGACGCCGTCGTTCCCTGGCCCGCCGAATTGGCCTGCGGGTGGAGGTCCCGGGCGCAGGAGAGCAGGCGCACCATATCCTTGCGCTCGTCCGCCCGGGCTGCAGCGTGGCCGGCAAGCCGTGCCCCTTCCCAGGGCATGCCCACCAGCCCCAGGCCCCTGGCCGCCGCCTCGACGTCATCGGGACGGAACCTCTCGGCAAGAACCGTGACCCACGCTTTACCGGCCGCCGCGAGCACGGCCGCCAGGTGGCTTTGCCCTGCTGCCCGCGCGAGCGCCGCTGCGTGCGGTGCCAGGTCCGCGGGGCTTTCATTCAACAGGGCGGCCTGGACTGCTGCCCAGTGCAGCGGCACGGCCCACAGCGGCGGATTGCCCAGGCGCTCCAGCAGGTCCCATGCGTCATCGAGGTACGGGGCTACCCTGCGGCCCTCCCGAAGGCGGGCGGCAGCAATCATGAGTTCGCCCCATGGCAGGAGGCTGTACAGGTCCACGGCGGTGTGGAGCGTCGCTTCGCGCGCCCGTTCCCAGGCTTTGATGAGCTCAGGGAAATCGCCGTTGCGCCGGGCAAGGCCCACTTCGAGGGCCGAGCAGAGGAACTCGTCCCGCGGCACCAGCGGCCAGTGGTTCGCCTTGGAAGCCTCATTGATCGCCAGCCGGGCGTCCTCGAGCCTGTCCTGCATCATCGCTGACCATGCCTGCAGCAGGAAGAGCCGCGGTTTGGCTGTATCTCCTCCCTGGCCGGCGGCCGCCGCAGACCGGCAGATGGTTTCCGCCAGGTTCGGTTCTCCGCTGTGCAGCGCCACCAGTGCCGCCAGTGCCGCCGGAGTCTCCGGCAGGGGAAGCGCCGTACCTGCTGAATTGAGCAGGTCAGAGGCGTGGATCAGGATCTGGAGTCCCTGGTTCGGGTCTCCCGCCAGGGACTTGAGGATGCCTTTCCCGATGTGGGCAAGGGTGGCGGCAAGCAGCGTGGGGGACGCGGGCGGCGCGTCGGCACCGAAGATGTTTTCCGCCCCGGAACGGTCCCCGCATCCGATCAGGGTGACGGCGGCAAGGGGCGCGGAGTGGCCAACACGTGAGGGCCCCAGCCAACTGTAGACCTCGGCTCCGTGGGCCAGCATGCCCCGCTGGGCCCACACCGCCGCCGCCACGTCCGCGGCCCGGCGGACGTCCGGCGGATCGTCCTGCCCCAACAGGGTGTCCACAACGCGGGTGGCCGTATCAAGGTCCCCGTTGGCCGCCGCGGCCTGGGCCCGCCGGGCCGCTGTGGCCTTCTCGCCGGCGCCGGCCAGCAGGGCCTCGTCGTAGAGCTGGTACGCCAGGCCGGGATCGCGTTCAAGCGCCTTGTCCGCCGCCTTCTCCAGCTCAGTTGCAACGCGCGGATCGGCAAGTCCGGTGCGTGCCAGTTCCCGGGCAAGATCGCCCAGCGGCTGGCCGTTGGCCGTGTAGACGCCCACCAGTTCCCGCTGGAGCGCATGCACCTTGGTCGTAGGGGCGACCGAGAGCAGTGCGTGCCGGGCCGGTCCCACCACGGCACCGTCAGGAGTCAACAGGCCCGATGATTCTGCCCTGTGCACCAGGGCGTCAAGGCCCTCCGCCCCGTTTCCATCGATCTTGCGCTGCAGGTCCGAAGGCAGCGGTCCGGGCAGGGCAAAACCAACGGACAACGCCAGCAGCAGTTCCCGTACTGCCGCGTTCTCGCCGTTGAGCTGGCTTGCCATGAGTTCTGCACCCGGCAGCGAGGGCCCTTGATGGTTTGGCTCCGGATGGCGGAAAGCGGTGTTTTGGGTGTGCGGCTGGTAGCTGACCATGTCAGGCCGCCGGGCTGGTGGTGGTGGCGGTGTCCGTCGCCGTCTCCGTGCCGGACAAACCGGAGTCAAGGGACTCCTCCGCTGTGGACGTGAACCCGCTGGTTCCTGTAGGTGACGCCGATACCTGGACCGTCGGCGAAGGCGAAGCCGTGCGGTCCCGCAACTTCGAACCCTTCACCGGTTTGAGCCATCGGCCGGATTCGGTCGGGGTGGCCGTGTCCGTCGGCGTGGGCTCCGCCGTGCTGGAGTGGCGGGTAGGTTCCGGCGCGCTGGTATCCGTTGCAGACGGCGTCGGCGTTTCGGATTCGCCGCCGGATTCCGTGGGGGAAGGGCTTGCCGTGCCGGACTGATCGCCGGTATCCGTGGGGGACGGGCTTGTTGTTTCGCCAGTGGCCGGCGTCCCGGTGGACGTGGCTGTATCAGTCGGCTCACCAGTAGTCGCCGTATCCCCTGGCGCCGTGCTGCCGGTGCCGCCTGCCGCGGCAGCGCTGGTGGAGGGCCCTTCGGAGGCGCCCTTCTCGATGGCCCGGATGGACGCCACCTTCCCGTCCGCCAGAGGGCCGGGTGCCTGGGAGGCAGCGGCCCGCTGCATGCCCGAATCGCCGCCTGCCACCGGGATCTGGACATCTCCCGCGGCGCCTGCCCCGCTGCCGCCGCTGTTGCCGCCTCCTGCGGCCCCGGTGGCGGGGACTGCGGGCCGGTCGTTGGCAGCCCCGGCCGGCGGGACGAACACCGAGGTCAGGCTGTCGAATCCTGCCGGGCTTTGGGCGGCGGTGGCAGTAAGAACGGTCAAGAGGACGGCGGTGGCAGCCACGGCAGTAAGCCGTACCCGCGGTTTAGGGCCGTGTGCTCCGCCCTTGTCCCCCTGGCCCTGGCTGAGGGCTGCTGCCGCCAGGGAGCCCGGGGCAGGTGTGGGGCTCCGGGACCAGCTGGCCAGCCTCAGCGGCACCTGCGCACCGTCCGGGGCCGGGATGGGAACAACGTCACCGGAACCTTCAGCTGGCGTGGCCTCCGCCGCAGCAGCAATGGCCGCCCGTCCCAGCACCGCGGACACCGCGGCGCCCAGGCAGATGGAGGACTTGGGGTCTGCGTCCACGGCGATGGGACGGTCAAGTTGTTCCGAGATCAACTGGGCAACAAGGGGAATCCGGGAGGATCCGCCAATCAGCAGCACGGCAGTGAGCTCCGCCGGCTCCAGCCCGAGCTGTCCCAGCGATTGCTCCAGGGCATCCACGGTGTCCCGGACGGCGTCCTCGATCAGGGACTCAAACTCGGGACGGACCAGGCGTATCTGCTGCTGGATCCCGGGCAGGAGCACGGAGATGTTGGCCTCGCTGTCGCTGGACAGCGCTTCTTTGGCTTCAACGCATTCCCGCCGCAGCCGGGAGAGTGCGGCGAGCACTCCGGGGGCGGCCGGGTCCAGCCCGGCCAGGGCGCCGTCGGTGTGGTCAGCCACATAGCGGAAAAGGGCGGCATCGAAATCGGCGCCGCCCATGTGTTCAAAGCCTTCCGGTTGCCCCAGCAGTTCAAACCGGTTGCTGGCCTCTTTTCGGAGGACAGCGGTATCGAAGGTTCCGCCGCCAAGATCGTAGACGGCAATGATGCTGCCGTCCTCCACCCGCACCTGCGACGCATAATGGAGGGCTGCCGCTTCCGGCTCCGTCAGGAGCGTGACGTTCCCTAGCCCCTTGGCGGCGAGGGCGTCCTTGATGAGGGACGTGCGGTGGAAGCCCCAGGCGGCGGGGTACGTGAGGATGATTTCCGACGGCGGCGCCCCCTGGCGTTCCTCCGCCCGGTCTGCCACCCAGCGGGCCATGGTTGCGAACACGTCCTCGGCGGCGAGGGACAGCGTGCCCACGGAGATCGGCACGGCGTCGCCCACCCGGCGCTTGAACTCCCGCACAACCTGCCCGGGGGAATCCAGGCCGCGGCGTTCGGCGGCTTCCCCCACCAGGACGGGCCCGTCGTCGGGGTAAAAAAGAACAGAGGGTACCGAGGTTCCACGCAGTCCCAGCGGCAGGCACTCGGGAGAAGAAGCTCCCTGGTCAAAACGGGCTATGGCAGCAGCTGTGAAGCTGGTTCCCACATCAACGGCGAGAACGTAGCTCATGGGTACCTCAGGAAAAACTGTTGTTCCGCCAGCAAACTTCATCACGGGCGCACGAAACCAAAGTAGCATTACCGGCTGACCGGGAACAGCCCTGTTGCTACATCGATTTTATAGATGTCCCCGTGCCCGCGGAGACCTTCCGGGTTCCCTGCTCAGAGGCCTGAATACGAGTGCAGCCCGTTGAAGAACTGGTTGACGATGGTGAAGTTGAAAACCACGCAGAGGTAGCCCACGATCGAAAGCCAGGCAGCCCGCGTGCCGGTCCAGCCACGCGTTGCGCGCGCGTGGAGATATCCGGCGTAGACAACCCAAATCACGAAGGTCCACACCTCTTTGGTGTCCCAGCCCCAGAACCGCCCCCAGGCCTTTTCTGCCCAGATGGCCCCGAACATGAGGGTGAACGTCCAGCCGATGAACGCGATGGCGTTGATGCGGTAGGACAGGTTCTCCAGGCTCAGCGCGGACGGCACCAGGCGCATGAAGCCAAGCTTGTCCGCACCGCCGGCGGCGGCCGTCTTCTGGCGGTGGGACTGGACCAGCTGCAGGGCGGACATCGCGAAGGTCAGGGTGAAGAGGGCGGAGGACAGCACTGCGATGGACACATGGATGATCAGCCAGTAGCTCTGGAGGGCGGGAACCAGGTGCCCCACGGGGGTCCAGTAGGCCACGGAGGCGGCCACCAGCATGATGATGGCCAGGCCCACCACGAACGTTCCCAGGAAGCGGAGGTCGCGGCGGACCAGCACCAGCAGGAACACCGCCACCGCCACGAACGCGCCGGTGGTGAGGAACTCGTACATGTTGCCCCAGGGCACCCGGCCGGCACCCAGTGCACGGGTCACCACGCCGGCGGCGTGGATCAGGGCGCCGAGGATGGTCAGGGCCACCGCCACCCGCGCGGGAGCGCGGCGTTCCGAGGAATAGCGCATGTCGGCGTCGGCGGTGATGACTCCCCCGGCACCCGCGCTTGAGGCCTTAATGGTGGACGACGACGGCCGCTCGGCCCTGCCGGCCGGCCCGCCCAGGTGCGTCCCGGCGTCGGCACGGGAGTCTTCAGCTGACGCAGTGCGTTCCCCCACCCCGGCTGCCACCGGAATCCTGGACCCGTCCTGGGCCTGGGCTGCTTCCGAGGCCTGGGCCGCTTTGAGGTCGATCGCGCGGAGCGCCCTGCTGCTCTTGGCCAGGTCCCAGGCAAAAGCGATGAACGCGATGGTGTACGTGCCGGCCGCCAGCAGCATAAACAGCTCGCTGTACTGGCCCATGGTTTCGTTGATTCCGTACGGCATTACTGGTCCTTTTCGGGCCCGGTGGGGCCGGCTGGGGTGGTGACTGGGCCGGTGGTTGCGGCAGTTCCGGTGCTATTGTCCCCCGGGCTGCCGGGAGTTTCCTGTGAGGTCCGGGGCGGGTCCTGGCCGGGATCCAGCTGCCACTCCGTGGTCAGCAGCTTGCGGAGGGCTGCCGCTTCGCCGGCCAGCCGGTGGTCCTCGCCGCGGGCCAGAAGCCCGTACTCAACCATCGTGCGCCCGTCCTCGTGGGTGCCCGTACGGACCCACACGCGGCGGCGGTTGACGTAAAGCGACAGGACCAGGCCGGCCACTGCCAGCAGCGCGAAGATCAGGGCGTAGAGCTGGCCGGGATTGTGGTGGATGTCCACGCCGATGTACCGCTTGACCCCATCGAAGCTGATGGTGCCCTTCCCGTCGGGGAGGGTATAGCTGGTCCCGGGAGAAAGGGTGATGCCGCCGGCGTCCAGGTTGCGGGCGTTCAGCGGGGTCAGGTCCTTGACGTCCAGTTCGAAGACGTTCTGCGGCGCTCCGTCGTCCAGGCCCAGGTCCCCGTAGTACGAGTTAAGGGTCAGCTGCGGATTGAAGAGTTCCGGGTCGCCGCTGAAGGAGACCCCTTCATCGCTGACGAACGCAGTAGGCAGGAAGAACCCGGCGAAACCGAGCTGGTCGGGCGCGGCGTCCGGGACCTTGATGACCACGGAGGAGTAGTAGTTGTCCCCCTGCAGCTTGGCCACCACGGGACCCTGCATGGCCACGTTGCCCGCGCCGTCCCGGATGGTCACCACCGGGGCATAGCCGTTGCCGGTGAGGTAGATGCTGGTGCCGCCCAGGGTGACGGGATCGTTGACCTTGAGGGTTTCCTGCTGCGCCGGGGCGTCCGGGTTTTCCTTGGTGGTCACTGCGGCCGAGAAGTCGATGGGCTGGCCAAACTTGCCCTCTGACTCGCGGTCGAACGTGATGTCGAACTTGTCCAGCTGGATGGAGTAGGGCTGCAGCTGGCTGGACTGGAAATTGGTGCCGGGCGTGAACTGGTCATAGCCCACCAGGGTGTTCACGAAGGTGTCGCCCTCCACCAGGATCCGCTGGCCGCTGTAGCCGAACAGGCCGCCGATGGCCACGGACACCAGTACGCCAATGAGGGACGTGTGGAAGACAAGGTTGCCCACTTCCTTCAGGAAGCCGCGCTCGGCACCCAAAGACGGCCGCGCGCCGTCGTCGTCCCTGACCTCAACGCGGTAGCCGCGCTTCTTCAGCAGCCCGGCGGCGCTGTGGATGGCGTCCGACGCCGGGATCCCGGCGCCGGCGGGAATGACCAGTGTGCCGTACTCAGGAAGGCGGGAAAGCCGCTTGGGGGTGCGCGGCGGCTGGGACCGCATCGCCTTGTAGTGGGCGATGGCGCGGGGTACCACGCAGCCGATCAGGGAAATGAACAGCAGCAGGTAGATGGCGGAGAACCAGGCCGAGGAGTAGACGTCGTACAGCTGCAGGGTGTCCAGCAGCTTGCCGTAGTCCGGGTTGTCCTTGATGTATTGCGTGACCACCGACGGGTTGGCCGGGCGCTGCGGGAACAGCGAGCCGGGAACGGCGGCAACAGCCAGGAGCAGCAGCAGGAAGAGCGCCGTGCGCATGCTGGTCAGCTGGGTCCAGGCCCAGCGCAGCATCTCCTTGGGGCCCAGGGCGGGCAGCGCGGCGTCGGCCTTGGCCTCTGAGACCTTGCCGGCGGCGGGGGTGGAGGGTTTTTTCTCTGCGTTCACGCGCTCGCTCATCAGATCGGCAACTTCACATCGGTTTGGAACCAGTACTGCAGCTCGGTCACCCAGGTGCCCCAGACGCCGCTGGCCATCAGCAGGCCCAGCACCACCAGGATGCCCCCGCCGGTGCGCTGGATGGCCAGCCGGTGCTTGCGGAAGAACGCCATCACGCCCATCCCGCGGCGGACCGCCAATGCGATCAGCAGGAAGGGAATGCCCAGGCCCAGGCTGTAGACGAAGGCCAGGAAGGCGCCCTTGGCAGCGGAGGATCCCCCGGAAAGGCTCAGCAGCTGCACGGCCGAGTAGGTGGGCCCGATGCAGGGGGCCCAGCCCAGCCCGAAGGTCAGGCCCAGCAGCGGCGCTCCCCAGAGCCCGGCCGGCGGCCTGGCCGAGATTTTGGCATCCCGCTGCAGCCAGCTGAAGCCGCCCATGAACACCACGCCCATGACAATGACCAGGATGCCCAGGAGCTGGGTGATCCAGGCGTTCTGGGAACCCGTGATGAGGGTCCCCAACTGGCCAAAAGCTCCGCCCAGGAGGACGAAAATGACCGAGAAGCCGAGGACGAACAGCCCGATCCCCACCAGCATCCGGCCGCGCTTCTGCTTCTGCAGGTCCACGCCGCTGAGTCCCGTGACATAGCCCAGATATCCGGGCACCAGGGGCAGCACGCACGGAGAAAGGAAGGAAACCAGTCCGGCCAGCAGGGCCACCGGGATGGCAAGCAGGAGCGAGCCGTTCAGGATGGCTTCGGCAAAGGGGCTGTTCACGGTCCGGACCACCGCTACTCTGCCACGGCGGCAGCGATGAGGGCCTTCAGGGTGCCTTTTTGGACTTCGCCCAGGACCCGGGAGGCCACCCGGCCCTGCTTATCCAGCACCAGGGTTGTGGGGACCGCGCCCGGCGGGACCAGGCCGGAAACCGCCAGGAGGACACCGCCGTCCTTGTCGTCAAAACTTGGGTAGGTCAGGTTGAAGGTCTTCTCGAAGGCCTCGGCGGTGGCTCTCTCGTCCCGCAGGTTGACGCCGAAGAACTGCACGCCCTGGTCCTTGAACTCCTGGTGCAGCTCTTCGAGGATGGGGGCCTCCACCCGGCACGGGGCGCAGGCGGCGAACCAGAAATTCAGCACCGTCACCCTGCCCTGGAAGTCGGCCGGCGCCACGGCTGTGCCGTTGAACAGCGTGCCGTTGACCTGGATGGCGGACTTTCGGTCCCCTGCGGCGAACTCCGTCACGGACCCATCGCCGGCAACATAGTTCTTGTTGTCCCCCGCCTTGGCCTGCTGCGCCAGGGCGTCCTCCTGGGCACAGCCGGACAGGCCCACGGTCACGGCGGCCAGGGCCAGGCCGCCGGCAGCCAGCAGGCCGCGGCGGGAAGTCACAAAATTACTGTCGGTCACAACTAGGCTCCAGGGGTGCTGGACGCACCCGGAAGAAGGGAAGCGGCCGGTTCGCTGTACTGCACGCGCAGGAGCGTGCCGGCGTCGTCGAACACCAGGGACGTGATGGACGTCAGGGTGCATTCGCGTTTCCGCGGGTCATGCCACAGCGGCTTGCCCTCGGCGCTGAGGCGGGTGGCCCAAATGGGGAGCTGGTGGCTGACCATGATGGCTTCGGGCCCGTCCGTTCCAAAGTCCCCGGCTGCCAGCTCGATGGCGCGCACCCGGGCGTCCTGGACAGCTTCCATGACCCGGGACGCCTGGGTCTTGTAAGGCTCGCCCCAGGAGGGCCGCAGGGGGTTGACCAGCCGCGGCCAGTGCTTCGGACGGCGCAGCTCGGCCTTGGTGACCCTCATGCCCTCAAAGTAGTTCTCTGCCTCGATGATCCGCTCGTCCGTGTGGATCTGCAGCTTCAGGGCGTCCGCCGTCGGCCGGGCAGTTTCCTGCGCACGGTCCAGCGGCGAGGCGGCGAGGTAGGTGATCCGGGCCCCGTCGGCGGCGCGGCGGCTGAAGTGCTCGGCGAGCGTGCGCGCCATCTCCTGCCCCAGTTCGGAGAGGTGGAATTCGGGCAGCCGTCCGTAGAGAACGCCGTCGGGATTGTGGACCTCGCCGTGGCGGAGCAAATGGACAGTGGCTTGGGGCATGTTTACCAGTTTCTCAAAGATGGCGTGCGATCCGAAATCTCCCGGCGAAGCTTCTACAAAGAGTAGAACTGAAGTTTTTGAAGAAATGTTCCGAAGCCGGGAACAAAACATGCAAATGCATGTTTATACTGGATGCAGCAGTTAGTTGATACTTCAACAGATGAAGTTTCAACAGCATCCCCGACAGCACGCCTATCCAAGGAGCAATCACCATGGCACTTCCCGCAGACATCACCACCGGCACCTGGACCCTCGACAACTCACACAGCGAGATCGGCTTCACGGTCCGCCACGCAGGCATCAGCAAGGTCCGCGGACAGTTCACCGAAGCCGCCGCCACCCTGGACCTCCCCGAGGACGTCACCGGCGCCAGGATCAACGCCACCATCAACACCGCCAGCTTCGATTCAGGCGACGCCAACCGCGATGGACACGTCAAGGGCGAGGACTTCTTCGACGTGGAGAAGTTCCCCGAGATTTCCTTCGTCTCCAACGGCCTGGTGGCCAAGGGCAACAGCTACGAACTGACCGGCGACCTCACCATCAAGGGCGTCACCCGCCCCGTGACCCTGGACACCGAGTTCAACGGCGTGGCTGTTGATCCCTTCGGCAACACCCGGGCAGGCGTTTCCGCCGAGACCACCATCAGCCGCAAGGACTTCGGCCTGACCTGGAACGCCATCCTGGAGACCGGCGGCGTCCTGGTCAGCGACAAGGTTGCCATCAACCTCGAGCTCGCCTTCATCGCTCCCGCGGCATAATTCTTTCCCTCATTGGCACCCCGGCCCTGGACTCCCGCAGTCCGGCGCCGGGGTGCCGTCCTTTAAGCGCACCGCTCTTCACCGCCAGCGCGCAGTACCGTCACGCCGCGGGTGTCCAGGGACGGGACTACAGTGAACGCCATGAGCAACTCTCCCAGCGGACCCCGGAACGGTTTCGCCGAGCTGTTTTCCGTTACCGCCCGGCCCACCGAGATTAAGGTCTCGTTCTGGATCTGGTTTGTGGGAGGGGTCCTTGCCCTGCTGGGCGGACTCCTGGGGATGCTGGCGTCCCTGGTGCTCTTTGCCGCAGCGCCCGCGGCCGCTGCAGCCGTCGTCGCACTGATGCTGCTGGGCGCTGCCGTGGGGGCCGCGCAGATGGTTCTAGCGGTCAAGATGAAGGCCGGCCGGCAGTGGGCCAGGGTGGCCCTGACGGTACTGGCTGGGATCACCCTGGTCCTGGCCGCGGTGAATACGGCGGCAGGCATGGGGCAGGGTGCCGGAAACTGGACAGCCTTCCTTGTCAGCCTGGCGGCAACGGTCCTTCTGTGGCTGCCGAATTCCCAGGCATGGTTCGCAGCGGTTTCGGGCCGGAATACCTCTTCCGAATGACCCACAAGGAGCCCGCCCGGGGGTACGGTTGACTTAAGTGATGCTGGGGGTAGGGGACAGGACCGAGCCCGGCGACCTACCTGGAACCCGACACGCAAAAGGACCGCCCATGAGCACTCCCCCCGTCCCGCCTCCCGTTCCGAACGAGCCCGAGTCCGGCGGCGAGGCTCCGCGCTACGGCCAGAACGCACCGCAGTATGGCCAAAACCAGCCCCAGTACGGGCAGCAGTCCGGAACCCCGCAGTATGGACAGAACGCACCGCAGTACGGGCAGAACCCGCCGCAGTACGGCCAGTCCGGCGCTCCCCAGTACGGCCAGAACCCGCCGCAGTACGGGCAGAACCCGCCCGCGGCCCCCGGCTACGGCCAGCAGCCGTATGGCCAGTCCCCCTATGCGCAGTATCCCTCCGAGCAGCCGCAGCCGACCGGCAGCACCGGCGTTCCCCAGATGGTCAACATCTCCTTCTGGTTGCTGATCGCTTCCGCCGCGATCTTTGTCATTTCGATGCTGACCGGCCTGACCACGCTGGACGATCCCATGTTCCGCGACGCCTTTGAGACCCAGATCGAGGGCAGCGGGGCGGGAGTCACGTACGAGGATATGAAGGGCGTCATCGCCGGAACCCTGGTGGTGTTTGCCATCATCGGCCTTGCCCTCTACCTGCTGGTGGCGTTCTTCGTCCGCAAGGGCAAGAACTGGGCACGGATCCCGGGCACGGTCTTCGCGGCACTGTCCATCTTCGGCCTCTTTGGCCCGCCCAGCTTCGCAACCATCGGCACCCTGCTGGGGATTGCGGCCATTGTGTTGCTCTACCTGCCGGCCTCGGCTCCGTATTTCCGCCGCCAGCAGCCGTTCGCCAACCCATACGGCGGCAACATGGGGAACCCGTACGGCCGGTAACCCCAAGCACTCCCACCCTTCGGGCGTGGGCACCGGGACCAGCCGCTGACGGAATCTAGGCGGTCTGCCCCGGGGCCTGCGCCCGTTGTGCGTGATAGGCCAGGATCTGCAGTTCCGTTGCCATGTCCACCTTGCGGAGGTTCACGCCCTCCGGGACCTGGAGCATGATCGGGGCGAAACTCAGGACGCTGCGGACCCCGGCCGCCACCACACGGTCGCACACATCCTGGGCAACCGAGGCGGGAAGGGCAAGGACCACCATATTGGCCCCGGTGCGGTGCAGCACCGTTTCCAGATCCGCCACGTCGCTGACGCGCAGCCAGCCCACCTCGTTGCCCACCACCATCTGGTCCGCATCAAAGATGGCCACGACGTCGAAGCCCCGGGATTCGAAGCCTCCATACCGTGCGAGGGCCTTGCCCAGGTTGCCGGCGCCGACGATGGCCACTTTCCAGTCATGGGTGAGTCCCAAGGCAGCGGCGATGTGCCGGCTCAGGTACTGCACCTCGTAACCGACTCCGCGGGTGCCGTAGGAGCCCACGTGGGAGAGGTCCTTGCGGAGCGTTGCGGAGCTGACGCCTGAGGCTTCGGCAAGGGATTCTGAGGAGACCCGTTCCACTCCCTCTGCCAGGAGTGTATTGAGGGCACGAAGATAGAGGGTCAGCCGGGCCACTGCAGCGGGCGGAATCTGTTTGGCTGCCGTGCCCGCAGGTTCCGGCAGGTCCGGGACAGCCTGGGGGGTTGAATCCAGCGAAGCCACCAGCCCCTCCCTCGCATCGCGTTGTGACTCCACTCTAGGGCCCAACCGGCAATGCCATCAAAGCAGGTGCCACCGATGCAGGGAAGACTCTGGACCGCGCCATACCGGGTGCTGCTCCCCTACTGTGCCATGGCCCGCTGGAGCACGCGTTCCAGCCGGGCTTCGTCGATTTTCCAGAAATCGCGCTGCACCCCGTCCACCAGAACCACCGGGATTTCTTCCGCGTAGCGTTCACGGAGTTCCGGCTGGTTGTCCACCAACTCCTCGGACCACTGAAGTCCCAGCGAGGACGTAACCCGGCTGACGGCGTCGCGCGCGTCTTCGCAAAGGTGGCAGTCTGCCTTGGTGATCAGGACAACGCGGGGTGTGGCCATGCCTTAACCGTAGCCCCGTTCCCACGGCACCCGCGACGCCGGGCCTGTGGGAACAAGGCTAAACCGGGATTGAACAGCGGATTGACTAGACTCGACTGCATGCCCGAGGAGAAGTACGTTGCCGTAGTCACCAAGCCGGTTGCTGCGCCGCAACCGGGCGAGGCGGCGTTCTTCGATGTGGACAACACCCTGATGCGCGGCGCGAGCCTCTTCCACGTTGCCAGGAAGATGCACCAGCGCGGGGCGTTCACCATGGCCCAGGCCGCCGGCTTCGCGTGGAAGCAGTTCAAGTTCGTGGCCCGCGGGGAAAACATGGACGATGTCCATGCCGTCCGTGACTCCGCACTGACGCTGGCCGCAGGGATTACGGTGGATGACATCAAGGCGCTCGGCGAAGAGGTCTACGACGAGATGATCGCCTCCCGCATCTGGCCCGGCGCCAAAGCGCTGGCGGAGCAGCACCTGCGCGTGGGCCGGCGGGTGTGGCTGGTGACGGCCACCCCCATCGAGGTGGCCACGGTGATCTCCACCCGCCTGGGACTGACCGGCGCCCTGGGGACCGTAGGCGAAATTTCCGAAGGCATGTACACCGGGCGGCTGGTGGGTGACATCCTGCACGGCTCGGCCAAGGCGGTTGCCGTCCAGGCCGTGGCCGACGCCGAGGACCTGGACCTCAAGCGCTGCTGGGCGTACAGCGACTCCTACAACGACATTCCGCTGCTGACGCTGGTGGGCCACCCGGTGGCCATCAACCCGGATGCCCGCCTGCGCCGGCACGCCCGGGACAACAACTGGCCGGTCTACGATTTCCGGTCCGGCCGGCGCGCGGCCACCTTCGGGCTCAAAGCCGCAACGGCCGGCGGCGCCGTCTACGGGCTCTGGAAGGGCTTCGCCCGCATGCGCGGCCCGCGCATCTAGGTTGGGGTGCCAGCACAAAGAAATGCCCGCCGCCTCGGAAGGCGACGGGCATTTCCGCGCTGTTCGAAGTATCTCTACTTCTTGTTGCGGCGCTGGTGACGGGTCTTGCGAAGCAGCTTGCGGTGCTTCTTCTTGGCCATACGCTTGCGACGCTTCTTAATAACTGAACCCACGTAAGTTCCTTACAAACTAGATGCAGTACCTGTCTGATGGAAATTGTTCGTGGACAGAGCTACGAACTGAACAACTGACAGATTCTTACAATGACGTAAAACGTTCCTTAACAGGGTACCGCTTCCGGGAGGCGGCTACGGACAGCTGCTCAGGCTGTCTCGGTGTGACCGTCCACTACCGCACCTTTGAGGTACTGTTCGACGGCTTGTTCCGGAACCCGGTAGGAGCGGCCGAAGCGCACTGCCGGCATCTCGCCGGAGTGCACCAGCCGGTACACGGTCATTTTGGAGACGCGCATGACCTGGGCTACTTCAGCCACGGTCAGGAACTTCGCGTTGGAGAAGTTCTGTTCTGCCGACATTTCCCTATATTCCTTTGCTGACGGATGGACAACAGTGACCCCAGGTACGTGCCAATGCGGTGTTCCGATGCTGAGCCATCCACCAACCACCTATCTAGATACTCTAGATGTTCCTGTGGCAGAAGTGAAAGTAGTAGATCCCCCTAATTCGCTTCCCGGCGCTTGCGCGCGGAGGCCGCCAGCTGGTCCAGGACAGATACCGAAACGTCCCAGTCCATGCAGGCATCTGTAACGCTCTGCCCGTAGACGAGCCCAGCCCGGCCGGCCGCGTGCTCTGCAACATCCAGGTTCTGTGCTCCGCCCACCAGGAAGCTTTCGAGCATGACGCCGGCAACCGCCTGGGCGGACGTGCCGCCGTCCTCCAGCTGCGCACCGATCTCCAGGGCCACCTCCGCCTGCCGGTGGTGGCTCTTGCCGCTGTTGGCGTGGCTGGCGTCCACGATCAGGCGCGGGTTCAGCTGCTTGCCGGCCAGCGTGGCAGACGCCGCCCCGACGTCGGCAGCAGAGTAGTTGGGTCCCTTGCGTCCGCCGCGGAGGATCACGTGCGTGTCCGGGTTTCCGGCGGTGGACACCAGTGCCGCCCGGCCGTCACCGTCAATGCCGAGGAACGCCTGGGCCGCCGCCGCTGCACCGCAGGCGTCGATGGCCACTTGGAGGTCGCCGTCGGTTCCGTTCTTGAAGCCGATGGGCATCGACAGTCCGGACGCGAGCTGCCGGTGGATCTGGCTTTCGGTGGTGCGCGCCCCGATGGCGCCCCAGGAGATCAGGTCGGCCATGTATTGCGGGCTGATGGGCTCGAGGAACTCAGTTGCGGTGGGGAGGCCCAGGGCGGTCACCTGCTGCAGGAACTGCCGGGCGGTCCGCAGGCCGGTGACCATGTCGTGGCTGCCGTCCAGCCGGGGATCGTTGATCAGGCCCTTCCAGCCCACAGTGGTACGGGGCTTTTCGAAGTAGGTCCGCATCACGATCAGCAGGTCTTCCCTGTGCTTCTCGGCCTGGCTGACCAGCCGGCGGGCGTACTCCAGCCCGGCTTTGGGATCGTGGATGGAGCAGGGGCCCACGATGACTAGCAGGCGGTCATCCACGCCGTCCATGATGGCGCGGACTTCATCGCGTCCGCGTTCGACGACGTCCGCCACCCGGGCGTCCAGGGGCAGTTCCGCGATGAGTTCGGACGGGGTGGGCAGCGCCGTGAATTCGCTGACACGCAGGTTCGAGGTCGACTTCGCCGCGTCTTCCGTGCGGGAGATGCCGGCGTTGGTGCTTGCGGGGGCTGTTGCGGTGCTCATGGTGGGGTCCTGTTCCAGATGGGAAGCGGGCCCGGATCAGAACCCGCCGGAGAAACGGCGAAGGGCAGAGAATGATCTCTGCCCTGTTGGCTCTGAAGGAAAGTTGGATGCGTGTCAGTTAGACGCAGGCCCCTCCAGAGCCAACGAAAAATACGCATACCAACGGTTTGTCATGCCATGAACCATAACCGCAGGTTCCGCTCATTGCCAAAACGGTTACGTCGCGTCACGGGACAGGCTTGCCACCAGCTCGGCATGCTTCCCGTCCGTGAGGCGGTACCAGTACATGATGCCCACGGCTGCCAGTACCAGGGCGCCGGGAAGCAGCCCCGCGGCTGCCCGGATGGCAAGGGTTGCGGATTCCGGCTGCCCTGCCGCACCCGAGGCGTAGCCGCCCCAGGCCAGGGAAAAGGCCACCACGCCGGCGCCGAAGCCCATGCCCAGCTTCCTGGTGGCGGCCAGGAGCGCGTAATTGATGCCCTGCACCCGGACCCCGGTCTTCCACTCGCCGTATTCCACGGTGTCCGCGATCAGTGCCCAGGTGACGATACTGACCGACGCGGACGCAAGCAGTCCGAGCACCAGGCCTGCCACGCCAAGCAGGGGCACCTCCGCGGGGGCCAGGAAAACCAGCACACCGCCAACGGCACCCAGGCCGGCGCCGGCGCTGTACACGGCACGCTTGCCCCAGCGCGCCACCGGACGCGGAATGAGGACCGCCAGGGTGAGCGTGATGGCCACCTGCGCGGCGGCCATGAGGGGAAAGAGGTCCACCCGGGACAGGACATCGCGGAGGTAGTAGAACTGGGATGCTCCCGTGGCCGATGTTCCGGTGACAAAAAGCACCGAGCTGACGCAGAGGATGACCAGCGGCGAGTTGGCCTTCAGCGCCGCCATGCTCTGGCTGAGGGTGATTTTGGGGACGCTGCCGGGAACTTGCTCGGCACAGGCGGCACCCGTAAAGGCGTAGAGGGCAGAGCCCACCACGGCGAACGTGATGGTCAGCCAGGTGAAGACCTGCTGCATGTCCTGCCCGGCCCCCAGGAGCGGCGCGATGAAGAAGCCCAGCGTGGCTCCAACGGAGAGTCCGCCAAGGGTCCGTGCACCGCCCAGCCGGGCACGCTGCGTGGCGTCCTGCGTCATGGCCCCCACCAGGCAGCCGTAGGGAACATTGACCATGCTGTAGGCGATGCACACCAGGCCGTAGGTGCAGTAGGCGTAGAGCAGCTTCAGGGACGGATCGACATCCGGGACATGGAAGACGGCCACGCTCAGCAGGAGCGGGATGAAGCCGAACATCAGGAACGGCCGGAACTTGCCCCACCGCCTGCTGTGGACGCGGTCCACGATGCGCCCGGCGGCGATGTCCGTGAACGCATTGAAGACCCGCAGGACAAGCAGCAGGGTTCCCGCTGCTGCCGCCCCGATCCCCGCAACATCCGTGTAGTAGACGAGCAGGAACATGTTCCCTGTGCTGATGATCATGCTGTTGGCGGCATCGCCGGCGCCGTAGGCAAAGACGCTGAGCCTGCTGAGTTTCTTCATCACTTCCTGTTTCCGCAGGCTGGGAAACCGTTTTCTCCCACCCGCAGAAGGAACTTACCCCAAAATCTTGCGCAAAAACAGCAGCTGGCGGATCCAGTGGTGTTCCTGGCCGCCCTCGTGGTTGTTGAACCGGTACACCTCGATCTCCTTGTCTGCACCGGTTCCGGAAGAGCCCGCTGTTCCGGCACCGTAGGCGTTGAAGCTCGCAAAGACCGTCGACGGCGGGCAGATGTCGTCCATCTGGGCGGCGGAGTACAGCGCAGGCGCTGTTGCCCAGCGGGCCAGGTTCACGCCGTCGAAATAGCGCAGGACGGCGAGTGCGGCGTCATACCGGTCCCGGTGCCGTGCCAGGAACTGGGCGATTTCCGGGTACGGCCCGCGCGGTGTGATGTCGATGGCCCGGGGAAAGTCCTGGAGGAACGGGACGTCGGGCAGCGCGGCGATGACGCCGTCGAGCCTTCCAGCCGCCAGGCCCGCAGTGGCCACCACGATGCCGCCGCCCTGGCTGACGCCTGCCAGCACCACCCTGGAGGGGTCGACGGCGGGGTGGGACTGGGCGGCTTCCACGGCCCGGAAGGCGTCCACGTACACCCTGCGGTAGTAGTAGTCCTCACGGCTTCCGAGGCCGCGGGTCATGAGTCCGGCGTGGGCGACGTCCCCGGCGGAGGGGTGCGGGTCCGGCGTTTCGCCGAGTGTGCCGCCGTAGCCCTGGCCGCGGGTGTCCATGATGAAGTGCGCGTACCCGGCCTGGGCCCAGCGGGTGTCCTGGTTGACCAGCCCGCGGCCGCCCGAGTAGCCGACGTACTGGACCACTACCGGCAGTGCAGCCCCCGGTTCCCTGTGCGCCGGGAGGTGGAGCCAGCCCCGGACCGGAGCGCCGCCGTACCCGGCGAAGGTGACGTCGAAGGTGTCAATGACGGAGAGGTAGTTTTCCACCGGTTCAAAAGCGGCATCCAGCGGGAAGGCGCGGGCTTCGCTGATGGTGGCATCCCAGAACTGGCGAAGGTCCTCCGGGGGCGTCACGTCCGAGGAGTACGAGCGGAGCTGCGCAAGCGGGAGGTCGAAGAGCGGCATGGGTTATCCAATCCTTTCGGCAGGCGCCCCGCGGCGGGCGCCGTAGGTGAGAACTGCGGGCTTTCCTGGTTCAAGATGGGCTTCCTGGACGGCGGTTCCGTACCGGACCAGGACTTTCACCGGCGTCCGCGCGGCCAGGGTTGCCTGCACCAGCTGCCCGCCTTGCCAGTCCAGGTCCACTTCCACCCCGGGCCGTGCGCGGAGCCGGCCCGCCCTGCCTGCGGCCAGTTCGGCGGGCAGGGCGGGAAGAAGCTCTATCTCGTGCAGCCCGTCCACTATGCGGTGGCTCTGGACGAGGCACTCGGCTATACCGGCCACAAACCCCAGGTTGCCGTCGATCTGGAACGGCGGGTGCGCACCGAAGAGGTTGGGGTACAGGCCTCCGCTCTGACCGCCGCGGGGTGTGTCCATGTCCCGGAAGTAGAGCCGGAGGAGGTCGCTGACTTTTCCGGGCTGGCGGAGCCGGGCGCGCAACAGGATCTTCCACGCCAGGGACCAGCCGGTGGCCTCATCGCCCCGGGCGTCCAGGCTGGCCCGGACGGCCGCTTCAAGCCCGGGGGTAAGTGGAGTGTCCCCGGGAAAGGCGAGGTAGAGGTGGCTGACGTGCCGGTGCCCGGGTTCCCACTCCTCCGGATCATCAAGCCACTCGCGGAGCTTTCCGCCGCGTCCGGGTGCCGGTTGCGGAAGCCGGGGCAGGGCCCTGCGGGCTGCGGAGGCCACGGGGTGGTCCTCCATGCCGAGCTGGCGGGCAAGCGCGTCCAGCATCCTGAAGATATCGCCGATGAGTGTCAGGTCCATGGTGGAGGACCGTGCGGCGGATCCCTGCACCCGGGTGCCGGAGGACGGGCCTGGTGCGGCGAACGTGTTTTCCGGGGAGGTGGAGGGGACCGTTCCCAGCGAGCCGTCGGGGAACTCAACCAGGAGGTCCAGGGCAAATTCCGCGGCACCGCGAATGGCGGGCCAGGCAGTGCCGCGGGCAAAAGTGTCCGGGTCGAAAGTGTCCGCGTCCGCGGAACTGTCGGTGCTGCCAAACTGCAGGTGCTCCCACAGGTGCCGCACCAGCCACAGGCCCGCCAGGGGCCAGTACGCCCACTCCGGCGAATGGGACCCGTGGCCCACCGGTTTCGCGTAGGCCCACAGGTCCGAGTTGTGGTGCACGGCCCAACCGCGGGCGCCGTAGTACTCCCTGGCAACGGCGGCCCCGGTTTCCTGCATGGCCCCGATGAGGGCAAAGAGCGGTTGGGCGCACTCGGCCAGGCCTGTGGGTTCCGAGCCCCAGTAGTTCATCTGGAGGTTGATGTTGGTGGTGTAGTTGGAACTCCAGGGGGCCGGCAGTTCGGCGTTCCAGATGCCCTGGAGGTTGGCCGGCACTCCCTGCCATGCTGTCCCCTGCCGGGAGCCGGCGGGGCCGGACCGCGAACTTGAAATCAGCAGGTACCGGCCGTAGTTGAACAGCAGGGCAGCCAGGCCCGGGTCGGCTGCCAGCGGGCCATGAGGGTGGGCGTTGGCCGCCAGCAGGCGCCGTGCCGTATCCCTGCCCTCCCATACCGGAACATCGAGTTCCAGCCAGGCGGCCCGGTAAAGCCGGGAGTGGCTCTCCTCGTGGCGTTCCTGGAGGGCAGCACGCCCCGACGCGCGGGCTTGGTCCACCACGGCGCGGGCGGCGGCCGCTGCGGTGGCAGCAGTGCCCTGCGGCTGGCGGGCCAGTCCAGCGAAGGTCGTCTCGGTGGTGAGGTAGATGTCGGCGCGACGGACGCCGGTGGCGGCCAGGCCGTCGTCGTGCCCTGTCCCGTCGTCGTGCCCTGCCACGGACCGTCCGTCATGCTCCCAGGTGGCTGCCACTGCCCCCTGCATGCTGAGGGAACCGTCCTCCGAGTACTCCACCACGCCGCCGTCGTGCGCGGGGGCAGCGTCGGAGGGCAGTTTTAGCTGGAGCGACAGGCTTCCGCCTTCGCCTTCGCGGCGGAGGATGCGGAGCGAAGAGTCCAGGCGCACCGCGAGGTCCAGCCCCTGCGGCGCGCCCGTCCGCAGGGAGACCACAAGCACCGAGGGGTGGTGGCTGATGAATGCTTCCACGCGGACGGCGTGGCCGTCCAGGCTGTACGTGTTGGTGCTGAGGGCGCGGGCCAGGTCCAGGCCGCGGTGATAGTCCGACGGTGGCCGTGCGGGAGCGCCGCCATCTCCCCTTTCGCCTGCTGCCGGGTCTGATGCGGTGAGTGACGCCGTGAAGTGGAGGTCGGCGAACGGAAGGTAGGCCTGCGAGTGCCGGTGCTGCAGCCCTTTGAGGGTTTCGGCGGCGCCGGCGAAGTCGCCGGAACCGATCAGGTGCCGGCTTTCGCCTAGGATCCGGTCCGCTTCCTCCCGGCTGAAGACGGGCTCCCGGTCTCGGCTGTGCGGTGATCCGGACCAGGCGGACGAATCGTTGAGCTGGAACCGGTGTTCCACTGCGCCGCCCGCCTGGCTGCCACCGAACACCATGGCCCCCAGCCTGCCGTTTCCCAGGGGAAGGGCTTCCAGCCATTGGGTGGCAGGGGCGTCGTAGGCGAGGAGGTGTTCTGGGGGCATGGGTTCAGATCCTAGGGCCGGCCGGGGAACAAGGGAAGGTCAGGCCACACACTGAACAGCGGCTACAGCCGCGAGAGTTCCGGGACGAACACCTGCAGGTTGTGGCTTTGCACCACCAGTGCACGGAGTTCGCCCAGTCCCCCGGAGGCTGCCCCCGCGGCGCGCGCCTGCACCAGGACGTTGCCCAGCGCAGTTGCTTCCACGGGCCCTGCCACCACTTTCTTCCCGGTGACGTCCGCCGTGAGCTGGCAGAGCAGCCTGTTCTGGGAACCGCCGCCCACCACGTGCACCACGTCCACCGTCCGGTCAGCCAGGCGTTCGGCGTCCCGGATGGTGCGGGCGTAGCCGGCGGCGAGGCTGTCCATGATGCAGCGGGTGATGGCGGCGGGATCGTCAGGCAGTACCTCTCCGGTGCGCCGCACTGCCGCCCGGATGCGTTCGGGCATGTTGTCCGGTGCGATGAAGTAGGAATCGTCCGGGTTGATCTGCGGCCCGCCCGGCGGGAGCGCGGCCGCCGCCGTGAGCAGGGCCGTCAGCTCGGGCCGGAACCCCTCCTGCGCCCAGGTCCGCTGGCATTCGCTGAGGAGCCACAGCCCGCCCATGTTCCGCAGGTAGCGGATGGTGCCGTCCACGCCGCGTTCGTTGGTGAAGTTGGCCTCGCGGCTGGCTTCGGTAAGGACGGGGTGCTTCAGCTCGAGGCCCACCAGGGACCAGGTGCCGGAGGAGATGTACGCGAAGTTTTCCCCGCCGTCGTCTGCTGTCGCAGGCACTGCGGCGACCGCCGAGGCGGTGTCGTGTGAGCCGACAGCCACCACGCGGGTGTCCTGCGGCAGGCCCACCTGCGCGGCGATTTCAGGCAGGAGGGTGCCCACCGTCCCGCCGGGCTGGATCAGCGGCGGGAACAGGTCCTTCTGCAGGCCCAGGGTGGTGAGGAACTCGGTGGCCCACTCCCCTGCCACGGCGTCGAACAGCCCGGTGGTGGAGGCGTTGGTGGCCTCGGTCCGGCGCTGCCCGGTCAGGAGGAACGCGATCAGGTCCGGGATCAGGAGCGCCTGCACCCCGTCCAGGTCCTGCTCGCTGGCCAACTGGTAAATGGTGTTGAACTGCAGGAACTGCAGCCCCGTGGTGCCGTAGAGGCGGGCCGGATCGAGTTTCCGGTGCACGGGTTCGACGGCGGCGCGGCTGCGCTCGTCCCGGTAGCTGAACGGCTGGGCGGTCAGTTCCCCGGCGGCGTTGACCAGGCCGTAGTCCACGGCCCATGTGTCAATGCCAATGCTGGTTACCTGCTCGCCCTGGGCAGCGGCGACGGTTGCTGCTGCCGCCAGGCCCTTCAGCACCTCGGCGAAGAGGGCGTCGAAGTCCCAGCGGAGGCCGCCGTCGATCTCCACTACACCGTTGGGGAAGCGGTGGACCACTTCCAGTTCCACGCGGCGTTCACTGCTGGCCGCCCCGCCGGCCATCCGGCCCAGGATGACCCGGCCGGAGGAGGCGCCGATGTCGACGGCGGCAAACACACCGGGAGCGGAATGCGCGCCGTGGACCGTCGAAATGTCCCCGCTCATCGGAGGAAGGCTGCGGCCACTCCGGCGTCCACGGGGATGTGCAGGCCGGTGGTGTGGGACAGTTCGTTGCTGGTGAGCACGGCGGCGGCGTTGGCCACGTGCTCGGGCAGGACTTCGCGCTTGAGCAGGGTGCGCTGGGCGTAGTACTCGCCCAGTTTCTCCTCGTCCACGCCGTACACGGCTGCGCGCTTGGCGCCCCAGCCGCCGGCGAAGATGCCGGAGCCGCGGACCACGCCGTCGGGGTTGATGCCGTTGACGCGGATCCCGTGCTCACCCAGTTCCGCGGCGAGCAGCCGTACCTGGTGGGCCTGGTCGGCCTTGGTGGCGGAGTAGGCGATGTTGTTGGGGCCGGCGAACACGGAGTTCTTGGAGGAGATGTAGATGATGTCCCCGCCCAGGCCCTGGGCAATCATCACCTTCGCGGCGGCCTTGGCCACCAGGAAGGAGCCCTTGGCCATGACGTTGTGCTGCAGGTCCCAGTCCTTCTCGGTGGTTTCCAGCAGCGGCTTAGAGATGGACAGGCCGGCGTTGTTGACCACCAGGTCCACGCCGCCGAACGCCAGGACAGCGGCGTCGATCGCGGCTGCGACCTGCGCTTCGTCCGTCACGTCTGCCTGCACGCCGATGGCAACGTCCGGACCGCCCAGCTCTTCGGCCACCTTTTCGGCGTTCTCGAGGTTCAGGTCGGCGATGACAACGCAGGCGCCTTCCGCGGCGAGGCGGGTGGCGATGGCCTTGCCGATGCCGGAAGCGGCGCCGGTGACCAGGGCGATTCGGGTGGCGTGGGACTTGGGCTTGGGCATCCGGGCCAGCTTGGCTTCCTCCAGCGCCCAGTATTCGATCCGGAACTTCTCGGATTCCTCGATCGGGGCATAGGTGGAGATGGCCTCGGCGCCGCGCATCACGTTGATGGCGTTGATATAGAACTCGCCGGCCACCCGGGCGGTCTGCTTGTTGGCGCCGAAGGAGAACATGCCCACGCCGGGAACCAGCACAATGGCCGGGTCCGCGCCGCGCAGTGCCGGGCTGTTTTCGTCCGCATGGCGGCTGTAGTAGGCCTGGTAGTCCTCACGGTAGTCCGCGTGCAGCTCGTGCAGCCGTGCGATGGAGTCCTCAACGGAGGCGCCGGCCGGAAGGTCCAGGATCAGAGGCTTGACCTTGGTGCGCAGGAAGTGGTCCGGGCAGGACGTGCCCAGGGCGCCCAACCGCGGGTGCTCGGCAGCTTCCAGGAAGTCCAGGACGACGGCGTCATCGCTGAAGTGCCCCAGCTGCGGCTTGTCCGTGGAGGCCAGGCCGCGGATCACCGGTGCCAGCGCCGCGGCTTTGGCACGGCGCTCGGCTTCCGGCAGGGCTGCGTAGCCGGGCAGCTTGGGCCCAAAGGGCTCCGCCTTGCCGTTATCCCTGATGTACTTCTCGGCCTGTTCGATGATCCAGAGCGAGTTCTGCTCTGCTTCTTCGCTGGTGGCGCCCCAGGCTGTGATGCCGTGGCCGCCCAGGATGGTGCCGATAGCCTGCGGGTTGGCGTCCTTGATCGCGGCGATGTCCAGGCCCAGCTGGAACCCGGGGCGGCGCCAGGGAACCCAGACCACCTTGCTGCCGAAGATCTTGGTGGTCAGCGCTTCGCCGTCCACGGCCGTGGCAATGGCGATGCCGGAGTCGGGGTGCAGGTGGTCCACGTGCGCTGCGTCCACCAGGCCGTGCATGGCGGTGTCGATCGACGGGGCTGCGCCGCCTTTGCCGTGCAGGCAGTAATCGAACGCGGCCACCATCTCGTCTTCACGTTCAACACCCGGGTAGACGTTCTTCAGCGCGTTCAGCCGGTCCAGGCGCAGCACCGCAAGGTTCTCGGCCTTCAGCGTGCCCAGGTCCCCGCCGGAGCCCTTGACCCACAGCAGCTGGACGTCCTCGCCCGTGACTGGGTCCTTCTCGGTGCCCTTCGCGGAGGTGTTGCCGCCGGCAAAGTTGGTGTTCCGCTTGTCCGCGCCCAGGCGGTTGGAACGGGAAATCAGGTCTTCAACAGTCTTGTTGCTCATAACTAATCAGGCGCCCCATCCGGCTTGCTGGCCGCCCACGCGGTCCTCGTTGATCTTTTTCTGGTAGCCGCTGGCCTTGAAGGCGGCCAGCGGGTCCGCTGGCAGCCCGCGGGATTCACGCCACTCGGCCAGGACCGGCCGGACGTCGGTGTAGAACGCGTCGTTGAAAACTGCGTTCGCTGCCAGGACGTCCCCTGCACGCTGTGCTTCGTTCAGGGCTGCGGTGTCCACCAGCAGCGCACGTGCAGTCATTTCCTGGACGTTCAGGACCGAGCGGATCTGGCCCGGGATCTTTTCCTCAAGGTTGTGGCACTGGTCCAGCATGAGGGCTACGCCCGACTCCTTGCCGAAGCCGCCGCCGCGGATCACCTCATGCATGATGCGGAAGAGCTGGAACGGATCCGCGGCACCCACAATGAGGTCGTCGTCGGCGTAGAAGCGCGAGTTGAAGTCGAAGGAACCCAACTTGCCCAGGCGCAGCAGCTGCATCACGATGAACTCGATGTTGGTGCCCGGGGCGTGGTGGCCGGTGTCCAGGCAGACGAAGGCCTTCTCGCCCAGGGCCAGGGTCTGGGCGTAGGACGTGCCCCAGTCCGGAACATCGGTGTGGTAGAAAGCCGGCTCGAAGAACTTGTACTCCAGCACCAGCCGCTGCTCGTCGCCGAGGGCCGCGTAGATTTCCTGGAGCGACTCGGCGAGGCGGTCCTGGCGGCCGCGCATGTCATCCTGGCCCGGGTAGTTGGTGCCGTCGGCCAGCCAGATCTTCAGGTCCTTGGACCCCGTGGCGTGCATGATCTCGATGCAGTCCAGGTGATGGTCGATCGCCCGCCGCCGCACCGCCTCGTTGGACGAGGTCAGCGAGCCGAACTTGTACTCATCATCCTGGAAGGTGTTGGAGTTGATGGTGCCCAAACCAACGCCCAGCCCGGCCGCGTACTCCTTCAGCGCGGCGTAGTCATCCACCTTGTCCCAGGGGATGTGCAGCGCAACGGTGGGGGCCAGCCCGGTCAGCTCGTGGACCTTCGCCGCATCCGCCAGCTTCTCCTGCACGGTCCGCGGCGTGCCGGGAGTGCCGAACACCCTGAACCGCGTCCCCGAATTTCCATAAGCCCACGAAGGGACCTCGATGGCAAGCTCCTCGAGCCTGCCCAGCGCCGTTGCTACGTCATTCATGATGGTTCTTTCCGGTGTTGTCATGCTGTGGTCTGTGGTCGCCCCGCTGCTGGAGCTGGTGCCCGCCAGTTTGGCGGCGTTATGCGGTGGAGGGTTCAGCCGCCGCCAGCTGGCTGTCAAGGTTGAAGACTTCTTCCAGGACTTGGAACCCTTCGTCGGGAGCCTGGTCCGGGTTCTCAAAAAGAGTGGCCATTTCCGCCTGCCAGCGGGCGTTGACGTCCGTCAGTGCCATGCGTGCCCGGGCGGCATCAAAGTCGTCACATTCCAGGTAGCCCACCAAGAGCCCGTCTCCGGAGAGGAACAGCGAGTAGTTGTTCCACCCGGCATCCTTGAGCGCGCGGAGCATCTCCGGCCACACGGCGGCATGCCGGCGGCGGTACTCGTCAATCACGGCCGGCTGGACCGAGGAGCGGAAACACACCCTCATCTTTGGTTCTCCTGAAATCGCTGATCTTTGAATCGTTTCATTGTTACGATTCAAAGTACTCTTGAATTTGAGTAGGTGTCAAGCATTTCTGTCCGCGGCCACGTAACCGGGGCCTCAATGCCTGCCACATGGAGCAGCAGCACGGAGAATCATGAATCGCTCAGCCAGTATCAAGGACGTCGCCAACCATGCCAGCGTGGCGGTGGGCACGGTGTCCAATGTGCTGAATTACCCGGACAGGGTTTCCCAGCGGACCAAGGACCGGGTACTGAAGGCCATCGACGAGCTTGGCTTCGTCCGCAACGACGCCGCCCGCCAGCTGCGCGCGGGGCACAGCCGCACCATCGGCCTGATTGTCCTGGACGTGGGCAACCCGTTCTTCACCTCAGTGGTGCGTGCGGCCGAGGACGCCGCCGCCCTCCACGGCAGCGCCGTCCTGCTGGGGGACAGCGGCCACGACGCCGCGCGCGAGGCAAACTACATCGACCTTTTCCAGGAACAGCGTGTCCAGGGCCTGTTGATCTCGCCAGTAGGCGATGTCACCGAACGGCTGGACCTCCTCCGCGAGCGCGGCGTGCCCACTGTCCTGGTGGACCGGCTGGCTGACGAGGCAAAGTTCAGTTCCGTGGCAGTGGACGACGACGCCGGCGGATACCTGGCAGCGCGACACCTGCTGGACACCGGCCGCCGCCGGCTCGCCTTTGTGGGCGGCCCCACCTCCATCCGGCAGGTGGCCGACCGCCTCCAGGGCGCCCGGCGGGCTGTCAAGGAGGAGGCGGACGCCACGCTGGAGGTGCTTGAGTCCGAGGGGCAGACTGTCCTGGCCGGGCGCAGCGTGGGCAATTCGCTGGTGGAGCGGGGGCGTGAAGGGCTGCCGGACGGCATCTTCTGCGCCAACGACCTCCTGGCCCTGGGCGTGATGCAGTCGCTGACCATGACCCACACGTTCCGCATACCGGAGGATGTGGCGCTGATTGGCTACGACGACATCGACTTTGCCGTTTCCGCCGTGGTTCCGCTGTCCTCCATCCGGCAGCCCACGGAGGCGTTGGGACGCACGGCCATCCAGCTCCTCGCCGAAGAGGTGGAATCCCAGAACCCGACGCACCGCTCGGTGGTCTTCACACCGGAGCTTGTGGTGCGGCAGAGCACGAACGCTGGCTAATTGCCGGCCTGCAGCCACTTCATGGACTCGGTCCGGGAGGTGAAGAAACGCGTGGGACACGGCGGGATATGCACGCCCAGGAAGAAGTTGGCCATGATCCGGTCCACCGGGCTGGCGCCCAGCAGCGCGATGCGGTCCGCGGCGCAGGGGATGGAAAACACGGAGCGTGCCGCCCGGGTGACGTTCTCGGTGGTGGCCATGTCCACAAGCATGGGATAGGACTGCTCCCCCGCGATCCGGTTCACGGCCGCCATGGCAGCCTGCGCATCCTGGAGCTCTATCCGTGCGCTCGGTTCCCAGATCAGGTGGATGACGCCGTCCGAACGCAGCTCCACCGTCCCCTTGCCGCCGTCGAAAGTTAGAGGCTCCAATCCTGCTTCCTTCCTTGAACAATTCCGATGACTTGAACAATCCCGATGACCTGAACAGACCCGCACGACCTATCATGCCGTAGCTGCGGCGGCTCCAGCCCCGGATTCCTTTGCAGGCGTGGTCCTTGCGGCAAAGATGGCACCCGCCCTTGTGGGCGGCCGGTAGCAGAAGCAAGGATTGGTTATGGATGACGTGCGGTGCGCTGCCAGGGACCTGCTGCAGCGGAAGGACCGTGGCCTGATGGACCTTTGGATCCTGTACTGGAACCACGGCGGGCGCTGCCATCCCTTCGAATTTGATGCCTTTGTCCACGAGGTTCTGCCTGTTGACTGGTTCGACGCGGACGCTTTGGCGGTTGCTGTTGAGGAGCTGGCACTGGAAAGAATAGCCTGATGGATGCCCGCTTCAGTTACAGCTGAGCAGAACCGGCTGCTGAGATCCTGGCTTGGCCCCTTCATGGTGGTCAAGGACTATTCCTGGCCCTTGCAGGACACCTCCGTGCTCCATGTTTCCACGCCCGACGGCGGGAGCTTCATCGTCAAGGCGAGCACCACCAGCCATCACATCCGGCGGGAGATCGCCGCCCTGGCACCGGGCTTGCCCGGCCTCCACGGTTCGGCCCCTGTGCTCAGGCAGGCTTCGGTGAAGGCCGGAATCCTGGTCACAGAGTTCCTGCCCGGCACGTCCGTGGAGGGAACCGCAGCCGAGTACCAGCCCGGGACGTACCGCCAGGCCGGAGCGCTCCTGGCCAAGCTGCACCGCCCTGCCGGGACCTCTGCAGATTACGCGAAGAAGCTCGCCTACCAGACGCAGCTGCTCATCCGGTCGGCCGAAGGGCTCGTGGCCGCCGGGGTGTGCGCCCGTGCAGAGCAGGAGCTGGCCGCACTGAAGCCGGGCCCTGTGGAGCTGGTGACCACCCACGGTGACTACCAGCCCAGGAACTGGCTGGTAGACGGGAACAGGATCAAAGTCATCGACTTCGGCCGGGCGGACGCCCGGCCCTGGGTCCATGACCTGGTCCGTCTCACCCATCAGCAGTTCCTTGGGCGGCCCGCCCTGGCGGAGGCTTTCTACAGCGGGTTAGGCAAACAGCCCGGGAGCTCCGACGCCGGGGTGTGGCAGCTGGAGAACCTGAACCAGGCCCTGGGGACAGTGGTGTGGGCCCATAAAATCGGTGATGCCCCCTTCGAGCAGTCCGGAGTGCGCATGCTGGAACGCATAGTGGCGGGCTAGGACATCCTGCGAGGATGGAGCCATGGAATTCAACCGGCTGCTGCAGATCCGGCGCATCTATGCCCAACCCGCTGCACTGGAATTGCCCCGGGGCAAGGACATCGTCCAGCGCTGGCCGGACGCCGGCATCGTGCTGGTTGACAGCCACTGGAACATCCCGGAGCTTCACGGTGAGGAAACCAACGTGCCGCGCTGGTCCCGGATCAAGACGGAGGCGCTTGTCCTGGGCGTCAAAACGGCACTGTCCGTTAAACCAAACGGCCGGTCAGCGGACTTCATTGCCCCCTCAACAGCTAACGGCTGCGCCATGGCGTGTGCCTACTGCTACGTTCCGCGGCACAAGGGCTACAGCAACCCAGTGACCGTGTTCGCGAACATCGACCAGATTTCCAGGGCCCTTGAACGGCACGTGACCCGCCAGGGCATAAAACTGGAGCCCAACCAGTGCGATCCCGAGCTCTGGGTGTACGACATCGGCGAGAACAGCGACTGCTCGGTCGATGCCCTGATCAGCGACAATGTGGAGGATCTGGTAACGCTCTTCCGCGACCTGCCCACCGCCAAGCTGTCCTTTGCCACCAAGTACGTCAACCCGGCGATGCTCGGCTGGGACCACGGCGGGCACACCCGGATCCGGTTCTCGCTCATGCCCGCGGCGCTGGCGAAGTCCGTTGACGTCAGGACCTCCCCCGTGGCTGACCGCATTGCTGCCATCAATGATTTCGTTGATGCCGGGTACGAGGTGCATGTGAACTTCTCCCCCGTCATCATCACTGATACGTGGCTCAGCGACTGGGAGGAGCTGCTGCGCCAGCTGGACCGAACCCTCAGCCCGGCCGCAAAAGCCCAGCTCGCGGCGGAAGTCATCTTCCTGACACATAACGAGCGGCTGCACGAGGTCAACCTCGGCTGGCATCCGCAAGCCGAGGACGTGCTGTGGCGCCCGGACCTCCAGGAGTCCAAGGTCTCCTCCAACGGCTTCACCAACGTCCGCTACCGCTCGGGAACCAAGGCACGCTACGTGAAGCAACTCACCGCGCTGATCGACAGGATCGCGCCGTATTGCCGCATCCGCTACGCGTTCTGAGATTGCCGGCCGGCACCGGCCCGCCGGCATGGCACCGCGCTAGACTGATCCCATCATGACCGGCGCCCGCCCCCGTCTTCTTGCCTGGCTCGTCGCCCTGGCGACCTGCCTCGGAGCCTGCACGCCCGCCGTCGGCATCGACAATCCTCCCACCGGGCAGCCGGTTCCAGCTTCCGCCGCCCCGGCGTCGCCTGCACCGCCCTCCGCAACCGGCCTTGCCCTCGCGCCCCAGGAAGCCGCCGCTCCGGCTCCCGCCGCCACAGCCACACCCACACAGCCGCCGGCCCCCGCACCACCTCCGGTCCCCCAGCCTTACGCGCTCAACCTCTACCAGGAGGGGGACTTCGTGCCGCAGTACACCTTCGACTGGTGCGTCGCGGCGAGCATCCAGATGGCACACAACCTGATTGACGACACCGGCGGCGGCACCTGGGCGGACTCCACCCAGCAGGGCGAACTGTGGGAGATGGCACGGGCCCGGTCCTCCAACTCCTTCAACGGCGCCAACCCCCTGGGCTGGGCGCAGGTGCTGACCGAAGCGGGCATGGGGCCGTACAAAGTTGTCAGCATCGCCGATTACGGGTCTGCCCTCCAGACGGCGGCCCGCGCCATCGCCGACACGGGCCGCCCGGTGGGGCTGGTCATGTGGAGCGGCCGCCACGCATGGGTGATGAGCGGGTTTGAGTCGGTGGGCGATCCCGCCCAGTTCCCGGAGTTCACTGTCACCGGCGTCCGCGTGCAGGACCCGCTCTACCCGCACGGCAGCGAAAAATGGGGCCCGTCGCCCCAGCCCAACAGCCTGCTGGCCCCCGAGCAGCTGGCCACCCAGTTCGTGGTCCGCGAACCGCGGCGCTGGAGCAGCGAACTGCCGGCCGGCTACCTGCTGGTGCTCCCGGTCACCGCGGCCTGACCTGCGGCAATTGCGGCCGGGACCCGAAGGAATACTCGCCGTACACGGCCGGGCAGGGCGGGTAGGGCTGCCCGCCACCGTATAATTTGCAGCATGCCGATCACGCGCCTGCACCCAGGCAGCCACGCCCAGCCGTCCGCACGCGAGCACTATAGGAGCGGTCTGTGAGCGGCGGCCTCGTCGCCCTGCTGGACGACGTCGCAGCCCTGGCCCGGATCGCGGCCGCCTCGGTGGACGACGTCGCAGCCGGAGCCGCCAAGGCCGGGGCCAAGGCCGCCGGCGTGGTCATCGACGACGCCGCAGTCACCCCGCAGTACGTGTCCGGAGCGGACCCGTCCCGCGAACTGCCGATGATCAAGCGGATCTTCTGGGGCTCGCTCCGGAACAAGCTGCTGATCATCCTGCCGGCACTGCTGCTCATCAGCGCCTTCCTACCGTGGGCCATCCCGTTCATCCTCATGCTGGGCGGCACGTACCTGTGCTTCGAAGGCGCCGAGAAGGTCTGGCACAAGCTCCGCCGGGACCACTCGGACGAAAAAGCGCCGGCGGTCGAGCGGGGTCCGGAGGCGGAAGCCAAGGTGGTCAAGGGCGCCATCACCACAGACTTCATCCTGTCCTGCGAGATCATGGTCATCTCCATGAACGAGGTGGCCGCGGAATCCATCTGGGCCCGGGCCGTCATCCTAGTGGTCGTGGCCTTCGCCATCACGGTGCTCGTATACGGGGCGGTTGCACTGATCGTCAAGATGGATGACATCGGCCTGCACCTGGCAGCCAAGGAATCTGCTGCCTCCCAGCGCTTCGGCGAACTGCTGGTCAAGGGCATGCCCGCTGTGCTGGCCGCCATCACGCTGATCGGCACGGTCGCCATGCTGTGGGTTGGCGGCCACATCATGCTGCAGGGAGCCCACGACCTCGGCTGGCACCTGCCGTATGACCTGGTCCACGCCCTTGAGGCACCGGTCGCCGGAATCGCGGGTATCGGCGGCCTCCTGGCCTGGCTCGTGAACACCCTTTGCTCAGCCGTTTTGGGACTGGCCTGGGGCCTCGCCGTGATGGCTGTCCTGCATCCGCTGCTGAAGGCGCTGCCGTTCGGCAAGGAGAAGGGCCAGCACGAGGAAGGCGACGTCCGCGCCGAACTTGCCGGCTACCGGCCGACGAAGCACAAGGCGGATCCCGCCCCCTAACCGGACTAAAGCTCCTCCACCACCAGGTTTCGGTACGCCGCCCGGAGCGGGGCCATCTGCCGGAAGCCCAGGTAGCCGCCGCCCAGCACTGCCGCGGTAGCGGCAGTGGGGGTCGGATCGTGCCACTCAAAAAGCGGCAGCCCGTTGATGGCGAAAGCCACCCGCGGCCCGTCCTTTACAACCTCCATCCGGTAGAAGTCCACAGCGTCCCCAGCCGGGGGCAGCGGATCGGCTCCCTGCGCCACCAGTTCAAACCCGGCGCTCTTGCGCAGGTTGCAGGTCCGGAAGGCCCGCTCGGACTCGTACTTGTGCCGGAAGTAGGACACGTGCAGGGCATCGATGTCCCCGGAATGGTACTGCGGGTAGTACCCCGTCCGCGGTGCCAGGCCACTGGAAAACAGGTCCAGCCCGCCGTGTCCCCGGGCGGAGAAGAAGAGCATGGCCAAGCCGGGTTCCTCCAGCGGCAGGAACTCCCAGCTGATCCTGATGCCGTCCGGGAACTGCACCGGGCACCAGAACGTCCAGTGCGCGTGGTCCCCGAATTCCGCATCGTCCATGGAACCGGACAGCTCCAAGGCCCCCTGATGGGTCCCCTGGCTCAGCGGCCCTTCCGCCACCCAGTCCTCCACGTCCGCCGGGGACGTGAGGGCATTGCTGTACAGCACCTTCGTCTCCAGGCCGGACGTCCCCACTTAGCCTCGTCCCGCCGCCGTGCCTACCAGGCCGCCGGGCACCAGCCCCAGCTCCTGGAGCCGGGCGGCAACGTGCCCCGCAACCAGTGCGGCCCCCTGCTGGGAGAAGTGGGTATTGTCCGCCAGGCCGTCAGGCCAGTGCGCGTGCGAGCCCGGCCCGAAGTGGCAGAAGAGCGACGCCGATTCCTCCCGGCCCAGCTGCAGGTACAGCCCGCGCGTCCACGCGTTCAGGTCAATCACCGGCAGGCCCAGCTCCAGGCCGATCTCCCGCACCACCTCCGGATAGTCCTCCAGGCTCTGCTCCAGGTCTTTGTGCCCGGCAGCAGCGCCCGACGACGGCCGGTCCAGGAAGTGCCTGCGTTCCACCGGGGTGCACAGTACAGGCAGCGCCCCCAGGTTCCGCACCTCCTCCGCCATGGTGCGCAGGTTGGCGGCGTAACCGGTCCGGGCAGCAAGGTGTTGCCTCTTCTGGTCGTTATGGCCGAACTGGATCAGGACCAGGTCACCCTCCCCGGCTTCCGCCAGCAGGCTGGCCCACAGCCCCTCGTCCCGGAAGGACTCCGTGCTGGCCCCGCCCTTGGCGAAGTTGTGCACGGCCGCCCAGGTGTAGGAAAGAGGGGCAAGGTGCGGTCCCCAGCCGCTCATGGGGTACTCGTGCGTGGGGCAGTTGGCCACCGTGGAATCTCCGGCGAGCAGGATTTTCATGCTGTGCTTTCTCTCGTGGTGCAGGCTCAGCCCTTGACGGAACCGATGAGCATGCCCTTGGCGAAGTGCTTCTGCAGGAACGGGTAGAAGATGAGGATGGGCAGGGTTGCCACCACGATCACCGCGAACTTGATCCCCTGTTCGGGCGGGATGTAGTTCGGGTCCACGTTGCCGGTGCCGAGCAGGTCCGAGGACGCCGTGACCTGGCGCAGGTACATCTGCAGGGTCCACTTGGAGTTGTCGGAGAGGTAGAGCAGGGGCGACATGAAGTCGTTCCAGATGCCCACGGCGTAGAACAGGGCGAACGTGGCCAGGACCGGTTTGGACAGGGGCAGCAGGATCCGCCACAGGATGCCGATCTCGGTGGCGCCGTCCATCTTGGCCGATTCCTCCAGCTCCTGCGGGAGTTCCTGGAAAAAGTTCTTGATGATGATCAGGCTGAACGGGTTGATGGCCGCCGGCAGGATCAGGGCCCAGTAGGAATTGAGCAGGCCCAGGTCCTTGACCAGCAGGAAGGTGGGGATCATGCCGCCGGAGAAGACCATGGCGAAGACCACCAGGGACAGGATGACCTGCCGTCCGCGGAGGGTCTTCTTGGCCAGCGGGTAGGCCATGGTCACGGTGAACGCGAGCTGGACCAGGGTTCCCACCGCCGTGACCAGGATGGTGGTCACCAGCGCCCTGGTGAATGCGGGGGTGGAGAAGATGTATTCGTAGGAGCCCAGGGTGAACTGTTCGGGCCAGACGAAGAACGCGCGCCGGGTGATTTCGGCCTCGTTTGCGAAGGATCCGGCGATCACGTAGATGAACGGCAGCAGCGTGATGATGCCGATCAGGGACAGGAAAACGTAGTTGGCGGCGTCGAAGATCCGCCCGCCGGTGGTGTTGTGAATCTTCATTAGAACAGTCCGCTCTGGTTGAAGCGCTTGGCCAGGGCGTTGGTGCCGAAGATCAGCACGATGCCCACCAGGGATTTGAAGAGCCCCACGGCGGTGGAGTAGCTGTAGGCGCCCTGGGTGATGCCCACGAAGTAGACGTAGGTGTCGAATACGTCAGCCACGGACCGGTTCAGGGCGTTGGTCATCAGGTAGATCTGTTCGAAGCCGGTGTTGAGCATCTGCCCGATGGCCAGGATCAGCATCACGATGATGGTGGAGCGGATGCCGGGCAGGGTGATGTGCCAGACCCTCCGGAACCGGCCGGCGCCGTCAATGATGGCGGCCTCGTACTGGTCCTGGTCCACGGTGGCCAGTGCTGCGAGGAAAATGATGGTGCCCCAGCCGGTGTTCTTCCAGATCTCCTGCAGCACGATCAGTGGCCGGAACCAGTTCGGATCGGACAGGAAGTCGATGTTGGTGCCCATCACGTTGTTCAGGAACAGGAACAGCGGGCCAAAGTCGAGGGCGAACAGCAGGAAGCTCAGCGACGCCACGATGGTCCAGGACAGGAAGTGCGGAATGTAGACAAGCGTCTGGACGGTGCGCTTGAGGATGGAAAGCCGGACTTCGTTCAGCAGCAGCGCCAGGACGATGGTCAGCGGAAAGGCGATGCCCAGGTTCAGGAACGCCAGGATCAGGGTGTTGCCGAGCAGCCGCGGGAAGTCCGGGTTGGAGAAGAAGTCCTGAAAGTGCTGGGTTCCCACCCACGGGCTGCCGTTCACGCCCAGGAACGGGACGTAGTCCTTGAACGCGATGGACACGCCATACATCGGGGCGTAGCGGAACACCGCGAAGTACACCACTCCCGGCACCAGCAGCAGGTAGAGCCACTTGTAGTGCGCGAAATGGACGGAGAATTTACCCCGCGGGACCTTTGGCGGCTTGCGCGGCCTGGTGCTCTTGCCCGCGTCCGTCCCGGGGCCTTGGCCGTGGCCGATATTCGAGGCCAGTGCGTCTGTCAGCTGTGACATTCAGGGCCTCCTTTCTGGAAGTGGTGAGTGGGTCCTGCGGCGGCGGGCTCCGCAGCGAACGTGCGGAGCCCGCCGGTGCGGGCGGGACTGTTACTTGTTGTCCTGCCAGAGCTGGTTGATCTCTTCCTTCACCTTGTCGCCGCCGCTGGTGTTCCACAGCTTGATGGCGTCCTTCAGCCCCTGCTCATCGATCTGGCCGGCAAGGTACTTGATCCGGGCATCGGCCACGATGTTGTCCAGCTGCGCACCCTTGGCGACGTAGGTGGCGGACACGTACGGGGCTGCCGGGTTGTAGACGGCACTCTTGAGGTCCGAGGCCATCACTTCCGTGCGCTTGTCGAAGACCTGCTGCTCGTACTCCGTGGGCTGCTTGACGGGGTAGAAGGTGTTGCCCCCAACGTTCATGCCGAGCTGCGCGTAGCTCTTGATGTCCGTGCTGACAGCCTTGGATTCTTCGGTTTCGGGCTTGATGCTGGCAGCCTTGCCGTCCTCAACGGTGAAGTTGACGCCCTCGATGCCGTTGTTCAGCAGGATGGCCACCTCCTTGCCGTTCATGGTGTTGAGGACTTCGAGCACCTTGTCCAGCTCAGCTTCGGTGCGGACGCTCGATTTGGGCACTGCGAGGAAGCCGGAGTAGCCGTCGGTGGGGTGGGCGTGCAGTTCGCCGTCGGGGCCTTCGAGGTTGCCCACGAAGCCCACCTTGTTCTCATAGTTGTTGGGGTCCGCCTGCTTGAACAGGTTGACCAGGACGCTGACGCGGGAGTCGACGTCCACGATGATGCCGCCCTTGCCGTTGAAGAACGGTTCGTTCCACTTGGTGCCGTCAAAGGTGGCGAAGTCGGGGTTGATGAGCTTTTCGTCCACCATCTTCTTGACGAACCGGTTGGCCTCGAGGAACTCCTCCGTTTCGAAGCTGGGGATCAGCTTCCCGTCCTTCTCGGTCCAGCGGTTCCCGGTGCCGTACCATTCCTCGATGATGTCGTAGGGGCTGTTGGTGCCCAGCGCGCCCCACTTGGGGATGGTGATGCCCCAGGTGTCGTCCTGGCCGTTGCCGTCCGGGTCCTGTTCGGTGAAGGCCTTGGCCACCTGGTACAGGTCCTCGGTGGTCTTGGGCGCCTCGAGGCCCAGGTTGTCCAGCCAGTCCTGGCGGAACATCACGGCGGCGCGCATCGGGGCGCGGCCACGGAACACGCCGTACACCTTGCCGTTGATGCTGGCGTTCTGCTGAATGTCCGGGAAGGTGGTCTTCAGGTTCGGGTAGTCATCGAGTTTGTCCGTGAGGTCCCAGAATGCCCCGGCTTCGGCGTTCTTGACGAACCCCGGGGTCTTGCCCTGGATCACCATGATGTGCGGGATCTCGGAGGAGGCAAGGGTGATGTTGGTCTTGTCCTCGTAGGACGCGTTGGGGGTCCACGTGATGTTGATGTCCTTGCCGGTGAGCTCCTCCAGCTTCTTCTGGACGGCGCCGTCGGCACTGGGCGGCTGGGCCTCGAGGAACGGCGCCATGATGGACACGGTGCTGAGGTCCGCTGCCGGGGCCTCCCCTCCACTGCAGGCTGTGAGGGACATGGCCGTTGCCGTGACAACGGCGGCGGCCAGGGAGAGTTTTCTGCGGATCATGGTTTTCCTTTTCCACTTCTTCGGGGTTCTGTTGGGCAAAACGGTTGATAAGGATTTTGTTGATACGTTTCAAGCTAGGGAGGCAAAAGGCAGGGGATGCACGCGCAGGGAAGGCCGACGGCGCCTTCCGGACTTGGGCGGGCCGAGCCCTTCCAGGCGTCAGGCCACGGAGGCCGCCGGCAGGGAGCCCTTCGCTCCAGGGTTGTCCGGCCCTGCCACCGAGGTTCCTGCCACCGATTCATCGTTTGCGGTGAAGAACCGGTCACACAGCCAGCCGGTGGCAAACAGCCAGGCGCCGATACTGAAGAACGGAACCAGGCCCGGGACCGTGGTGCTGGCATAGAGCGCCGCAGCGGAGATGAACAGGAGGATGACCGTTCCGGCGAGGTGGCGGAAGGCAAAGCGCGAAGACATCAGCAGGTACTGCGCGGGGGGCAGTTCATACCGCGCATACATCGGGAAGAGGTAGCAGGCTGCGCCGGCCAGGAGGATGGCCGCCACAAAAATGCCCGCCGCCACCAGCTGCGAGAACAGGTCCCCTGATGCGGAGAAGTAGTTCCAGTTCATGGACAGCGCCACTGCCACTCCCATTACCGGCAACGCGAGCGCGTTGGCCCGGACGAAGTTCCGGAAGTAGTCCGAGGCGAAGCTGCGGAATAACGGCGCCGCGTCACCCCGGGCACGCTTCCGCACGGCGATCTGGGCGGCCGCCGTTGCTGGACCTGCGCCGAGGACTCCCAGGCCCAGCAGCGCAAAGACGATCCAGAGCAGGTTCAGGCAGGCAATCCAGAGGAGGGTGTCAAAGAACGAGTAGGCCCGGGCACTGAAGGTTCCAGATAGCATGGCGCAGCTCCCTTCATTTCTCCATCGTTGCAGAGGCGAAGGCGGTAGTGTCCCGCATCACGCCGGTAATCGGTTTCTCGAAAATCTAGACGCACACCGCCAGCAAGGTCAAGGCAAATTTTGAATCGTTACATAACTGGACTCTGGGGAGCTTCATGGCCCAGACTGAGACTTGGAAAGCGCTTGCTGGAGTTCGCACGCGCCCTATGCAACTGTGCCCAGCGGGGGCGGAAACGGAGAACCATGGCAACGCCAACCGGCACCCACAGCCCGGATGCCCCTGCCGGATCAGCAGCAGGAAAAGCTGTCGCCGGTACCGCCGTCGGCACGTCAGCCCCGGCTGCCCGTGTTGCCCTGGTCGGTGTGCATGGCTTCGGCACCCACCACCTCCGCAACCTTGACCGCCTCCAGGCGGCAGGCGCCGTCGAACTCGTTGCGGTGGCCGACCCCCAGCCGCCGGCACCGGGCTCAGTCCCGGAGTCCGCAAAGGTCTTCCCGGGACTGGACGAACTGCTGTCCGCAACACAGGGCCTTGACCTGGTGATTGTGGCGACGCCCATCCAGACGCACGCCCCGCTGGCGCTGGCCGCTTTGGGCACCGGCGCGGACCTGTACCTGGAGAAGCCCCCGGTGGCGTCCCTGGCCGATTTCGACCGGCTCTGCGATGCCGCCGCAGCGTCCGGCAGGAGTGTGCAGATCGGTTTCCAGAGCCTGGGCTCGCACGCCCTGCAGGCCATCGAAAACCTGGTGGCGGACGGCACCCTCGGTACGCTTCAGGGCATTTCGGCAACCGGCCGCTGGGTCCGGGACCGGGCCTACTACAAACGCTCGCGGTGGGCCGGGAAGCGCAGGATCAACGGCGTGGACGTGGTTGACGGCGTGGCCACCAACCCCCTGGCGCACGCCGTGGCAACGGCGCTGAGGATCGCCGGGGCCCGGACCACCGCCGATGTGGCGTCCGTGGAGACCGAGCTGTACCGCGCCAACGATATCGAGTCGGACGACACCTCCGTGATCCGCATCCGCACCGCCTCGGGCCTGCCCATCACCTGCGCCCTGACCATCTGCGCGTCCGAATCCGTGGAGCCCTACATCACGCTGCAGGGCTCGGCGGGAACAGCCGTGTTCCACTACACCGAGGACCGCCTCACCGTCACCACGGCGTCCGGCACCACTGAGCAGACGTACGGCCGCGAGGACCTCACCGACAACCTGCTGGCCCACCGCAGCTCCGGATCCCCGCTGATCAGTCCCCTCCTGGACAGCGGTGCTTTCATGCTGGTGCTGGAAGCGGTCCGGACCGCCCCACTGCCCGCGCTCATCGGCGATGCCCACATCCGGTGGGAGGGATCCGGGGAAGCAGCCCACGCCGTCGTGATTGACATAGAAGCAGCGCTGGAGCGCGCGGGGCGGGAGCACGCAACGTTCAGCGAGCTGGGCCTGCCGTGGGCAACATCAGCCCCCTGCACCTTCAGCGTGCCGGCTTCCTGATGCATCAGCAGGCCACAGGGACCGCGGCACGCGCCACTACAATCCCCGAAGCGCAGGGCCAGCTGCACGCGGTCAACCTGCTGACGGAGGGCCTCGCCGAGTGCCTTACGGCACCGGCGCGGCCAACTTTCAGCTGGCAGCTGGCCCAGCCGGACGGCGCTGAGCCGGCGCGGGCCCTGCAGACCGGCTACGAGGTCACGGTGGAGGACTCGCGGGGGCTCAAGTTCTGGAGCTCCGGGCCGGTCCCCTCCCCCGTGCAGCGCGGCGTCCCGTATGGCGGGCCCGCGCTCGACGACGACACGGACTACGCGTGGCGGGTGCGGGTCCGCGACGCCGCAGGGATCCCCGGGCAATGGTCTACTCCGAAGAGGTTCAGCACCGGGCTTTCGGACGCTTCCTGGCAGGCCGACTGGATCCGGCGCGCGCCCGGCGGCCGCGCACCCCTGGAAATCCTTGGCGGCGCCCTCCGCGTGGCAGGCTCGCCCTTCCTGCCGGTTCCCTGCCCGCCTGCCCGCACCTTCCGCCTCGAAGCCCGCGTCCGGCCGGTGATGGGGTGGGCCGGGCTCATCCTTCGCAGCAGCGGTCCCGGCACCGGCCTGCTGCTGGAGCTCAACACGGCCGGGGAGGTGGTCCTCCGCCGCGCTCCGGTGTGGGAGATTCCCGCCGCGGCCGTCCCGGAAACCACCGTGCTGGCCAAGGCCCGGGCAAAGCGTAGCCTGGACGTCCGCCAGGCCCGGTTGCCCGGCAAGGACCTGGTGCCCGGTTCCTGGCAGGACCTGCTGGTCACCGACGACGGCCACACCATCACTGTGTCCCTGGATGGCGTGCAGCTGCTGGCGGTGCAGGAGCCCGCAGCTTCCGGAGCTGCCGGGAAGCTTGCCCTGCACCAGGGGCCCAGGAGCCAGGCGGAGTACGCGTCGCTGCACATAAGCAGCGCCTGCCAGGACAGTGCCAGCCAGGACAGTGCCGACGCCGTCCTGCTGGACCACCGCTTCGACGCCGGCGCGGACCAGGCACGGGCCTGCCTGGCGCACTGGGCCGGCACCACGGCGCACCGCCAGCCGGATGAGTGGACGCTGTTCCGGACCACCCTGCAGCTCACCGGCACGGTGCGCCGGGCGCGGCTGTTCGTGGCGGCGAACCACCACGCGCAGATCTCCCTGGCCGGCACCTCCTGCCTGGCAACAACCTCCTTCGGCTACCCGGGCGAGGGCTATTACGACGCCGCAGACGTCACTGGCCTGCTCGCCGCCCAGCCTCCAGGCACAGCCGTTCCCCTGACGGCCCTGCTGCACTGGTACGGCCCGGGCCAGGGCCGCGCCGCCGGGCTTCCCGGCCTCCTGGTCCGCATCAGCGTCCAGTACACGGACGGCCGCCGTGACTCCTTCTGTTCCGGGCCGGAGTGGTCAGCCGGCGAGGCGCCGTACCGGCAGTCCGGCTACCGCAATGACGAGGGCGATCCCGTGGAACACCTGGACGGGCAGGCCGCCGGTGCTTTGGCCGCCGCGCCGGCCTCCTCCCCTGCCTCCTCCCCTGCCTCCTCCTCTGCTGCCTCTTCTTCATCCGGGGACCTGCCGCCCGCCATCAGCTGCGGCCGCCACCCGGCACCGGAGTTCCCCTCGCTGCACCCGCGCCGGACCTTCCTGGCCGGCGGGTTTGTTGCTCCCAAGGCCTTCCTGACGGCCGGCGACGGCACCATGGTGGCTGACTTCGGCCAGGTCCTTCCCGGGCGTCCGGAGGTGGACTTCAGGGACGGGGTTCCCGGCCGCACCGTGATGATGCGGGCGGGGTACTCCCTCCGGCCGGACGGCCGGGTGGATGCCGGAAAGACCGCAAGCCAGAACACGGACATGTCCTTCCCCTACACCCAGGCGGCCGGCCCCCAGCAGTACAGTGCCACGGTGCACCTGGGCTTCCGCTACCTCGAGCTTCCCGGCGTGGAGGCCGCCGAGGTTTCCAGGGTTGGGGCCGTGCTGGTCCATGGCCGCCATCCGGCTGAAGGAAGTTTCACTTCCTCGGACGAGGCGCTGAATGCCGTCTTCACGTTGCTGCGCGATTCAGCCCTCTACGGCGTCCAAGAGCAGTTCGTGGACACACCCACCCGGGAGAAGGGCCAGTTCCTGGCGGATGCGGTGAACATCTCCTACGCAACGATGGCCCTTTTCGGCGAGCATGCCTATACGGCCCAGGCGCTGCGGGAGTTCGCCTGGTCCGCCGTCCGCTACTGGTCCGAGGGGCAGGACCGCGGCCGCTACAACGCCGTGTACCCCAATGGCGACGGCAAGCGCGACATCCCGGACTTCTCCCTCATGGTTCCTGAATGGGCCGAGGAGTACCACCTGCGCACCGGCGATCTTGGCCTGGTCCGGGAACTGCTGCCGCACCTTCGCAACACCGCGGACTACGCGCTGCGGTACGTTCCGGCAGAAGGGCCGACGGCGGGACTGGTCACCCGGCTGGGCGGCGGTTCCGGCCCCTACCTGCACGGCATCGTGGACTGGCCGGAACCTGGCCGGTTCGGCTACGACATGGAGTGCGCCGCGAAGACCACCGTCAACGCCCAGGCCTATTCGGCGCTGGTGTCCACGGCCGGGCTCTGCGGCCTTGCCGGCGAGCCCGATGCAGCCATCCGGTATGCCTCTTCAGCCCGTCGGCTGGCCGAGGCAATCCGCACCCGCCTGCGCGTGGACGGGGTGATGGTGGACGGCCTGCATGCGGACGGCACCCCCAGCTCCCACGCCTCCCAGCACGCCACGTCCTTCCCGCTCTCCCTTGGCATCACCGCTCCGGAGTTCGCCGCCGCTGATGCACTGCGGATCGCCTCCTTGGGGATGAAGCAGGGGCCGCTGACCGTCCACCGGCTGGTGCGGGCGCTGCTTTCCCAGGGACTGACGGACGCCGTGCTGGACCTCCTGACAAACAAGGACCAGCCCGGCTGGGCCCGCCTGCTGGAACGCGGCGCCACCTTCACCTGGGAGGCCTGGGACCTGGTGGAGGGAACGGACTACAGCCAGTCCCACGCCTGGTCCGCATCCGTGGTCAAGGAGATCCTGGACCACCTGCTCGGGGTCCGGTTCAGCTCCCCCGGAGGCTCGGAGCTGCTGATCGAGCCTCCGCTGTGCCGGCTTAACCATGCCCGCGGCACGGTGCCGGTCAGCAACGGCTGCGTGGAAGCCAGCTGGGTCCGGGAGGGCAGCCAGGTGCGGCTTGAGTGCACGGTCCCTCCGGGCACCACGGCTGTTGTCCGGCTGCCCGCCGGCAAGTACTCGGTTGCCTCCGGGCGTGAAGGAACGACGACGGAGGCCGCCGTCGTGCCCTTCGCTGAGGATGCCGCGACCGCACGGACGAATCCCGACGGCGCCGCGGCTGACAGCGCGGCCAAGCTTGACTTCCGCATCCACCCCGGCACGTGGATATTCACGCCGCAGGCGTAGCCGCCTGTAGGCCCAGGAGACGCGAGATGGCATTCCGCGGCAATGTTTGCGGGGAAGATTGCCGTGAAATGCCATCTCGCGGGGTCACGCCCGTGGGTCAGAGAATGGCGCTCCTGGCCTCTTCCAAGGCCTTCTTCGCAGCCTCCTGCGGGGAGAGCCTGTCGAAGTGGACTTCCAGGGAGTAGCGGGTGAGGGCTTCAACGGCTGCGCTGCCGCCCGCCGGCGGAACCGGAGCGGCGTCGCCCAGTTCGCTGGAGATCTCGTCAATGAACCTGGCGGTCTTGGCATCGGCCGGGGTCAGCTTGGAGACCACAGCCGCACGGATGTCGGAGTTGGCGGGGATGCCGCGGTCGGCCAGTCCGATCTCGCCGGCCGTGGCGTTGTTGGTCACGAAGTCAATGAACTTCTGCGCCTCCACGGGGTGCTTGGTCCGGGAGCTGGCGGACCAGAACATGGAGGACTTGTAGAACTGCTGGGCTTCGGAGGCCTTGCCCTCCACGCTCGGCGGGCGGCGGATCTCCAGGTCCTGGCCGGAGGCCTTGCTCAGGGCGCCCAGCTGGTTGGACCAGTACATGTTCATGGCGAACTTTCCCGTGGACAGGCCCTGCTGGTCGATCGAGGCGGTCGCGTCTTCAGTGATGACTGAGGCCGGCGGCACTGCCTTGGAGTCGCGCATCTTCGCCTGGTACTCGTACCACTCGGCCAGGTCCGATTCCTCGAACCCCAGCTTGCCGTCGCTGGTAAACAATGACTTGCCGTGCTGCCGGAACCACAGGTTGGCCGCGGCGTCGGAATTGACCTGGCCACTGCCGTACACCTTCTCGCCACTGGCTTTGGTGATAGCCGCGGCCGTGCTGTCCAGGTCGTCCCAGGTCCAGGTCTTGTCATCGGGAAGGGCCACGCCGCTGGCCGACACCAAGGCCGGGTTGGCCATCACCACCATGGCGTTCACGCCGCTGGTCACGGCGTACTGCTTGCCGTCCACTTTCCCGGAGTCCGCCACGGGCTGGTCGAACTTTGACAGGTCAACATCCTTCAGCTCGAGCAGGGCGCCGCGCTCGGAATACTCACCCAGATAAGCCGCGTCCATCTGGATGATGTCCGGGGCATCCTGCGAGGCCACCTGCGTGGCGAGTTTGTCCCAGTAGCCGGACCAGTCGCCGTACTCACCCTCAATATTGATGTTGGGGTTCTCCGCCTCGAAGCCTTCAATCAGCTTCTCGGTCATCTTGTGCCGCACGTCAGAGCCCCACCAGCTGAACCGCAGGGTCACCGGGCCGTCCGAGGCGGCTTCCGGCGAACTGCCGCAGCCGGTGAGGACCAGTGAGAGTGCGGCCGCTGCGGCGGCAGCTTTGGGCAGCAGGGACTTTTGGGCGCGAAACATCATTGTTTGTCCTTTGGCGCGAAGTTGCTGGGACCTGAAAGAAACCGGTTTCCCACAGCCTAGGTGTGAGCCAGCGAACGCGTCAAGGTCTCCGGAGGGCCGCCTGTCCGTGAATCCGCACCTTGCAGGGGAAGCCGGCAGTCAGGCCTGGCTGTTACGCGTCCTGCGCCCATGCCGCCACAGCAAAAGCCCTATGACAAGTGCTGAGAGCATGCCCAGCCCGCCGGTGGCCACCAGCCCGGTACGCACTCCGAACTGTTCCGTGAGCCAGCCGGCCAGGAGGCCTCCCAGCGCGTGCCCGCCCAGCAGGAGGGGAAGGTAGAGGGCCATCACGCGGCCGCGGATCTCCGGCCCGGCCTCCAGCTGGACTGCGGTTGCCGCGCTGGTCAGGAACAGGAGGGTCATGAGACCTACCACCACCAGCATCACGGTGAACAGGACAAGGGTGGGCATCAGGGCCGCCACCAACTGGGACAGGCCAAAGAGCCCCGCAGCGGCCACTATGCCTTTGCGTCCCAGGCTGCGCAGCCGGGCGGCCAGCAGCGCACCGGCCAGCGCCCCGATGGCGCTGACGGTATTGAACAGCCCGAAGCCTTCCACGCCGTTGTGCCACACCCGTTCGGCAAAGGCGGCCAGCACCACGGGGCCGTTCATGCCGAACATTCCCAGGAGTCCGGCCAGGGCGATGACCAGCAGCAGCGACGGCCGTTCCCGGACGTAGCGGAACCCGGCCAGGAGCTGGCCGCGTCCGCGGGCCGCCCGGGCGCTGGGATGCAGTTCGGCAGGGCGGATGGCGGCGATCAGCACGAGCACCAGCAGGCACAACGCGGAGTTGGCAGCGAACGCTGCGGCCGATCCCGCCTGGGCAATGACCACGCCGCCCACGGCAGGGCCTGCCATCGCTCCAAGCTGGCCGATGGCGTTGTTGAGGCCTATGGCCGGCCGGAGGTGCGCGTCGCCCACCACTTCATTGACGAAGACCTGGCTGGCCGGCTGGTTGATGGCCGATGTGACGCCCAGCGCCACACAGCTGGCATAGACGGCCCAGACGGTGATGGTTCCGCTTGCGGCCCATGCGGCCAGGCCCAGGGCAAGGACGGCGATGACGGCCTGGCAGCACAGCATGATCCGGCGTTTGGGAAACATGTCCACCAGCAGGCCGCTCAGGGGTCCCACCACCAGCATCGGGAGGAACTGCAGGGCGACGGCCACTCCTACGGCGGCGGGACTGCCGGTCAGCTGCAGCACAAGCCAGTCCTGCGCGAGCCGCTGCATCCACACCCCCACGCTGCCGATGAACACCAGCGCCAGGAAGAGCCGGTAGTTCCGTTGCGTCAGGGGCTGGTACCAGGCCGGCGGGTCTTTGGGAGTGCGGAAGGACTGCTCTGAACGCTGGCGCTCGGAAGACACGGCGGACTCAACTCAATAGCGGGCGGATGTAAAGGACTGCTGGTGTGCCTCAGGCGCGGCGGGCGCGCAGTTTGACGGCGGCAGCGGCCAGGATCAGGGTGCCGGGAACCACCACGAAGAGGGCAGCCAGCATCCAGACGAACACCACCGCTCCGAAGAGCGCGGCTGCCAGCAGCAGGGACCCGCTCCAGTCCTTGAGGGACAGGGACTGTCCGGTCTCGAGCGCCAAGCGCCAGGCGGTGCGGGCATCCCTAGGGGCAACGGCGAAATCGGACCACGCTGCGGCACTGCGCAGGAGCACAATCGCGGCGCCGGCGGCAAGGATCAAGGTGGCTGGCAGCACCACGTCCCGGCCCGGCAGCTGCCCCACCCATGCGAGCAGAAGGTTAAGGACAATCACGACGGCGGCTGCCGCCGTCGTGATTCCAAGCTTCCAGCTGCCTGGCAGGGCAGCCTTGAAGGTGCCCCAGAGGCCGCGGACGGAATCGTCCCGGCCTGAGAGGTGGCGCTCAAGATGGGCGATCCCCGCCGCATACGCGGCGGGGATCGTCACCAGCGGAAGGGACAGCACCAGCACCAGCACCCCTGCCAGCAGCGTCTCGGAGAACAGCGCGAAGCGGTTCACCGGAACGGGTTCGTGGTGGTTGGGGGCGGGTGTGGTGCTGTCCATGACGCTCATTTTCTGTCTCGTTTGTCCGTCAGCCCTTGAGGCCCTGGGTGGAGACGCCTTCAACAATGTACCGCTGGAACACCAGGAAGAAGATCAGCACCGGCAGCAGGGCCAGTACGGACATGGCGATCATGGCGCCGTAGTCCGAGGACTGGGTCTGGTCCACAAAGAGGCGCAGGGCCAGCGGCAGCGGGTACTTGTCCGGGGTGTTCAGGTAGAGCAGCGGGCCCAGGAAGTCGTTCCAGCTCCAGATGAAGGAGAAGATCGAGGTGGAGATCAGGGCCGGTTTCATCAGCGGAAGCATGATGGAGGTGAAGATCCGGACGTGGCCGGCGCCGTCGATCCTTGCCGCTTCATCCAGTTCTGCCGGAAGGTTGCGCATGAACTGGACCATGAGGAACACGAAGAACGCGTCGGCGGCGAGGAACTTTCCGATCAGCAGCGGTACGTACGTATCCACCAGGCCGAGCTGCTGGAACACGATGTACTGCGGGATGATCACCACGTGGAAGGGCAGGAGCAGGGTGGCGATCATCATGCCGAAGAAGATGCTGCGGCCGGGGAACTTGATCCTGGCGAACGCGTACGCTGACACGGATGCGGAGAGGATGGTTCCCACCACGGCGCCGATGGCCAGGATGAGCGAGTTGGTGAAGAACTGCAGGGTGGACACGCCGCCGATGCCGTCCATGGCCGTGACGAAGTTGTCGAAGCTGAAGTTGTTGGACCACAGCGAGGTGTTGGAGCCACCGATTTCGGAGTTGGGCTTGAACGCCGAGGCAATCATCCACAGGCCGGGGTACAGGACCACGGCCGTGAGGGCGAGGGCCACCAGGTGGAAGACGGTGCTCTTGACGCGCTTGGTCCCGGCCGATTCGGACTTGGGGTTGTAGTGCGCCAGCTCTGCGTCCGGGAGGGACTGGGTGGGGATTGCCGTGCTTGTCATTTTGCATCACCGCTGTAGTGGACCCAGGACTTGGACGTGCGGAAGAAGATCAGGGTGATGATGCCGACGACGATCACCAGGAGCCAGGCCATGGCCGAGGCATAGCCCATCCGGAAGTCGCTGAAGCCCCGCAGGTACAGGTAGAGGGTGTAGAAGAGGGTGGATCCGGCAGGGCCGCCTTCACCGTTGGAGATGATGTACGCCGAGGCGAAGATCTGGAACGCGTGGATGGTTTCCATCAGCAGGTTGAAGAAGATCACCGGGGAGAGCATGGGCCAGGTGATGTTGAAGAACTTCCGCACCGGGCCGGCACCGTCCATGGACGCGGCCTCGTAGAGCTCGCCCGGGATCTGCTTGAGGCCGGCGAGGAAGATCACCATGGGGGCGCCGAACTGCCACACGGTCAGCAGGATGAACATGGGCATGGTCATGGCCGGGTTGCCCACCCAGCCGCCCAGGTTGATCCCGAAGAAGGACAGGCCCTGGTCCACCGGGCCGGCGTCGCCGAACATGGCCTTCCAGACGATCGCGATGGAGACGGACGCGCCGATCAGGGACGGGGCGTAGAAGGCCGAGCGGTAGAACCCCTGGCCGCGGCGCTTGCTGTTCAGCAGCATGGCCACTGCCAGTGCGGCCGCGAGCTTGAGCGGCGTACCGAAGACCACGTAGCTGACGGTCACGCCCACCGACTGCAGGAACCGTTCGTCCTGGAAGAGGGTGGTGTAGTTGTCCAGGCCGATCCACTTGGGAGGCTCGAACAGGTTGTAGTTGGTGAAAGAGAGGTAGAGCGAGGAAATCATGGGCCCAACAGTGAGGGCAATGAATCCCAGCAGCCAGGGCAGCAGGAAGGTGTAGCCGGCGCGGGCATCCGCCCCGCGCTGCCGCGATTTGCGCGGCTGCGAGGGGGCGGACGACGACGAGCGCCTGCTCAGTGTTGGGCTTTGAGTCACGAGTTCATTCCGTCAGTCATGAAAGCTTGGGCAGGCAACGCCTGATCAGGCGTTCTGCTTGATGAGGTCTTCGGCTTCCTTGAACCATGCGTCGGCGGCGCCGTCGATGGTGAGCTTGCCGTAGTTGAGGTCGGAGCTGACGCGCTTGAAGGATGCCTCGAGGGTGCCGAAGCCGACGATCGGGGGCTCCGGCGCATCCTTGAGGTACTGCTCGATGGACTTCTCGTAATCCACCACGAGCTTGTCCGTACCTTCGAAGGTGGTCCCGTCACGCTGGGTCTTGGACGCCGGGACACCGCGGGAGGTCTTGAAGATCTGGCCTACCTCGGGGTCGTTGACCATGAAGTCGATGAAACGGGCCGCAGCATCCTTGAACTTGGTCTTGGCGCTGGCCACCATCAGCATGGAGGGCTTTAGGAAGAGGCCCAGGTTGTCCGGGTCATCCGACGGGACCGGAGCAAGCTTGAGTTCCGTGGCGCCGCTGTCCGCGAGGTAGCCGGCCATGAAGTTGTCCCAGGTGACCTCGGTGGCAGTGACGTTGGAGCCGAACGGGGACTTTGGGGCGAGCTGGGTGACGCGCTCTTCGGAGACGATGGCCGGGGTGCCGCGCAGGGCAGCAGTCTGGTTCCACCACTTCTTCATATCGTCCTTGGTGAAGCCGAGCTTGCCGTCCTCGGTAAAGGCCTCGATGTTGTTCTGGCGCAGCCAGATGTTGAACATCCACCAGACGCCGGTGTAGTCCGTGCCGCCGAAGATCTCGCCGTTGCTCTTGGCGCCAACCTCTGCCAGGAAGTCGTTGAACTCCTTGTAGGTCCACGTTCCGTCCGGCTCCGCGATGCCCAGCGACGCCAGCTTGGCCGGGTCGTAGTAGACGGCGAACGCGTTGGTGCTGGTGGGAATGCCGTAGGTCTTGCCCTTGATCTGGCCCGAGGGCAGGAGGGACTTCTCGAACGCGTCCGTGTTGATGTTCACGGTGCCCAGGTCAAGAAGCTGGTTCCGCTGGCCGTAATCGCGCAGGTAGGAAAGGTCCCACTGCATCACATCCGGCAGGCCGCCGCCGGCAGCCTCCGTGGCACGCTTCTGCCAGTACCCGGCGAAGTCGGTGAAGTTGCCGTTGACCTTGATGTCCGGGTTCTTCTCCTCGAACAGGGCAATGGCCTTGCGGGTACGCTCGGCCCGGTCATCGTTGCCCCACCAGGTGTAGTTGATGGTGACGGGGTTCTCCGCGGAGCCCGTCTCTCCAGCGCTGGTGCCGGATCCCGTGCCGCACGCGGCCAACGCTGCGGCAGATGCGGTGCCGACAGCCACGGTGGTGAGGAAATGCCTTCTGTTGATCATGGGAGCCTCCTTGCTCAGTGTGTGCAACCCCCGATCTCACCTACAACGAAAGTAGTGAGCTGGCTTACACGGCTTCTGAAACGATACAATATCCCCATTCCCGGAAATGGGCAAGCGTTTTCCAAGCGGCTGGTTTGCACCGCCCGTTTATCCACCCACAGACAAAGGAGTCCCATGACCAACCAGGCAAACCCGGCCCCTGCCAGCGTTTGGAGCAACATCGAAGGCATTGCTTTCGGTGGCGACTACAACCCGGAGCAGTGGCCGGTCAGCGTGAGGCTGGAGGACCTGGAGCTGATGCAGGAAGCCGGCGTGAGCTTCCTCAGCGTCGGCATCTTTTCCTGGGCGCTGCTGGAACCTGCGGAGGGCCAGTACGACTTTGGCTGGCTGGACGAGGTGATGGACAACCTGCATGGCATTGGCGTCAAGGTTGCACTGGCCACCGCCACCGCCGCTCCCCCGGCATGGCTGGTACGCAAGCATCCGGAAATTTTGCCGGTCACGGCTGACGGAACCACGCTGGGACCGGGGTCACGGCGGCACTACACGCCGTCGTCGGCCGCTTACCGCCAGTACGCCGCCGGCATCACGCGCGTGCTGGCAGAGCGGTACAAGGACCACCCCGCCCTGGCCCTGTGGCACGTGGACAACGAACTGGGCTGCCACATTTCGGAGTTCTACGGTGAGGAGGACGCCGCCGCGTTCCGCCTGTGGCTCGAACGTCGGTACGGCACCATCGGTGAGCTCAATGCCGCGTGGGGCACAGCGTTCTGGTCGCAGCACTACGGCTCGTTCGAGGAGATCCTTCCTCCCGGCGTCGCACCCTCCACGCTGAACCCCGGCCAGCAACTGGACTTCCAGCGGTTCAACTCCTGGGCGCTGATGGATTACTACCGCAGCCTGGTGGCAGTCCTTCGGGAAGTCACCCCCGCAGTGCCCTGCACCACCAACCTGATGGCCTCCAGCGCCACCAAGTCCATGGACTACTTTGACTGGGCCAAGGACCTGGACGTCATCGCCAATGACCACTACCTGGTGGCGGCAGATCCTGAACGGCACATCGAACTCGCGTTCAGCGCGGACCTCACCCGCGGCATTGCGGGAGGTGACCCGTGGATCCTGATGGAACATTCGACGTCGTCCGTCAACTGGCAGCCGCGCAACCAGCCCAAGATGCCCGGCGAAATGCTGAGGAACTCGCTGGCGCACGTGTCACGCGGCGCGGATGCGGTGATGTTCTTCCAGTGGCGGCAGAGCTTTGCGGGCTCGGAGAAGTTCCACTCGGCCATGGTCCCGCACGGCGGCCGCGACACCCGGGTGTGGCGCGAGGTGGTTGACCTGGGAGCTGCACTCCAGCTGCTGGCGCCGGTCCGCGGCTCGCGGGTGGAGTCGCGCGCGGCCATCGTGTTCGACTACGAAGCCTGGTGGGCCAGCGAAATTGACTCCAAGCCGAGCGTCGACGTGCGGTACCTGGACCTGCTGCGGGCTTTCCACCGCTCACTGTTCCTGCGGGGCGTCTCCGTGGACCTGGTGCATCCGTCGGCACCGCTGGAGGGCTACGACCTGGTCCTCGTGTGCACGCTGTACTCGGTGGTTGATGAGGCTGCTGCCAACATTGCGGCTGCCGCTGCCGGCGGCGCAACAGTCCTCATCAGCTACTTCAGCGGAATTACTGATGAGAAGGACCACGTGCGGCTGGGCGGCTACCCGGGTGCATTCCGCGAACTGTTGGGCGTCCGCGTTGAGGAGTTCCACCCGCTGCTGGCCGGATCGCAGCTGAAGCTGAGCGACGGCACGGTGTCTTCGATCTGGAGCGAGCATGTGCACCTTGACGGGGCGGAGGCTGTCCAGACGTTCACCGGGTACCCACTGGAGGGCGTTCCATCCCTGACCCGGCGGGCCGTGGGCAGCGGTGCCGCCTGGTACCTGGCCACCTTCCCCGACCGTGACGGCATCGAGTCGCTGGTGGACCGGCTGCTGGCGGAGTCTGGCGTCTCCCCGGTCGCTGACGCCGATCCCGGAGTGGAACTGACGCGCCGGCGCTCGGCCGACGGCGGCAGCTTCCTGTTCGCCATCAACCACACCCGGACTGCGGCAACCGTGCGGGCATCCGGCACGGACATGCTCGCCGGTGAACGGTTCAGCGGCACCGTTGAAGCCGGCAGCGTTGCGGTGATCGCGGAGGACTGAGTCTCCGGTTCATGGGGCGTCGCCGGGTCCAGACCCCGGTCATGGATGGCCCCGGGAGACCACAAACTGGGTCCCCGGGGTCGTGTAGTCCGCTGGCTGGAGGATGCTGCGGACCCTCACGGGAGTCCTGCTCTACCGCATGAGTGCATAGGCTAACCAGTGATCTCGATTGCCGGCTCGGTGAACCCTGCGAAGGTCAACGTGTAGACGTAGGTGAGCACGTTGCTGGTCACCTCAGGCCGCCAGTTGGGGTTGGGGCAGCTGAAGGTTGCCAGGAAGCCCGCGGTGCTCGTTCCCTCTGTAGTCTGCGCCGGCACGATCAGCCTGCCGTTCCTCGTGGAGGTGAGATCGGAGGAGCTCGTCTCTGTTACCGACTCCGAGAACGGCTCAACGATCCTGTCATTGCCCGGGTTGTGGCAGACGCCGCTGATTGTGCTGGTGACTGCCAGTACTACAGTCGCATTCGTGTTTCCGACACCTTCAATTCGCGTCTCAGTACACGTTACGGTCGTGCCGGTGATGGTACAGACGGGCTCGCCGAAGCCCTTTGCGAAGTGCGCTCCGGAAGGGGCATTACTAAAGTCGACGACCGCCTGCGCCGCTGTCATGCCCGTTGCGAAGGCGATCAGTAGTGCCGCGAACAGAGCCAGGACGCGGCGGAGTGATAGCTTCATTTTTCAGACTTTCTGCAGATGCCTTTGGCCTCAATGCCGAAGGCAGCAATTAAAGGAATTGGCGGGCCGGCTCTCGCCGGTCCTCTGTGCTTTGGAGGCCTCTCAAGTCCCCAAAGCCACCCGGCCGCAGCACAGGATTGGGCCGCGCCTTTCACATCGGGCGAGCGACCGGCAGCGCCATTGGGTGTGCTGTCCCCGCCGCTCAGGAGAAGATGGCCGTTAGACGGCTAATTTTTCTGGCTGATATGGGATTCTTCCAGTGCAAACGCTGCAATTATGAATCCGCCGGTTCCCAGTTAATGGCGGTGTGCATACCATCGCTGGCAGGCGACACGGAGGCCAGTTCACACCTCCCAGCGGGATAATTTTACGTCTGGCAGGGGCGCCGCAGAATGCGGCAGCGCCAAATAGGGGAGGAACAGTTGCTGGAGAGGGGCATTAGGTAGGCTGACAGAATTTTCCACATAGCGTTCTTGGCGGCCGGTCATTGTCAGTGGTCTTTGGCAGAGTTGGGTTATGGCAACGGCTGGGATTTCGGGAGCAGGGCAGGCAGAATATCGCGGCGCGTCTTCTGCAAGCCCAACGTCGGTTGCTGACATCTCGCGCTCCCTGGCGTCGGTGACGGTCGCGTCTGATGGTCCGGGGATGATTGATCAGTTGCGGGAGCTTGAGGATCTGAAGTCGCTGACCGCTGCTAAACAGGCCCGGATTACCGTGGCTTTTGATCTCTCCCAGCGGCGGGAGCAGGCCGCCGCCGGTGTCCCGGCCAAGGAACAAGGCGCCGGCGTGGCCGCGCAGGTTGCGCTGGCGCGCCGGGAGTCCCCGGCCCGCGGCAGCCGGCTCCTGGGCCTTGCCAAAGCCCTCGGCACCGAAATGCCCCACGCCCTGGCCGCCCTGGAGTCCGGGCAGTTGAACGAATGGCGCGCCACCCTCATCGTGAAGGAAACCGCGTGCCTGTCCGCCGAAGACCGGTGCGCCGTCGACGACGAACTCGCCGCCGACACCGGAACACTTTCAGGCCGCGGGGACCGGGCCATCATCGCCGCCGTGCGCGCGGCCGCGTACCGGCGTGACCCACACTCGGTGACACGACGCGCGGCCCACGCGGTGAGCGACCGGACCGTGAGTCTTCGTCCGGCGCCGGACACCATGGCCCGGCTGACCGCACTGCTCCCGGTCGCCCAGGGCGTGGCCGCCTACGCCGCCCTGGCCCGCCACGCGGACACTGTCCGATCACACGGTGATGACCGGTCCAGGGGTGCGATCATGGCCGACCAGCTCGTTGAAAACATCACGGGTACCCCGGGAGGAGTCAGCAGCATCGAAGTCCAGCTCGTCATGACCGACCGGACCCTTTTCCAGGGCGACAGCGAACCCGCCCGCCTCGCAGGCTACGGCATCGTTCCCACCGAATGGGCACGCCAGACAGTCCTCGGCCAGCCGGAACGCCCCGGCACAGGACCAGCGGATAGCGCCTTGACAGTAGCGGCAGCAGGGGCCGGCGTCAGTGACAGCGGCGACATCGATGTCTGGCTGCGCCGGCTCTACACAGCCCCCGGCACCGGAGAACTCCTCGCCATGGACTCCAAAGCCCGGCTCTTCCCGCCCGGGCTCCGCCGCTTCCTCCAAATCCGGGACGACACCTGCCGCACCCCCTACTGCGACGCACCCATCCGCCACCACGACCACATCACCCCCTGGCACCAGGACGGCCCAACCACCAGCACCAACGGCCAAGGCCTCTGCGAAGCCTGCAACCACACCAAAGAAAAACCCGGATTCTCAGCCACACCAATCCCCGGCCCCAGGCACACGGTCGAGCTCCAAACCCCCACCGGCCATACCTACCACTCCACAGCACCACCCCCGCCCGGCACCGCTTTTGATGCATGCGGATCGGGCGCATTAGCCGGTACTGCTGCTGCCGTCGCTACGGGTGCGCCGCTTTATGTAGCCTCCCCCGCCAGTGCGGGCCCGTCCTGCGGCGATCCCGACCCAACAATGCGGGGAACAGCAGAATGTCCCAGGCCGAAGAAACACGGCATCCAGGTCCTCGGCCGCGTTGTTGCTCACCCGCCCGTTGTACCGCACCGGCCCCTGGTAGTCCGGCCCCTGGCCGCAGCGGCTGCACCGCCGTAGTCCTACCGGTGCAGCTTTAACCTTCGCAGCCTTAAACAGCTCCGTCCCGGAAGGAACCAATGGTTCCCGCCGGGACGGAGCTGCCACCCGCCGTCGGATGCTCGGAGTGGAGGAGGCGTCCACCCAAACTGCCCGGAGCCGTGTTGGCGGTGTGAGGACTAACTGCTGATTGCCGACTTCATTTCGTCGTGGGCCTTCTTGCCTGCCTCGTCAGTGGAGAGCCGCTCGAAGAGAACCTCGGAGGTGTACCGCTTGATGATTTCCTGGATCGCGCCAGCGCCCTTCGGCGGCGGTGCGGGTGCCTCGCCGAGCTCGTCCTTGATCTGGTCGATGAACTTGACCACCTTGACGTCAGCAGGGGTCAGCTTGGACTCGATGGCTACGCGGACTTCCGAGTTCGGGTATACACCGCGGTCTGCAAGGAGGGCCTCGCCTGCCTTGACGTTATTGGCCAGGAAGTCAATGAACTTGGCGGTTTCCTCAGGGTGCTTGGTGCGGGACGAAGCTGACCAGAACTGCGAGGCCTTGTACCAAAGTCCGGCATCCTCGGCTGAACCGGTCTTGGTGGGGAACCGCATGATCTTCAGGTCGCCGCCGGAGGCCTTTTCCAGGGCAGGTGCCTGGTTGGACCACCAGAAGGCCATGGCGTTCTTGCCCGTTGCCAGCCCGCTCTGGTCCAGCGGCGCGGCCTCTGCCTCAATAACCTCGGATGCGGATGGGACTGCCTTCTTTGCGCTGAGCTCCTTGAGGAACGCCCACCATTCGGAGATGTCCTTCGGCTCGAAGCCGAGCTTGCCGTCCGAGGTGTAGAGCGACTTGCCGTTCTGCCGGAGCCAGACGCCCAGGGAAGCTTCGTCCGTACCGTACGCTGCGGCGCCGTAAGTGCCATCCGGGGACTTCTCGGTGACCTCTGCAGCGATGCGGCCGAAGTCCTCCCAGGTCCACGTTGAATCGTCCGGTATCTCAACACCCGCGGCCTCAAACACCGCCGGGTTCGCCAGGATGGTGGCTGCATTAATGCCAGCCGCAATACCGGTCAGGCCGTCCTCGCTCTTGCCTGCGTTCAGTGCGGCCTCATCGAGCTTGGAGGTGTCGATCTCATACTTGGACAGGTCCAGCAGGGCACCCCGGCTGGAGTATTCAGTGATGTACTTTTCGTCCATCTGGATGATGTCCGGAGCGTCGTTGGCGGCAACCTGGGTGGCCAGCTTGTCCCAGTAACCGCTCCAGTCGCCGAACTCCGGCTTGATCTTGATGTTCGGGTTCTCAGCCTCGAACTGCTTGATGGCTTCCTGGGTCAGCTGGGCGCGCTTGTCGCCGCCCCACCAGGAGAACCGCAATTCAACAGGGCCATCGGCGTTCTGCGGTGATGATCCACCGCCGCATGCGCTAAGGGCCATAACGACGGCGGCCGCGGCCGCAACGACGCCCGTCTTGCGGATGCGGCGTGCTGCGCCGGGGGAAGGCGACTGTGCCGGTTGCCGGGCAGCAGACGCAGGGCGGGAAAAGAGCTGCACTGGTAACTCCGATCTTCTTTGATCTAGGTGCTGGGGACTGATGCACTGAAGGGATGAAACGCGAAAGCGCTTTCTAGATGTAATAGTACAAGTGCGTGACTTGTATTACAAGATGTTTAGCCGGGGCAATCTCACACAGCTGCTTCCGGACAGCCAAACGGCCCGCCACAGGGACGGGCCGTTCGGTTGGTACTGCCGGTACTGGCCGGCAGCGGAAAAGCCCAGGGAAGTGGACCTACTTAATGCCGGTGGTCGCGATCCCCTTGATGAGGAAGCGCTGGCCAAAGAGGAACACCAGGAAGACCGGCAGGAGCGAGACGATGGACATCGCGAACAGCGACCCCCAGCTCGTGGCCGACTGCGAATCAACGAAGGCCCTTAGTGCCACCGGAACGGTAAACATGTCCGGGTCCGTCAGGTAGATCAGGGCGCCGAAGAAGTCGTTCCAGGTCCAGATGAAGGTGAAGATGGTGGTGGTGGCCAGGGCCGGAACCATGAGCGGCAGGATGACCCGCAGGAAGATGCGGGGGTGGCCTGCGCCGTCGATCCTCGCAGCCTCGTCAAGCTCCCGGGGAATGCCGCGGATGAACTGCACCATCAGGAAGACAAAGAACGCTTCGGTAGCCAGCAGCTTGGGCACGATCAGCGGCCAGAAGGTATTCACCCAGCCGATCTGCGAGAACAGGATGTACTGCGGAACGATCACCACGTGGAACGGCAGCATGATGGTCAGCAGCATGATGCCGAACAGCAGCTTCTTGGCGGTGAACTGCAGCCGGGCGAATGCGTAGGCCGCCATGGAGCAGGAGATCAGGTTGCCCAGGATGGAGCCGATAACCACAATCGCCGAGTTGATCATGTAGTGGCCGAAGGGGTGGGTCAGGGCCGACCAGCCGGAGGTGTAGTTGCTCATCTCCAGGCTGTTGAGCCAGAGCCCGGGTTCCCGGAAGATCAGCTCGTTGGGGCGAAGCGAGGAAACAACCATCCAGAGCAGCGGGTAGATCATCAGGCCGCCGGCAAGGATCAGGATGCCGTGCTTCATCAGGGACTTTCCGCGCTGGGCCCGGCTGAACGCCAGGGTTCCACGGGACTCGCGGGGCTTGCGGTGGTTCGTAGGCTTGCCGGCGCCTCCGGACTTCTTGTCCGGGGTGGGCAGCGTCTCCAGCTTAGTCGTCATAGAAAACCCAATACTTAGAAGCGATGAAGTTGATGGCGGTGAATACGCCGATGATCACCAGCAGGACCCACGCCATGGCTGACGCGTAGCCCATGTCGAACTGGCCGAAGCCCTTCTGGTAGAGGTACAGCGTGAAGAACATCGTGGAGTCCGAGGGGCCGCCGTTGCCGCCCGAGACGATGAACGCCTGGGTAAACGACTGGAAGGATCCGATGATCTGCAGCACCAGGTTGAAGAAGATGATCGGGCTCAGCATCGGCAGGGTGATCCGCCAGAACTGCTGGAGGGTGGTGGCGCCGTCAACCCTCGCCGCCTCGTAATACATGTGCGGGATCTGCCGGAGGCCGGCCAGGAAGATGATCATGGGAGCGCCGAAGGTCCAGACGTGGAGCAGGATGATGGAACCAAGCGCCGTGCTCGGGTCCGAGATCCATCCCGGACCCTGGATGCCGAACATTGCCAGGACCTGGTTCACCAGGCCCGTAGTACCGAAGATCTGCTTCCAAAGGATGGCTACTGCCACCGAACCGCCCAGGAGGGACGGCAGGTAGAACACCGAGCGGTAGAACGGCAATCCGCGCAGGCCCTTGTCCAGGACCAGGGCGATCAGGAGCGCCACGGCGAGCTGGAGCGGAACACCAACAAAAACGTACGTGAAGGTCACGCCCAGGGAGTTGTGCAGGCGTGCGTCGCTGAGCATCCGGGTGAAGTTGTCCAGCCCCACCCATTCCGGCGGCTGGAGCAGGTTGTAGTCCGTGAAGGACAGGTAGAGGGACATGATCATGGGGCCGATGGTGATGGCCACGAGGCCCACCAGCCACGGCAACAGGAAGATATACGCTGCCTTGTTGTCCCGGCCGTTGGCCTTCTTCTCAGCGGCGGTGGCTTTGCCCTTGCGCCGGGTTATGGAGCTGAGTTCGCTGATGGCGCTCACTGTTGCCGTCCCATTCGTGTCATCAGGCCCGCTGCTGCCGGCATTCCAGCCGGGCGCAACGCCCTGGGTATGTGCTTAGCGGCCATGTGGTCTCCTTTGGTCATCGTGGCCTCCACGTTCTTGGTATCGCCGGGGCGATAGGTGCGCTCCCGCTACTGGAGGGCTGTCCGCCGGAGTTTCGGCGGTTCCCACCCTGCGGGAGGTGCGGATTGAAAAAGCGGCTCCGTACCAAAGTAAACGGTTTCTTGACTCCTGTATAGCCCTTTGTTAGTTTTTGAGAAAACGCTTTCTGTTAGACACGTCACTAGGAATACAACCACACCACTTAAGGGGCAGGACAATGCGGTTACGTCTCAGGAAATCAGTCATGGGGGTTGCGGGCGCAACAGCTGCCCTGGCCATGATACTTACGGGTTGCGGCAGCAACGCCGAGGCCGGGAAAGTGGGGACGGTTGAAGATCCAGTGACCATCCGTTTCGCCTGGTGGGGCAACGATTCCCGCGCCAAAACGACGCTGGAAGTGATCAAGGACTTCGAGGCTGCGAACCCCACTATCAAGGTGGAGGGCGAGAATACCGAGTTCAGTTCCTACTGGGACAAGATGGCCACCCAGATCGCCGGCGGCACCACTCCGGACGTGTTCGCCATGAGCGGCGCCTACCCCAGCGAGTACGCAAGCCGGGGTGTGCTGCTCGACCTGGATGAGGTCAAGGACCAGCTGGATACCTCCAAGTTCGCCGAAGGCACGGTGGATCTGGGCAAGATCGACGGCAAGCAGTACACCATCACCGCAGGCGTGAACTCCATGTCCATGGTGATCGATCCCAAGGTTTTTGAGGCAGCCGGAGTTGAGCTGCCGGACGACGAAACGTGGACCTGGGACGATTACGCCCGGATAGCCGCGGACATCACCAAGAACTCCCCGGCCGGAACCTTCGGCACCACCCCCATGTCCAACGACTCCTTCCTGGCAGTGTGGGCACGCCAGAGCGGCGAGGAGCTCTACACCGATGACGGCACGAAGCTGGGCATCAGCGAGGACACCGCCACCGAGTGGTTCGAGCTCAACAAGAAGCTCATGGAAACCGGCGGCGCGCCGTCCGCCTCGCAGACAGTGGAGGATGGCTCTGCCCAGCCTGAAATGACGCTGATGGGCCAGGGCAAACAGGGCATGAAGATCTCCTGGAGCAACCAGATGAACTCCTACTCCGGTTCGCCGCTGGTCATGATGAAGATGCCGGGCGAAAGCAAGACGCCCGGCGCGTGGCTGCGCTCCTCCATGGAGTACGCCATTTCCTCCAAGTCCGCGCACCCCAAGGAAGCGGCCCTCTTCATCAACTACCTGGTGAACAACGTGGACGCTGCCACCAAGATCAAGAGTGACCGAGGCATGCCCGCCAACACCGAGCTCAAGGCTGCCATCACTCCGCTCCTGAAGGAATCCCAGCAGAAGGAAGCGGAGTACCTGGACCGCATCGCAGAGATGGACATCGAGCCGCCGCTGCCGTTCCCTGCAGGCTCCTCGGCCACCATGGAGGTCCTGAACCGGTTCAACACGGATGTCCTGTTCGGCAAGATCTCGCCGCGGGACGCTGCCAAGGGCTTCATCCAGGAAGTCAACTCGAACCTGGGCTGACCCAACGGCCGGTTCAGCCATCACAACAACATTTCGAACAGGAGGCAGGCCAGTGACCGAAAGCAGCGGGCCCGTCAGGCCCAGCGCCATCGCCGGCTACGAGGACTGGCCTGCCTACGTCCAGCACCATCCCCGCTACCAGGCAGCCACGCCGGCGGCGCAGGAACTCGCGGACGCCCTGGGCGTCCCGGGAGCACAGCAGGAGCTTGAAGTGGCGGTCCAGTGGGAGGAAACGCACGACGGCGTCACCACCTCCCAGCTCAGCTGGCAGTTGGGCTTCGGCCCCCGGACCACCGGCTGGCTGATCCGTCCGGCCGACAGTTCCGGACCGCTTCCCGGCGTCCTGGCACTCCACTGCCACGGCGGAAACAAGTTTGGCGGGGCGGACCGGCTGGTGGAACTTCCGGAGCAGCACCCGTCGGCGGAGGCTGCCAAAGCCGGCCACTACGACGGCCGCGCCCTTGCCACGGACATCGCACGGCGGGGTTTCGCCGTCCTGGCCCATGATTCGTTCGCCTGGGGCAGCCGCCGCTTCGATCTCTCCGTCCCGCCATGGCGGACGGCCTCGGCGCTGGAGGCGAGGCAGGCGCAGTGGCGGGAGGACGGCGTCGTGCCTTCCGCCGCAGATGTCTACAACGCCGCCGCAGGCTTCCATGAAGAGACCGTGGCCAAGACCGCCGGCCTGCTGGGCACGAGCCTCGCCGGCATGGTGGCCCACGACGACCTGGCCGCACTCGAGATCCTCGCCGGGCTGCCGGACGTGGACCAGGACAGGCTGGGCTGCATCGGGTTCTCGGGCGGCGGGGGCCGTTCCCTGGCCCTCGCTGCGCTGAGTCCCCGCATCAAAAGCTATGTGGTGACCTGCATGATGATCACCTTCCAGTCGCTGCTGCCCTCCTACCTGGACGCGCACTCGTGGCTGCTGCAGACCCCCGGTCTCTGGAAGCTGGGTGAATGGCCGGAGCTGACAGCCAGGTCCGGCGCAGGCAGGCTGCTGGTGCAGTATGCCCTGGCGGACCAGCTCTTCCCCGAAGCCGGGATGCGTGACGCCCACCGGGTACTGGAGTCGCTCCACAACCCCGGGACCTACACCGGAAGCTTCTGGCCCGGCGGCCACGTTTTCTCCGCTGACATGCAGCACGAAGCACTCGGCTTCCTGTCCGCCTCGCTCGGCGCCCATGATCCCAAAACCCTCCCCTCAGCTACCTAGGACCCTCCTGATGATTGATCAATCCGCCACCGCGGAACGCGTAAGCCACTCCGGGGGAAGCGCCGTCCCGGCAGCCCTGCCGCGCATCGCCCTGGTGGGCGTGCACGGCTTCGGTGAACGGCACCTCGCCAACCTCGCCAGGCTGGAAGCAGCCGGTGCCCTTGAACTCGCTGCCGTGGCGGATCCCAATCCTCCGGCTCCGGGACGCCTGCCGGAATCGGTAGCCGTGTTCGGCGATCTGGCCCAACTGCTGGCAGCGGACCCGGGCGTCGACGTCGTTATCCTCGCGACGCCTATCCAGACGCACGCTCCGCTGGCCCTCGCGGCGCTGGCAGCGGGCAAGGACGTCTACGTGGAGAAGCCGCCGGTGGCCTCGCTCGGCCAGTTCCGGGAGGTCCTCGCCGCCGCGGAAGCCGCAGGCCGGCTGGTCCAAGTGGGATTCCAAAGCCTGGGCTCGCACGCGCTGCCGGCTATCCGGGAGCTTGTGGAATCCGGCGGCATCGGCGATGTCCTGGGCCTGAGCGCCACCGGGCAGTGGGTGCGGAACCGGGCCTACTTCAAGCGCTCGCGCTGGGCGGGCAAGCGCAGCCTCGATGGCACCGACGTGGTGGACGGCGTGGCAACCAACGCCCTTGCTCATGCAGTGGCCACGGGCCTCCACTTGTCCGGCGCCCACACCATGGCCGACGTCGCATCAGTGGAGACGGACCTTTACCGGGCCCACGACACCGAAAGTGATGACACCTCCATCATCCGCATCCGCACCACCAGTGGCTCAACGCTGCTGTGCGGGCTGACGCTGTGCGCGCCGGAGCAGCAGCGGCCTTCGGTCACGGTGCACGGCACCCGCGGTGAGGTCACGCTCTTCTACACCGAGGACGAGGTGGTCATCAGCACCCCCGACGGCGAGCGCCGCGAGACGTTCGGCCGGACCGACCTGTTGGAGAACCTGCTGGACGCCCGCTCCACGGGGGCGCCGCTGCTGTGCGCCCTGCCGGACACCGGCGCCTTCACCACTGTGCTGGAGGCTATCCGGACGGCGCCCGCGCCCCACCCCATCGACCCCGGCAACATCACGTGGCAGGGCGAGGGCGACGACGCCCATCCGGTGGTCCACAACATCGCGGCCGTGATCGCAAGGGCAATCAAAGCCCAGGCCACCTTCGCTGAATTGGGAGTCCCGTGGGCCCGGAAACTGCGGCCGGCCGGCACCCTCACCTTAGACGGCAAGGCGGTTGCCGAGTACCAGGACGGCAGCCGGATCCGGGCGGTCTCCTCGCCGCGGCCCTACCTGCACCCCGTCCGGACCCTCGCAGGCACAGTGGTAACAGACCACCAGCCGCTGGACCACGTGTGGCACCTCGGCGCCGGCGTGGCCCTGCAGGACGTAGACGGCATCAACTTCTGGGGCGGACGGACCTACACGCGCGAAGCCGGCCAGTATGTGTGGCGCCCGGACCACGGCAGCATCGCAGCCACAGACACCCGGATTGAAGAGACGGCTGTGCAGGCGGGGGGCGCGGCAGGCAGGCTGCACGAAACCTTGAGCTGGAACGGGCCCGACGGCGGCCCGGTCCTCCGCGAGGACCGCACCTGGGCATGGTCCGGGGTCAGCTCCTCCGCCTGGCGGCTGTCCCTGGACTTCGCCCTCTCCCCCGCCGGCCACCGGCAGGTCAGCCTGGGCAGCCCCGGTTCCAACGGGCGGTTTGAAGGCGGCTACGGCGGGTTTTTCTGGCGCCTGCCCGCCTGTGCGGACGCCACCGTATGGACGCCGTCCGGCGCGGGCGAGCCGGAAGTGCACGGATCAGTTACGCCGTGGCTGGCCTGGGCAGGAACGTTCGACGGCGGCAGCGCCACCCTTGTGTTCGTAGCCGCGGAGGGGTCCACGGACCCCTGGTTCGTTCGGGTGGACGGCTACCCGGGAGTGGGCCAGTCCCTGACCTGGGACGCCCCGGTCATCGCCGAACCGGGAGCCCCCGTCCAGCGCAGCATCACCGTTTTTGTGGCCGACGGCATCCTGGGCACAACCGACATCGAAGCACTCATCAACCAGCAGGGGAACCGTTCATGACCCAGACAACAGCCGACGCTTCCTTGCTTTCGGGCAGGGCGGCCCCCGCCTCCGTGGAGGACCGCGCCGTCAAACGCCAGAGGGTGCTGGACATCCTCGACGCAAAGGGCCAGGAGTCCCTGCTGCTGACCACCCACGCCGCGCTGACCTGGTACCTGGACGGCAGCCGGGTGCACATCAGCCTGGCCGGTGACCCCATTGCCGCCGTCCTGGTGGACCGCGGGGGCGACCACCTGGTCACGTTCAACAACGAAGCCGGGCGCATCGAGGCCGAGGAGCTGCCGTCCGGCGTCACCCTGCACTCCGTGCCCTGGTACGGCAACCTGCATGAGGCCGCCGCCGCCGTCGGCCTTCCCGGGACGAACGCCGGGCCGCTGGCCGAAGCGGACGTCGCCGCCGAGCTGCGCGCGGCCCGCCAGCAGCTGCTCCCCAACGAGAGCGCCCGGTACGCCAGCCTCAGCGCCGAGGTTGCAGGGCTGATGACGGACGTGCTGTCCACCGCCCGCCCGGAAACCACCGAGTTTGAGCTGGTGTCCGCCCTGGCGGCGCGGGTGGTTGCAGCGGGTGCGGAGCCGCTGGTCCTGCTGTGCAACGGCAGCAGCCGGAGCGCGTTCCGGCACCCGCTGGCCACCCACTCGCCCCTGGGACGCCGCGCCATGGCAGTGGTGTGCGCCCGCAGGGACGGCATGGTTGCCAACATCACCCGCTGGGTAAGGTTCGACGCCGGCACTGCAGAAGAGCGCGACGCCGAGGCGCGCATCGCCGCGGTGGAGGCGGACATCTTCGACGCCACGGTCCCCGGCGCCCGGCTGGACCGGATCTTTGCCGAGATCCAGGCCGCCTACACCCGCCATGGCTTCGGCGCAGACCAGTGGGAGCAGCACCACCAGGGCGGGCCGGCCGGCTACGCGGGCCGCGACCCCCGTGTTACTGCCGCCGCCACAGACACCGTGGTCCTGGGCCAGGCCTTCACCTGGAACCCGTCCGGTCCCGGCGTCAAGATCGAGGACACCGTCCAGCTCACCGCGTCCGGCCTGCAGATCCTCACCGTCGATCCCCGCTGGCCTTCCACCACTGTGAACGGCCTCCAGCGCCCGGACACGCTCCAGCTTTAGGTCAAACGCTCTATCAGCTGAGGAACGACGGCGTCACGCCAGGCAGCCTTTTGGCCCGCCGCAGGTGCCGCTCCCCCGCCAAACCAGGCCGGCGCCGTCGTTCGCTTCTCAAAGGCGTGCACTGCGTGACGCCCGCGAACGCGAAAACGCTCCCCCGGTTCCGGCCGAAATATCGGCAGGAACCGAGGGAGCGTTTCGATTTAAGCGACTTTAAGTGAGAGAGCGTTTCAGGGAAGCTGCAGTTCCCCGTCCACCCGGCGCGGGATGCCCAGGGGGTTGCTTTCGTGCAGGGCCGGGTGCAGCACCGTCTCCGGCGCATCCTGGTAGGCAACCGGACGCTGGAAGCGGCGGACCGCCGTCGCGCCCACGGAGGTGAACAGCGACGTGGTGGCCGGGTACGGGCCACCGTGCTGCTGGGCCCAGTTGACGGCAACTCCGGTGGGCCAGCCGTCAAAGAGGACACGGCCGGCAAGCTCTGACAACTGCTCCACCAAGGCAGAGATGTCCTCGCCCGGCTGGGCATGCACTGTGGCGGTGAGGCTGCCAGGCACCCTGGCCAGGACCTCTGCCAGCTCTTCCTGGTCCGAGTACTCGATGAGCATGGTGGTGGGGCCGAAGCACTCCTCCAGCAGCTCCTCAGGGCGTTCCAGGGCCTTGGCAGCCGAGGTGGAGAAGACCACCGGCGCGGCGCCGTCCGACACCGCGTCCTGGTCCACCGTGCCGCTGACCACGTCCACGCCGTCCACCGACGCGAAGCTGCGCAGGCCGTCCGGGTAGGCCTCGGCAATGCGGCTGGTGAGCATGCCCAGGGCAGGCTTGTCCTTGCTGGCCGCCGCCACTTTCGCGGCGAAGTCGGTTCCGGCCGGGATAAACACGAGTCCGGGCTTGGTGCAGAACTGTCCGGCGCCCAGGGTGAAGGACCCTGCCAGGCCTTCCGCAAGCTGCCCGGAACGCTCTGCCAGCGCGGCCCCGGTAACCACCACCGGGTTCAGGCTGCCCAGCTCCCCGTAGAACGGAATGGGATCCGGACGGGATGTCGCCAGGTCAAAGAGGGCGCGGCCGCCGGGGATGGAGCCGGTGAAGCCCACCGCTTTGATGGCGGGGTCCTGGACCAGTGCCGTTCCCACCTCGCGGCCGCTCACCAGCGCGAACAGGCCTTCCGGAGCACCCGCTGCGCGCAGGGCTTCGGCAACGATTTCCGCCGTCCGCTCGGAGAGGCGGAGGTGGCCCGAGTGGGCTTTGACAATGACGGAGCAACCCACGGCCAGGGCCGAGGCCGTATCGCCGCCGGCAACGGAGAAGGCGAACGGGAAGTTGGACGCGGAGAACACCGCCACGGGGCCGATGGGCCGGAGGATGCGCCGCAGGTCCGGCTTGGGCGGGGTGGAGGCGGGGTCTGCGTGGTCGATCACGGCCTCCAGGTAGGACCCCTCGGTGATGACGCGCGCAAACAGGCGCAGCTGGCCGGTTGTCCGGGCTACCTCGCCGGTCAGGCGGGCTGCGCCAAGACTCGTCTCGGAATCGGCGATCTCCACCAGCTCGGCGGCGTTCGCGTCAAGTGCGTCTGCCACGGCCGTGAGCCAGGCGGCCCGCTGAGCATCGGAAGCTGCCGCGGAAATCTTGGCTGCCTCCGTTGCGGCGGCCGTGAGCTCGGACAGGGAAAGGGTTGCAGTTCTCACGTGGATTACCTGTTCTGTGGGTATGGATTCATCGTGTCTGGATAGCTCTGCTTAGCGTGCGTCGGTGAAGCGGAAGCCAAGTCCGGGCTGGTTGGTGAGCGTCACCCGGCTGTTGCTGAACCGGACCGGCGAAGGCCCTGCCAGGATCCCCAGCTGCTCAAAGGATGCCTCCTCCACGTCCTCCACCAGGGTGGGCTCCGCGAGGGTCAGCGCCAGCTGGCCGGACAGTTCCGGCAGCAGGTGCGGCATGACCTTGATGCTGTTGGTCCGGGCAAGTTCCACGATGCGCCGGAAGGGGGTAATGCCGCCCACCCGGATGATGTTCGGCTGGATGATGTCCACTGCTTCCGCTTCTATGAAATCCCGGAAGCGGTAGATGGTGTGCAGGTTTTCACCGAGGGCGATCGGCACCGGTGAGTGCTTGCGGAGCCTGCGGTAGGCCCACAGGTCGTCCGCGCGGATGGGTTCTTCCAGCCACTCCAGCCCGTAGCCGGACAGCACGTCCAAAGCTTTGAGGGTGGTGGGCAGGTCCCAGCGCTGGTTGGCATCGATCATCAGCTTCCGGTCCGGCCCCAGGACGGAGCGGACAGCGGCCACACGTTCGGCGTCCTCGCGGATGTCCGGCTTGCCCACCTTGATCTTGACCGCGTGGTGCCCGGCCGCAACCCAGCGCTCGGTCTGCGCTACAAGCTCCTCAAGGGTGTAGTGCAGGTTCACACCGGAGCCGTAGACTTCGGCGGATTCCTGGCGCTGCCCCAGGAGTCCGGCGACGGAGGTCTGGGCGCGCGATGCCCGGAGGTCCCACAGGGCCAGGTCCACGCCGGCCATGGCGATGGTGGTCAGTCCCCCGCCACCCGCCTCATGAAGCCGTTTCCACACGGCGTCCCAGACCGTCTCCGGGTTGGCGGGCAGTCCGGAGATAAAAGGGGCGATGTCGTAATCCAGCAGGGCCTTAACCGCCTGCGGACCAATGGTGGGGGTCCAGGAAAAACCGTGCCCCGCGCCGCCGTCGTCCGTGTGGATCTCCGTGGTGATCACATGGTTTTCCGGTGCCTCCACGCCCCAGCTGCGCCGCAGCGGAACCGTGATGAGCCGGGTGCTAAGGCCGGTGATGCGCGGTTCCGTGCGGACGGCAACAGCCGCGGGGGCGCTCATCAGCGGCCAGCCAGCTCGTAGCCCTTGGCGAGGATAGCCTTCAGCTGCACCAGCTGCTCCTCGGTGGGGTCCACCAGCGGCGGGCGCACGGAACCGACCGGAAGTCCGCCCATCCGCAGTCCGGCTTTGATCAGCGAAACGCCGAAACCGGGAGTCTGGTCGCGGAGGCGGACCAGCGGTGCGTAGAAGCCTTCCAGCAGGGCGTTGCGGCGGTCCTCGTCGCCTGCCTCGTAGGCGTCGTAGTAGGCCTTGGCGATTTCGGGAGCCATGGCGAACGCCGCCGACGAGTACAACGGGATCCCCAGTCCGCGGTAGGCGCCCTGGGTCAGCTCTGCGGTCAACAGGCCGTTGAAGAAGGCGAAGTCCTCCCGCCCGGTGGCACGCACCGCGGAGACGATTTCCTGGGCCAGGCCAACATCTCCCAGCCCGTCCTTGAAGCCGATGACCTTCGGGTTGGCAGCCAGCGTGGCCATCGAGGCGGCTGTGAACTTTGCGTTACCGCGGTGGTAGACGATCACCGGCAGACTGCTGGCATTGGCCACGGCCTCGACGTAGGCAACAAGGCCGTCGGTGGGGCCGGTCACCAGGTACGGCGGGAGGACCAGGAGGGCGTCGGCCCCAGCTTCCTCTGCGGCGCGGGCCGCGGCAATCGCGTGGCCCAGCGGCCCCCCGGCGCCGGCGACTACCGGGACTTTTCCGGCAACGGCCTCGACGGCGGCCGCGACCACCGTGCGGACCTCCTCGATGCTGAGAGCGTGGAATTCGCCGGTGCCGCAGGCGGGAAAGACACCGCCCGGACCGAACGGAAGCCGGGAGCTGATGTGTTCCTTCAGCAGGGCTACGTCAACAGTGCCTTCGGCCGTGAACGGAGTGACGGGGAAGAACAGTACGCCGTCAAATTTCATGGTGTCTCCTTGGCTCCGCTGCCGGCAGTGACCAGCGCGGAGTTCTCGTCGTTGAGGGGTGTGGTGGACTTGAGCTCGGTGCGCCAGCTTCGCGTGGGCTGCCAGCCCAGGAGTTCCTGGGCCTTGGCGATGGAGAAGGCCGGGCTGGTTCCGGTGAGTCCGGCGCTGAGGGCTTCGCTTCCGGGGAGGAATCCCGGCATGAGCTCCGCCAGGGGTGCGGTGGCCAGTGCGTCTGCGGCTCCCACAAAGAAGGTTTCCCCGTTGGGGATGGACGGCATCTTCTCCAGGAGCAGGTCCAGGAAGTCCGCCACGTCCCGGGCATCAACGTAGTTGAACAGGGCAGGCGCGGACAGGGCGGGATCAGCCAGACGTTCGGCCAGGGTGTGGCCCTGCTGCGTTGGGGCACCTTCCCATTCCTCCGGAGAGATGACGAAGCAGGGCCGGAACGCCGCGTAGCGGATCTTCTCGCCCTGGGCGGCAGCGAACGTCTGCACTGTCTGCTCTGCGATGAGTTTGGACAGCGCGTAGGCGTTCCACGGCCGCGGCGGCGTCCGCTCATCCAGCGGGAACGACGGCGGCAGCCACCCCGCCGGCGAACCGTAGCCCAGCACGGTGGGGCTGCTGGCCGTGACGATCTTCGGCACTCCTACTTCAGTTGCCGCGCTGATCACCGCGAAGGCGAGCCGCGTGTTCGTGGCGAAGATGACGTCCTCAGGGGCACTGAACGGTACCGCTATCGCCGCAAGGTGGATGACGGCGTCGGGCGTTGTGGCCCGGAGGAGGCGCAATGCCTCGCCCGGAGCCAGGAGGTCAGCTGTTTCCTGCACGACGCCGGCGGGCAGCTGGTCCGCCGGAACGGCGTCGCGGTCCACGGAGATGACGTGGTGGCCCTTTTCGGCGAGCCCCGCCACAACGCTGCGGCCCAGGCGGCCGGAGCCGCCCGTGACAAAGATCCTGCTCATGGTTATTCCTTCGGTTGGTTTCCCGGGCAGGAGTCAGTTGCCGCGGCGGAGGTCGACGCCGAGGTCCAGGTCCTCGATGCGTACGGGCAGGGAGGACTCAAGGGAGCGGTTGCCGGCGATGCCCACCGAGACGGAGCGCAGCCCGTCCAGGTAGCCCGAGGGCCGGCCCAGCGGGTCCTCGCCCGGGCCGTTGAAGAGGTCGGAGAGCAGGAGTTCGTCGCCGCCACCGTGGCCTCCTTCGCCGTTGACGATCGGCACTTCGTAGGCAGCTTCCCAGTGGCGCTGGACCACCAGGCGTTCGCCGTTGCGCCGGATTGCGTCGTCTTCCTCGATGGGGGTGGCGCTGGGGTCCACGACCGTCTTCTTGTCCGTGCTGGACGTGACGGCGGCGCGTTCCACCACTTCGAGCTCGGCGCGGCCTTCGGTGCCGTTGACCGCTACCCGGTAGCCCTCCCAGGGGCTGTGGGCGTTGAGGGAGTAGCTCAGGCGGGGCCCGCCCTGGTACTCCACCACGAGTGCGAGATTGTCCTCGATGGTGATGCCGCCGGTGAAGACGTCCTGATCGCGGCGGTAGCCGTCGTAGTGCTCGTTGTCCAGGAAAAGGGCCTTGAGGCGCTCGTCCTCCCGAAGGTCAAGGGTGAACGGATCTTTTTCAGCGGTGGCGGGCGCATCGGCGTCCGGCGTCCCGCGCTCGGGGCGGGGACCCAGGCCGCGCTCGGCGGCGTTCTTGTCTCCGTAGAACTTCAGGCCGCCGGAGGCGAAGGCGCGCTCCGGGACGTCGTCAATCCACCAGTTGACCAGGTCGAAGTGGTGCGAGGCCTTGTGGATCAGCAGGCCGCCGGAGTTTTTCTTCTCACGGTGCCAGCGGCGGAAGTAGTCGGCGCCATGGACGGTGTCCAGGACCCAGCTGAAGTCAATCGAGGTGACCTTGCCGATCACGCCGCTCTGGATGATTTCCTTGAGAGCGCTGTTGCGCGGCGAGTAGCGGTAATTGAAGGTAACCACCACGTTGCGGCCGGTCTCGTGCACGGCCTTGGTGATGCGGCGGCAGCCTTCGGCATCGATGGTCAGGGGCTTTTCGACGACGACGTCGGCGCCTGCGCGCAGTGCCTCCACGATGTAGTCGGCGTGGGTGTAGTCAGGCGTGGTCACCACGACGCGGTCGATGGTGTTGGACTGGATGAAGGCGGTGAGGTCAGCAGGGTCAAAGGCTGCGACCGGTCCTGGCGCACCCAGTTCCTGGATGAGCTTCTGGTAGAAGTCCACACGGCCGGGGTTCACGTCCGAGAATGCCACCAGCTCGGCGGTATCCGCGTGCTTGCCGAAAATGGCGCGGATGTACATCTCGGAACGCCCGCCGGTGCCGATCAGGGCAATCCGGGCTTTGCCGCCCTGGCGGGCGGGCGCACCTGCGGCGGCAGCCTCGGTGCTGTGCGCGGCCTCGGACCGGGCCTCTGGGGCGGAAGTCGACTCGGCTGTGTTGACCATGAGGGGTCCCTTTCGAAGACTCAAAACCGGCCGGTAGGGGCCGCTGTTCGGTGAAGATCTGGTGCTTTTTGTACCTCGCCTCAGAAAGCGTTTTCTCAGGCTGCTATATGAGTTGTATCAACCTCATCACTCATCCGTCAAGCATTGGCAGCGCAGGAAGAAAGCGTTTTCTGTTACGGGCGGGCTCCCGAATGGGAAAGAACGGGAAAATTGGCCGGGAAAAGTGGGAAAAGAAGAGAAATCGCTTTCCCGTCCCGTTATATGCTTTCAGTCACTACATGCTTTGACGAGTACGCCGCCAGTCGGTTCGGATCCTGCCCTGCAACGGAACGGCGCCACACCTGCAGCAGCGGCGCGAAGGAAGGGACCACGCATGGTCAGGAAATCGGCATCGGGCAGGATCGGCATCGCGGATGTTGCCGTGAAGGCGGGCGTCTCCCACGCAACGGTCTCGCGCGTTATGAACGGCAACTTCACGGTTGACCCGGAGATTGCAGCCCGGGTCAGGGCTGCCGCGGTGGAGCTGAAGTACCAGCCCAACCCCGTGGGCCGGAGCCTGGCGCTGGGCAAGACGGACACCATCGGCATTGTTGTTCCGGACCTCGCCAACCCCACCTTCCAGGCCATTCTCCGCGGCTTGAGCCGGGCTGCCGCCCAGGACGGGTACCGCGTGCTCATCGCCGATTCCTTCGAGGTCTCCAGCGAGGAAACCATCCTGGCGGGCGAGGCACGCCGGCGGTGCGACGGCCTGGTCCTCTGCGCGCCCCGCATGAGCGACGCCGAACTGGAGGAGATTGCGCCGTCCCTCCGGCCGCTTGTCCTCATCAACCGCACCACGGCAGCCGCAGGGGTCCCCAGCCTGGTGGTCGACTATGGCCAGGGCGTGCAGGATATCGCCGAACACCTGGTGGAACTGGGCCATACCCGGCTCGCCTTCCTGGCAGGCCCTCCCCGCAGCGCCTCCAACAACCTGCGCCTGCAGGGACTGCAGGCCTTCAAGGCGGCCCATCCGCAGGTGGAAGTCACCATGCTTGAGGGCGGCTCCGACTTCGATACCGGCCACGGCGCGGTGGACGCGGTACTGGAGAGCGGCGCCACGGGAATCCTTGCCTTCAACGACCTGGTGGCGATGGGACTGATGAGCGGACTGCATGAACGGGGCCTGGACGTCCCCGGCGACATCTCCGTCACCGGGTTCGACGACATCCCTTTCGCCAGGTACACGACGCCGGCGCTCACCACGGCAGCCGTTCCCATCACCGAGCTGGGCGAGCAGGCCTGGCACCAGCTGCGGGCCCTTATCCGCAACGAGGAAAGCGACGCCCCCGGAAGCCGCTACCAGCCGAAGCTCGAGGTGCGGGCCAGCACCGGTCCCGCCAAGGCTGCCCGCACGGCAGTCCACGGCTGACCACCCCCTCCTGCCAGCGGAGTTTTTGGTCACGTATGACGACTTGAAGGGGCTCCAAGTCCTCATATCTGCCCAAAAACTCAGGGACGGATTGGTACAGTTCCTCCGGAAGCCAGCCCCGCCTCCCGGTAGTACCCCTCAATGTGCGCTGCCACCAGCTGTGCCGCGCGGTCGCCGTCGTCATTCCTGATGGCGGCAAGGATCTCGCGGTGCTCGGCCTTCAGGCGCGAGGCTGTTGCCTCCCAGTCCGGAAGGTTGGACGTCAGCTGCGCGGCGTACCGTTGGATGGACTCGCGCAGGGACCCCATCATCGCGCTGACCACGGCATTCCCCGCGGCATCAGCCAGCGCCAGGTGGAACCGGACATCCAGGGCCAGGAATTCGTCAACCTCCAGTCCCGCGGCGGCCATCTCCTCCAGCAGGCTGCCGGCTGCCTCCAGCTCCGGCGCCTGCGGACTTGCCTTCGATGCCGCCCAGGACTCCAGGAGGACCCGGGTTTCCACGATGTCCGCCACCGGAAGGTGCTGCGTGGCAACGTGCAGGCGCAGCGCGGAGCCAAGTGCCGCCGTCGGATCCGAAATGACCACCGTCCCTGCATCCGGTCCCGACCCCACCCCGGCCCGGACCACGCCCATGGCTTCAAGGATCCGGATGGCTTCACGGACTGATGTGCGTGAGACCTTCAGCTGCTCGGCCAGGGTGCGTTCAGCCGGCAGCCTGCCGCCCACGGACAGCCGGCCCTCGGAAAGTTCGGCCTCGATCCAGGACAAAACAAGCTGGTGTGTACGCATAAGGCCATGGTACTTGATGTGGTCCAACCACATGCCCTACAGTGTGGTTAGACCACAGGAGGTCCCGGACGCGGACCTGCCGCCCAATGGAGGACGCCATGACCCACACCATCCAGCCCAATAATCCGGAGACAACGCCTGCACCGGATGCCACCGATATCCCGGCAGCCGCACCCGCTTCCCCTTCGGCCGCTTCCGCAGTGCCGGCAGCCCTGAAGCGCCGGATCCCCAAGTACTCAGACCTGGCGCCGCTGATGCAGTTCAAGAAGCCCGAGTTCAGTAAGGAAGCCCGGCTCAAGCGGGCCAGCACCATCTGGGAACTCCGCGACATCGCCAAGCGCCGCACCCCGCAGGCACCCTTTGATTACACCGACGGCGCTGCCGAAGGGGAGATCACCCTCCGCCGCGCAAGGGAGGCGTTCCTGGACATCGAGTTCCGGCCCGGCATCCTGCGCAACGTCTCCAAAATCGATCTGAGCACCGAAATCCTGGGCAAGCCCTCCCGGCTGCCCGTGGGCATCGCCCCCACTGGCTTCACCCGGATGATGCAGTCCGAAGGTGAATACGCCGGTTCCCAGGCCGCTGAAGCCGCCGGAATCCCCTACACCCTTTCCACCATGGGCACCGCGTCCATCGAGGATGTGGCGGCTGCGGCACCGAACGGCCGCAACTGGTTCCAGCTGTACCTCTGGACGGACCGCGACCGCTCGCTTGAGCTGATTGAGCGGGCCGCCAAGGCCGGCAACGACACCCTCATGGTCACCGTGGACACCGCCGTGGCCGGCGCCCGCCTCCGCGATGTCCGCAACGGCATGACCATCCCGCCGGCGCTGACCGTCAAAACCGTCCTGGATGCCTCCTACCGCCCCGCCTGGTGGTTCAACTTCCTCACCCACGAGCCGCTCACGTTCGCGTCGCTGTCCCGCTACACCGGGACCGTGGCCGACCTCATCAACTCCATGTTCGATCCCACGCTGACCTTCGAGGACCTGGACTGGCTACGCGAAACCTGGAAGGGCAAGCTGGTGGTCAAGGGCATCCAGACCGTGGAGGATGCCCGCCGCGTCGTCGACCATGGCGCCGACGGCGTGGTCCTCTCCAACCACGGCGGCCGGCAGCTGGACCGTGCGCCCATCCCGTTCCACCTCCTCCCCGAGGTCAAGCAGGCCTTCACCGCGGACAACAGCGATGCCGCGATCATGCTGGACACCGGCATCATGAGCGGCGCGGACATCGTGGCTGCCCTTGCCCTCGGTGCCGACTTCACGCTGATCGGCCGCGCCTACCTGTACGGCCTGATGGCCGGGGGCCGGGCAGGCGTTGACCGCACACTGCAGATCCTGGAGAAGGACATGGCCCGCACCATGGCCCTGCTGGGCGTCAGCAGGATCTCCGAGCTGACCCCGGACCACGTGCGCCTGCTCAACAAATAATCGCCCGGGGCCCCTACTTTTTGCGGCCGAACTTCGGAAGCGTGGGGAGGTTCGCGAGGAGGTCGGCGGCCTTGGTGGCTGCCCGGCCCACCGTCCTGCCGATCTGCTGGGGAACGGTGTCGTCGCTCAGGGGCGCCGTGGTTCCGCCGGGAATGACGACGGCGGGACTCAGCTCGGCGCCGTCGCGCGCCAAGACGCCGGCGGACACAGCTTCCGCTGCCACTGCTCCGGCGGGCGCGGCTTCCTGGTCCGCCGGAGCCGCCTTGCCGGCGGTGCGGGAAGCCTGTTCCTGGCTGCTGCCGGCGGCAGCAGCGGGAACAGATGCCGCAGCAGTGGTTTCCACCGCCGGGGCTGCTGCTCCCACATCCAGGGTTTCAAGCCAGGTGGCAATGCCCTCGAGCGGCTTGCGGTTGAGCGCGTAGTAGCGCTTCTGGCCCTGGGCCCTCATGCTCACAAGCTGGGCTTCGCGAAGGACTTTGAGGTGCTTGGAAATGGTGGGCTGGCTCGCCGCCAGTTCCTCCACCAGTTCGCCCACGGCCTTGTCTCCTGAGCGGAGGGAAACCAAAATGTCACGCCGGGTCGATTCCGCTATGACGGCAAATACGTCGTCTGTCACCATGCCTCCCACCCTAGCGACATATACGCCGAAAGGCATCAATTATTTCGGCCGTGCCGGACGCCATTGCCCGGGCTCCTCAGCAGTGCTAGAACGGTTCCAGGGATGCCCCGGGTTCCCGGGAAGCGGCCGGCGTGACCTGAGGAGTGGGTGGTATGGATTTCCTCCGCCAGCAGCTGTTCAACATCATCGCGTTCGTTTTCCTGGGCCTCTTCGTGGCCGTGTGGGGCTCCGTGCTGCTGCGTGTGGGGTTCTGGGTGCCTGACGGCAGGACACTGGCGCCGCCCCTCAATGGAGCCCTGGTCACGGCGGCCGGCGTCCTGGCCACCTCATTGAGTTCCCTGACGGCGTCGGCGCTGGGATTTACCATCGCAGAGGTCCGCCGTGACGAGTCGGAGCAGGACGCCCGCCGGCCATCAGGTCCCTCTGGGCAGGGAAGCCCCACGGTCATCAACCCGTCCGACGTCACCGCCAGGCTGTCGGCGCGGATCATCGCCGCCATCATTGTCTACCTCGCAGTGGGCCTGGCCGTGCTGCTGCTCTGGCTCGCCAAGGGAACCGCGTCCACGGACCTGATCGGGGCCTTCGCCCTGTCGCTGCTGGGTTGGCTGATCGGCGCAGCGGGAGTGGTCTTCCAGACGGAGAAGCGGAGTACCTGACAGGCACGGCGTCAGTCGAACCAGGGGTCCAGTCCGTGCAGCGGGAAGACGGACTTTCGGGTTGCCATCACCGTACGGTCCACGGCGTCGTTGGGGTCGAAACCGACCTCCCACGACCGCCACCACAGTTCCACGTCGTCACTCATCAGCGCCGGCGCCGAGGAGCCGAACTTCTCCTCGACGTAGTCGCGCCAGTCCTGCGGGACCGGCGTACGCAGCGGTACGGGCCGTCCGGCTGCAATGGCAATAAGGTGGCTCCAGGACCGCGGCACCACCTGGAGGACGTTGTAGCCGCCGCCTCCCGTGGCTATCCAGCGGTTGTCGCAGTGGCGGGCTGCAAGGTTCCCGACGGCGGAAGCGGCCTCCCGCTGCCCGTCAACGCTGAGGTTGAGGTGGGTGAGGGGATCCAGACGGTGGGAGTCGCACCCGTGCTGGCTGACAATCACATCCGGCTGGAAGGCGGCCACTAATTGCGGGACCACCGCGTAGAAGGCGCGCAGCCAGCCGGCGTCCCCTGTTCCCGAGGGCAGCGCAACGTTCACCGCGGTCCCTTCGGCCTGCGGGCCGCCGATCTCGTTCGCGAATCCGGTGCCCGGGAACAGCGTCAGGCCGCTCTCGTGCAGCGAGACCGTGAGCACGCGGGGGTCGTCCCAGAAAATGCTTTCCGTTCCGTCACCGTGGTGCGCATCGACGTCGATATACGCCACCCTGCGGATGCCGCCGTCGAGCAGCTTCTGCACGGCAACTGCAGCGTCGTTATAAATGCAGAATCCGCTGGCCCGCTCGCGGGAGGCGTGGTGCATGCCGCCGCCGAAGTTGATGGCGCGCAGGGCTGAACCGTCCAGAATCCGGGAAGCGGACAGCAGCGAGGCTCCGGCCAGGCGGGCCGCCGCCTCATGCATGCCTGCAAAAGCGGGGTCGTCCTCGGTACCCAGCCCCCGGGACTCATCAGGCTGGCCGGGATCGGCGCTGACCTTTTTGACTGCGGCAACAAACTCGGGCGAATGCACGGACTCAAGGGCGGCGTCGTCCGCGACGTCCGGGGCTTCCACCGCAACATGGTCCAGGCCGAACAGTCCCAGGCTGGATGCCAACCGGGCTGTGAGGTCCATCCGCTCCGGCGCCATGGGATGGCCTGGACCGAAGTTGTAGGCGGTCATGTCAGAACTCCACGCCACCACCGTTGGGGGCGCGGGCAAGCTGAGGCCCGGCAGGTATGTCATCAATCACAGGCTACCTGAGCGCGGCGCCCCTCCTGCCCGGTCATGACGCATCCATTAGTGGTTTACTACTGAGGGAAACAGTTTCTACCGAGGAAAAGCCACACATGACGCAAAGCCAGTCGAGGCCCCGTACTCCGGCCAACTGGCATCCCGCAGCGCAGGAGCGGGAAGGCCTCTGGATCCTTACGCGGCTGCGGGACTTCGTCGACGACATTGCGAACACTTCGCCGGCCCGGCTTGCCCTGACAGTGTTCGCCGCGGTGTGCCTGCTGTTTGCCCTCCTGCTGTCCCTTCCCGTTTCCTCCGCCGACGGCACCGTCACCCCGATCCACCAGGCTCTGTTCACCGCGGTCTCAGCCGTGTGCGTCACCGGACTGACGGTAGTTTCCACGGCAGTCCACTGGTCCTTCTTCGGCCAGCTGGTGATCCTGATTGGTATCTTCATCGGCGGACTCGGCACCCTGACCCTGGCCTCGCTGCTGGCGCTGATGGTGGGCAAGAGGCTGGGAGTGCGCGGCAAGATCATTGCTGCCGAGTCCATGAACAACGCAGGGCGCCTGGGTGAGGTCGGTACCCTGCTGCGGATCGTTATTACCACGTCAGTAGTAATTGAAAGCATCCTTGCACTGGCCCTGATCCCCCGGTTCCTGACCTTGGGTGAGCCGTTCTGGCAGGCTGTCTGGCACGGAATTTTCTACGCCATCTCCTCCTTCAACAATGCGGGCTTCACGCCGCACTCGGACGGCATCGTGCCCTACGAAACAGACCTCTGGATCCTGGTTCCCCTGATGCTCGGCGTCTTCCTGGGCAGCCTGGGATTTCCCGTGGTAATGGTCCTCCAGCAAAACGGGTTGAACTGGAAAAAGTGGAACCTGCACACCAAACTCACCATCCAGGTCTCCTTCATCCTCCTGGTGGCGGGCACCCTCCTGTGGGCTTTGATGGAGTGGGACAACCTGCGGACCATAGGAAGCATGGACCTGGGCGACAAGGTCACCCATTCCCTGTTCGCGTCCGTCATGATGCGGTCCGGCGGGTTCAACCTGGTGGACCAAAACCAGATGGAATCCACCACCATGCTGCTGACGGATGCATTGATGTTCGCCGGCGGCGGTTCCGCCTCCACCGCAGGCGGCATCAAGGTCACCACCATCGCCGTCATGTTCCTGGCTATCGTGGCCGAGGGCCGCGGCGACTCCGACGTCAAGGTATACGGCAGGACCATCCCCGAAGGCACCATGCGGGTGGCTATCTCGGTGATTGTTGCCGGAGCCACCCTCGTTTCCGTATCCGCGTTCCTCCTGCTCCACATCAGCGGCGCCTCGCTTGACCGGGTGCTGTTCGAAACGATCTCCGCGTTTGCCACCTGCGGCCTCAGCACCAACCTCAGCGCTGAAGTGCCGCCGTCGGGCGTTTACGTTCTCACGGGCCTGATGTTCGCCGGCCGCGTGGGCACGGTAACCCTCGCCGCTGCGCTGGCGCTCCGCCAGCGCAGCCAGCTGTACCACTACCCTGAAGAGAGGCCCATCATTGGCTAGTTCACCCGACGCCCCGCGGCGGCCCGCCCACAACGCGCCAGTCCTGGTGATCGGCCTGGGACGCTTTGGCTCCTCCACGGCAGAGCAGCTGGTCAAGCAGGGCCGCGAAGTCCTTGCCATCGAGCGGGACCGTACCCTGGTGCAGAAGTGGGCGCCGCTGCTGACGCACGTGGTGGAGGCCGACGCCACCAATATCGACGCCCTTCGCCAATTGGGAGCGCAGGAGTTCAGCTCCGCCGTTGTGGGCGTGGGCACGTCGATTGAGTCCTCGGTGCTGATCACCGTCAACCTGGTAGACCTTGGCATCGAGCACCTCTGGGTCAAGGCGATCACGCCCTCCCACGGCAAGATCCTCACCCGGATCGGCGCCAACCACGTGATTTATCCTGAGGCCGACGCCGGAGTCCGCGCAGCGCACCTGGTCTCCGGGCGCATGCTGGACTTCATCGAGTTCGACGACGACTTCGCCATCGTGAAAATGTATCCCCCGCGTGAAACGGTGGGATTCACGCTTGACGAGTCCAAAGTCCGCTCCAAGTACGGCGTCACGATCGTCGGGGTTAAGTCCCCCGGCGAGGACTTCACTTACGCCCGGCCGGAAACCAAAGTGTCCTCCCGGGACATGCTGATCGTCTCCGGCCACGTGGACCTGCTGGAACGCTTCGCCGCCAGGCCGTAGTTCCCGAGTTTTTGTCCAGATATGCAGGCTTGAAGGGTGGTCAAGCCCCCATATCTGGACAAAACTCCCACGCTATCCGAGCTGCTTGGTGATTTCGGCTGCCCGCTCCGCAGCCGCGCGGGCTCCGGCAGCGATGATGGCGGGCATCCCGCGCTCGTCGAACGTGGCGATGGCCCTCTCGGTGGTGCCGTTCGGGCTGGTCACGGCCTTGCGCAGGGCGGTGGGATCGGCGCCGGGCTCGGCCAGCATGAAGCCGGCTCCCGCCACTGTTTCCCGGGCCAGGAGCAGGGACAGTTCTGCGTCCAGGCCCAGTTCCCGGCCTGCTGCGGCCATCGCTTCGGCCAGGTAGAACGCGTAGGCCGGTCCGGAACCGCTGATCGCCGAGAGCGCGTCCACCTGTTCCTCGGGGACCTCCACCACCGTTCCTGCGCCGTGCAGGACGTCCTTGACCCTCTGGAGCTGCTCCGGGGTGCAGTTGGTGCCCGGCGAAACGGACACCACGCCGCGGCCCAGCTTGGCAGGAGTATTGGGCATGGACCGGATGACCGGCTGGCCTGCCGGCAGTGCTGCCTCAAGCTGGGCAATGGACACCGCCGCGGCCACGCTCACCACCACCGTGGTGGGCGAGAGGGAGCTGCTGATTTCCCGCGCAAGTTCGGTAATACCAACGGGCTTGACGCCCAGGATCACGACGCCTGACCCCTTGGTTGCCTGCTTGTTGTTGTCCGGTTCCTCTTCCCCGGCGATTGCGGTCACCCCATGGTGCCGCTCGGCCAGTTCGGCGGCGCGTTCGGCCCGCCGGACGGTTGCGACGACGTCCGCCGGATCCGTTCCGGCTTCCAGCAGCCCACTCAGAATTGCTTCGTTCATGGATCCACAGCCAAGGAATGCGATTCGGTTGCTCATGGCTCCATCATTACAGTTCGGGCTGGCCGGCGCCGAAATACATGACTTGGGGCGGAAAAGAAAAGGCGGGAACTCCCTGAAACCCATTCACAGCTGGCTCACATGTTGGGTGCAGGTCCCTCACAAGTTGCAGCCCTAACGTAGTTAGTACCTCATTGAGGGTGCGAGTGATGCGGCAGGGATGGGGATTCCTGCCAGGGTACCGGCGTCCGGCAACAGGTTTTCCCCCATTTTCCTGTTGCCGGCGCCGGTATCTCCCTTTAAGGCGGTCTAAGCGGCTTTAAGGCGTTCTAGACGGCGGCTTCGACAGCCTGCGGCGGTGCCAGGTGGGGTGCCAGCTCCAGTGGCCCGGAAAACACCAGCTGGTCCAGCCTCCGGAGGATCAGGCCTTCGCGCAGAGCCCAGGGGCAGATCCTCAGCTTCTTGAATTTGAAGAGTTCCAGCGCGGCCTCCGCCACGAGCGCCCCGGCCAGCAGCTGGTGGGCGCGGGCTTCGGAGACGCCCGGCAGGTGCAGCCGGTCCTCGGCTTTCATGGCCGAGATGCGCTGTGCCCACACCCCCAGGTCCGAAGCGTGCAGCTCGCGTTTGACGTAGGGGCCTGCCGCACTGGGAGCGGCCCCGGCGATCCGTGCCAGGGAACGGAAGGTCTTGGACGTTCCTGCCACCACGTTGGCCCGGCCCAGCCCGTCGAACTCCCGGACCGCCGGCTTGAGGGTGGCCCGGATGTATCGGCGGAGCTCCTTGACGCTTTTGGCAGACGGCGGGTCTTCTGACAGCCAATCACGCGTCAGCCGGCTGGCACCCAGCGGTACGGAGGTGGCCACTTCAGGAAGCTCATCCTGGCCGAAGGCCATCTCGAAGGATCCGCCGCCGATGTCCAGGTTCAGGATGGGTCCGGCGCCCCAGCCATGCCAGCGCCTGACGGCGAAGAAGGTCATGGATGCTTCTTCGCTGCCCGTGAGTTCCTGGAGCGTGACGGTTGTTTCGTGCTTGACGCGGGCCAGGACCTCGGGGCCGTTGGTGGCCTCCCGGATCGCCGACGTACAGAAGGCCAGGAGGTCCTCGGCCTTGTGCCTGGCCGCAAATTCCCAGGCCTCAAGGACGAACTCGGTGAGCTCGTGCTGGCCGGCGTCGTTGATGCTGCCGTCCGGCTCCAGGTACTGCACCAGGGACAACGGCCGCTTGTGCGAGGCGAAGGGCACCGGGCGCGCGCCGGGGTGGGCATCCACCAGGAGGAGATGGACAGTATTGGACCCGATATCGAGGACGCCTAGACGCATGGTGCCATTATTCCTCGTCAGCCCGCTTGAAGTCGCGCTTGATGTTGGCCACGCCTTCCGGGTTGATCTCGAAACCGTAGGCTGCGCCGGGGTTGATGACCATTCCCAGCTCTTCGCCGATGTTGGCGATGATGGCCGCACCCTGGGTTCCCAGCACGTTGGGCGCAGCTTCAAGGTACTGCTGGTCCACCCGGCTGGGGTGCGAGAAGACGGCCAGGACGGGGTCGCCGTCGGCATTGCCGAGGACCAGGGGCTCCACCTGGGAGTCCTCGCCCTCGATGCCGTCCGAACTGATGATGTAGACCTCGCTGTTCAGGAAGGACAGGATGACGTCTACCGGGCTGGCATCGGGCTGGCCGCCCTTGGCGAGCTTCTCCTCGAGGTCGTTAAGCGGAGTGGTGTCGTCAATTGCGGGCTGTTCAGTCATCCCCCTACCCGATCACGATCCAGTGCCCCATGCAAACCCCGCAGGCACCGCTACTTCTTGGCGGTGGCCTTCTTCTTGGCCGGAGCCTTGCGGGTGGCGGTGCGCTTGACGGGACCCTTGGCGCGTTTCTCGGCCAGGAGCTCAACGGCCTGTTCGCGGGTCAGCTCCTCCAGGGAGGTGGCCCGCGGAACGGTGATGTTGGTGATCCCGTCCGTGATGTAGGGGCCGAACCGGCCTTCCTTCACCACGATGTTCTTCTCCGACACCGGGTCCGGACCGAACTCCGCCAGCGGCGGGACGGCGGCCCGGGCACCGCGCTGCTTCGGCTGGGAATAGATCTCCAGCGCCTGCTCCAGCGTGATGGTGAAGATCTCCTCTTCCGAGCCGATGGACCGGGAGTCCGTCCCCTTCTTCAGGTACGGGCCGAACCGGCCGTTCTGCACCGTGATGAGGTTGCCCTCGGCGTCCTCACCCAGTGCGCGAGGCAGGCTCATGAGCTGCAGTGCCTCGTCCAGGGTGACCGACTCAACGGTCATGGACTTGAACAGCGATCCGGTGCGGGGCTTGGCCTTCACCGGTTTTTTCGGCGGCTTGGGCTTGCCGTTCTTGTAGTACTCCACGGGCTGGGCAGCGATCTGTTCCTCGGTCATCTCGGGGATGACCTCGGTAACGTACGCGCCATAGCGGCCGTTCTTGGCAACCACCGTGTGCCCGGTGTGCGGGTCGGTGCCCAGCACCCGCTCCTCCGGAGCGGCCGTTTCCATCAGCTCAATGGCCTTGGCGGCGGTCAGCTCGTCAGGTGCCAGGTCCTCGGGCACGTTGGCGCGCGCTGACTCCACGATCTCCCCGGTCTTCGGGTCAACAGTGGCGGCCGAGCTTTCCAGGTACGGGCCGAACTTGCCCACCCGGAGCGTGATCTCATCGGTGATGGGGATGGAGTTGATCTCGCGGGCGTCGATCTCGCCCAGGTTGTTCACGATGCTCAGCAGGCCGGGATCGGACTCTTCGCCGAAGTAGAAGTGCCGCAGCCAGGAAGCGCCCACGGCCTGGCCGTTGGCAATCTTGTCCAGGTCGCCTTCCATATCGGCCGTGAACTCGTAGTCCACGTAGTCGCTGAAGTGCTGCTCCAGCAGGCGGATCACCGAGAAGGCAATCCAGCTGGGAACCAGGGCTGAACCCTGTTTACGGACATACCCGCGGTCCTGGATGGTGGAAATGGTGGAGGCGTACGTTGACGGACGGCCGATGCCCCTCTTCTCCAGCTCGGCCGTCAGGGACGCTTCGGTGTAGCGCGGCGGCGGCGAGGTCTCGTGGCCCACTGCGAGGATCTCGGACGCCTTGAGCGCGTCCCCCTTGGCCACGTTCGGCAGCCGGCGGGCTTCGTCGGATTCGTCGTCCCCGCGGGTCTCGTCCTTGCCTTCCTCGTACGCGGCGAGGAAGCCGGGGAAAGTGATGACCGTGCCGGAGGCCGAGAACTCGGCATCCCGGCCGTCCGCAGCGACGGCACCCAGCCGGATGGTCGCCGTCGAGCCTTTAGCATCGGCCATCTGGGAGGCGACGGTGCGCTTCCAGATCAGCTCGTACAGGCGGAACTCGTCGCCGGAGAGCTGTTTGGCCACCTGCGCCGGGGTGCGGAACGAGTCACCGGCGGGACGGATGGCCTCGTGTGCCTCCTGCGCGTTGGCTGCCTTGCCGGTGTACACCCGCGGTGACTGGGGAATGTACTCGGGGCCGTACAGCTCGGACGCCTGGCGCCGCGCGGCGGTGAGGGCTTCGTCGCTCAGCGCCGAGGAGTCCGTACGCATGTAGGTGATGTAGCCGTTTTCGTACAGCCGCTGGGCCACCTGCATGGTGCTCTTGGAAGAGAAGCGCAGCTTGCGGCCCGCCTCCTGCTGCAGCGTGGAGGTGGTGAACGGCGCAGCCGGACGGCGCGTGTACGGCTTGGTATCCACGGACCGGACAGTGAACGAAGCGTCCTGCAGCCCGGCCGCCAGGGACGTGGCCAGCTCTTCGTTCAGGTGGGCGACGTTCTTCGAGGTGAGGACGCCGTCGTCGTTGAAGTCACGGCCGCTGGCCACCTTGGCGCCGTCCACGGCGGCGAGCTTGGCTTTGAAGGAGCCGGCGTCGGCGCCGAACTGGCCGGTGAGGTCCCAGTACGAGGCGGCCTTGAACGCCATCCGTTCGCGTTCGCGGTCCACCACCATGCGGGTCACCACGGACTGCACGCGGCCGGCGGACAGGCCGCGGGCCACCTTGCGCCACAGCACCGGGGAGATCTCGTAGCCGTACAGGCGGTCCAGGACGCGGCGGGTCTCCTGGGCGTCCACCAAGGCTGTGTCCACATCGCGCAGGTTTCCCATGGCGCGCTGGATGGCTTCCTTGGTGATTTCGCCGAACGTCATCCGGTAGACGGGGACCTTGGGCTTGAGCACTTCCAGCAGGTGCCACGCGATGGCCTCGCCCTCGCGGTCCCCATCGGTTGCGAGATAGAGTTCGTCGGCGTCCTTGAGCGCTGCCTTGAGCTCAGTCACCTTTTTCTTCTTGTCCGCGGACACCACGTAGTACGGCTTGAAGTCGTGATCGATGTCCACGGCGAACTTGCCCACCGACGTTTTCTTCAGCTCGGCAGGCAGTTCGGACGGCTGCGGCAGGTCGCGGATGTGACCAATGGAGGCCTCTACGATGAAGCCCTCGCCGAGGTACTTGGCGATGGTCTTGCTCTTGGCCGGAGACTCCACAATCACGAGTTTCTTGCCGGTTTTGGCCTTGCTTGGCACGGTGCTCCTACAGAAAAAGGTTGCTCGGGCAGATGCGCCCATACTGGCCTAGTTCACCATATTTTGCAGAAATGTGCGCATCCATGTGGAAAAGAAGGGGGTTCTGGAGGCGCCGTCCCCTCCTCAGTCCCGGCCTGGTTCCACGGCGGGGATCAGGAAGCCGTCCCGCACCAGGTTGGCCACCTCGGTGAGCAGGCCGCCCCGGAAAGAACCGGCGTCGAACCCGTCATCCTGCCCGCTTCCGGCAGAGGCCAAACCGCCGCCAAGCAGCGCCTCCAGCGCACCGGCAATTTGCCCTGCCGTCAAGTCACCGTCGCAGGCCGACACGAAGCCTGCCAGTTCGGTGCTCAGCAGGTTGGTACGGCGCAGGCCCGCCCCCTGCCGGAGCAGGATCACGCCGGGGTGCTCCGCACCCGGCCGCTGGTGGCGCTCCTCCGTGACGTCCTCCGCCACCAGCAGGTGCGCGTCCTCCACGCTGTGCGTGGCCAGCCAATCGATGCGTTCGACGGCGGCGCCCAGGTGGGGGCCGATGGGCTGCTCGATGGGATAGGTGATTTCCTCGAACCGGGTGAACGCTGCCTGCCCGGGTGCCGCCGGCCGCCGGAGCCAGACCATGCCGAAGCCGATTCCCTCCACGTTCCTCGATTCGAAGTCCGTCAGGTAGGCGGCATAGGCGTCCCGGTAGTGCTGCCGGTCCCGGCCTTCGGAGGCGTCCTGCAGCCATGTTTCCGCGTACTGCTCCGGACCCACCTGCTCCCGCTGGATGAACCACGCGTCAATGTCCGAACCGGCCCAGCTTTGAGGCCGTTCCTGCCATGACATTCCCGCCATGACTTCCCAGTTGCCTAAAAGCTGGGCTGTTCCGGCAGGAGCCAGGACGGACGGCAACGCGCTGACAAGGGAAGAGACAATCTCATCGCCCGGAAGTCCGCCGTCGCGGTAGGTGAACTGGTCCGCGGCGTTCTCGCCAGCGCTCCGCGGCGTGATCACGAACGGCGGATTGGACACCACCAGCCCGAACTCCTCACCGGCCACGGGCTCCAGCAGCGACCCCAGGCGCAAGCTGACACGGTCCTCGAGCCGGTCAGGGTCAACGGAGAGGGCCCCGGCATTGAGCAGGATGTTGAACCGGGTAAAGGCAAGCGCCCGCTCGGAGATGTCCGTTGCGGTGACGTGCTCGCAATGGTGGAGCAGGTGGAAGGTCTGGATGCCGCAGCCCGTGCCGAGGTCCAGGGCGCGTTCGGTGTGGCGGCGGATGGTGGTCTGCACCAGGGTGGTGGACGCCTGCCCGATGCCGAGCACATGGTCGTGACGCAGCACCCCTGCCTGCTGGTGTGCGGCGAGGTCGCTGGCCACCCACAGTTCGGCACCCCCGCTGCCGTCCTCATTGGGTTCCCACCCGTAGGGCCGCAGATCCGCTTTCGCCGTCAATAGCCCCGAGCCGGGAACGGGTTCCACTAGCCCCAGCTCAACGAGCCCGTCGGCGCGGACGTCCGGAAGGGCGGCGTCGAGCGTTTCCTTGGGCTGGGGCTCGGCCAGGAGCCAAAGGCGGACGACGGCGGCGAGCGCCGCGTTCCCTTCGTCCTGCCGCACAGCCCGGTCCACTGCCAGCAGGGCCGGAATGATCTGGTCCCGGTTCAAGGCCGCGGAGGCGGCAGCGCCCAGGAGGCGGGCGACGCCATCGGGCGTATAGTCCAGGCGCGTCAGGTCAGCGGCGAGGGCTGTGAGCAGCTCCGGAAGGTCGCTGCGGGGTGCGTCCGGGGTGTTGCCGGCGGTGAACTCGTATGGGGATTTAGGCACTGGCCAAGTTTAGTCCGGGCCGGTGCCGGAGCCCGGGGCCGGCTGCAACGGGTAGCGTGGAGGCATGCCTTCGCGTTCTTCCGTCCTTCTGCGCGCCCGCCTGCTGCCGTGGTCCGCTGCAGTCGCGGGCACGGCCCTTGCCCTGGCCGGTTGCTCCCCCGTTGTATCCATCGAGAACGCGGACGTCCCGCAGTGGCAGGCCACGGCGCTGCCCCCGGCTCCGGGTGCAGTGCTTGAGGACGCCGGCAAAATCCTCAACCGGGACCGCATCATCAGGGAAGCCGCTGACGTTCCGGCGGGCCGCTATATCCTCACCGCCACGTGCGAGGGCGGCGGAAAGGCGTTCTTCGCCGTATCCCTGGACGGGAAGATGCTGGCGGACGCCGGGGCAGCGTGCAACGGCAGCCGGGAAACCACAAAAATCATCCTCCCGGATGCCGGCACGCTGGACATCAGCACGTACAGCGTGGACGCCCCCCTCATTTACGCCTACCGGCTGGCGCCCGGGGAATAGCCGCCCTCCGTGGTCTGGCCCGCCGGCGCCGGCGGGCATACAGTCTGACTATGCCCAGTGTGCGGATAGCCTCCGCGCCATCCTCCGCCCGTACGGACCCCCGGCAGGAAGCCCGGGTGCCGCCGGCGCGGAAGCCGGGCGCCGCCGTCGTCATCGCTGCGGTGGCCGCCGCGATGCTGCTGGGCGGGTGTGAATATACGTACGACGACGGGCGGAACCTGCCCGGGCCCGTCGAGGCGGAAGGGACGCGCCTCCCAGGGCCGGTGTTCACCCGCGATCCCTTGCAGAACGATCCCGTGGGGGCGGAAGACGTAGGAGCTTGGGCGGCCCGGACACTTCCCGACACCGGGCAGCCGGTGGCCTCCGCCGGGGCAGGACTCCTGGCCGCGGGGAACGTCCGGACTGAATCCACGCCGGTACTGGGAACGGGAACCTACGCGCTGGCCCTGGCATGCCGTAGCCAGCGCCGCGTGACCTTCACGGTCCGCAGCGACTCACTGACGCTGGTGGACCTGGGGCTCCGGTGCGGGATCAACCGGGAGAACGTCATCTATCTTTCGTCGGAAACAGCCCTCACCATCAGGGTGGAGGCCAGGACGGGCGCCAACTACGCCTACCGGCTGAGGCTTCTCTGACGCGTCTGCCTGTCAGGCGGCGCAGCCCTCAGGGCAGCGCAGGGTATCCGGGCTGGAGGCGCACTCCGCGCAGTACAGGGTGAGGGTGCGGCAGCTGGGGTTGGAACAGTTCTCGAACTTGCTGGTGGGCGCGGCGCAGCGGACGCACTGCCCGATGGTCTTGGCGTCGTCGCTGAACTCGAGGTGCATGCGCTTGTCGAAGACGTAGAGCGAGCCCTCCCACAGGCCCTGGTCCTTGAAGGTTTCGCCGTAGCGGACAATGCCGCCATCGAGCTGGTACACCTCCTTGAAGCCCCGGTTCACCATCAGGCTGGAGAGCACCTCGCAGCGGATGCCGCCGGTGCAGTACGTGACCACCGGTTTGTCCTTGAGGTCGTCATACTTCCCGGATTCGAGCTCCTGGATGAAGTCATGGGTGGTGGCGACATCAGGGACGATGGCGTCCTTGAACCTGCCGATCTGCGCTTCGAAGGCGTTCCGGCCGTCGAAGAAAACCACGTCCTCCCCGCTTTGCTTCTTGGCGTCAACGAGCTGGTGCAGTTCTTCGGGCTTGAGGTGGGTTCCCCCGCCCACCACACCGTTCGCATCGACCTTGAGTTCCCCGGGAGCTCCGAAGGAGACAATCTCGTCGCGCACTTTGACGCTGAGTCGCGGGAAGTCCTCGGCACCGCCGTCGGACCACTTCACGTCGATGTCCCTGAATCCCTTGTACTCGCGCGTTGTCTTCACGTACTGCTTTACGGCGCCGATCTCACCGCCCACCGTGGCGTTGATGCCGTCCCTGGAAATCAGGATGCGGCCTGTCAGCCCGAGCTTCTCGCAGAGCGCGCGCTGCCAGAGCCGTACCGCCTCCGGGTCGGCAAGGGGGGTAAAGCCATAAAAAAGCACAATTCGGTTTAAAGCCACGTATTTAAGGGTACCGGCACGGTGCACAGCGTGTTTTCGCAGCATCACAATTGCATAAGCACTTGGCCGCCCCCTGTTGCTGGGGACCGGGCTCGAATAGTCTCATGCCATGAGCCCGGAAACCATGATTGAAGACATCACTGGCCTTCTTGAGGTGTGGGTGGCGGGCTGGGCCGGTTGTCGCGGCTACCGTACATCCACCGAGGGCCGCTTCCCCGCTGTGCTCCGCGCAGATACCAGCGGCGACTGGGAATTCTTCGCCTCGGAGCCCACGGACGACGAGTTCGCAGCCCTCGCCGCGAAGACGGCCCAGGCACCCGCGCGGGTCCTCACCATCCTTACCAATGACATCGCCCGGTACTCCACACTGGCGGCGCGGCACGGCCTGAACGTGACCTCGAGCTCGCAGGCGATGATGATCGTGGACATGGAAACCCAGGATGCCGAAGATCCCTGGCTCTCCGACGACGACCTCACGCACACAGCCTGGGAGCGGGACGGCGTGCATTACGCCGAGGTCCGCTCCGGCGACGCTTTGGCGGCCAGCGGACGCGTGTTCGTGGTGGGGGAAACCGCGGTGTTCGACAAGATCATCACCGAACCGGCTTTCCAGCGCCGCGGCCTGGGCAGTTTCATCATGCGGGCCCTGGCAGCCCAGGCCTTCGAGCACGACGTGCAGGAGGGCCTTCTCCTGGCCTCCGCTGATGGCCGGAAACTGTATTCCCATCTCGGCTGGACCACCGTTTCCAGTGTGCTGATGCTCTCCGCGTCCCATGACGGTTCGGACCTTTCCCTGAGCTGATCCCTCCTGTTTACCCCCATGGCGAACCGGGGCCGCCAAGGCCCCACCGGGTGAAACAATGTGGGGGTGAACCCCCATGACTCCCTGATTCCCCTGCTGGGCCGCGGCCCGGACCCGGAACAGCTTCGTCATGTGCGCACCATCCCGGCCCGCGAGGCCGAGCATGAGCCGTGGCCCGCGTGGGTGCATCCCGACCTGGTTGCAGCGTACGCATCACTGGGCATCCAGGAGCCCTACCGGCACCAGGTGGAAGCCGCCGGCATTGCGCACGGCGGGGAACACGTTGTGGTGGCCACCGGCACCGCGTCAGGGAAGTCCCTGGCGTATCAACTGCCGGCGCTCGATGCCATCCACCGCTCTGAACTGCGCGTCCTGGCTGACCCGGGGAAAATCCACGACGACGGCGCCGTCACCTTGTACCTCTCCCCCACCAAAGCCCTTGCCGCGGACCAGCTCAACGCCATCCGCGCGCTGAGGCTGCCCACCGTGCGGGCCGAAACCTACGACGGCGACACCGACCCCGCGTCCCGGCGCTGGATCAGGGACCACGCCAACTTCATCCTGGCCAACCCGGACATGCTGCACTTCGGGATCCTTCCCAACCATGCCTGGTGGGCCGGGTTCTTCCGCCGCCTGCGCTACGTGGTCATTGACGAGGCCCATAGCTACCGCGGCGTGTTCGGCTCCCACGTGGCCAACCTGATGCGCCGGCTGCGCAGGATCTGCGCCTACTATGGAGCGGGCGCGGCCCATCCGGGGCCGGTGTTCATCGCGGCTTCCGCCACAGCCTCGGAGCCTGAGATCTCCTTTGGCCGGCTCATCGGCGCCCCGGTCAGGGCGGTGTCCCGTGACGGCTCTCCCCACGGCTCCACCACCGTCGCCTTCTGGGAACCCGCGCTGACCGAGGTACGGGGCGAGAATGGTGCCAGGGAGCGGCGGACTGCGGTGGCTGAAACCGCGGACCTGCTGGCGAACCTGGTATCAGCCCGGACCCGGACCATAGCGTTCATCAAATCCCGGCGCGGGGCGGAAACCATCTCCTCGATCACCAAACGCCTCCTGGATGAGGTGGACCCCAGCCTGCCCCAGCGGGTTGCCGCCTACCGTTCCGGATACCTGCCCGAAGAACGCCGCGCGGTGGAACGGGCCCTGCGTTCCGGCGAGCTCCTGGGCGTTTCGAGCACGTCAGCGTTGGAGCTGGGAATCGATATCTCCGGCCTCGATGCGGTCCTGGTGGCAGGATGGCCCGGCACCCGGGCTTCCCTGTTCCAGCAGATCGGACGGGCCGGAAGGGCGGGCCAGGATGCGATCGCGGCCTTTGTTGCCAGCGATGACCCGCTGGACACCTTCCTGGTCAACCATCCGGAAGCGATCTTCGACGTGTCCGTGGAAGCAACAGTCTTCGACCCCTCCAATCCCTACGTGCTGGGACCCCACCTGTGTGCCGCGGCTGCGGAACTTCCCCTCGGCCCCGCGGAACTCGGCCTGTTCGGCGCCACCGCTGAATCCCTGCTGGACAAGCTGGTGGCACAGGGCTACCTCCGGCGGCGGCCGGCGGGCTGGTTCTGGACACACTCCCAGAGCGCGGCGGCCATGGTGAACCTGCGGGCCGACGGAGGCGGGCCGGTGAGCATCGTGGACTCAGAGACCGGGTCCCTCCTTGGAACGATGGATTCCCCGCAGACCCACTACCAGGCCCACACCGGCGCCGTTTACATCCACCAGGGTGACAGCTATGTGGTGGAGGACCTGAACGAGGATGACCACTGCGTGATGGTGCGCCGGGCCAATCCCGACTACTACACCACTGCCCGGGACGTGACCCAGATTGAGGTACTGGAGACCCAGCGGACGGTGGAGTGGGGTGACGTATCGGTTCACTTTGGCGACGTCAAAGTGACCACCCAGGTTGTCTCCTTCCAGCGCAAGGCCCTGATCTCCAACGAGATCCTTGGGGAAGAGCCGCTGGAACTGGGCGCCCGCGAGCTCTTTACCAAGGCGGTCTGGTTCGTGGTGGACAACCGCTCCCTTACAGGCGCGGGCCTTATCGAAGCCCAGTTCCCCGGAGCCCTTCACGCGGCGGAGCATGCAGCCATTGGGCTGTTGCCCCTGGTGGCGTCCAGCGACCGGTGGGACATCGGCGGGGTGTCCACCGCCCTGCACGCTGACACCGGGGTGCCCACCATCTTTGTGTACGACGGGCACCCCGGCGGCGCGGGCTTTGCCGAGCGCGGTTTCGACAAGGCGAAGGTCTGGCTGACAGCCACCCGTGACGCCATCAAGGCCTGCGAATGTGATTCCGGATGCCCTTCCTGCGTCCAGTCACCCAAATGCGGAAACAAAAACAACCCGCTGGACAAGTCGGCCGCTGTCTCCCTCCTTGACGTCCTGCTCAAGAACGCCACCGAAGCCGGCGTCTTGGGCCTGGAAGTGCAGCACTGAACCGAACGGGCTACGGTGGAGGACCCGCCAGGGAGCGCCCGTGGGCCGCCCCGAACACCGTCCTTTCCACCAGCTCGGTCCTCACCTCGACAGTCTGGCCCGCGCCTTCCGTGCATCCCATGACGGCGGCCCCATGCCGGGCAGCCACCTCGGCCGCGACGGTGCAGGGTTCCCCGGCAGCAAGGCCCCGAAGGGCGTCAGCCGCCGCCAGTGCTGCAAGGTCCGCAGCGGCTGCGGCCCTGCTGGCCAGGACAGCTGACTGCGCCAGCAACAGCATCAGAGCCATGGCCATCATCACCACCAGGGCCAGGCCGACCGCCAGGACGGTCCCCGAACCGCGTTCCCGGTGGGTGCCAGCTGGATCTCTCCTCCGGCCCGGACCGGACCGCCTGCTGTGGAGCGTCCGAAGCCTGCCGGTTCCAGGTGCCTTGCCGTGCGTCATCCGGCAGCCTCGCTCCGGGTGGAGGCCCGCGCCGTCAGGAGCCACGGGATGGATGCACCGAGGGGACCGCCCACCCGGTCGGTAACGGTGACATGCAGCCACTCCCCGTCAGCCGAAACCGCCGCGGAGGCCGACCCTCCGGACAGGGTCCGGACGATCCTTTCCACGGTGGCGGAGTCGTCACCGCGGGCAAGTGCCCGGGCGCCGGCACGCGCTCCCTCCTCCAGCCGCAACTGCGTGACCCCGGCGGAGGCACCTGCCAGCAGCATGGCCAGCAGCAGCAGGACCGCAGGCAGGGTGACGGCAAACTCCGCCGTCACCGCGCCGCGCGAACCCGTACAGTCACGCGGACCCGCCACGGGTCCGCACGAGCCCGTCACAGCGTGCCGCCGGCCCTGAGCCACACGGCCTCCAGAGCGGCTGCAGGCCCGCAGGTCCGGCCGGCGCGTGCCCGTCACGGCGGGCGGGCATGTGGCGGACGGAGCGTCGGCGGGCGGGCATGTGGCGGACGGGCAGGTACCGGACGGACCCGTGCCGGAAAAACGAGTGCCGGAAAAACCCGGGTCGGAAAAACCCGCGGCCCAGAGCGCTGCCGGCGCCCCTGTCACGGCAAAGCCAACGCGGTGCGGATCAGGGTGAGCAGGAAGCCGCGGACCTCCTCGCTGCGGAGGATGAAGACCAAAAGACCGGCAAAGCCCACTGCGGCGAGGGTGGCTATGGCGTATTCGGCCGTTGCCATCCCTGCCTCTGACCCGAGGAGCCGGACCCGGCTTTTACCGGTTCCTGGCGAGCCCGCGCCCGGATACAGTTCCATGGCATTGGCGGGCAACGGGCTGCGGCCTCCGGAGCTGATGCCGTGGCGGGAGAAGCTGCGGTGTTCCCGGGAGGCGGGACGGGCAGCCGCGGGCGCCGCAGCTCCCCCAGCGTAGTGGCGGCGGTAATGAGTGGACATGTGGTCTTTCCTTCCTTTGGGCCGGTGCTTTTCCCGGCTGTTCTGACTCTTCCGGGCCTGGCCTGAAGCGGTAAGCCCCGGAAGTTCGTAAGTGGAAAAGCGTTAATGGTTCTCCCTTGTGGAGGAGAAGATACGGGTGCCTAGGACCCGGAAGGCACCAGGGCCAACAGCACGGGGACCACTCCCAGGCAAATAAAGGCCGGAAGGGAACAGAGGCCCAGCGGGACCACCAGCTTCACGCCCAGTGACGCAGCGCGTTTCTCTGCTGAACGGAACCTCTCCCGGCGGAGCCGCGCCGCCTGCGCATAGAGAATCGCCGAGGACGGGGCGCCGGTCAGCGCCGCGAACCCCAGCGCGTCCCGGAGTTCCAGGACCTCGGGGAGGCGGACCGCACTGCTGCGCCATGCGGTTTCCCAGTCGGCGCCGATTGCCAGTGCCGCGACAACCGGCCGAAGGGCACCGCTGTACTTTCCGGAAGCCGAGGCGGCCACCAGTTCGAGTGACCGGCCTATGCCCGACCCAGCGTCCAGCATGGCGGCCACAAGCTCCAGCATCATGGCGCTATCCCTCAATCCTTCGGGCGCAGGTCCGGGCACGTGCCCACCGTTGCCGGCGGAGGCCTTCGCACTGCGGCCCGTTGCCCCGGAGGACAGGTTGAGGAGCCGCTTCCGTGGCCTGCCCCGCCCGCTGCCGGCAAGGGCTGCTGCCGCGGCGAGTGCAAGGAAGAGCGCGAGCGCTGCGGCGGAGGGCTGGGTCATGGCGCTCCAGCCCCTGCTGCCGCCACCAGCCGTGCCGACCACACCCGTCCGGCCACTGTCAGGCCTGCGCCGGCTGCGAGCGCAGCGAGGCCCCACGGTGTTCCAAGCAGGATGGCGAGTGGGTCCACTCCCAGGGCGATTCCCAGGCCCAGGCCCATCAGCGGCAGCCAGGTGAGCAGGCTGACGGTGGCCTTGGGCCCGGCCAGGGCGGTCTGGCGGGCGGCATCGGCGTCGTCCTCCACTTCAAGCTGCGCGGCGAACCTGGTCAGTACGTCTGCGAGCGGGCATCCGCTGGCTTCAGCGATATCGAAGCAGGCCGCGAGCTCCGCCCAGATGCGGGACTCCCTGTCCCTCCGGGGGAAGGCGAACGGCGAGGCCCGGCGGATGGCTTCCGAGACGGGTACGCCACGGGATGCCGCAGCGCGAGCCGCGGCCAACATGGCGCTGGATCCGGAGGACAGGCCCTGCGCCGGGGAGCCGGAAGAACCATAAACATCCCAGATCTCCTCCCAGAGCCGCGCAGGCGTGCGGCCGCCTTTGAGTAGTGCGGCGAGTTGCTGCACAACAAGGGTCATGCGTGCCGCAGGCTGTCCTGCTCCCTTCCCTGCACCCCGGCGGCGCCACGACAAGACGCTTCGCCTGGGCGTTTCTGGGCCCGGAGTCGGGCAGGCGGCACCGGTTCGGCGCAACCTGGCGGGGGCACCCAGCGGCGGTGCGGCCAGCAACACGGCAGCCAGTCCCAGGCAAACGACAAGGGGGATCATACTGGCAGTCCCGGGCGAAGCCCCAAGCGTGCCGCAAGGGCCGTCCAACCAGGGCCGGCGGAGACTTCACCGTCAACACATTCCAGGGCAGGCTCGACGGTGAGTCCGCCGGGCCCGTCCCCGATCAGGCCCACGCACGCCACAGCCCGGCCCAGGGGCGTCCTGTCAACGTGGATGACAGCGTCCAGCGCGCTCGCTGCCTGAAGCCGAACGCCGTCGGAGTTCATCCCCGCGAGCGCACCGAGCGCCGTGAGCCGGGCCGGAACGGCAGCGGCGGTATTGGCATGGATGGTTCCGCCCCCTCCGCTGTGTCCGGTGTTCATGGCAGTAAGCAGCTCCCGGACTTCGGCACCACGGCATTCACCCACCACCAGCCTGTCCGGCCGCATCCGCAACGCCTGCCGGACGAGATCCCCCAGATCCACTTCGCCGCCACCTTCCAGGTTTCCGTGGCGTGACTCGAGGGACACGGCATGCGGATGGACAGGGTTCAGTTCCGATGCATCCTCAATGAGGACCAGCCGCTCTGCGGGGCTGCACAGGCCGAGCAGCGTGGAGAGCAGGGTGGTCTTGCCGGACCCGGTGGCCCCGCTGATGAGGAAGCTCAACCTGCGCTCCACCACCTGTTCCAAGACGGTCTGCAGTCCGGAGTTGAACATGCCGGCCTCCCGCAGCTCATCCATCGTGAATACACGTTCGCGCCGGATCCTGATGCTAAGCAGCGTCCCTGCCGTGGAAACGGGCGGCAGCACGGCGTGGACGCGGTAACCTCCGGCCAGCCGCACGTCCACGCAGGGTGAACCGTCATCAAGGCGCCTGCCGCCGGCCGCCACGAGCCGGCAGGCCAAGGCCCGGAGCTGGGCCTCATTGTCGTAGGCCACGGGCACACGCTCGATGCCGCGGCCCCTGTCCACCCACACGGACCCGGGAGCATTCACAAAGATGTCCGTAACGGCAGGGTCCCGGGTGAGGGCCTGCAACGGCCCCAGGCCGTTCAACTCGGCGCTGATCCGCTCCACAGCGGCCAGTGCCCCCGCCGTACCCAAGAGCTTCCCCGTGGCCTGCACCGCCGCCGCCACCCGCGAGGGCGTCACCGCCGCTGCGTCGGCCATCATGGACTCCCGCACAGACTCAAGGAGTCCCAGGTCAACAGCCTGGCGTTCACCTGTGCGGCGCTCGCGGCGGCGCCATTCACCGGGGCCGGGCTCACCCGGGCGCCCGCCCTCCTGCCGGCGACCGTCGCGCCCAAGACCGTCATGCACAAGACCGTCGTGCAGGAGATTGTCTTGGCGCGCACTCTCGGGCCGGGGACTGTCCGGGCGCGTCTCCAGGATCCGCGCCCGCCGCCGCATCCCCGGCTCAGGTCCCGGTCCCCCGGCGCTGGCCTGGTTGCTCATTCAGGCTCTCCGGAAGCAAGCCCGTCGCCAAGGAGGTCCAGCACGGAAGCCGCAAAATGCCGGACGGCCCGCCGCTTTCCCAGCTCAAGGAGGCGGCCCGATTCCATGGCAGCAACGACTCCCCGCAGCTCAGGGATCCGCGCCTGGACCGGAATGCCGATGGCCTCGGCAATCAGGGAGCCATCCAGGGCTGCGCCTGGACGGCCACGGACCAGGAGGGACGCCTCGACCGGGGGAAATTCCTGGAGCAGCCGCACGGCGGCCACGGCAGCCTTGAGCTGGGCCGGAACCACCATGGCGATCCGATCGCAGTCCCAGGCGAACGTATGGATGCGATCGGATCCCCGGCCAATGTCCACCACCACCAACTCATATCCGCGGCGGGCAGCATCAAGGATGCCCGCGGTGGCGGCAGCGCCAACGGGCACCGGCTGCTCCCTGCTGGCAGGCCACGACAGGAACGAGAAACCGCCCGCAACAGGCAGGGAGTCCGCCAGCTGTATGGGATCGATGCTGCCCCTGGCCTCGGAGAGGTCGGGCCAGCGCAAGCCGGGGTCCTCCTCGGCCGCGAGCGCAAGTTCCAGCCCGCCGCCCCAGGGATCGCCGTCCACCAGCAGTACCCGGGCTCCAAGCCCGGCCGCCGCCTGCGCGATCCAGATCGCTGCAGTGGTGGCCCCGGCTCCGCCGCAGCCGCCGGTCACTCCCAGGATTACCCCGCCGGGACCGGGTGACCGCGAGCGGCTGAGATGGTCGGCAAGCCAGGTTGCAGCATCGGGAAGGACAGCCACCCGTTCCGCTCCGAGGACAACCGCGAGATGCCACAGGCTGTCGCCTTCACCGTCAAGCCCCACCAGCACAGCGGGCGCCCTGCGGCGCGGCGGAAGCTCCCGGATGTCGCTTCCCACCAGCACGGCTGCCGCCCCGTCCCAATACCTGCCTCCCTCTGCTGCAGTGGCTGCAACACGCAGCTGGGCCCCTGCAGCCGCCACGATCCGCTCCACCTCTGCGCGAAGGACTGAGGAGGACGTCACTAGCAGGATGTCGTCACCGCCATCCGGCAGCCATGCGTCCCCGTCACCGTCCGCAGCGCCCACCGGCCCGGCGACACCATGCCGGGAGCGTCCCGGCGGGCCTGCCCCGGCCGGGCTGCCGGCGGCATCCGTCGGGGACGTGCCAGGGTAAACCGGGCCAGGGTGGGACGGGCCGGGGTTGGCCGGAATCAGCTGGTGCCTGCTCATACAGCCACTCTCCGCCCCCGGAAGAGAGCGGGTAAGGGTTCCAGGCCCGTATGTGGAAAACAAGGTTGAGCCAGGCGGGCAAGCCGAGGCATCCCGGCAGGGACAACCCCGGAAACAAGGCAGAATGGGACCATGTACCTGCTGCTCGCCGCCCACCCCCACGGCGCGGCACTGCAGGAACTCACGCAGGCTGGACACCCAGTCCCGGCCACGCCGGAACCGCGGCTGATCAGCAGCGGCGAGCTGGCCGCCGTCGTGCGTGACCTCGAAAACCGCCGGCCAAACGGGCAGCCGCCCCGTTGGATCTGGCACCGCACCCAGGACTGGTATCCGGCCCTGCTGGCGGCCGGCGTCGAGCTGGAGCGGTGCTATGACCTCAGCCTCTGCGGCAACATCCTGGCCGTTTCCACGTTCACCGCCCATACGGACTATGCCAGGAACGCGGAACGGGTGGTGGTTGAGGATCCGCTCCTGCCGCCCAGGACGCTGCAGCCGCCGCCTCCCCCGGCAGACCAGGGTGCCCTGTTCGATGCCCCCGGGTCCCGGCCGGAAATCCTCCGCAGCCCGGAAGAGCTTCGTGCTGAATATGCTGCCCAGCAGGTGGCCCTGGCCTCGGTCAGTCCGGAGGAGAACCGGCGCAGCCGCCTGCAGCTGCTGTTGGCAGCCGAGTCCGCTGCTGCCATGATCGCCGCCGAGATGCAGCATGCCGGCGTCCCTTGGCGCGAAGACCTGCACGGGCAGATCCTCGCAGACCACCTCGGCCCGCGCCCGCCCATGGGCCACCGCCCCGCCAAGCTTGAAGCATTGAACCAGGAACTGCGCGGGCTCCTGAACTCACCCGCGCTGAATCCGGACTCCCCCCAGGACCTGATGCGCGCCCTGCACCGCAACGGGATCGAGGTCAAGACCACCCGGAAGTGGGAACTGAGGGAATCCACCCACCCCGCGATCGGGCCGCTGCTCGCCTACAAGCAGCTCTCCCGCCTGCATACAGCCAACGGCTGGGCATGGCTTGACGCGTGGGTGGACGGCGGCCGTTTCCGGCCCGAGTATGTGGTGGGTGGCGTGGTTTCCGGCCGCTGGGCTTCACGCGGCGGCGGCGCCCTGCAGATTCCGCGCCAGATCCGCGGCGCAGTCCACGCCGATCCCGGCCACAAGCTCATCGTGGCGGATGCCTCCCAACTGGAACCGCGCGTCCTGGTGGCCCTCGCACGTGACCCTTCGATGGCCGAGGCTGCAAGGAACCAGGACCTGTACGCGGGCATTGCAGCGAAGGGATTCGGCGGAGACCGGGCGAAAGCGAAGATGGCCTTGCTGGGGGCCATGTACGGCGCCACCTCGGGAGAGGCCGGCCGCCTCATGCCGCAGCTAGCAAAGACTTTTCCCAGGGCTGTGGACTTCGTTGAGCAGGCGGCACGCACGGGTGAAGCCGGAGGGACGGTAACCACCCGGCTGGGACGGAGCAGCCCGCCGCCATCGGAGCGGTGGTTCCAGAGCCAGCGGTCAGCTTCTGCCGAAGAGCAGCGGAGGGCGGAATCGATCGCCCGCTCACGTGGCCGCTTCACTCGCAATTTCGTTGTCCAGGGTTCGGCTGCGGACTGGGCTGCGTGCTGGCTGGCGGAATTACGACGGCGGCTGCGCACCCTCCGCAGCGACGGCCACATCAACGCTGAGCTCGTCTTTTTCCTGCACGACGAGGTGATGGTGCATGCGCCGGCGGAGGCGGTGGACGCCTGCATCGCAGCCATTGAAGAGGCGGCCAGCGCAGCCAAGGAACTGCTGTTCGGGCCCATCCCGGTGGAATTTCCCGTCAGCGTGGCCGTCGTTGATTCCTACGACAACGCGAAATAGCCGCCGCGACAGCCTGCCCGCTGCGGCCGCACCCCCTGCACCGACCCGCAAGGTAACCTACCCGGGAGTAGCTCGCCAGAGGCTCGTGACGCAGGCTACAGTCTTTGTGACGACTGAGGCAGATCGGTCACCAGCTGATGCAACGAAGCATTCCAGGGGAGGTCCCGGCTTATGGCGGGCAGGTTTGAAATTCACCGAGTAGGCGACGAGTCGTACAGGCTGCGGCTCACTGACGCAGAGGGCAACACCGTTGCCGTTTCACCCAAATTCAAGTCCGTCAACACATTGCTTGAGGGTATTAAGGCCGTCCGGGAGAACGCAGCCACCGGTATTGTGGTGGATCTCCGCCAGCAGCAAGCCTGAGGCTAAACACCCATCCGGTGGAGCCGGCTCCGGTCCCACGGAACGGCCCACCCAAGCTGTTCGAACAACCCGTTCAGGACAATCCCGGTAAAACCCCACACCACCACGCCGTTCACTGTGAAGGCAGGGCTGTCGAAGCTGCGCCCGGCACGGTGGACGGTTGCCATCACGCGGTTGTCCGGGTCAAGCAGGTCACGGACGGGCACCCGGAACACTTGTGCTGATTCGGCGTAGTCCACCACACGGACAGGTGACGGCGAGCGCCACCAGCCCAGCACCGGGGTGACCAGGAAGTTGCTGTGGGCGAGGCCCAGCTCCTGCAGGGTGCCAAGGACCTCCACACCCCCTGAATCGAGGCCGGTTTCCTCTTCGGCTTCGCGCAAAGCTGCCTGAACCGGCGTTTCCCGGGCGTCAATGGCGCCGCCCGGGAACGCCACCTGCCCCGGATGGGACCCCAGGGTATGGGCGCGCTCCAGCAGGAGGACATCAAGGTCGGCCGGCGCCAGCGGTTTGCCCGAGACGGCAGGGACGTCGTCAAGCGTGCCGAAGAGCATCAGCACCGCCGCCCTCCTGGCCTGTTGGGCATCCACCGTCAGGGCCGCCCAGAGGGGATCCGGTGCGGCAGCAGTCCCGGACTCCGCCCGGCGGGCCAGTTCCAGCAGGTCCTCGCGCGCGCTCACGGGGCAGTCCCCTGCTGGGAGGCCATCCGGATTTCGGCTGCCCTGTGGGTCTCGGCCAGCAGCTGCTCCAGGAGCGCTTCGCGGCCAGGCGCGAGCTCGTACTTCAGCAGCTTCACAGCCTTGGCCGGATCCGTTTCGCCCAGCCCGAAGCTGGGGCACCATGTGGCCACGGGGCAGGCTCCGCAGGCCGGCTTCCGTGCGTGGCACACCCGCCGTCCGTGGAAAATCACCCGGTGGGACAACATGGTCCAGTCCTTGCGGTCGAAAAGCTCGGCCACGTCATGCTCGATCTGGACGGGATCGTCCGACTGCGTCCAGCCGAAGCGGTTGGCCAACCGGGCAAAGTGGGTGTCTACCGAGATGCCGGGGATGCCGAAGCCGTTGCCGAGCACCACGTTGGCGGTCTTGCGTCCCACGCCGGGCAGCGTGACCAGGTCCTCCAGCCGTCCCGGCACCACCCCGTTGTATTCGTCCACCAGGCGGGTGCAGAGGGCAATGACGTTCCTGGATTTGGCCCGGAAGAACCCGGTGGGCTTGAGGATTGTCTCAAGCTCCACGGGATCGGCCTCCGCCAGGGACCGCGCGTCCGGGTAGCGGCCGAACAACACCCTGGTGACCTGGTTGACGGTGACATCCGTAGTCTGGGCCGAAAGGACAGTAGCCACGAGCAGTTCGAACGGATTGCGGAAATCAAGCTCCGCGTGGGCGTAGGGGTATTTCTCCGCCAGGGCCCTGTTGATCCGCCGTGCCCGCCTTTTCAGGGCGAGCACGGATTCGGAGGACACCACCGGCATGCCGGCAGACTGGCCGGCGGATGCCGTGGCTCCGCCGGCCCTGGGCGCCCGGGCCTCGGCCATGGACGTCAGCCGCGCTCGATGTTGCTGAGGTCCCGCAGGACACCCAGCCGCCCGTCAGTGTGCTGCACCAGGAACTCATGCCCCCGGTCTTCGAGGGCAAGGACCCAGCCGCCGGGTTCGATAACGAACGCCGGAGCCCCCGAGCGCGGATCGTAGGCCGTCCGGTGCTGCGCGACCGCAAACCAGAAAGCCTCATGGATGGGCTGTTCCTCCGATTCATCCGGACGGGTTGAGGGATCCACCGTGGCACCGATGGGCTCCTCCGTGCGGACCTGCTGGTGCACCGCGGTGGCAGGGGTCGGCTCCCAGCCGCTGCGCGCGGCCTGCCCTGAGGCGGCAGCGCCCTGGCCGGACGGGGCAGCCGGATGCGTGCCGCCGTCGTGGTTCGGCATGGCATTGTGATGCGCTGCGGAGGTGGCGCCAGCGGCTGCCGGAACATCCCCCAGCCGGGTTTCCTCGGCGGCGGGCGTGGAGGAGGGGCGTACGACGTCGGCCGCCTGGGTTGCGGGGCCCGCGTCGCCTGCAGGTGTCCAGTCGGATACCTCGGGAGCGGTGGAGACAGGCGCAGCAGCAGTGGGGACAGCTGCCGTGGCGGGGGCATGGGCTGCCGCGGCCCCTCCGCCGGGACGCTGTGAAGCCTGCTGCACCACCGGATCCTGATGGCGCTGTGATGCCGGCTTGTCAGCTGATCCGGGCTGGACCGCCGAGGATCCTGCGCCTGCACCGCCGAACAGCCCTGCGCCGGACAGGATCTTCGAGCCGGGTTTGGAGTCTTTCGAACCCGGTGCGGCCTCTGCCTTCGGCTTCTTGGGGGCGCGGGGCTTCTGGACAGGAACAGCGGCCTCACGGGCCACTATGTGCGCAAGCACTTCGGCCCGGTCCTGGAAATCAGTGGACAGATACGGCAGGAACCGGCCCAGTACCGTCGCCGCGAAGAGGACGAGGGAGCCGATCAGGCCCACCAGGAGGCTGGGCACGTACGCCCCCGCCACGGAGACAAAGAAGAACGCAACGGCAAACGAGGCCACCACTGATCCGAACTGGTCGATGGACAGGGAGCCGATCCGGATCTTCGTGGCCGGGGACAGCCTGCGGGCTGCAAAGAGCGCACTGACGATCAGGGGCAGGATGATGCCCAGGCCCAGGAAGAACAGGTTGTTGAGGTTCCACAGGTTGTACCGTGCGCCGAAGATCGGCAGCAGGGAGGCAACAAAAAGGATCAGCGTGCCGCCGAAGACTGTCAGGTCCCGGATGGTGAACGGACCCAGCACTGCCTCGTTGGCGGTGGAAGCCTTGCCTCCGGCGGGGGCCTTGCCCGCGGCGGCCTGGGAGCCTGGCCCTTCAGCGGTTCCGGTACCGTGGCCGGAACCTGCCGTGTCGGGGCCGGTCTTCTGGCCGAAGCTTTGCTGGTTCATTCTGCTCTCCTTAGCGTGGCGGCACCGGGCCCTGTCTGGTCCCGACATCGTGCCGTCTTGACAGCCGTTCCGGGCAGGCCGGGCCCTTGAAGCGCCCGGCCAAAACGGTCCGAAGTGAAGTCACAATTCCATCCCAGCCTAGTCAAGGGCCACGCTGATCACTAGCTGGGCACGTACTGCGGGGCCGGGACCAGGCAGCCATGGAAAACCATTCACCGCTTAATAAATGCCGTTCACGGGCTGCCATGTGACACCGCCCACATCACCGCCAGCCAAAGCATTAGTCTTGATTCCGGAACAGCTCTTTGCGGAATGTCCGTGACCAGCCGGGGCCCGTCGTCGTGCAGGCGGCGGAGCCCGGCCGGCGGTGGACATCCCGCCCAGCAAAGATCGATGAATGATGAGGTTCACATGTCCCAGGACACTACAAGCGCCGTCGTAGACGCTTCCGCAAGCGCAGGGCACGGTTTAGGCACGGGAGCTGATAAGGGCGATGCCTTTGAAAACCTGCTGCATGAGACCCGCAAGTTTGCGCCTTCGCCCGAGTTCGCTGCTGACGCCGTCGTCACTGCCGCGGAGTACCAGGAGGCCAACGCCGACCGGCCCGCGTTCTGGGCGAAGAAGGCCCGTGAGCTCCTGACCTGGAACAAGGACTTTGACCAGGCGCTGGACTGGTCCAACCCGCCGTTTGCCAAGTGGTTCGTGGGCGGGGAGGTCAACGCCGCGTACAACGCGCTGGACCGGCACGTGGAGAACGGCCTCGGCGACCGGGTGGCCATCTATTTCGAGGGTGAGCCCGGGGACACGAGCACCTACACCTATGCACAGCTGACCGAAGAGGTGAAGAAGGCCGCCAACGCCTTCGAGTCCCTGGGTGTGGCCAAGGGCGACCGCGTTGCTGTGTACCTGCCGATGATCCCCGAGGCCGTCATCACGCTCCTGGCCTGCGCCCGGATCGGGGCCGTGCATTCGGTGGTGTTCGGCGGTTTCTCCTCCGAGGCGCTCCGCTCACGGATCGACGATGCCGAAGCCAAGCTCGTGGTCACTGCGGACGGCACCTACCGGCGCGGCAAGCCCAGCGCCCTGAAGCCCGCCGTCGACGAAGCGTTGGCCCACCAGGGAGACGGAGACGGCCACACGGTCCAGAACGTGGTGGTAGTCAAGCGCAACGGCCAGGACGTGGACTGGCACGAGGGCCGGGACCACTGGTGGGCCGACACCGTGGGCGCCGCCTCCGCCGAGCACACCGCCGTGGGCCACGACTCCGAGCACCCGCTGTTCATCCTCTACACCTCCGGGACCACGGGAAAGCCCAAGGGCATCCTGCACACCACCGGCGGGTACCTCACCCAGACCGCCTACACCCACAAGGCCGTGTTCGACCTGCACCCCGAGACGGACGTGTACTGGTGCACGGCCGACGTCGGCTGGGTCACCGGCCACTCCTACGTCGCCTACGCGCCCCTCATCAACGGCGCCACCCAGGTCATGTACGAGGGCACTCCGGACTCCCCGCACCAGGGCCGCTGGTGGGAGATCATCGAGAAGTACAAGGTTTCCATCCTCTACACCGCCCCCACCGCAATCCGGACGTTCATGAAATGGGGCAGGGAGATCCCGGACAAGTACGATCTTTCCTCCCTCCGGGTCCTCGGCTCAGTGGGTGAATCCATCAATCCCGAGGCCTGGATGTGGTACCGGAAGGTCATCGGCGGGGACAAGACCCCCATCGTGGACACCTGGTGGCAGACCGAGACCGGCGCGCAGATGATCGCGCCGCTCCCCGGAGTCACCGCCACCAAGCCGGGCTCAGCCCAGGTCCCGCTGCCCGGCATCGCCGTGGACGTCGTGGACGAAATGGGCGAATCCGTGCCCAACGGCCATGGCGGCTTCCTGGTGATCCGGGAGCCCTGGCCGGCCATGCTCCGCGGCATCTGGGGCGATCCGGAACGCTTTAAGGACACCTACTGGTCCCGGTTCGAGACCATGTATTTCGCCGGCGACGGTGCAAAGAAGGACGAGGACGGCGACATCTGGCTTCTGGGCCGCGTGGATGACGTCATGAACGTCTCCGGGCACCGGCTTTCCACCACCGAAATCGAGTCCGCCCTGGTGTCCCACCCCGCCGTGGCCGAGGCCGCAGTCGTGGGTGCCGCGGACGAAACCACCGGCCAGGCCGTCGTCGCGTTCGTCATCCTTCGTGGTGACGCCGTGGATTCCGGGGACGCAATCGTCCAGGAACTCCGGAACCACGTGGGCAAGGAAATCGGGCCCATCGCCAAGCCGAAGGCCATCCTGGTGGTCCCGGAACTGCCGAAGACGCGCTCCGGCAAAATCATGCGCCGCCTGCTCAAGGACGTCGCCGAAGGCCGCGACCCCGGCGACGCCACCACCCTGTCCGATCCCACCATCATGCAGCAGATCGCCGTGTCCCTAAGGAAATAGGGGAACAGGAGGAATCGACGACGGCGGCGCCTGGCTCACAGCCGGGCGCCGCCGTCGTCGTATGCTGGGAGCAGACACGCCCCCTGCCCTAAAGGATCGCCCTGATGCTCGCCGTCGCACGCCACCAGGCCATTTTGGACGCTCTTCAACGCGAAAGGGTTGTCCGGGTCTCCGACCTGGCCCAGCAGCTGGGCGTGTCCCTGATGACTGTCCGCCGCGACATCGAGGCGCTGGAGGAAGGCGGCCGCCTGGAGCGCATCCACGGCGGCGCCAAAATCCCGGGCGATACCAGCACCCACGAGCCCGGCTTCGACCTCAAATCCACGCAGCTGACGGTGGAAAAGCGAGCCATCGCTGTGGAGGCGGCCTCGCTGGTGCAGGAAGGCATGGCCGTGGGGCTCAGCGCGGGAACCACCACCTGGGCCCTGGCCAAGGAACTCGTGAACGGCCCGCAGATCACGGTGGTCACCAACTCGGTCCGCATCGCAGACCTCTTCCATCACGCGGCAACGGCCGGCTCCGCCCGGTACGCCTCCACGGTGATCCTCATCGGCGGCGAGCGCACGCCTTCCGATGCCTTGGTGGGCCCCATTGCCACCGGCGCGCTCAAGCAACTGCACCTGGACGTGCTGTTCTTGGGCGTCCATGGCATGGACGCCGACGCCGGTTTCACCACGCCCAACCTGCTCGAGGCGGAAACGGACCGGGCCTTTGTTGCCGCCGCACGCAAGACTGTGGTTCTCGCCGACCACACGAAGTGGGGCATGCTGGGCATCAGTTCCATCGCCTCACTGGACGAGGCGGATGAGGTGATCAGCGATTCCGGACTCGGTCCCGAAGCGCAGCGCGTCCTGCAGGAACAGGTCGGCCAGCTGCGGCTCGCTGCCGTTTAAGAGGCGCCCCTAGGGGCAGCCGCAGGACTGGCGGATGTGCAGTGTGGTGGGGAAAATGCGGTGGCGTGGCGTCTCGCCGCGGCTGGCTCCCACCAGTGCCGCCACCGCAGCCTCGGCCATGGCAGCCACAGGCTGCTCGACCGTAGTCAGCGGGGGCCAGGAATATTCGGACTCGGCAGAACCGTCAAAGGATGCCACCGCCATCTCGCCTGGGACGGACAGCCCCGCCTCGTGCACGGCGCGCAGCAGGCCGATCGCCTGCATGTCGGAGGTCGCGAAAATGGCCGTGGGCCGGTTCACCGATGCCAGCAGCCGCTGGCCGGCAACATAACCCCCGGGGCGGGTGAAGGAACTGTACGCAATGGGGCCCTCCGGCAGGCCCGCGGCCTGCAGTGCCTCCCGCCAGCCCACTTCGCGGCCGTCAGTGGCGCCGGAGACGTTGGTACCCATGGCGAGGCCGATGTTCGTGTGGCCGTGGCCGATGAGGTGTTCCACAGCGATCCTTGCGCCGGCTGCGAGATCAACGCCGATGCTGTTGAAACCGGGGGCATCCTGTTCCTGGTTGAGCAGGACCGAGGGGATCTCGGCCGTTTCGAGGACTTCCAGGTCGGGTTCGAAAAGGACACTGGCCAGCAGCACGCCATCTACCTGCCGCGCGGCGAGGTTGCGGATATTGCGCCGCTCCTTGGCCAGGTTTCCGTCCGAGTTGCCCAGCACCAGTGCGTATCCCAAGGCGGCGGCGGCGTCCTCCACGGCGTGGGAGAACAGCGCGAAGAACGGGTTGGAGATATCCGGGACCACGAGTCCAAGTGTCTCACTGGAGCCCAACTTGAGCGCCCGGGCCGCAGCGTTGGGGCGGTAGCCCAGGACCCGGATGGCATCCTGCACCTTGGCTTCGGTGGCAGGTGCCACCTTCTTGGGCCCGCCGTTGACAACATAACTGACGACGGCGGTGCTGACGCCGGCATAGCGCGCAACGTCCTTGCGGGTCACGGGGCCGGATCGCGTCGGATGCACTGCCGGGGTAGTCATGCTGTTCATGTTACGTACTGGCACCCGGTGCATCGCCGAAGTCACGGATGGGAAGCCGTTCGCCGTTTCGGAGTGCCGACTGGTGCGCCACAATGCCGGGGAGGGTAAACCGTGCGGCAAGCCAGGCGTTCACGGGCGGAAGGGTGCCGTTGTTCACGGCTGTCACGAAGTCGTCCACCAGGAAATGGTGGCTGCCCTCATGCCCGTTCGGCGCGCCCCGGAACTCCTCCGGCAACCGCCCGGGTTCGTGGACCGGTGCCAGGCCGGAGACGAAGGCGTCCCTCAGCTCCGGTGCAACGTTCGCAAGGGAGGGGTCATCGAGGGGGATGCTGGGCCGCGTCTCCATCTGCTCGGAGACGTCATGGACGTTCTGCTTGTCCTGCCAGACGGAGACCTTTGCCAGCTGTTCAAAGCTGGCCTCCGTTCCAAAGAACCGGAACCGCGATTCGCGGATATGTGAGGGGTAGCCAACCCGGCGCATCTCGTTGGTGCGCATCACGCCGCCGTCGTTCAGTTCAAAGAGGGCGGTGGCGTTGGAGAAATCGTTGCCGAACATGCTGACGTCCTTGTCAAAGACCCCGTCATCGCGGTCATCCTTGACGCCGACGCAGCTGACGCTCACAGCGTGGGCGGGCACGGCACCGAGCACCCCGCCAACGGCGTGGGTGGGGTACAGCATGGGCGGGTAGCTGGCAGTTTCCTTCCAGCGCTCCCCGCCGCTGTACTGGTAGGCCTCGTAGAAACCCAGGTCCATGTCATGGACGTAGTCGCCTTCGGCGTAGAAGATGCGGCCGAACTTCCCGCCGGCAAGCTGCTTGCGCGCATAGACGGTGGCGGGGTTGTAGTAGCTGGTCTCCCCCATCATGTACACCAGCCCGGTGTCCCGGACGGCCTGGATGATCGCGGCGATCTCTTCTTCCGAAACGGCCATGGGGACGGCTGAATAGACGTGCTTGCCGGCGCGGAGGGCCCGCTCCACCAGGGGACCGTGCGTCCAGCGCTGGGTGAAAATGGCCACGGCGTCAACGTCGGAGGCCAGCAGCTCCTCGAAGCTACCCTTGACGCCGGCAAGGCCGTAACGGTCCACTGCCTCTGCTGCCCGCTCCGGAAGCTCGTCGGCCACGTACACGGCACTGGTGCCGGGGTGGAGGTTGAACAGGTGGGCGAACTGGCTGCCGAACTGGCCGGCTCCTACTACGCCGAGTGAAAACGTCATTGTTTGCCTTCCGTTGGGGGCTGAAGAGAGGACACCGGGCAAGCGCTGTCCCCCATGAGCTCCAGTGTTGCAGCTGCATCTACTCGAGTCAACAAGTACGCAGGCTTAGTAATCCCTTGCGATAGGAAGCAGGCGTAACCTCTTGCCGTCCATAATCTACTCGTGTAGATTACAGACCAGTTGTTACCCCCATCACAGTCAGGAAAGGGTCGAAGATGACCACCCTTGCCAAACACTCCAGGTCCGCCTCTGCGGCGTCGGCCTCCCCGAAGCCGCAGGGAAGCCACCGCCGCCTCGGGGACCTCAAGATCGCACTGCTGTTCATCGCGCCGGCAATGATCGGATTCATCGCCTTCTACGTCGTCCCCACCATCCGGGGCATCTACCTCAGCTTTACGGAATACAACATCCTGGGCGACCCGGAATGGATCGGGCTGGATAACTACACAGCAATTGCCAAGGATCCGCTGTTCTGGAACTCGCTGGCCGTCACCGGGCAGTACGTGTTCCTCAACATCCTCCTCCAGACGGCCCTTGCCCTGGGCCTGGCCCTCCTGATGCACAACGTGGCCAAGTCCACCATCATCCGGGGCACGCTGCTCCTGCCGTACCTGATGTCCAACGTCATCGCCGCACTGCTGTGGTTCTGGATGCTGGACTACCAGATCGGCGTGGTGAACCAGTTCATCGAGTGGAGCGGACTGCCCCGCGTCGCGTTCTTCGGCAGCGAGGCATGGGCCATCCCCACCCAGGCACTGATCAACACCTGGCGCCACATGGGCTACACGGCCCTGCTGATCTTCGCCGGCCTCCAGGCCATCCCCAGCCACGTCTACGAAGTGGCCAAACTGGACGGCGCCTCGGCGTTCCAGACCTTCCGGAAAATCACCATTCCGCTGCTGCGCCCGGTCCTTGTCCTGGTCCTCGTGGTAACCGTCATCGGCTCCTTCCAGGTGTTCGACACCGTTGCCGTGACCACCGCGGGCGGCCCGGTCAACGCCACCCGCGTCATCCAGTACTACATCTACCAGCGGGCGTTCACCGAGTCTGACTTCGGCTACGGATCCGCCATCGCCGTCATTCTCTTCCTCATCCTCGCCCTGGTGGCCTTCATCCAGATGAAGTTCCTCAAGGGCAACGAATCGGACCTGGACTAAGGAGTCCCGCATGAGCACCACCGCAAGCCGCGCACCGCTGCCGGCCGCAACCCGCCGCCGTCGTCCTTTCAATGCCCGCCGCGCCGGCGCCTGGGCACTCCTGGTCCTCGCCATCGCCGTCTCCGTCCTTCCCTTCCTGTGGGTGCTGCGCACGGCGCTGTCAACCAACAATGCGCTGGCCGCCAACGCCACCAGCCTGCTCCCGGCAGAGTTCACCCTGGGCGCCTTCAAACGGGTCTTCGGGCTGCAGTCCCCGGCGGAAGCCGTGGCCGAGGGCGGATCCGGCGCCGCCATCGACTTCTGGCTTTACCTGCGCAACTCGGTCATCTTCTCCTCCATCACCACCGCCGGCGCCGTGTTCTTCAGCGCCATGGCCGCCTACGCCTTCTCCCGGCTGCGCTGGAAGGGCCGCAACGCCGTGTTCAGCCTGTTCCTCGGCACCATGCTGGTCCCGCCGATCTTCACGGCCCTGCCCAACTTCCTGCTCATCAAGAACCTGGACCTGCTCAACACCATGCTCGGCCTGGTCCTGCCGTACGTGTTCATGACCCCCTTCGCCATCTTCTTCCTCCGGCAGTTCTTCCTGAACATGTCACGGGAGGTGGAGGAGGCTGCCATGCTCGACGGCGCCAAGCACCTGAGGATCTTCTTCCAGATCGTGCTGCCCAACGCCGCCGCCCCCATCGCCACGCTGGCGCTGCTCACCTTCATCGGCCAGTGGAACGAATACTTCTGGCCCCTGCTGGTGGCGTCCCAGGACGACGTCCGAGTCCTGCAGGTAGGCCTCGGCGTCTTCAAGTCCCAGTCCCCGCAGGGGGCACCGGACTGGTCCGGCCTGATGGCCGCAACCCTCATCTCGGCCCTCCCGGTCCTGATCCTCTTCGCCGCGTTCGGCAAGAAGATCGTCAACTCCATCGGTTTCTCCGGCATCAAATAAGCAATCCATCCCAGCGAACTCCACCACGAACGGAAAGTAGAACCATGAAGAAATCCCTCGGCGCCGTTGCCGTTGCCGCAGCTATGGCACTCTCCCTCTCTGCCTGCAGCGGATCCTCCTCCTCCGAAGAAAGCGCCACGGGCGAGATCAGCTACTGGCTGTGGGACGCCAACCAGCTCCCCGCCTACCAGCAGTGCGCCGACGACTTCGCAAAGGCCAACCCGGACATCACGGTCAAGATCACCCAGCGCGGCTGGGACGACTACTGGAGCACCCTCACCAACGGCTTTGTTGGCGGCACCGCGCCGGACGTCTTCACCAGCCACCTGGGACGCTACGGCGAACTGGCTGAGAACAAGCAGCTCCTGGCCATCGACGAGGCCGTCGAAAAGGACAACATCGATCTCTCCGCCTACAACGAGGGCCTCGCGGACCTCTGGGTGGGCCAGGACGGCAAGCGCTACGGCCTGCCCAAGGACTGGGACACCATCGGCCTGTTCTACAACAAGGCAATGCTCAGCGCCGCCGGCATCACCGAGGACCAGATGAAGGACCTCACCTGGAACCCCGAGGACGGCGGCAGCTACGAGAAGGTCATCGCCCACCTGACCGTGGACAAGAACGGCAAGCGCGGCGACGAGCCAGGCTTCGACAAGAACAACGTGGACGTCTACGGCCTGGGCCTGAACGGCGGCGGCGACTCCTCCGGCCAGACCGAATGGAGCTACCTCACCAACACCACCGGCTGGTCCCACACGGACAAGAACCCGTGGGGCACCAAGTACAACTACGACGATCCCAAATTCCAGGAAAGCATGGACTGGTTCGCCGGGCTGGCGGACAAGGGCTACATGCCCAAGCTTGAGACCACCGTCGGCGCGAGCATGGCAGACACCTTTGCTGCCGGCAAGTCCGCCATCAACGCGCACGGCTCCTGGATGATCGGCCAGTACACCGGCTACAAGGGCATCGAGGTGGGCATCGCCCCCACCCCGGTGGGCCCCGAGGGCGAGCGCGCCTCCATGTTCAACGGCCTCGCGGATTCCATCTGGGCAGGAACCGAGAAGAAGGACGCCGCCCTCAAATGGGTTGAGTACCTTGCCTCGGCCGAGTGCCAGGACGTCGTAGCCTCCCAGGCAGTGGTGTTCCCCGCGCTCAAGGCGTCCTCGGACAAGGCAGCGGAAGCGTTCCAGGCCAAGGGTGTTGACGTCACCGCGTTCACCGAGCACGTCAAGAACAAGACCACGTTCCTGTACCCCATCACGGACAACACCGCAAAGGTCAAGGGCATCATGGAGCCCGCCATGGACGCCGTCGTCTCCGGCAAGGCACCCGCCAGCTCGCTGACCCAGGCCAACGAACAGGTCAACGCCCTCTTCAAGTAGGCCCCGGCCCCCACAACGTGGCTGCGTTTGTGGTCGCAGCCACTGGACTGGATGCCGCCGTCCCCTCCTCGCGGCGGCGGCATCCGGCCCCTCTCCCCTCCCTTGGCTTGAAGCGCCAGACGCTCCAGCGCCTTCAGACATACAGCATGATGACGAAAGAGATCCTATGGACCCCCTCCACCTCCGTTCCGCCGGTACCAGCCTGGTGATCAGCTTCGACAGCGGAGAGGCCGAGGTGGTCCATTGGGGCGCTGACCTGGGCCCGGCCCTGCCGGACCTGGCCATCCTGGCCGCCCCGGTCCCCCACTCCGCCATCGACGCACGGGTCCCCGCCGCCCTCCTCCCCCAGGCGTCATCCTCCTGGCGCGGCCGGGCCGCCCTGCGCGGTTCCCGGACGGCCGACGGCGTCTCCGGCCTTGATTTCTCGGCCCGCCTCCGCGTTGTGACAGCAGGCGCCGACGGCGGCTCCGCAGTCATCGTCCAGTCGGACCCGGACGCCGGGCTTACGGTCGAGTCCACCCTCAAACTTCACGACGGCGGGCTGCTGGAAATGCGGCACACCGTCACCAACGACGGCACCACGCCGTACCGGCTCGACGAACTGGCGACCGTCCTCCCGGTGGCGCCGGACGCCGTCGAACTCCTTGACCTCACCGGCCGCTGGTGCCGGGAACGGCACCCGCAGCGCCGTGCCATCCAGCAGGGCACCTGGGTCCGGACCGGCCGGCACGGGCGCACCGGACACGACTCCTCCCTCCTGTTCGCCGCCGGCACCGCCGGTTTCGGCAACCGGCACGGCAAAGTCTGGGCCACCCACCTGGCGTGGAGCGGCAACCACGAACAGTTCGCGGACACCATCGGCGACGGCCGGACCATGATCGGCGGCTCCGAGCTCCTGGGCCCCGCCGAGGTCATCCTCGAGCCCGGTGGCAGCTACACCACCCCGGCACTGTTTGCCGCCTACTCCGACCACGGCCTGGACGGGATCACCGACGCCTTCTACAGCTGGTTCCGGTCCCGCCAGCACCACGTGCTGCCTGCTGCCTCCACCGGCCTGCCCGCCGGGAAGCCGCGCCCCGTTGTGCTCAACACCTGGGAGGCGGTGTACTTCGACCACAACCTGGACACGCTGATCGAACTGGCTGAGTCCGCTGCCGACCTTGGCGTGGAGCGCTTCGTGCTCGACGACGGCTGGTTCCGCGGCCGCCGGGACGACCAGGCCGGCCTTGGCGACTGGTACGTCGACGAGACCCTGTGGCCCAAGGGGCTGACTCCGCTGATCGACGCCGTGACCTCCCGCGGCATGGAGTTCGGGCTGTGGGTGGAGCCGGAAATGGTCAACCTGGATTCCGATATCGCGCGGGCGCACCCGGACTGGATTGTTGGCCCGTCAGCGGTCCAGCACAAGGACGGCGGGCGCCTGCCCCTGGAATGGCGGAACCAGCACATCATCGACCTGGTCAACCCTGACGCGTGGCAGTACATCTACAGCCGCGTCGACGCGCTCCTGCGCGAGAACAACATCAGCTACCTCAAGTGGGACCAGAACCGGGACCTGCTGGAGCACGGCCATGCCGGCCGCTCCTCCGTCCACGAACAGACCCTCGCCGCGTACAGGCTGTTCGACGAACTCCGCAAGGCCCATCCCGGCGTCGAGATTGAATCCTGCTCATCCGGCGGCGCGCGCGTGGACCTGGGCATCCTGGAACGCACAGACCGGATCTGGGGCTCGGACTGCAACGATGCGCTGGAACGGCAGACCATCCAGCGCTGGACCGGGGCCGTCGTCCCGCCGGAGCTGGTGGGCAGCCACATCGGGCCCACTACCTCGCACACCACCGCCCGCACCCACGACCTGTCCTTCCGTGCCATCACCGCGCTGTTCGGCCACTTCGGCATGGAGTGGGACATCCGCGGCGTCCAGGGCAAGGACAGGGACGAACTCAAGCGCTTCATCAACCTGTTCAAGAAACACCGTGGACTCCTCCACAGCGGACGCCGCGTCCACGCGGACGTGGCAGGCGATGCCCTGCTGCTGCACGGCGTCGTCACCGATGCGGCGGAAGGCACACCTGTGGCGGCAGGCACGACGGCGGCCCTGTTCGCCCTGGTCAGCACCCGCACCTCCGCAGCGGAGGAACCAGGCCGGATCGGTATTCCCGGGCTGGAGGCAGCGCGAGGATACCGGGTCGAGGCGGTCTTCCCCACCCCGGAAGACGCCGATTACGTCCATAACTACACCCAGGTGCAGCCGCCGGCGTGGCTGGCTGACGGCGCGGTGGCCACCGGGCGTTTCCTGGCCGAGGTGGGCCTGCCCATGCCCAACCTCAACCCCGAGCACGCGCTGCTGCTGAAGTTCACGGCCCTCTAGGACCCCGGCCCGGAGTCCAGGCAGGGTGCCGCGCATTGCGTAAGAATGCGCGGCACCCTGGCGCCAGCCGATAGATTGGCATGCATGACTGAAGCCTCCACAGACTCTGCTGCCGGCCGCACCATCCTGGTGGTCAACGGGCCAAACCTTAACCTGCTGGGAACCCGTGAACCGGAGAAATACGGCACCTCAACCTTGGCCGACGTGGAGCAACTGGCCGCAGCAGCAGCTGAAGCCCACGGCTTCAGCGTCGAATGCGTGCAGTCCAACCACGAAGGCGTCCTGCTGGACGTCATCCACGCAGCCCGGAACAACGCCGCGGGCATCGTCATCAACGCCGGCGCTTTTACCCACACTTCCGTGGCCCTCCGGGACGCCCTCGCCGCCGTGCAGCTTCCCGCCGTCGAGGTTCACATCACCAACGTGCACCAGCGCGAAGAATTCCGGCACCACTCGTACCTCTCCCCCGTGTGCTCAGCCGTCATAGTGGGCGCAGGCGTTCTGGGGTACCGGCTGGCCATCGACTACCTCGCAGAGGTCCTCTAGCCGCTGAAGCTGCTACTTCTGGATGCACTGGCCGGAGGACACCGGCGCTGACAGGGACGCCGCCTGCGATGCCACGGGATTGAGGTCATCCATGGTGATGGCGAATCCCATCTCCGTGTCCGCCGTCGCCTTGGCGAAAATCACTCCTGCCACCTGGCCGTCCATGGTCAGCAGCGGCCCGCCAGAATTTCCGGGCTGCACGTCCCCGGCGAGCCGGTAGATCTCCTCGGGCGAGGCGTTGTTGCCATAGATGTCCGGCACCAGCACCGTGGTGATGTCCTGCACTGTGGCGGGCTTGGACTGGAAGGGGCCGCCGTGGGGATAGCCGGCGAAGGCGGCAGGACTGCCGCCGGGAAGGTCCTGGCTCAACGGCAGCGCACTTGCCTGCAGGCCGTCCACAGCCAGCACGGCAAGGTCGTGTTTTGTGTCGAAGTAGACAACCCGCCCTGGCATCGCTCCGCCGTCGGGCATTTCCACCACCGGCTGCGACACGCCCGCCACAACATGCGCGTTGGTGACCACCCGGTCCTCAGAAACCACAAAGCCGGTACCCGTCTGGTTCTGGCCGCACTGGTACGCGGTTCCGGCGATCCTCAGCACCGACTCCGCGGCCCGGTTCAGCGCGGGAGTGTCAGTGCTCGCATTCGGCACCGGCACTGCCGGCCCCTGTTCCAGGCCCTCCAGCAGCGTGGGGATGCCGTTGCCGATCACGGTGGAGCGCAGCTGCGCCATGGTGGCTTTGACGGGGACGGGCGTCAGCCCATCGATGAACCGGATGACCTTGGACTCGGCGAGCTGCTGGGACACGAACGGCACACCAAGGGAGCTGACGCTGAAAGCCAGCATGGACATCACCAGCGCGGACACCACCACGTTCACCGCTCCGCCCACCAGGCGGTCCACAGCCCGGAGGGGCCGGATCCGCACGGCGCCGCGGATTTGCCGCCCTGCCATGGTTCCCACACCGTGCCCCAGGACCACCAGCACGACGGCGGCCGCCACGATGGCGGTCAGCCTCCATCCGGAGTCCTCAACGAAGCCGCTCACCAGGGGAACCGCGAAGAAGGCTGCCACGGCCCCGGCGGCAAACCCTGCGATGCCGCCCGCCGTCACCAGGAAACCGTTGCGCAGTCCGTAAACCAGGTATGACAGCAGCGCCAGAATCAGGATCAGGTCCAGGACAGTCAAGCCGACCACTAAGGCTCCTTATTAAACAGTTGAATCCCCATTCTAGTGGGGCTCACTGACAGTTCTCTGGAGAGCCCGCCCCTTGTGGCAGGCGCGCTTTGGGCGGCTCCCCCTCCACCTCCCTGCCGCCCCTGCTCGTCCTGTGACGCCTCGGGTGGTGGCGTTGCGGCCCGGTATCGGGGCGTTTCGACTGCCAAGTTCGTCACAGAACCTTGAAAATTCTGAAACAATGGCACAAGCGCCACAGCCGACACTTTTATTCAGGAGATTTCATGGACATCGAGGTACTGCGCCGAGCACCCCTTTTCGCCACGCTCGACGACGACGCATTCCGTCTGCTGACGGACGAGCTCACCGAGGTGGACCTTTCCCGCGGCGCTTCGGTATTCCGCGAGGGCGACCAAGGTGACCAGCTCTACTTCATCGTCTCCGGCAAGGTGAAGCTCGGCCGGACGTCGCCTGACGGACGCGAATCCCTTCTGGCGATCCTGGGCCCGGGTGAACTCTTCGGCGAAATGGCCCTCTTCGATCCGAGCCCCCGCACCGCAACCGCAACCGCAGTGTCGGAGACCCGGCTGGCCGGCCTCAAGAACGAGAGCCTGAACACGCTGCTCCGCACCCGCCCGGAGGTTTCTGCACAGCTCCTGCAGGCGCTGGCCCGCAGGCTCCGCCGCACCAACGATTCGCTGTCCGACCTCGTCTTCTCCGACGTTCCGGGGCGCGTAGCCAAGGCGCTCCTGGACCTTGCCGACCGTTTCGGCCGCCCGGCAACGGACGGAGTCCTGGTCGCCCACGAGCTCACCCAGGAGGAGCTGGCCCAGCTGGTTGGCGCTTCCCGCGAAACCGTCAACAAGGCCCTCGCCGAGTTCGTCCAGCGCGGCTGGCTGCGGCTGGAAGCCCGCGCCGTCGTCATCCTGGACATGCAGCGCCTCCGCCAGCGCTCCCGCTAGCAACTGACTGTCTCTGGCCCGAGGCCGACATCCTCCGCGTGCTGCTCCTTCGTCGCTTTGACGCACGCTTCCGGATGCCGGACCTCGGGCCTTTTGTTCGTTACCCCGGACGCTCTCTCGTTTAATGCGGGCTTTCCCGCAACCCTCTCTCGCTCGTCCTGCGGAAAGTGCGCGAGCGTCCGCGCAGAACCGGCATCAATTGGGAGAGCGTCGGGGGTGGGGGTCCGCCGCGGCAGCTAGCGTTCGCGCTGGGGATCGTCCGCCGTTGTTTTTGCGGCCTCGACTTCAAGCATGAGCCTGCCGTCTTCTTCAACCAGGGCCGGCTGGTACACGTGGGCCTTGCGCTTGTAACTGAGGTAGGCGATGCAGCCGTTGGCCGCGGCCATCTTTTCGAGCATGATCTCGGAGCCGGGAACCAGAAGCTCCCCGAGCGTGCGGCCAACAGTATTTTCCTGGCCTACTTCATCACCCAGGGCTGTGGTGTGCCGTTCGGCAATGACGTCGGCGGCATTGACCCACCGGCCCCAGACACCTTTGCCCTCCAACAGCGTGGGCTGCTGGTTCAGGGGAACGGTGGCCGCAAAGTACCGGGTGTCGAACCGGCGGTGGGCAAAATCGGGGCTGCGCCAATTGACCAGTGACTTGAGCAGGTCGGTCCGGACCGAGAGCCCCCGCTTGGCCAGGACCTCCGGGAACGTCTTTTCCTGCTCGGCGACGGCCACGCGGGCGCGCATCCATTCCGGGGTTGATGTCGCTTCCACGGTGCTGGCCATGTCGAGGCCGGCCAGCAGCAGGCCGGTCTCCTCGAAGAGTTCGCGGATAGCGCCCAGCACGTGCCGCCGCGCCAGCCCGACGTCGTCCGTTCCCATCTGCTCAGCCCAATGCTGTGGCGACGGGCCCAGCCACGGGACGGGATCGTCGTCGGCCGCATCCAGCGAACCGCCGGGAAACGCCAGGACTCCCAGCGGCGAGGAGCCCGGCCGGTAGGCCAGCCAGGTTTCCAGGCCGGTTGGGGAATCCCGCAGCAGCACTACCGAGGAGGCAAGGCGTGCTGCCCGCGGGGTCCGTTCGCCGTGTTCGAGCCAGCTCTGGGCCGCCCCTTCAAGGTCCTGGGGAAGGGCAAAGAGCCGTCTGGCGAGGTGAGGCAAGGGAAACGACCGGTCCTAGCTGAATTCGGCTATCAGTTCGACCTCAACGGGAGAGTCGAGGGGCAGCACGGAAACGCCGACGGCGGAACGTGCGTGCTGGCCGGCGTCACCCAGGACGCGTCCCAGCAGTTCCGAGGCTCCATTGATGACGCCGGGCTGGCCGGTGAACGAAGGATCGGAGGAGACGAATCCCACAACCTTGACGATGCGGGTGATGCGGTCAAGGTCGCCGATAACGCTCTTGACGGCCGCCAGGGCGTTAACGGCGCATATGGCCGCGAACCGCTGCGCATCCTCGGGGGAAACGGTGGGCTCGTCTGCGTAGCCTTCGGTCCCTGCCGACACCTTGCCGGTTGCCGGCAGCTTGCCATTAACAAAAGGCAGCTGTCCGGACGTGTACACGTGGCTGCCGGAGACCACCGCGGGAACGTAAGCGGCCACGGGAGCGGCCACTTCCGGAAGGGTCAACCCAAGGTCTGCGAGCCGCTGCTCGACAGCGGAAACGGGGGCGTCAGCCGCGCCGGGCTGGGCCTGTGCGGAGGTGCTCACGCTACTGCTTCTCCCTCTTGAGGTAGGCAACCAGGCCGTTGCCGTCAGGTCCGGGAACAACCTGGACCAGCTCCCAGCCGTCGTCTCCCCACTGGTCAAGAATCTGCTTTGTAGCGTGAATAATGAGCGGAATCGTCGCGTACTCCCATTTGGTCATGAGAGAAAGACTAGTCCTTGCCGGTAAAGTGGAAAACATGGCGACTCGTACGAACCCATTATTCGACACTGCCACCACCCTCGGAAAAATCCTCGTTTTCCTTGGCGTGAGTGCTATTTGCGGTGTCCTGGTAGCAGGCCTGCTGGTTCCTGCGGCGGCCGTTTCAGGCAGCGCGGCCAGCGGTTCGATCGAGTTCTTCGACACCCTCCCGGACGAGCTTAAGGTTGACCCGCCCAACCAGACCACCAGGATCCTGGCTGCGGACGGCAGTGAAATCGCCAGCGTCTACAAGGAGAACCGCACCAAGGTTGCCCTGGACCAGATTTCGCCCTTCATGAAGGAAGCCGTCATCGCCGTCGAGGACAGCCGGTTCTATGAGCATGGCGGCGTGGACACCACGGGTATCCTGCGCGCGCTGGTCAGCACCGCGCGCGGCAACAGGCAGGGCGCCTCCACCATCACCCAGCAGTACGTCAACAACGTCCTCAACTCCAACCTCGCCGCAGAGGGCAGGGACGAGGACATCAAGCTCAACGGCGTGAACAAGGGCGTGGGCGACAAGCTCCGCGAGATGAAGCTCGCCATTGCACTGGAGAAGGAGTTCAGCAAGGAGCAGATCCTTGAGGGCTACCTCAACATCGTGTTCTTCAACCGCGACGCCTACGGCATTGAAGCCGCGTCCAGGTTCTTCTTCAGCACCTCGGCCAAGGACCTCACCCTTCCCCAGGCCGCGCTGCTGGCCGGCCTGGTCAACAGCCCTTCCGCCTTTGACCCCATCACCAACCCGGAGAACGCGAAGCAGCGCCGGGACCTGGTGCTGAGCCTGATGCGGGACCAGGGCAAGATCACGCAGGCAGACTACGACGCCGCCGTCGCCACTCCGGTGGAAACCAACGTCACCCCGGCCCGGCAGGGTTGCGCCTACGCTTCCACCGCGCCGTACTTCTGCGACTACGTGCTGCACCTGCTGGAAAACAATCCCGCATATGGCGCCGACCTTGATGAGCGGAAGCGCCTCATCTACGGCGGCGGCCTGACCATCACCACCACGCTGGATCCGAACGCGCAGGCAGTAGCCCAGGAGCAGGTCAACGCCTCGGCTGGCGCCAACCCGGACAAGTGGGGAGCCGCCATGGTTTCCGTGCAGCCCAACTCCGGCAAGATCGTCTCGATGGCCCAGAACACCTCGTTCCTGCCCGCCGAAGGCGCCTTCGATTCCCAGGTGAACTTCAACGTGGACAAGCTGGACAAGGACGGCAACGACCTCAACGGCCTGGGCGGCGCCCAGCCCGGCTCCACCATGAAGCCGTTTACGTTCGCCCAGTGGCTTGAGGAGGGCAAGTCCATGAACACCGTGGTCAATGCCGCCCAGCGCCGCTACCCGCTCAACTTCAAGTGGCGCAACTCCTGCGGCCAGGTGACGGGCGCCTACAACACTGCGGAAAAGTCTCTCGGCGCTGCCGAGGACCTCCAGAATGCCGAACCCCAGTGGTACCGTCCGCTGTCCGTCCTTGAAGGCCTGTACAACTCCATCAACACCGTCACCTTCGCTTCGGCGGCGCAGTTGGATTTCTGCGGCATCCAGAAGATCGTGGATGCGACGGGACTTCATGGCGGACTGCCGGCCGACGGCGACCCCAACCCGAAAATCAACATGTCCATGCTGGGCAACCTGCTGGGTTCCACCCAGACGGCTCCGCTGACCATGGCCAGCGCCTTCGCAACGTTCGCCAACGATGGCAAGTACTGCGAGCCCATCGCCATCACTGCCGTGACTGACCAGACCGGCGCCACGCTGCCGGCGCAGTCCAGCAGTTGCAGGGATGCGGTCAAGCCGGAGGTTGCCCGCGGCGTGAACTACGCCCTCCAGGAAGTACTGAACCGCGGTTCCGGCTCACTGATCCAGCCCCGGATCTCCACCCGGACCAGCTTCCCAATCGGCGCCAAGACCGGTACCTCAAACATGAACGAATCGACGTGGGTTGTTGGCCACACCACCGGCCTGGCCACCGCGGCCTGGTTTGGTGATCCGCTGGGCGCCCAGAACCGACCGGGCCAGAACATCACCGTGAACGGAAAGTTCTACAAGGGCATCGACGGATACATGATTGCCGGGCCCATGTTCTCGAACTTCATGTCCCGGATTGCGCCCGCATACGGCACTGAGCCGTTCCCCGCCCCGCCCAGCAGCATGCTGAACGGAACAACCCGGAACACCACTCCCGCCACTACGGCACCGCGGGCAACCCAGGCTCCGGCAACCCAGCCCCCGGCTGCTCCCGCACCCGAAGCGCCTGCCGCCACCGAGCCTGCCCCGCAGCCGACCAACAGCGGAAACGGTAATGGCAACGGAAACGGCAACGGCTAGCCGCCGATGACCTCGACTACTACGCTGGCCGGCCGCGCTCGGACCCTCGGACGCGGCCTTGCCGTCGCCGCCGGGGCCGGCGCTGCAGCCGGGGCAGCCGCCTTCGGATATGGCCTCTGGGAAAAGGACCAGTTCGTCCTCCGCGAGGAAACGCTGGCCATCCTGCCGCCGGGGCATGCCCCCTTCCGCATCCTGCACCTGAGCGATATCCACTTCATCACCGGCCAGAAGAAGAAGGCAGCCTGGCTTCAGTCGCTGGCCGACCTCAAGCCGGACCTGGTGGCCAACACCGGCGACAACCTCAGCCACCCCAAAGCCGTTGACCCCGTCCTGGCCGCCCTGCGCCCGCTCATGGAGTTCCCCGGGGTCTTTGTTCCGGGCTCCAACGACTACTTCGCCCCTAGCCCGAAGAACCCTGCCCTGTACCTGCTGGGGCCTTCCAAGGTAAAGCCCAAGCCCAAGATGCTTGACTGGCCGCGGCTGCGCTCAGGTTTTGGCATGGCGGGCTGGATTGACCTGACCAACCGCCACCAGTCCCTGGTGCTGAACGGCATCCGCTTTGACTTCTCGGGGGTGGACGACCCCCACCTGAAGCGCGAAAAGTACGCCGGGTGGCCCCGCGGAACCGTGAGCCAGGATGCCGCGGACCACCTCAAGGTGGCCGTCATCCATGCGCCCTACCAGCGGGTGCTGGACCACTTCACCGAGGACGGCGCCGACCTCCTGCTCGCCGGCCACACCCACGGGGGCCAGATCTGCGTCCCGGGCTACGGTGCGCTGGTGTCCAACTGCGACCTTCCCACTTGGCGGGCAAAAGGGCTTAATGACTGGCAGAGCAATGGAAGGACGACTCCGGTCAACGTGTCCGGCGGCATCGGCACCTCCCGCTTCGCCCCAGTAAGGATCGCCTGCAAACCCGAGGCCGTCCTGCTGACCCTCACGTCACCCGGCTGATCGAAGCATTACAAGCCGCAATAACTGGCCAAGCTGTTTATCACGCTGAAATTCCTGTGAACCGCCTCACGTCCATGGCATAGGGTAGTTGCTACGGGAAACTACATTCGTTTTAGAGCTTGAGAAGCGGGCATGGCCAAGCAATCATCATTTTTTCGATCGATCAGTCGTCTCTATCCCCATGTCCGGCCCATCATTCCACGGCTCCTGCTGGGACTCGTGTGTGCGCTGCTGGCCAGTATCGTTGCCCTGGCGATCCCCCAGGTCCTGCGGGTGCTGGTCAACGAGTCGCTGCAGCCGGGCGGCGCCACGGAGGCCATCTGGGTGTCAGCCGGAATCATCCTGGTCCTGGGCATAGCCGAGGCGGGACTGGTGGCCCTCCGCCGCCAGTTCGTCATCAACCCGGCCACCACCGTGGAAACCCGGATGCGTGTGTCGCTCTACGACCACCTGCAGGAGCTCACGGTCTCCTTCCACGACCGCTGGGGCTCAGGCCAGCTCCTCTCCCGCGCCATGACGGACCTCAACTTCCTGCGCCGCTGGATGGCTTTTGGCGCCATCATGCTGGTGGTCACCACGCTGACCGTGATCATCGGCATCGCCGTCATGTTCGCCATGAGCTGGCAGCTCGCCCTGATCTTCCTGGCCGCAGCCGTGCCCATCATGGCGTACAGCTTCCGTTTCCGCACCCGCTTCAGCAAGGTGGCCCGCCGCAGCCAGGACCAGGCCGGTGACCTGGCCACCACTGTGGAGGAGTCAGTGCACGGCATCAGGGTGCTCAAGGCTTTCGGCCGCAGCCGGGAAGCACTGGAAAACTTCGAAGAACAAGCCGAAGAACTGCGCCAAACAGAGATCGATAAGGCGCGCCACCAGGCCTTGTTCACCATGGTGGTCACGCTCCTGCCGGAACTTGCCCTGGGCGCAGGCCTGGTGGTGGGCATCATGCTCTGTGCCAGCGGGCAACTGAGCATCGGCGCACTGGTGGCGTTCTTTGCCACGGCGGCCGTCATTGCCTCACCCGTGGAATTTTCCGGCATGCTGCTGGCCATGGCACTCACTGCCAAGACCGCCGTCGACCGCCACTACGAAGTCATGGATTCCGCCAACACCATCACCAGCCCCCCGGAACCGCGCCGGCCGGACAACCTCGCGGGCGCCCTCGAATTCCATAACGCCACTTTTGCCTACGAGGATGCCCCGGACAAGCCCATCCTGGAGAACATCAGCCTGGACGTCCGGCCCGGTGAGACCATGGCCCTGGTGGGCATCACGGGCAGCGGCAAGAGCGCACTCATCCAACTGGTGCCCCGGCTGTATGACGTCACCGGCGGCTCCATCAGCATCGACGGCGTGGACCTGCGGGACTTTGATGTGGAGGAACTGCGCCGGATCGTGGCCGTGGCCTTCGAGGACACCACCCTGTTCTCAAACTCCGTCCGTGACAATGTGCTGCTCGGCGCCCCGGACCGCAGCGAGGCCGTCCTGGAGGAAGCCCTGGATGTGGCCCAGGCACACTTCGCCTACTCCCTGCCGGAGGGCCTGGACACCCTGATCGGCGAGGAAGGCCTGAGCCTGTCCGGCGGTCAGCGCCAGCGGATCGCCCTGGCGCGGGCAATCGCGGCCCGGCCCCGCGTGCTGGTGCTGGACGACCCCCTCTCCGCCCTGGACGTCCACACGGAGGAACTGGTGGAGACGCGGCTCCGCGCCGTCCTGAAGGACACCACCACCCTGATCGTTGCCCACCGGCCGTCCACCGTGGCCCTCGCGGACAGGGTGGCGCTGCTTGAGGAAGGCCGGATCACCGCCGTCGGAACCCATACGGAACTGCTGGCGGGCAATGACCATTACCGCTACGTCATTGCGAGCCTGGACCAGGAACCGCGGGACCTGGACTCGGAACTTTCGGACCTCAAGGAAGAAGCAGCGATCCAGGAAGCGGAGGTCACCCGATGAGCACCGCCTCCTTCGGCACTGCCAATGAAGACAATGCCCACCTCAGCAAGAGTGACAGCAGGGCAGTCCGACGGCGGTCGCTGGCACTGCTGCGGTCACTGATCCGCCCGGTGCGGCTCCGGTTCTGGCTGACCATCGCCATGGTGGTCCTCTCCCAGGCCGCAAGGGTGGCGGGGCCGGCGTTGATCGCCTTTGGCATCGACCGGGCCCTCCCCGCCCTGCAGGCAGGGGACAACGCACCCCTGGTGTTCACAGGTGCCGCCTACCTCCTTGCAGCAATTGCGACGGCGGGGCTCACGGCCCTGTATGTCACCTCCACCGCGAAGCTCAGCCAGGCGATGCTGCTGGACCTGCGCCTGCGGGTCTTCCGCCAGACCCAGGGGCTGAGCCTCGAGTTCCACGAAAAATACACGTCGGGCCGGATCATCGCCCGGCAGACCTCGGACCTCGAAGCCCTCCGCGAACTCCTGGACTCCGGCGTCAGCTCGCTGGCGTCAGGGATGCTGTTCATGGTCTTCACCGCCATTACCGTGTTCGCCCTGGACTGGCGGAGCGGACTGCTGGTGCTGGCCGCCGGCGTGCCCATGTTCTTCCTGGCCCGCTGGTACCAGAAGCACTCCCAGATCGCCTTCCGCGAATCCCGCGTGGTCTCCGCCCGGCTCATTGTGCACTTCGTAGAAACCATGACCGGCATCCGCGCCGTCAAGGCCTTCCGCAAGGAGCAGGAAAACTCCGGCCGTTACGGCCAGCTCGCTGAGGACTACCGGCGGGTCACCGTCCGCTCCATCAACCTCAACGGCATCTTCCAGCCGGGGCTGGTACTGATCGGCAACGTCTGCGTGGCTGTGGTGCTGCTCTTTGGCGGCTTCCGCGTCCTGGCCGGTGACCTGGAGGTGGGTGTGCTCCTGGCACTTATCCTTTCCACCAAGCGGTTCTTCCAGCCGGTGGACCAGATGGCCATGTTCTACAACTCCTTCCAGAGCGCGCAGGCCGCGCTCGAGAAGGTGTCGGGGCTCCTGGAGGAGGTGCCGACGGTCCGCCCGCCCAAGAATCCCGTCCCCCTGAAGCAGGCCAAGGGAGCCATCGACTTCAACGGAGTGGAGTTCCGCTACGGCGAGGGCCCGCTGATCGTCCCCACCCTGGACCTCCACATCCCCGCGGGCCAGACTGTTGCCCTGGTGGGACAGACGGGCGCCGGCAAGTCCACGCTGGCAAAGCTCATTGCACGCTTCTACGACGTCTCCTCCGGTTCCCTCACGCTCGACGGCGTCGACGTCCGCAACCTGGGAACCACGGACCTGCGCCGCAACATTGTCATGGTCACCCAGGAGGCATTCCTGTTCAGCGGCTCGGTGGCGGACAACATCGCCCTGGGCCGCCCCGAGGCGTCCCGGGCAGAAATCGAGGAAGCGGCCAAAGCCGTAGGCGCCCACGACTTCATCATGGAACTTCCGGAAGGCTACGACACCGACGTCAACAAGCGCGGCGGTCGGGTCTCGTCGGGGCAGCGGCAGCTCATCAGCTTTGCGCGGGCGTTCCTGGCACGTCCGGCCGTGCTGATCCTGGACGAGGCCACGTCCTCCCTGGACATTCCCTCCGAAAGGCTGGTGCAGCAGGGCCTGGCACGGCTCCTGGCGGGCACGGAGGCAGCCCGCAGGACGGCCCTGATCATTGCCCACCGGCTGTCCACGGTGGAGACCGCAGACCGGGTGCTGGTGGTGCATGACGGCCGGATCGTGGAAGACGGCAGCCCGGCCGAGCTCATTGGCGGGGGCGGGCGGTTTGCCGACCTCCACGGAGCCTGGAAGGACTCGCTGGTCTGATTCCGTTGCAGCAGTTCGCGGGATTTCGCATCGGGCCCCGGCATCGGCTATCCTTGTAAAGTTGCTTTTGCAGCGGATCGGGATGTAGCGCAGCTTGGTAGCGCGCTTCGTTCGGGACGAAGAGGTCGCAGGTTCAAATCCTGTCATCCCGACCAAAAAGAAAGAGGGTCTCCTTATGGAGGCCCTCTTCTTGTCTTAAAGGAAACAGCCCCGAAGCTTGCGCTCCGGGGCCATCCTCGCCTCCTGGTGTGAGGAAGCTTTTTACATCGGGTCAGGCCAGTTGCCTACGTACGTGGTGTACGAGGTATCGATGCTCTTGTCCTTGGTCTTCTTGGACATCGGGTCAGGCCAGTTTCCAACGGCTACCGAAGTTCCGGCAGAGTCCCCGAGGGAACCGGCAGACAGGACAGCTGGAGCCGCCGCAGAAAAAGCAAGGGCGCCTGCCAGTACGGCCGCGGTTGCGATCTTCTTCAACATAAATGGGTTCCTCAATACGAGTCGGATTCGTTACAAAGCCAGCACTGTCCTTGTTGACATACATTGTAAAATGTTTTCCACAGGGACTGTCAAGCATTTTGTACGAAGACCGTCCGGAAAAGGAGGAAAACCCGTGGGCAACGGATTCGGGGAGAAGCTCCGCGCGGAGCGTCTCGAACGGGGGCTGACACAGGCGGAACTGGGAAAGGACCTGTACTCCCCTAGCTATATTTCACTACTTGAGACCGGCCGCAGGGAACCTACGGCGGAGGTCATCGAGGAACTGGCACGCAGGCTGGAACTGGCACCCAAGGCGCTGGAGGCTTGGAGCCAGCCCATCTCAGTAAGCGATGCCGAGTACGTCCTCGCCGGGTTGTATGCCCGGCAGGCGTGGGACCTGAGGGACTATCAGCTGGCGGCCAGCCACGCAGCCACGGCCGCCAAGATAGCCCTCGAAGGCAGGAACACCAGCGCCTGGTGGAACATGACGTACATGCAGGCGGAGTGCCTCATCAAGCAGGGCAACTGGCAGGAATGCCAGCGGATCATGCAGCACCTGCTGGAGCACCCCATGGCCACCGAATCGGCGGGCCTCGCTGTACGGGCCCGCCAGATGCTTGCAGGCATCTCCCAGGGCCAGGGCCAGCTGAGCGCGGCGGTGGAGCACGCCATGGAAGCTGTACGGCTGTGTTCGCAGCTGCCGAAGGGTTCCACGCTCATTATCGGCGCCCACCGGGCATTGATCGGTGCGCTTGCCGAAAGCGGCCGGCTCGACGAGGCGTGGAAATACTGCCAGGCCATGATCGACCACGTGGACGAGCACTCCATGTCCCAGCTCGCCGGCGAAGTGGCGTGGGTGATCGGCAACGTCGCCTTCATGCGGCACGATTACCAGGAGGGTATCAAGCACCATGAACGGGCAGCCCGGCTGCTCTCCCCCGCCAACGACATCGAACTGTGGGCCCGGTTCAACAAGGCCTCGGCGGCGGTTCGCCTGTCCTCAGGGATCGTTGAACCGGAAACACTGTCCTCGATCGAGAGGGCCGAATTGGCCCTGTCCATCGTGGGCGGCAACAAATCGGACCAGCTGGAGGTCGCCTTCATCCGCGCCCGCTGGCTGTACCTGACCGGGGACATCGTTGCCGCCGTCGAGAAGCTCCGCGAGATCCATGCGGAGCGCGCCAGCCTGGCAAAGCACACCGCCGGTGAAGTGTCGCTGCTGCTGGGCAAGTCACTCAAGGCCGCAGGCGAATCCGAGGAAGCCCTGGTGCACCTCGAGGAAGCCCAGAAGGCCTTCAGCGCGGCAGGAGCAGCTGACCGCGTCCAGCAGGCCATGGACGCGGTCCTGGAAATAAAACTGGCCCAGCAGCGCGCGGCAGCCGCTGCCAAGGCCAGCTAGTCACACCACATCCGCCGGGAGCAGCTGGGGCTCCGTCAGGCGAAGGTTTTCCCCGTAAGTTTCTCGTAGGCCTCGACGTAGCGGCCGCGGGTACGGTCCACAACCTCGTTGGGCAGCGCCGGCGGCGGCGTATCCGAGGACTTGTCCCAGCCCGACTCAGCAGACGTCAGCCAATCGCGCACATACTGTTTGTCGTAGGACGGCTGTGCCTGTCCCGGCTGGTAGGTGGCGGCATCCCAGAAGCGTGACGAATCCGGCGTCAGCACCTCATCCCCCAGGGTGATGAGCCCCGAGACCGGGTCATAGCCAAATTCGACCTTTGTGTCCGCCAGGATGATTCCGCGCTCCCGGGCAATTTTCTCAGCGGTGCTGTAGATCTTGAGCGTCAGCTCACTCAGGCGCCCGGCAATATCGTCGCCAACCATGGCCACCACGGCATCGTAGCTGATGTTCTCGTCATGCTCGCCAACCTCGGCCTTGGCCGATGGCGTGAAGAGCGGGCGGTCCAGGCGCGACCCGTCAACCAGCCCCTCCGGCAGTGGAATGCTGCACACTGTCCCGGAGGCTTTGTACTCCTGCAGGCCGGTGCCTGTGAGGTAGCCGCGGGCGATGCACTCCACCGGGAACATGTCCAGCTTCTTGCAAATCATGGCCCGGCCCTCCACCTCGGCCGGGACGCCGTCCTCCACCGTGGAGCCCAGGACGTGGTGGTCCACGTCCAGCTGGTCGAACCACCACAGGCTGAGCTGCGTCAGGATGCGTCCCTTGTCCGGGATCAGGGAGGACAGGACGTGGTCAAAGGCGCTGATCCGGTCGCTGGCCACCACCAGCACGCAGTCCTGGCCCATACGCTGCAGGATGGCCTCGTCAGCCGGCTCGTAGAGGTCCCTGACCTTGCCCGAGTAGACGTGCGTCCATCCGGGAAGTTCGAGGGTCTTGGTGTTGAAACCGCGGGGTGCTGGATCGTTGCTCATATCAGGCCTTCGTCTTGGTCCCGTGGAGGGATGCGCTGGCAGTGGAGGGGACCTTTATCTCCCCGCGGGCGGCTTTGCCGCCAATATCCGTGCGGTACTGCGAGCCTTCTAGCTGGACCAGCTCCACGCCGTCGTACGCTTTTTCGCGCGCGTCCACGAGGTCGCTGCCGAGGGCGACGACGGCGAGCACTCGCCCGCCCGCGGACACCACTTTGCCCTCCTCGTCGAAGGCGGTGCCGGCATGGATGACGTGGACGCCGTCGAGCTCCTCCACCTTCTTGAGCCCGCGGATGCGGTCCCCGGTGCGGGGAGTATCAGGATAGTTTTCGGACGCGACGACGACGGCGACGGCAGTTTCCTTGGCCCACCGCAGCTCCTCTGCCTTGTCCAGTTCGCCCTTGGCGGCCGCCAGCAGCAGGGCGCCGAGGGGGGTCTTGAGCCGTGCCAGCACGGCCTGTGTTTCCGGATCACCAAAGCGGACATTGAACTCGATGACGCGGGTGCCGCGGGAGGTGAGGGCCAGCCCCACGAACAGCACGCCCACGAACGGGGTGCCGCGGCGGGCCATCTCGTTGACGGTGGGCTGGGCCACGCGTTCAATGACTTCCTGGACCAGGCCTTCCGGTGCCCACTCGAGCGGTGTGTAGGCGCCCATGCCGCCGGTGTTGGGGCCCTCGTCCCGGTCGAAAATCCGTTTGAAGTCCTGGGCGGGTGAAAGCGCCACGGTGTTGTGGCCGTCGCAGAGGACAAAGAGCGAAACCTCGGGACCGTCCAGGAACTCCTCGATCACCACGGAGCCGCCGGCATCGAAGCAGGACTGTGCGTGGGCCAGTGCTTCCCCGCGGTCCTTGGTGACCACCACACCCTTTCCTGCGGCGAGCCCGTCATCCTTCACCACGTAGGGTGCCCCGAAGGTATCGAGGGCCGATTCGGCTTCCTCGGCGTTGGTGGCCACCATGGCCATGGCGGTGGGCACTCCCGCTTCCGCCATGATTTCCTTGGCGAACGCCTTGGACGCCTCCAGCTGTGCTGCGGCCTTGCTGGGACCGAACACCGGGATGCCGGCCGCACGAACGGCGTCGGACACACCCGCGGCCAGCGGAGCCTCGGGGCCAACCACCACCAGGTCCACCGTCAGCCTGGTGGCCAGTGCGGCGACGGCGTCGGGATCATTGCCGTCAATCTTGTGGGTGGGGACCAGTTTGCTGATACCGGCGTTGCCGGGAGCTGCGTGGACCTCGGACACGTTGGGGTCGGCGAGCAGGGAGCGGACAATGGCGTGTTCGCGGCCTCCAGGGCCAATGACGAGTACCTTCACAGTCTCCAAGGGTACTTTGTGCACCCTGCAGGCTCCTAAGCTGTGTCACGGTGGATGCCGCGCCCGGCGAAGGAGACAATCCCGGACCCGGTCCGCTCCGAATAGCGTTCATGGAGAAGCTGAAGAACTGGTTCCGGGGACCCACTGCTATGGCGGCGCTGGCAGGCGTGGTGGCGGCCGCCGTCGTCCTTGCCGTGGCCGAACTGCTCGGGGCTTTCTTCACTGCCCGCGCAACGCCGGTGATCGCCCTGGGCTCAACCTTCATCGACTTCACGCCCTCCTGGCTGAAGGACTTCGCCATCGCCACGTTCGGCACCAATGACAAGGTTGCGCTCTTCGTGGGCATGGGCTTGACCATTGCAGCGCTGGCATGCGTGCTGGGGGTGGTGGCCCACCGGAAATGGGCGCTGGGTGTCCTTGGCGTCCTGTTCATGGGCGCCGTCATTGTGGCCAGCGTTGTGACCCGCGCCGGCGTGGGGGCATATGAAGCGCTGCCTACGGTGGTGGGAACTTTCGCCGGCCTCCTGGTGCTGCGGTTCCTGGTCAACAGGGTGCCGGCAACGAAGGCGTGGCCGGAAGCGGCGGCCGGTTCCGCCGTTGGAGACTCCCCTGATGCAGGGGCCGCGCCGGGCGCGACGCCCCGCGCCGCAACCAGCCGCCGCAGGTTTTTCGCGGCTGCTGGAATCACCGCAGCCGCCGCCGGCCTGGCCGCAACTGGCGGACGGCTGCTGGGTGCTGCACGCAGCAATATCCTCCAGGCGCGGGATGCCCTGCAGCTGCCAGTGCCTGCCAAGGCGGCGCCGCCCGTTCCTGCCGGCGTCCAGTCTCCGGTGCCCGGGGTGCAGCCCTGGGTAACGCCGAACGGCGACTTCTACCGCATCGACACCGCACTCAGCGTGCCGGAAATCGACGTGGCGGACTGGGAGCTCCGCGTCCACGGCATGGTTGAGGAGGAAGTCCGGCTCACCTTCCAGGACCTGCTCGACGCCGACCTGATCGAATCCCATGTGACGCTCACCTGCGTGTCCAACCCCGTGGGCGGCAACCTCGCCGGCAACGCCAAATGGCTGGGATTTCCCCTCCGGGAAGTGCTCAAGCGCGCCCGGCCCAAGGACGGCGCGGACATGGTCCTCTCCACCTCCATCGACGGCTTCAGCGCCTCAACGCCGCTGGAGGTACTGCAGGACGACCGGGACGCAATGCTGGCAATCGGCATGAACGGTGAGCCGCTGCCGCTGGAGCACGGCTACCCGGTGCGGATGGTGGTCCCTGGCCTGTACGGATTCGTGTCCGCCACCAAGTGGGTGGTGGACCTGGAGGTCACCCGGTTCGCCGACAGCAAGGCGTACTGGACCGAGCGGGGCTGGTCCGAACGCGGCCCCATCAAGACCATGGCCCGGGTGGACGTGCCCAAGTCCTTCGCCAAGGTACCAGCCGGGAAGGTTGCCGTGGGCGGCACCGCCTGGGCACAGACCCGGGGGATCACCAAGGTGGAGATCCAGGTGGACGACGGCGACTGGATGGAGGCCGAGCTGTCCACAGAGGCGTCCCTGGTCACCTGGCGGCAGTGGTCCTACCAGTGGAACGCCGCTCCGGGACAGCATTACATCAAGGTCCGGGCCACCGACGGCACCGGCGAGGTGCAGACGGAGCAGCGCGCGGACCCCGTACCCGACGGCGCGTCCGGCTGGCAGTCCGTGATGGTCACCGTGGAGTAACGCGGCATTCAGTGGGGCGACCCATAGACTGGCAGCATGCCCCACAACCCCCATGCCACCTTTACCGTGGACTCCGCCGTGGAACTGGCCGTCGTCGAACGCAGCGGCTTTGTGGAATCCCGGCACATCGGCTCGGCCGTCCTCCTGGCGGCGGACGGATCGGTCGTCACCGAACTGGGCGACATCAACACGCCCATCCTTGCCAGGTCCACGCTCAAGCCGTTCCAGGCCCTTGCGTCCATGCAGTCCGGCGTGCCTTTGCGGGGCGCGCAGGTGGCTGTTGCCTGCGGAAGCCACACCGGATCCCTGGACCACATGGACGTGGTGGCGGGAATGCTTAAAGCCGCCGGGGTCCGGGAGGACCAGCTCCAGTGTCCGGAGGCCTGGCCGCAGGACGAGACGGCCCGCACCTGGCTGGTCCGCTCCGAAAAGGGGAAGTCCAGGTTGGCGTTCAACTGCTCCGGAAAGCACGCGGCGTTCCTCTGGGCCTGCACGGAAAACGGCTGGGACACGCACAGCTACCTGGAACCGAACCACCCCCTGCAGCAGCGCGTCCGAACCGTGGTGGAGGAATACACCGGCGAGAAAATTGCGCACCTGGGCATTGACGGCTGTGGCGCACCGGTTGCCGCGGTATCCCTCAAGGGGCTTGCCCGGGGGTACTCGCAGCTGGCAAAGGCGCCGGGCGACCAGAGCTTCAGCGCCCGCGCCGCCACCATCGCCACCTCCATGCTGGACTACCCCTGGGCCGTCCAGGGCGTCGGCGAGGCCAACACGCTGGTCATGGATGAGCTGGAGATTATCGCCAAAATCGGCGCGGAGGGCGTGCTGGCCATGGCCACAGCGCAGGGAGTCTCCGTAGCCGTGAAGATCCTGGACGGAAACGTGCGTGCCACCTCATTGGTGGCCCTGACCCTCCTGGCCGCGGCGGGCGCGGTGGATATCCCCGCCGTTGCCGGCGTCCTGGAGAGGGTGGTTGATCCCGTACTGGGCGGCGGCCGGCCGGTGGGAAAGATCCGCCTTGGCCCGGCAGTGTCAGCACTTCTGGACTAGGTGCTTCTGGGCTGGATGCTTTTCGGTTGGGACTCCTGGACTTAACGTGTCACACGTGCTGGTCCACGATCACCGGGTTGCCGTCCGGATCAACAACAATGAAGCTCGCCGGCCCGGTTGTTCCTTCCTCCGCTTCGCTGGCGAAATTGACGCCCTTGCCCTGCAGTTCGCGCTGGAGGTCGCTCACGTCCGTGAAGGACTCCAGCGGCCGGGCGTCCTGGTCCCAGCCGGGGTTGAAGGTCAGGGCGTTCCGCTCCAGCATTCCCTGGAAGAGACCCACCACAGCCTGGCCATTTTTCAGGATCAACCAGTTCTGCGTGATGTCACCGGCAAAACGCGTAAATCCAAGCTTTTCGTAGAAGGCCGTTGAAGCGGCGATGTCCTTGACGTTGAGGCATACTGAGAAAGCGCCGAGCTGCACGGTCTGTTCCTTTCCCTTGTGACGAGGTGCTACAGATCGTACTCCCCCACCCAATTCCTTCCCTGTTCAGTATCCGCGGTACTCTGATTCCCTTTGCCGCTGCATCTCCAGGAAAGGGGCCCAAAAATGGCTGTAGCCCGTCGCCGGATCGACCCCCAGGAAGGCGCCGCCGCGGTGGAGGCGTGGCGGAAAGCCGCCGGACCGTCGTCGGACGTTCCTCTCCCGCGGGCCGTCCTGGCAACTGCGGTGCGCTACACACTCGAGGAGCTCACCGCGCGGGCGCCGGGCAATTCGGTGGAGGTGCGGGTGCCGCCTTTCGGCGTCACCCAGTGCGTGGAAGGACCGCGGCACACGCGCGGCACGCCGCCCAACGTCATAGAGTGCGACGCCGCCACCTGGCTTGCGATGGTCACAGGCCAATTGGGCTGGGCGGACGCTGTGGCCGCACACAAAGTCGCCGCCTCCGGACTCCGCGCGGACCTCTCGGCACTCCTCCCGCTGTAACGCCGGCAGCTCGCGGGTTGGGTCAGCCGCGGCCGATGAACGGCATCCCTGCTGCGGTGACGACCACCGATCCAACACTGGCGGACGGCGGCATGTTGGCCATCATCAGGACCGCGCGGGCGGCGTCCTCCACGGGGAAAGTCGGCTCCACGCGGCGGCTGCCGTCTGCCTGCAGCGCCCCCGCGCCCACGCCGATGGTGTCCATGATGTCCGTGGCCGTGTTGCCGATGTCGATCTGCCCGCACGTGATCCCAAAGCCCCGCCCGTCCAGTTCAATGCTCTTGGTCAGGCCGGTCATGGCATGCTTGGTGACGGCGTAGGCCACGGTCCGTGGCCGGGGCGAGTGCGCGGAGATGGAGCCGTTGTTGATGATCCGTCCGCCCTGCGGGTCCTGCGCCTTCATGCCCCGGACTGCGGCGGCGGCGCACAGCATGGACCCCGTCAGGTTCACCGCCAGGGTGGCGTTCCAGTCCTCCAGCGAAATTTCATCCACGCTGGCTGCCGGGCCAAACACCCCGGCGTTGTTGAACAGGACGTCCACCCGGCCCCAGCGCTGCAGTGCGGCCTCGAAAAGGCGCTCGACGTCGTCGGGCCGGGTGACGTCGCACGGCACCACCAGCGCTTCCGGGTGGTTGTCCGCCGTCTCCTTCAACTGCGCTTCCCGCCTGCCCGCCAGCGCTACCCGGTAGCCGGCGGCAAGCATCTGCCGGGCCACCTCCCGCCCGATGCCGGAACCTGCCCCGGTAACAACGGCGACGCGCAGGGCGGAAGGGGGAATGTTCACGCTGTTCTCCTGGGATATGGGTGCTAAAGCGATGCCGGGACACCGGCACTGTTCAGCGGCCAGCCTATGACGGTCTTGGGCCGCGGCGCAGCGTAGGTCCGGACCTTGGAGGTGGACAGGCGCATGCGGACCAGGGATTCGGCGATGGCCACGGCAGACGCGACGCCGTCCACCACGGGCACTCCGGCACGCTGCCTGATCTGTTCATCCAGCCCGGCCATTCCGCCGCAGCCGAGCACAATCACCTCGGCCTTGTCCTGGCTGACGGCAAGCATCGCCTGGTTGATGATGGCTTCCACGGCGCGCTCCGGCTCCTCCTCAAGTTCAAGGACGGCCATGCCGCTGGCCCGGACGGAGGCGCAGCGCGCGTCCAGTCCTGCCAGCTTCAGCCGGTCCTCGATGAGCGGAACGGTGCGGTCCAGGGTGGTGACCACCGAGTACTTGTGGCCCAGGAACATGGCGGTGCTGGCGGCGGCCTCGGTGATGTCCACCACCGGGACGTCGAGGAGTTCCTGCAGCCCCTCCCGTCCGTGTTCGCCGTAGCCGGCCTGCACCACGGCGTCGAACGGCTCCGGGTAGGAGGTGACGGCGTCCATCACGGCGATGGCGGCCAGGTAGCTTTCGAAGTTTCCTTCGCAGGAGTCCGCCCCGAACCGGGGTGTAATTCCCACGATCTCCGTGCCTGGAGCGGCGACGCTGCGTGCCGAGGCAGCGATGGAGTCCGTCATGGATTGGGTGGTATTGACGTTCGCAACGAGTATGCGCACAAGGGGCTCCTTAGTGTTTGCTGGCGACGGCGATGGCCTCGCCGTCACGGTCTTCGAGCCGCTGCGAGCGGTCCGCAATGAAGAAGTACAGGGCGGCCGCGATGCCGGCGGCGAAGAACCAGGCGAACGGTGCTGCTGCCGCCAGTGCCGGGACGAAGGCGATGAGGAGCGCCAGGACCGCAGCCGGCACCATGGCGATGATGGCCCTGGGGTTGACGCCGTTCTTGTAGTAGTAGGCACCTTCCGGCGATGCGGTGTACAGCTCGGGGACGTTGACCTTGCCGCGGCGGATCAGCCAGTAATCAGCCATGACGACGCCGAACAGGGGGCCGAGCAGGGCGCCGAGGCCGCCCAGGAAGTACACGATCACCAGCGGGTTGTTGTAGAGGTTCCAGGGCAGGATGACCAGGCCGATGACCGCGCTGACGAAGGCAGCCTTGCGGAAGTCCAGGTGCTTGGGGAAAAGGTTGGTGAGGGCATAGACCGGGGCCACGAAGTTCGCCATGAGGTTGACGGCGATGGTCAGGATCAGCAGCGCCAGGCAGGCCAGGACCAGGAAAAGCGTGTTGGGGATGGTCTGGACGATGTCCGAGGGGCTCTCGATGATGGTTCCGTTGATTTTGAACTGCCCGCCGGCCATCACCACGACGATCGCGCCGAAGACGAGCATGTTGATGGGGATGCCCCAGAAGTTTCCGCGGACCACGGCCTTCTTGGAGACGGCGGAGCGGGTGAAGTCGCAGAAGTTCAGGACGAACGTGCCGTAGATGGAGACCCAGAGGGCACCGCCGGCGAATATCGTGAGCCACATCTGGGGCCCTTCGAGGGCGTTGTCCGAGGACCAGGCAATGGCGCCGCCCGCTTCCATGAAGATCCAGACGGCGATGGCGGCCATGGTGACCAGGATGATGGGGCCGGCAAAGGCCTCGTACTTGCGGATCATCTCCATGCCGAAGCTCACGATGACCAGCTGGACAACCCAGAGGACGACGAAGGCGATCCACCCGAGGGTGGACAGGCCCAGGATGGAGTCCTTGTCCAGTTCTCCAAGGCCCGGGAACATGGCCACGAGCATCACGCGGAAGACGACGGACGCGAGGTAGGTCTGGATGCCGAACCAGGCGACGGCGACCGCGCCGCGGAGGAGGCTGGCGATCTGGGCGCCGCGGATGCCGAAGCTGATCCTGCTCATCACCGGGAAGGGAACACCGGTCTTGACGCCCATGAATCCGGAAAGATTCAGGAGGCCGAAGAGCAAGGCAGCTCCGATGCCAAGGGCAAGCAGTATCTGCCAGCCGCCAAGCCCCAGGGCGAACAGTCCGATGGCGAAGGCGTAGTTGCCGAGGCTGTGGACATCGTTGGCCCAGAGGGTGAAGATGCTGTAGCCGGACCAGCTCCGGCCGGCGCGTTTGGTGGGGGCAAGATCGACGTTGTAGAGGGTGGGGCTGATGGCCTGGCCTGATGCTGCGCTGGCTGATTCACAAAGAGCTTCGACGCCTGTGGCGGGGTGGGCGGAAGAGTCTGACGGCGCTGTCAGGTCAGGAGCCTTTTCGACGCCGACCGGTGGAGGGGTCTGCATGGGGATCTCCGGTTCTTGAAGGTTTCGCTGTGGTGAGCGCTGGTCCGGGGAGACCGGTTCTGTTATTCCACATTGCGAAAAGTAGATATTGCTTAGTGGAATAAGAGTATGACCTGCATCACCTACGGTCAAGGCGCCGCAGGGATGCCGCCAGTCACAATCGGCGCACACGCGCCAGCGGGCCTATGCCGGCGCTGCGGGCCGCCATTTGTGTTTGACCGCACTTCCGCATCCTCGCTAATCTCGTACAGCAATAATGTTTTCTCACAGTACGAAAACATTGGCCCAGCATTCAAAGACGAAAGAGGCTGACGTGGCTGCAGGAGAAGATACCTCCCATATCCTCAGCGGGTTGACTAACCAGCTGCCTGATCGTGATCCGGAAGAGACTGCCGAGTGGGTTGAGTCCCTGGATTCGTTGATCAGGGAACAGGGCACTGAGCGTGCCCAATTCATCATGCGGAGCCTGCTGCAGCGTGCGGGTGCGCAGAGCGTCGGGGTGCCGATGGTGACCACGACCGATTACGTGAACACGATCCCGGTGGACCAGGAAGCCGAGTTCCCCGGGAACGAGGAGTACGAGCGCCGGTACCGGGCGTACATGCGGTGGAACGCCGCGGTGATGGTCCACCGTGCGCAGCGGGCGAACATCGGTGTGGGCGGGCATATCTCCACCTACGCCGGCGCCGCGACCCTGTACGAGGTCGGGTTCAACCACTTCTTCCGCGGCAAGGACCACCCCGGCGGCGGGGACCAGGTCTTCTTCCAGGGCCACGCCTCCCCCGGCATGTACGCCCGCGCGTTCATGGAAGGCCGGCTTTCGGAGGAGGACCTGGACGGGTTCCGGCAGGAAAAGTCCAAGGAAGGCCACGCGCTCTCGTCCTACCCGCACCCGCGGCTGATGCCGCACTTCTGGGAATTCCCCACCGTGTCCATGGGCATCGGGCCGATGAACGCGATCTACCAGGCCCAGTCCAACCGGTACCTGCACAACCGCGGCCTGAAAGACACCTCTGACCAGCAGGTCTGGGCGTTCCTGGGCGACGGGGAGATGGACGAGCCCGAATCCCGCGGCCTGCTCCAGCTCGCCGCGAACGAGAACCTGGACAACCTGAACTTCGTGATCAACTGCAACCTCCAGCGCCTGGACGGCCCGGTCCGCGGCAACGGCAAGATCATGCAGGAACTCGAAGCGTTCTTCCGCGGCGCCGGCTGGAACGTGATCAAGGTCGTCTGGGGCCGGGAATGGGATGACCTGCTCGCCCGCGACACCGACGGGTCGCTGGTGAAGATCATGAACGAAACCCCCGACGGGGACTACCAGACCTACAAGGCCGAATCCGGCGGGTTCGTCCGCGAGCACTTCTTCGGCAAGGACCCGGCCACCAAGGATCTCGTCGCGGACCTGACCGATGACCAGATCTGGAACCTCAAACGCGGCGGCCACGACTACCGCAAGGTCTACGCCGCGTACAAGGCAGCAACCGAGTTCAAGGGCAAACCCACCGTCATCCTCGCCAAAACCGTCAAGGGCTACGGCCTCGGACCACACTTCGAGGGCCGCAACGCGACCCACCAGATGAAAAAACTCACGCTCCAGGATCTGAAGGAATTCAGGGATTATCTCCGCATTCCCATTTCCGATGCCCGCCTTGAAGAGGATCCCTACCGGCCGCCCTACTTCCACCCGGGAGCGGACGCACCCGAGATCGCCTACCTGCTGGACCGCCGGCGCGAACTTGGCGGCTTCACACCAGAGCGGCGTTCACACCATCAGGCTGTTGAACTGCCCGACGCCAAATCATACGAGGTCGCCAAACGCGGCTCCGGCAAGCAACAGGCCGCCACCACCATGGCTTTTGTCCGACTCCTGAAGGATCTTATCCGCGACAAGAAGTTTGGCCACCGGATTGTGCCTATCGTGCCCGATGAATCGCGCACGTTTGGGATGGACGCGTTCTTCCCCACCGCGAAGATCTACAACCCGGGCGGACAGAACTACCTCTCGGTGGACCGCGACCTGGTCCTGGCCTACAAGGAATCCGCCCAGGGCCAGCTGATCCACCCCGGCATCAACGAAGCCGGCGCCGTGGCAGCGTTCACCGCCGCCGGCACCGCCTACGCCACCCACGGCGTGCCACTCGTCCCGGTCTACGTGTTCTACTCCATGTTCGGCTTCCAACGCACCGGCGACGCCTTCTGGGCAGCCGCGGACCAAATGACCCGCGGGTTCATCATCGGAGCCACCGCAGGACGGACCACCCTCACCGGCGAAGGACTCCAGCACGCCGACGGCCACTCCCCCCTGCTGGCCTCCACCAACCCCGCCGTGGTCACCTACGACCCCGCCTACGGGTACGAAATGGGCCACATCATCCGCGACGGCATCGAGCGCATGTACGGAGAGGCCGCAAGCGGCGAAGGAACCGCATCTGCATCCGACAAAAACCTGATGTACTACCTCACGGTCTACAACGAGCCCATCACCCAGCCGGCCGAACCGGAGGAACTGGACGTCGAGGGTGTCATCAAGGGCATCTACCTGCTGGCACCGGCAAAGATCGACAGCCCCCGCACCCAGATCCTAGCGTCCGGCGTGTCCGTGCCCTGGGCCCTCGAAGCCCAGCGGATCCTCGCCGAGGACTGGTCCGTCTCCGCCGACGTCTGGTCCGTGACCTCCTGGAACGAACTGCGCCGCGACGGCCTCGCCGCCGAAGAGGAAGCCTTCCTCAACCCCGGCGAACCCGCCCGCGTCCCCTTCATCACCCAGCAGCTCGAAGGAGCCACCGGCCCCGTCGTCGCCGTGTCCGACTACATGAAAGCCGTCCCGGACCAGATCCGCCAGTTCGTCCCCAACGAATTCGCCACCCTCGGCGCAGACGGCTTCGGATTCTCCGACACCCGCGCAGCAGCCCGCCGCTTCTTCAAGAACGACACCCACTCCATCGTGGTGAAAGCGCTGCAAATGCTCGCGGCGAGGGGCGACGTTGAGGAGGGGGCGCCGTCGTACGCCATGGACCGCTACAAGCTCCTGGACGTCAACGCCGGAACCACCGGCGCGACCGGCGGCGACGCCTGACCCCACGCGCCCAGTTTTTGTCCAGATATGCAGACTTCCGGGCCTCGCAACCCTGCATATCTGGACAAAAACTCCACTAGGGTGCAGCTATGGCGAACACGAAGGGGGCCGGCACCACGGGAGTTGTCCTCGCGGCCGGCGCAGGCACCAGGCTGGGACGGGGGCCTAAGGCGCTGCTCCCCTACCGTGGCCGGCCCTTGGTTGAATCAGTGGCGGCAGCACTGCTCGACGGCGGCTGCCGCGAGGTTGTGGTGGTGCTCGGCGCGGGTGCCGGGGACGTCCAGGCTGCCGCCGGGCTGGACCGCTGCCGCATCGTGGTGAACCAGGACTGGCGGTCGGGAATGGGCAGCTCGCTCCTGCTCGGCAATGCCACCGCTGATGCCCGGGACCACCTGATGGTCTCGCTCGTGGACCAGCCCGGCGTGACTGCCGCAACGGTTCGGAGGCTCCTCGCGGCCCACCGTCCGGGCCGGGTCACCGCGGCCGCGTACGACGGCGGTGCTGCCGCAACAGAGGGTGGCGGCGGGCACCGGCGCGGCCACCCGCTGGTGATCGACTCCGCCCTGCGCCAGGCCGTGGCGGATACAGTGGCGGGCGATGCCGGGGCGCGCGCCTTCCTGCGGGCCCACCCGGAGCTGGTCGACGAGGTGGACTGCAGCGATCTCTCCAGCGGCCTTGACGTTGACGCGCCGGAGCAGCTGTACCTGCTGGACTAGGTGGTGATGCTTCCGGCGAGGAGCAACTCCTCGAGGCCCCGCTTGAAACCCGAGCGTCCGCCGTGGGAGGGATGCCGGACCTTGGGCGCGTCCACGCCGCTGGACAGCAGGCTCCGGTGCGCGATGTTTCCTACGGCCACCACTTCCTCAATGCCGAAAAGCTCAACCAATGACTGCCAAAAAGGAGTGCCCAGCCTTGCTTCGGTGATCCGCGGCGTCCGGTTGGACTGCGGCTTTCCGGGCACATGGGTATGCCACGGGCAGGCACTCCACAGCACGGGCAGGAACTCCAGTCCCACCAGGACCTCCCACATCACCGTTGCCGTCGGCTCGGCGGCCACTCCCTCCGCCTCGGCAGGCAGTGCATAGCCCTTGCCCGGCCCGAACAGTCCAAAACCGTTGGCCGGTCCCTGGAACATGGTGCGGTTGGTGAAGGGAACGCCGGTGATCCGCATGCCCCTGAAGCCGGGGGCCTCGCCCAGCAGCAGCACCTTCGGCGCGCGGTCCAGCATCTCGGAGAGGTAAAGCTCCAGGTTGCGCCGGCGCACGGCGTTGCCCGGGTGGCCCTGGTCAAAGAAGTTGGTGCGGCCCTCAACCGTGGGTACGGCCGCGAGCCGCTCCACGAACGCGTTGACGGGGTCAGTCACCGGCAGGCGGCGAACGGTTACCAGCGCGGGTGGATGGCTTCGCGGAAGTAGTGGTCGTAGATCCAGCGGACGCCGGCGTCGAACTCTTCACCGACCTGCACGGAAGCAGCGGCTGCGTTGGCCGTTGCCTGGTCCACGTTGCGGGCGCCGGGAATTACCGTAGTGACGCCGTCCTGGGCCGCGATCCAGGCGATGGCCGCCTGGGCTGTGGTGGCACCGGAAGGAACAAGCTGCTCGAACTCGGCCACGGCCTTCAGCCCGAGTTCGTAGTCCACGCCGGAGAAGGTCTCGCCGACGTCGAACGAATCACCGTTGCGGTTGTAGTTCCGGTGGTCGTTCTCCGCAAAGGTGGTTTCCTTCGAGTACTTGCCGGACAGCAGGCCGGAAGCGAGCGGCACGCGGGCAATGATGCCCACGTTGGCTGCCTTCGCGGCGGGAAGGACTTCGTCCAGGGGCTTGAGCCGGAAGGCGTTCAGGATGATCTGGACGGAGGCCGTGCCCGAATGGCGGATCGCTGCCAGTGCCTCGTCCGTGCGCTCCACGCTGACGCCGTAGTTGCGGATGGCGCCTTCGGACACCAGGGTATCCAGGGCGTCGTAGACCTCATTGTTGCTGTACACCGGGGTGGGCGGGCAGTGCAGCTGGACCAGGTCCAGGGTGTCGGTGCCGAGGTTCTTCCGGGACCGGTCCACCCACTGGCGGAAGTTGGCCAGGGCGTAGTTCTCCGGGCGCTGGTCCACGCGCCGGCCCATCTTGGTGGCAACCGTGATGTCCAGGCCGGGGTTGTCCGCGAGGAACTTCCCGATGGCCTGCTCGCTCTTGCCGTCGCCGTACACGTCCGCGGTGTCGAAGAAGTTCACGCCGGCCTCCGCGGACGCCGCCAGGATGGCCTGGGCCTGTGCCGGGTCAACGTTGCCCCAGTCTGCGCCAAGCTGCCAGGTGCCGAGTCCCACGACGGAGACGTTACGTCCGGTCTTGCCTAAAATCCGCTGTTCCATCCCTCGACTATATGGGGTGCCCCGTGGGAGGCCGGAATTTTACGGGTCCCTCCCCGCGCCGCGCCGCGCCGGATACTCACGTGGCCGAGCGCTGCAGGTTGGGAACCAGCCCCGCTTCCCTCAGTCCCAGGTACACCTTGTCCCGGGCGATGGGCAGCGAGGCGAACCTTACGCCGGTGGCGTTGCGGATGGCGTTCGCGAGCGCCGGAGCCACCGGGTTGAAGGGGCTCTCGCTCATGGACTTGGCACCGAGGGGACCCAGTTTGTCGTTGGTGTCCGCGAAGTACACCTCGCTGCGCGGCACGTCCGCGAAGGTGGGGATGTGGTACTGCCGCAGGATGTCCGTGGTGACCCGGCCGGCGTCGTCCACCACCACCTCCTCATACAGTGCGGCACCGATCGCCTGGGCAATGCCGCCTTCGATCTGGCCGCGGCACTGGCGCGGGTTCACCACCACGCCCGCGTCCGCTGCCTGCACGCTCTGCAGGATCTTCAGCTCTCCCGTGCCGCGGTTCACCGCCACCCTGAAGCCGTGCACGTTGAATGCCACGGACCGCGGCGTCCCGCCCCAGCGCCCTTCTGCCGCGAGTTCGACGCCGGCCTCCGCAGCCTTCCGGGCCAGTTCAGCCAGTGCCACGGGGGTACCGTCAATCACCACGGCGTCCCCGGCAAGGACGCACGCGGAGGCCTGGGTCTGGCGGATGCCTGCGGCGAAGGCGCGGATCCGGACGGCGAGTTCCTCCGCCGCCGCGAGCGTGGCCTTCCCGGCCACCACCGTTCCGGCGGACCCGAAGGCGCCGGTATCGTGCTCCACCAGGTCGGTATCGGACTGCCGCACCACGACCTTTGCAGCCTCCGTGGAGAGCGCCGTGGCAGCCAGCTGGGCGTGGACGGTGGTGGTGCCGTTGCCGAACTCCGCGGTGCCGACGTCGGCCTGGTACGTTCCGTCCGGCAGGAGCCGGAGCCGGGAGTGGGCAAAATGCCCGCGCGGGGGCACGGTGTCGATCATGGACAGGGCAGTGCCCTCTCCGGTCAGCCACTCCGGGCCCAGCTCGTCCAGGCCGGCGGCGCGGTAGCGCTCCCGGCCGCGGGCCAGCGCATCGCGGACCAGGCTCAGGCACTGGTCCAGGCCGTAGCTTCCGTAGTGTACGTCCTCCTCGGGATCCGGCTGCGTGGAAAGCATCAGGTCGCCCTCGCGCACCATGTTCCGGCGGCGGAACTCAAAGGGGTCCATGCCGATGCCGGCCGCGAGCTCGTCCATGGCGGACTCAATGGCGAAAATCATCTGGCTCAACCCGTACCCCCGGAACGCCCCGGCCGGGACGGTGTTGGTGTACATCGCGTGGGCGTCCACTTTTTTGTTGTCGCACTTGTAGACCGCCAGGGACTCCCCGCAGCCGTGGAACATCACGCCGGGCCCGTGGTTGCCGTACGCGCCGGTGTTGGTCAGGACGTCCAGTTCCAGGGCCGTCAGCCTGCCGTCCACGCTGGCGCCGGCCTTGAGCTTGATGGTGAAGGGATGGCGGGTGGTGGTGGCGGTGAACTGTTCCGTGCGGGTCAGTTCGAGCTGGACGGGTCGCCCCAGTTTCAGGGCCGCCAGCGCCACGATGTCCTCGGTCAGGACCTCCTGCTTGCCGCCGAAGCCGCCGCCTACCCGGCCTGCCAACACGTGCACCTGATCCTCCGGCAGCCCGAAGACCCTGCACAGAGTGCGCCGGACCAGGAACGGAACCTGGCTGGAGGTCCGGACCTGCAGGCGCCCTTCATCGTCAACTGAGGCGATGGCCGCATGGGTTTCCAGGGCCACGTGCTGCACCCGCTGGGTGCGGTAGGTCTGTTCGTGGATGAAGTCCGCCGCGGCGAACCCCTCGGCCACGCTCCCCAGTTCGGAATGGAGCTCGGCCACCACGTTCTGTCCGGGCCGGGAGATGCGGGACACCGTCCCGTCCTTGTCCCCGTGCACCAGCGGCGCGCCGGGCAGCAGCGCGTCCTGCGGGGAGAAAACAGCCGGACGTTCCTCATACTGCACCTCCAGGGCCCACACCCCGGCCTCGGCGGCGGCCACTGTCTCGGCCACCACCGCGGCCACGCGCTGGCCCCGGAACCGCACTACGTCATCCAGCACCCGGGTATCGTCCGGGTCATCCGTGAAGAGTTCATGCTGGGCGGTGGAAAACAGCTGCTCCGGCGCGTCCCGGTGGGTGAAGACCGCCACGACTCCCGGCACCTTCAGGGCAGCCTCGGTATTAATGGCCAGCACCCTTGCATGGGCATGCGGCGAGCGCAGGAGCTTGAGGTGCAGCAGGCCCTGCAGCTGGTCTGCGGGAACGTCCAGGGTGTAGCGGGCGGTGCCGGTGACCACGGCGCGGCTGGCCGGGGCCGGGACGTCGTCACCGAGCCGTCCGGGTTCGGGGTCCGGCTGGCCTGCCCCGGCGATTCCGGAGCCCGGGCCTTCGGGATCCGGGTGTCCGGCGTGGCCGCAGACGGCGTCCGAGATGGCACGGTAGCCGGTGCAGCGGCACAGGTTTCCCTTGAGGTTCCGGGGCAGGTTCTCTGTCTGCCCGTCGTCGAAGGTGGCGGCGGTCATCACCATGCCCGCAGTGCAGAAGCCACACTGGAACCCCTGCCGCTCCATAAACTGCTGCTGCACCGGATGCAGGTCCGCAGCCCCGCCGGCGGTTGCCGCCAGACCCTCGATGGTGGTGACCGCGTGCCCCTCTGCGCGGACCGCCGGGTAGATGCAGCTGTGCACCGGGGTTCCGTCCACGTGGACGGTGCAGGCGCCGCAGTCACCGCCGTCGCACCCCTTCTTCACGCCGAGGTTGCCCTGCTCGCGCAGGAAGGTCCGCAGGCACTGGCCCGGGCGGGGTGCGGCGTCCGCCGCGTTTCCGTTGATTTCGACGGCCATGCTCAGGCCCCTTCCAGCTGTGCTTCAAGCCCGCGGGAGTCCGGCGGCCAGAAATCGCCCGATACCCGGAGTCCGGGTGCCCCGTCCGGCGCGGCAAGTTCCGCGCGGATCTCTTCCGCGAGGCGGTAGGTCATGTCCCGGCGCCAGGGCGGCAGTCCGTGGATGTCGTCGTGGTACAGGTCGCCGGGGATCGCCTCGTCGAGGGCCCGGGCCAGGGCGTCGGTGTCCGGCAGGGCGTCAAAGCGCAGCTGCACAGGCCGCTTGGTGGCAGCGGTGACAGTGAGCACCAGGCGGTGTCCGTCGTCGAGCCTTCCGATCAGCAGGACCCCGGACCTGCCCAGGTTGCTGAGGGACAGGCGGCGGAATGCCACCCTGGACGCAAGGGCCGACGCCGGGAGGAAGATGCTGCGGAGAAGCTCGCCGGGTGCCAGGCAGTTCCGGGCGTCGCCGGTGACGAAGTCTGCAACCGCCACGCTGCGGCTGGTCCCGCCGGGTGCGATCACTGTAGCCGTTCCGTCCAGGCCGGCGCAGAGCGAAATGACCGGACCGGCGGGCAGGGACGTGCACAGGTTGCCGCCCACGGTGGACATGTTCCAGACCTTGAAGGAGGCCACGAAGGAATCGCAGCAGGGCCGGATTAGGTCCAGTGCCGGCCAGGCGCGGCCTGTTGCCTGCGTTGAACCGGGAAGCTCTGTTGAACCGGGAAGCTTGTACAGCTCGGCGATGGTGCAGGTGGCGGCGAGTTCGATTCCGGCGTCAGTGACGGTTACGGGGGTCCAGCCTGAGCTGCCGAGGTCGAGCAGGCGCTTGAGCGGCTGCGGCCCGAACGCCAGGCTGCCATAGGAGAACAGCACGGTGCCACCGGCCAGCCAGGCGTCACCGTCCCGCCATTGTGCGGGGTCGGTGGTGGGGACTACCGCCTCGATGGTGTTCATGTCCATGCGATCTCCTGCTGCAAAACGTTGGTGGGTGCCGGCGCGCTGGCCGATGATGCGGCCGGCTGGTGGATGGGGCCGGAGGTTTCCCTGAGCGGCTGGTGGGTGGCCGCCGGGTTCCTGGCGGCGATGACTTCTGCGAGGACGGAAACCGCCACTTCCGCCGGGCTTGCTGCCCCGAGGTCCAGGCCGAGCGGTGAATGGAGCTGGGCGATCCGTCCGGGGAGTATCCCCCGGTCCAGGAGGGCGCCCACCCGCTGGGCGTGGCTGCGGCGTGAGCCGAGCGCTCCAATGAAGGCGACCTCCAGCGCCAGTGCGGCTTCCAGCAGCGGGATGTCGAACTTGGGGTCATGTGTCAGGACGCAGACCACAGTCCGGGAATCCACCCGCCCCGCGGCCGCTTCCGCTGCAAGGTACTGGTGCGGCCAGGCCGTGACCACCTGGTTCGCTGCCGCAAACCGGGCCTGTGAGGCAAAGGCCGGGCGGGCATCCACCAGGGTGACCAGGTAGCCCAGCGGTTTGGCGGCGGGCAGCAAGGCGGCGCTAAAGTCGTTGGCGCCGAAGACCAGCAGGCGCGGCGGTGCGAGCCGGGTTTCCACCAGGACGGCGGCTTCACTGGTGCACAGGCCCCCTCCGCCCAGATCCAGGACACCGGTTGTGCCGGAGCGGATGAACGACTCGAGCAGCGCGGCGTTTGCCCGCACGGCGCGTTGGCTGTTGCCAGTGCTTTCACTTCTACCGGTGCCGTCGCGGCCCTCGAGCAGCCCGGCCAGGCCACGGTGTCCGTCCAGGGAGGGGGCACCAGGGTCCGGAAGAACGACGGCGCCGCTGCCGCCGCCATCAGCGCGGCGGTCCAGCCGGCGGACCAGCGCCAAGGGTTCGTCCGGCCCGTACTCGGCCAGCTCCCGGACAGCCGCTCCCAGCGGGCATCCGCGGTGCCTGTTGGCAGGCTCGATGTGCACCTGCAGCTCACCGCCGCAGGTGAGCCCGGCGGCGAAGGCGTCGTCCGCGCTGAAGCCGAACGTCTCAAGGCGCGTGGCGCCGTCGTCCATTGACTCCAGGGCGGCCGCCACCACGGCGCCTTCCACGCAGCCTCCGGAGAGGCTGCCCAGGACCGCGCCGTCCGCGGATACCAGCATGGAGGTGCCCACCGGCCGGGGGACGGAACCGCTGGCGCGCACGATGGTGGCCACCGCGAAGGGCTGGCCGGCCAGGGCAGGTGCCCAGGTGCCCAGTGAAGGGATCAGGTCAAGCATGGCGGCACTCCTTCTTCCGCGCTGCAAGTGGTGTCCATATTGTCGTTGCTGCGGGCTGGTTCTGAAAGCATGTGGTTCTAAAAGCGCTGCCGTTCCGGACATCCGCGCCCCCCGGTCGCGGATGTCCGGACGCAGCGCGCTCAGGCGCCGAGCAGCAGGTTGATGGGGCCGCGGGCGAAGTACACCAGGAAACCTGCGCTGACCACCCACATCAGCGGATGGACCTTCTTCGCTTTCCCGGACGCCGCGCCGATGATGGCCCAGCTGATGAAGCCCACGCCGATGCCATTGGCGATCGAGTAGCTCAGGGGCATGGTCACGATGGTGAGGAAGGCCGGCAGTGCCACGGAGAACCTGGTGAATTTGATCTCGCGGATCTGCGCCATCATCATTGCGCCAACCACCACCAGCGCAGCGGCGGCAACCTCCAGCGGAACCACGCTGGTGAGCGGGGTGAGGAACATCGAGCCCAGGAACAGCACGCCGGTGACCACGGACGCCAGGCCCGTACGGGCACCTTCGCCGATGCCGGCCGCGGAGTCGATGTACACCGTGTTGGAGGAACCGGACGTTGCACCGCCGGCCACGGCACCGAAGCCTTCCACGATGAAGGCGGACTTCAGCCGGGGAAACGTTCCGTCCTTATGGGCGACGCCGGCGCTCTTGGCCAGGCCGGTCATGGTGCCCATGGCATCGAAGAAGTTGGTGAACACCAGGGTGAACACCAGCATCGTGGCGGCCAGCGCCCCGATCCGGCCGAAGGCCCCAAACAGGTCGAACTGGCCTACCAGGCCCAGGTCCGGGGCGGACACCAGCTGGCCGGAGAGCACGGGGGTGTTCAGGTGCCAGCCGCCGGGGTTGGTGGCGCTGGCCGGACCGATTTTCAGGACAGCCTCCACAACGGCCGCGAGGACCGTGGTGGCGATGATGCCGATCAGCAGGCCGCCCTGGACCTTGCGGGCCACCAGGATGCCCATGGCCAGCAGGCCGACGATGAACACCAGGGTGGGAACTGAGGTGATGGAGCCGCCGTTGCCCAGCTGGACGGGCGGGCCGCCCGCCGTTGCCTTGACGAAACCGGAGTCCACGAAGCCGATGAAGGCGATGAACAGGCCGATTCCCACCGTGATGGCGGCTTTCAGTTCCTTGGGCACAGCCCGGAAGATGGCGGTACGGGCGCCGGTGATGCCGAACAGGACGATCAGGAATCCGTTTATCACCACCAGCCCCATGGCTTCTGCCCAGGTGACCTCCTGGATCACCGAGACGGCAAGGAACGAATTGATGCCGAGCCCTGCGGCCAGGCCGAACGGCAGGTTTGCCACGAGGCCGAAGAGGATGGTCATGACGCCGGCGGTCAGGCCGGTGACGGCGCCCACCTGCGCGGCGGAGAGCCAGCCCCCGGCGACGTCGGTGGGGGCGTTGTCCGCGCTGAAGCCACCCAGGATCAGGGGGTTGAGGATGACGATGTACGCCATGGTGAAGAAGGTGACCAGGCCGCCGCGGAACTCCCGGGCAAGCGTGGAGCCGCGCTGGGTGATCTGGAAGAACCGGTCAAGGAAGGAGTCCGGTGCCGGCTGCCTGGGGGTGCGCGTTGCGGGCTTCGGGTTGCGGGTGCTTGGAGCCGAATGCTCCTCGTGGGAATTATCCAGGATGGTCATCCCAGCCGCCTAGTAGTCAATCCTGGACTCGAGCGTGTTCCAGGTGGTGAACGGCTCCAGCGGGGCGGGTGCCTGCGGATCGTCCAGCTCAAGTTTCGAGACCGGCATCAGGGAGTTCCTGTCCTGGTTCTCGAAGTATTCATAGAAGACGGCGTCGTCGAACCCCACGGAGGCGGCATCATGCCGGTCCGCGGCGTACACAACGCGCTCAACCCTTGCCCACAGCGCGGAGGCCAGGCACATGGGGCACGGCTCGCAGCTGGTGTAGAGGGTGGCGCCGGTGAGGTCGAACGTGCCGAGTTCGCGGCAGGCCGTGCGGATGGCGGTGACTTCGGCGTGGGCGGTGGGATCGTTGTCCGCGGTGACGCGGTTGACGCCGTCGAACGTCTGGCCGTCGGCCGTGACGATCATGGCCCCGAAGGGTCCGCCGCTGTTGAGGACGTTGGCCGTAGCCAATGTGATGGATCTGGCCAGAAACTGTTCGGCCGTGACGGTGGTACTCATGATGCGACTTCCTTTTGCCGGGAAGCCTGATGCCGCTTGCAGGACCAGTAGAACCAGGTGCGACGGTTACCAGGCTTCAGCATGTGCTGTGAAGGTTAAGTTGCGCCTGGTAGATAGCTTCCCGCTGACCGGGTGCCCGCCTTTGGCAAGATCGAGGTTAGCACCGGATTGTGGCCGGCGCCATAGTTTTCTGGAAACTAAATTTCGCAATGTGAAATCTATGTTTCTGGCCGCTCACCCCCGCCGGTCACATTCTGCCAGGCGTTGACGCAGTAGCGGCAACAGCCCTAGCCTGAGTCCCAGCCGCGCTGCTCCCGGTCTGTAACTTGCCCTGCAGCAGCAGCCACCTGGATCAGCAGACAGGGCCTCACTGAGCTGGAAAGACCACCGCCACGCTCAGAGAAGGACACACCATGGCGCACCCCACTGCACCACCTGCCCGCCTGTGGATCAGGAACCCGCAGGCCGCCTTCACCGCCAACGGACTGGACGCCTCCGGCGGGCTGGTGGTCAGCGGCGGAGTCATTGCCGAGGTCCTGGCGGCCGGGCAAAACCCCTCGGAACCATGCCAGGAAACCTTCGACGCCGGCAGCCATGTGCTGCTCCCGGGGCTCATTAACACGCACCACCACTTCTACCAGACCCTCACCCGGGCGTGGGGTCCCGCAGCGAATGCCCCGCTGTTCCCGTGGCTGCAGAACCTGTATCCGGTGTGGGCCCGGCTGACGCCGCGGGACCTCGAGCTGGCATCGACCGTGGCGCTGGCCGAGCTCCTGCTTTCGGGCTGCACCACCGCCGCGGACCACCATTACCTCTTTCCAGCCGGCCTGGAGGACGCCATCGACATCGAAGTGGCAGCGGTCCGCCGGCTGGGAATGCGCGCCACGCTGACGCGCGGGTCCATGACCCTCGGAACGGACGACGGCGGCCTGCCGCCCCAGTCAACCGTGCAGGCACCGGAAGTGGTGCTGGCAGACAGTGAGCGGCTGGTGCGGCAGTACCACGAGCCTGGAGGCGATGCTGTGATCCAGATAGCCCTCGCCCCGTGCTCCCCGTTTTCGGTGACGAAGGAGATCCTGGCCGAGAGCGCAGCACTTGCGGAGCGGCTGGACGTGCGCCTCCACACGCACCTGGCGGAGACCCTGGATGAGGAGGGGTTCTGCCAGGAAGTGTTCGGGCTGCGCCCCGTGGACTACCTGGACAGCGTGGGCTGGCTGACGGACCGCACCTGGCTCGGCCACGGCATCCACTTCAGCGACGCCGAGATCAGCCGGCTGGGAGCCGCGGGCACCGCCGTCGCCCACTGCCCCACCTCCAACATGCACCTGGCCTCCGGGACCGCGCGGGTCCTGGAACTGGAGGACGCGGGAGTGCCGGTGGGGCTGGGAGTGGACGGGTCGGCGTCGAACGACGCGTCGAACATGATCCTGGAGGCACGGCAGGCACTGTATCTCCAGCGGCTGCGGTACGGGGCGGATGTTCCCGTGGAGCGCGCGCTCGGCTGGGCAACCCGCGGATCGGCGGCTGTGCTGGGCCGCGCAGGGCTGGGACAGCTGGCACCAGGGATGCAGGCAGACCTGGCCCTCTTCCGGCTGGACGGCCTGCGCTTCTCCGGCAGCCACGATCCCGTCGCCGCTCTGCTGCTGTGCGCCGCCGACCGTGCGGACCGGGTGATGGTGGGCGGCCAGTGGCGCGTGGTGGACGGCATGATTCCAGGGCTCGACACCGCCGGCCTGATCGCCGAACACTCAGCCGCAGCCCGCCGCCTGGTGAACGGGTAGCCGGGCCTAAGGCTGCCTGCGGCCGAAGCTTGGCAGTGCGTGGATCCAGCGGGAGAACCTGCCCTGCACATGCTCGCGGTCGGCCGGAAGATTGAAATCGGGATCCGTGCCGCCTCCGAGGGGAAGGTAGAACTCCGGAACGGCCTGAGCCGCCGCCTGCGCCGGTGCAACCGGCGTTGTGTCCTGCTGGTACATCTGATCCTCCTCCGAGGTAGTTTTTGTACTGAAACAACTTCCGCTTAGCGGAAATAAAGTTTTGCTATACGGAATACAGTAAGGGTCTACTGTTCCGCAGGTCAACAGTTCTCCGGCCCGTCGGTCACAAAGTGAATTTTCAACTTGTGATGTACACCACCGGTTTCCGGAGGTACGCTGGATGTCAACTCGTGGCGCATGTCACGTAACCTGGGAGCAGCAGGCAGGGTCGTAATGAGCTGGCATCAATGGATGCCGGCTCTTTTTTGTTGGGTCGGCTCCACCGGAAACGCGCTTGAAATGCGCGCTTAATTTCAGTGATGGAACCTAGGTTCCACTTACCGGAAGTTGGGAACAGACCATGAGCAGCAACATCATCCTTGGCGACAACCAGTACGGAAAGGCCGAGGTCCGGGTAGTCAAGATCACCCGCGACAGCGACCGCCACGAGATCGAAGACCTGAACGTCACCTCGCAGCTGCGCGGAGACTTCGCGGCGGCCCACCTCGAGGGCGACAACGCCCATGTGGTGGCCACGGACACCCAGAAGAACACCGTCTACGCATTCGCCCGCGATGGCGTAGGTTCACCCGAAGCGTTCCTCCTGCGCCTCGGCGAGCACTTCACCTCCAGCTTCGACTGGGTGACCGGCGGACGCTGGGAAGCCGAGTCCTACAGCTGGAACCGCATCCAGGCCCACGGCGCCGAACACGACCACTCCTTCGTGCGCAACGGCCAGGAGGTCCGCACGGCGGTCCTGGTCCGCGACGGCGCCACCACGCACCTTATCTCCGGACTCAAGGACCTGACCGTCCTCAAGTCCACCCAGTCCGGCTTCGTGGGCTACCCGAAGGACAAGTACACAACCCTTCCCGAAACCACGGACCGCATCCTGGCCACCGACGTCTCGGCCCGCTGGCGCTTCAAGACCGGAACGGACTTCAGCGCCCTGGACTTCAACAAGAATTACGACGACGTCAAGGGACTCCTGCTCGAAGGCTTCACGGAGAAGTACTCCCACGCCCTCCAGCAGACCCTCTTCGACATGGGCACCAAGGTGCTCGAAGCCCACAGCGAGATCGAGGAGATCAAGTTCTCGATGCCCAACAAGCACCACTTCCTCGTGGACCTCTCCCCCTTCGGCCTAGACAACCCCAACGAGGTCTTCTTCGCCGCGGACCGTCCCTACGGCCTGATCGAGGCCACGGTCCAGCGCGAGGACGCCACCCCGGCGGCCATCGCCTGGTCCGGCATCGCCGGCTTCTGCTAAACCTCCACTGCCAACCACCATCCGGTCCGGAGTTTTTGTCCAGATAAGACGGCTTCTAAGCACCTGAAGTCCGCATACGTGGACAAAAACTCCGGACCGCACCGAACGTCTTCCAGCACCACCGTTAGCCAGACAACGTTAGCCAGACGATGACGTCTGCCATGAACCAGAAAGTCTGCCATGAACATCAAGAACACCCTCAAAGCCGACGCCAAAAAGCAGGGCAAGCGCCTCGCCTCGAACCGGCCGGAGGACGAACGCCTTTCCATCGGGAGCAGCTTTGCCTACGGCTTCCAGCACGTCCTCACCATGTACGGCGGCATCATCGCGGTCCCGCTGATTGTGGGCCAGGCCGCGGGCCTCTCCCCGGCCGATATCGGCATCCTGATTGCGGCCGCCCTCTTCATGGGCGGGCTGGCGACGCTGCTGCAGACCATCGGCATACCGTTCTTCGGCTCCCAGCTTCCCCTGGTGCAGGGTGTTTCCTTCGCCAGCGTGGCCACCATGGTGGCCATCGTCAGCGGCGGCGGCGGATTGCCGGCCGTGTTTGGTGCGGTCATCGTATCGGCGGCCATCGGCCTGCTGATCGCTCCGGTCTTCTCCAAGATCGTGCGGTTCTTCCCGCCGGTGGTGACCGGCACGGTCATCACCACCATCGGCCTGACGCTCATGCCCGTTGCGGCCAACTGGGCCATGGGCGGCAATCGCACCGCAGAGAACTACGGCAGCATGGCCAACATCGGCCTCGCGGCCGTAACCCTGGTCCTCGTCCTGCTCCTGAGCAAGGTGGGCAGCGCCACCATTTCCCGCCTGTCCATCCTCCTGGCCATGGTGGCCGGCACCATCATCGCCGTCGTTACCGGCATGGCGGATTTCTCCAAGGTGGGCCAGGGACCCATCGCAGCCTTCCCCACTCCCTTCCACCTCGGCGCACCCACCTTCGAAATCGCCGCCATCATCTCCATGGTGATTGTGGTACTGGTCATCCTCACCGAGACAATGGCGGACATTCTGGCAGTTGGCGAAATCGTAGGCACCAAGGTCGATTCCAAGCGGATCGCGGCCGGACTCCGTGCGGACATGGGATCCAGCCTGGTCGCCCCGATCTTCGGCTCATTCACCCAGAGCGCGTTCGCCCAGAACGTTGGCCTGGTGGCTGTCACCAAGATCAAGAGCCGTTACGTGGTGGCTGCCGGCGGCGTCATCCTGGTCATTCTCGGCCTGCTGCCCGTCATGGGCCGTGTTGTCGCAGCCGTCCCCACCGCGGTTCTGGGCGGTGCAGGAATTGTCCTGTTCGGCACCGTGGCCGCCAGCGGCATCCGGACGCTCGCCAAGGTGGAATACAAGAACAACATGAACCTGATCATCGTGGCGGCGTCCATCGGATTCGGCATGATCCCCATCGCCGCTCCCACCTTCTATGACCAGTTCCCGTCCTGGTTCAGCACCATCTTCCACTCCGGCATCAGTTCCGCCGCCGTCATGGCCATCCTGCTGAACCTGCTCTTCAACCACCTCAAGGCCGGCAACTCGGAGAACCAGTCCGTATTCGTGGCGGGCACGGGGCGGGTCATCAGGGAAGAAGACCTGAAGTGCCTCGAGCACGGGGACCGCTTCGAAAACGGCAAGCTCATCGACTGCGAAGGCAAGGAAGTGCCTGTCCAGTCGTCCGACAAGGCGTCCGAGCACTAGCAACGCCGCCAAACGACGACGGCGGCCCACTCCGGGAAGGAGGGGCCGCCGTCGTGCTCAGCTCAGAGTTTTTGTCCAGGTATGCAGGGCAAACGGGTGTTTAAGTCTGCATATCTGGACAAAAACTCCAGAGGGTGGGTCAGGTGCGGTTCATCTCCAGGGAGATGGCCTCCGCGGCCTCGCGGAGGACGGGTACCGCCTTGTCCGCGAAGTGCTCGTCCACCCGGGACACGGGGCCGGACACCGAGATGGCAGTGGGGGTGGGTGCGTTGGGCACCGCCATGGCGAAGCAGCGGACACCCAGTTCCTGCTCCTCCTCGTCGATGGAGTAGCCGCGTTCGCGGATGAGCTTGAGGTCGGCCAGGAGGTCATCAACGTCGCCGATGCTCTTGGGGGTGGGGGTGGGCATCCCGGCACGGGTGACGATGCCGCGGACCACGTCGTCGTCCAGCTGGGCCAGGATGGCCTTGCCGACGCCGGTGGCATGGGTATGGGCACGCCGGCCCACCTCGGTAAACATGCGCATGGCATGGAGTGAGGGCACCTGCGCCACGTAGATGACCATGTCCGAGTCGAGCACGGCCATGTTGGACGTCTCGCCCAGCCGGTCAACAAGGGTTTTGAGCTGCGGCCGGGCCACGGCGCCAAGCTGCTTGTTGGCTCCCTCGCCGAGCCTGATGAGGCGCGGGCCCAGGGCGTAGCGCCGGTTGGGCAGCTGGCGGATGTAGCCAAGCGATACCAGGGTGCGCAGCAGGCGGTGGATGGTGGGCAGCGGCAGGTCGGTGGACGACGACAACTCACTGAGGGTGACGTCGCCGCCGGCGTCTGTGATCAGTTCCAGCAGTTCGAAGACGCGCTCAACGGACTGCACGCCTCCTGCGGCTTTTTCAGCCATGACCAGTCTCCTGTGGACTCGGATTCCGACAAGTCTTATCCGCATCGTGAAAAGAATTGCCCTAGAAGTCCCAAGATACAGCACAAGCCGGGCAGGCGCGATGAATGGCAACACGGGCTTGTATTTCCACAAAGTAGATAATAATATCCATAATACGAAAACATTCGGATTGGAACAGAAGCCCACTGGGCCCAACAGGAGGACATTCAATGGCGAACCCGAGCCCCGGAAATTCCATCACCCTGCGCGTGGAAGCACCCTCAAGCTTCAGCGCCACAAGCGAGCTCGCTGCGGCCGTAGGTGCAGCCGGCGCTGCCATCACTGCCCTTGACGTCACCGAGTCCCATCACGAGACCCTGGTTGTGGACGTCACCTGCAACACCACTGACGACGAGCACGCCGGCCGGGTCAAGGACGCCCTGAACGCGCTCGACGGCGTCAAGGTCCAGCACGTCTCGGACCGCACCTTCCTGATGCACCTGGGCGGCAAGCTCGAAGTCGTCCCCAAGGTAGCCCTGCGCAACCGTGACGACCTCTCCCGCGCCTACACTCCCGGCGTCGCACGCGTCTGCCTCGCCATCGCCGAGGACCCGGCAGCGGCCCGCAACCTGACGGTCAAGCGCAACACCATCGCCGTCCTCACCGACGGTTCAGCCGTCCTGGGCCTGGGCAACATCGGCCCCGCCGCCGCCCTGCCGGTCATGGAAGGCAAAGCCGCGCTGTTCAAGCAGTTCGCCAATGTGGACGCCTGGCCGGTCTGCCTGGATACCCAGGACACCGAGGAAATCATCATGATCGCCAAGGCCATGGCCCCCGTCTACGGCGGCATCAACCTTGAGGACATCGCTGCCCCGCGCTGCTTTGAAATCGAGAACCGCCTCCGCGAAGAACTGGACATCCCGGTGTTCCACGACGACCAGCACGGCACCGCAATCGTCACCCTCGCCGCCCTTGTCAACGCCCTGCGCGTGGTGGGCAAGAAGCTGTCCGAGGTCCGCATTGTGGTCTCCGGTGTGGGCGCTGCCGGTTCTGCCATCATCCAGCTCCTCAAGGCCCAGGGCGCGCAGCACATCATTGCGGCCGGCCGCTCCGGTGCCATCCACTCAGGGCAGGAATACGGGGACGAACACCGCAGCTGGATCGCCGCGAACACCAATCAGGAAGGCTTCGACGGCACCCTGCACGAGGCCCTCGCGGGTGCGGACGTGTTCATCGGCGTCAGCGCCCCGCACGTGATCGGCGAGGAGCAGGTGGCGGCGATGGCACAGGATGCCATCGTGTTTGCCATGGCCAACCCGACGCCGGAGATCGATCCGGTGGTGGCGGCACGGCACGCCGCCGTGGTGGCCACCGGGCGCAGCGACTTCCCCAACCAGATCAACAACGTGCTGGCGTTCCCCGGCTTCTTCCGGGGGCTACTGGACGCCGGAGCCTCGGACATCACTCCGGAGATGCTGGTAGCCGCCGCGGACGCCATTGCCAACCGGGTAGCTGACGAAGAGCTCAATGCCAGCTACATTATCCCCAGCGTCTTCGACCCCCATGTTGCCGCCGATGTTGCCTCAGCTGTTGCCGCAGCCGCCCACGCAGCAAACGTGGCCACCGCGGCTGAACCGGCTGAAGCCGCGGCTCCCGAAGCCGCCCTGGCCAGCGCCTGATTCACTGCCTGACTGCAAGCCACAAGGAAAGGACCAGAAATGGCCATCACTGTCACAGATCCCCGGCCGATCGACCGCGCGGAGGAGATCCTCACCCCCAAGGCGCTGGCCTTTATCGAGGAGCTTCACACCCGCTTTGCCGGCACCCGCAACGAGCTCCTGGCGGCCCGTGCCGTCAAGCGCCAGCGGGTGGCCGAGACCGGAAAGCTGGACTTCCTGCCGGAGACGCAGGACGTGCGCGACGGCGACTGGAAAGTTGCGCCCGCCCCCGCACCGCTGCAGGACCGCCGGGTTGAAATGACCGGGCCTGCCTCGCCTGCGAAGATGGCCATCAATGCCCTGAATTCCGGCGCCAGGGTGTGGCTCGCGGACCTCGAGGATGCCAGCACCCCCACTTGGGGCAACGTCATCGACGCCATCCTCAACCTCCGCGACGCCGCCCAGGGCACCCTCAGCTACACCTCGGACGAGGGCAAGGAGTACAGGCTCCGCACCGACGCGCCGCTCGCCGTCGTGGTGGCCCGCCCCCGCGGCTGGCACATGCCCGAAAAGCACCTGCTCATCAATGATCAACCCGCGGTGGGCGCCCTCGTGGACTTCGGCCTGCACTTCTTCCACGTGGCCAAGCAGCTGGTCCTCAACGGCCAGGGCCCGTACTACTACCTGCCCAAGATGGAGAGCCACCTCGAGGCGCGGCTGTGGAACGACGTCTTTGTCTTCGCGCAGGACTACCTGGGCCTGGGCCAGGGGACCGTTCGCGCCACCGTCCTGATCGAGACCATCCCGGCCGCTTTCGAAATGGACGAGATCCTCTACGAACTGCGGGACCACGCCTCCGGCCTGAACGCCGGCCGCTGGGACTACCTGTTCAGCATCATCAAGTACTTCCGGGACGCCGGGGAGGAGTTTGTGCTGCCGGACCGCGCGTCGGTGGCAATGACGGCTCCGTTCATGCGCGCCTACACCGAGCTGCTGGTCAAGACCTGCCACAAGCGCGGTGCGTTCGCCATGGGCGGCATGGCCGCCGTCATCCCCAACCGCCGCCACCCCGAGGTGACCGAGGCCGCCTTCGCCAAGGTCCGCGCCGACAAGACCCGTGAGGCCAACGACGGGTTCGATGGCTCCTGGGTTGCGCACCCGGACCTGGTGCCCACCTGCCGGGAAGTGTTCGACTCCGTCCTGGGCGACAAGCCCAACCAGCTGGACAAGCAGCGCCCCGAGGTTTCCGTCACGGCAGAGCAGCTGCTGGACGTCACCTCCGCCGACGGCCAGGTTACCGAGGCAGGACTCCGGCTGAACCTGTACGTGGCCGTGGCCTACACCGCGGTGTGGCTGTCCGGAAACGGCGCTGTTGCCATCCACAACCTCATGGAGGATGCCGCCACGGCGGAAATCTCCCGCTCGCAGGTTTGGCAGCAGATCCGCAACAAGTCCGTCCTGGCGGACACGGGCAATACCGTGACCCGCGAGCTGGTGGAGCGGATCCTGGGCGAGGAAACCGAGCGGCTGCGCACCGAATTCGGCGACGAAGCCTTCCGCCGCTACTACCAGCCCGCCAGCGAACTGATTGGGGACATCTGCCTCTCGGAGGACTACACGGACTTCCTCACCACCCCGGCCTACGAACTGGTGGGCTGAGGCATGGCGGAAACACCCCGGCCGTCGTTGTCCGCGAGGGATCTGGCTGCCATCGACGGGCAGCTCGCCGCCACGGACCTCCTGCTTGAGCGGAACTACCCGGGCGACGACGGCTCACGCCAGCCCGTCCACACGGTGTACGTTCCCGCGGACCGCTTCACGGCGTCGTTCGCTGCTGACTGGGGCGGTCAGGCGATGGCGACGGCGGCCGCGCACGGCGGGCTGGAACGCCTCGGTGCGCTGCTGGGCCAGGACAACGCGCTGGCTGAAGCCGTTGCGCCCCGCGTCGAGGCCAAGCTGGCAAACGAGCCGATCGAAGACCTTCGGCTCGATTTCGAGGACGGCTTTGGGGACAGGGGCGACGACGCCGAGGACGCTGCAGCAGTTGCCGCAGCATCCGCGGTGGCCACCGCCGTCGCGGCCGGGTCCGCTCCCCCGTTTATCGGCATCCGGTTCAAGTGCTTCGAGGCACCCACCAGGGCCCGCGGGCTCCGGACGCTGGACCTCTTCGTCTCCGGACTCGCCGCGGCCGGCGAATTGCCCGAGGGCCTGGTCCTGACCCTGCCCAAGGTCACCACGGTGGCCCAGGTCCAGGCCATGGACTTCGCGGTCTCCAGGCTGGAGGAGATCCATTCCCTCCCCGCCGGCCGGCTCCGCTTCGAAGTCCAGGTGGAGACCCCCCAGCTCATCCTGGGTCCGGACGGCACGTCCCCGGTGGCGCAACTGCCGCACGCCGTACCCGGCCGGATCAGCGGCCTGCACTACGGCACGTACGACTACTCCGCATCGCTGCAGATCTCGGCCGAGTACCAGTCCATGGAGCACCCGGTGGCGGACTTCGCCAAGGAAGTCATGCAGCTTGCGGTTGCTGGCACCGGCATCCGGCTCTCTGACGGGTCCACCAACATCATCCCGGTGGGCGACAACGTGGAGAACGCCTGGCAGCTGCACGGCCGGCTGGTCCGGCGGTCGCTGGAACGGGGTTACTACCAGGGCTGGGACCTGCACCCCGCCCAGCTGCCCAGCAGGTTCGCGGCCACCTACGCCTTCTACCGGCAGGGCCTCCCCGCTGCCGCGGCCCGGCTGCGGAACTACGTGGAACAAACCGAAGGCGGCGTCATGGACGAACCCGCCACGGCCCGCGCCCTGGCAGCGTTTGTCCTGCGCGGCGTCCAGTGCGGCGCCGTCGGTGCGGATGAAGTCCAGGCGCTGGCCGGCGTCGGAATTCCGCAGCTCACCGTGCTGGCGCACCCTCGGCTCGCCGCCACGTCCAACTCCTAGTTAAGGATCACTTTTCATGGGCAAGTACTACTCCCCCACCGGCGGACTGCCGCCGCAGACGCACCTGACCACCGAGCGCGCTATCGTCACCGAGGCGTACACGGTGATCCCCAAGGGCGTCATGACGGACATTGTCACCTCCAACCTTCCCGGTTTCTCGAACACCCGGTCCTGGATCATCGCCCGTCCCATCTCCGGCTTCGCCACCACGTTCTCGCAGCTGATCGTGGAGATCGGCCCGGGCGGCGGGGCACCGAAAGCTGAATTCGAGGCCGGTGTTGAAGGTGTCATTTTCGTGACCCGCGGCAAGGTGAACCTCACCCTGGACGGTGAACTGCACCAGCTTGAGGAAGGCGGCTACGCCTACCTGGCTGCCGGTTCCGAGTGGGGCCTGGAGAACGTTTCCGACGACGTTGTGTCCTTCCACTGGATCCGCAAGGCCTACGAGCGCCTTGAGGGCTACGAGGCCAAGTCCTTCGTCACCAACGAAAAGGACGTGGAGCCCACCGCGATGCCGGACACCGACGGCGCCTGGAAGACCACCCGCTTCACGGACTCCAGCGACCTGGCCCACGACATGCAGGTGAACATCGTGACGTTCCAGCCTGGCGGCGTCATCCCGTTCCCGGAAACCCACGTCATGGAGCACGGCCTCTACGTCCTGGAGGGCAAGGCCATGTACCTGCTCAACAACGACTGGGTGGAGGTGGAGGCCGGCGACTTCATGTGGCTGCGCGCCTTCTGCCCGCAGGCCTGCTACGCCGGGGGCCCGGGTGAGTTCCGCTACCTGCTCTACAAAGACATGAACCGCCAGGTCCGCCTCACCTAAGCACCGAGCCCCTCCCAACTGGGTAGCAGCACATGTCGTATTGGGCCCCCAAAAGGACATGTGCTGCTACCCAGTTCGAGGGAAAATGGGTGGCATGGGCACAGGCCGGGTCCGCAGGTGGAGGGGCATTGCGGCAGCCCTGTGCGTGGTCCTGCTGGCGGGATCCCCTGCCGGTTGCATTGGCGGACCGGATCCGCCTGAGCCGGAGCCTGAGCCGCCCGCAGCCTTTGCGCTGCTGGAGGCTTTCAGCACCCGGATGCTGGCCGAAGGAGCCCCTGCCGTCCTGATCGCCGCCCGGAACGGCACCACCACCTGGACCCATGCCGCCGGCGTACGGAGCCTGGAATCCGGCGAGCCGGCCACTGTGTCCGATCCCGTCCGCGTAGGCGGCATCACAGAATCCTTCATCGCAGCCTCGGTGATGAAACTTGCAGCGGAGGGCAGGCTGGACCTGGACAGCCAGGCAAGCCGCTACCTGCCGGAGTTTGGAAGCGTCCTCCAACCGCCCGGCCCCGTGAGCGTCCGGCAGCTCCTGACCCACGAATCAGGAATCCCCGACTTCACGGTCCCCCTGCTGGCCTCCGGAAGCTGGGCGCAGACGATGAACCGGCCGCTCAGCCTTGAACAGCAACTGGACCTGGCGGCCACCGTGCCATGGGACGGCCGGCTGGCGCGGATCTTCGACTATTCCCGCACCAACTACGCAGCCCTTGCCCTGATCGTTGAGCGGCTCCGCGGCGAAAGGATCGAGGACGTCCTGGCCGCGGACATCTCCCGCCCCCTGGGCCTGGCGGCGACCCGGATGGGCGGTCCCCCACCCACGGGCATGGTCCACGGGTACGTCATCCTCGAGGGCAGGCGTACAGATGCGAGCACGCCGGCCTGGCAGGCTGCGTCCCCCTCCACCGGCGCAGTCTCCACCGTGGAGGAAGTGAACAGGTTCTACGCCGCGCTCCTGCAGGGCCGGCTTCTCCCCCCGGACAGCGTGACGGCCATGAAGGGCGGCTACTCCCAGTACTACGGCTTTGCCCTGCGGCGCTGGAACAACACCTGCAACAACCGCTTCTATTACGGCCTTCCCGGTGACACCGACGGCTACGGAATGGTCGCCATGACCAGCGAGGACGGCAGGAGCCAGCTGGCGATAGCTGTCGCCTACCCTCCCGCGCCGCCCACCCTGGAGGCCAACCCGCTGATCCAGGAGATGCAGGACGTTGCACAGGAAGCCCTCAACAGCCTGTGCTGAGGGCTTCCTGCCGGGCTTCCCGCTTGGGAGTCCGTTTTGGGGCTTAAGCCCCCGGGTTCAGGACCACCTTGATGCAGCCGTCCTCTTTCTTCTGGAACTTCTCGTACAGGGCGGGCGCGCCTTCCAGCCCCGAACGGTGGGTGACCAGGTCCATCACGCCCAGCGGATCGGCGTCGTCCTCCACCAGGGGCAGGAGCTCGTCAGTCCAGCGGCGGACGTTGCACTGCCCCATCCGCACCTGGATCTGCTTGTCGAACATCGTCAGCAGGGGCATGGGACTGGCCTGGCCACCGTAGACGCCGCTCAGGGACAGGGTGCCGCCCCGCCTGACGGCATCGATGGAGGTGTGAAGTGCCGCTAGGCGGTCCACGCCGGCCGTCTCCATCGCCTTTTGCGCCAGTTTGTCGGGCAGGAGCCCCAGGGCCTGGTGGGCGAAGCCGGCAACAGGGGACCCGTGGGCTTCCATGCCGACGGCGTCCACCACCGCGTCCGGGCCCCTTCCGGCTGTCATGTCCCGCAGCTGGTCCGCCACGCCCTTGCCGTAGTCGAGCGTTTCGACGCCGTGCCGTTCAGCCATCGCGCGGCGTTCGGGGACTGGGTCCACACCGATGACCCGGAGCCCCCGCTGGACGCCAATCCGTGTGGCGAACTGACCGACGGGTCCCAGGCCGAACACAGCCAGGGTTCCTCCGGCCGGGACGTCCGCGTATTCCACGCCTTGCCAGGCTGTGGGGAGGATGTCCGAGAGGAACAGGTACCGCTCGTCCGGAAGCTCACTCCCCACTTTCACCGGGCCGTAATCGGCATGCGGCACGCGCAAATATTCGGCCTGGCCGCCGGGAACAGAACCGTACAGTTCCGAGAAGCCAAAGAGGGCTGCGCCGGAACCCTTGCTCTTGACCTGGGTGGTTTCGCACTGGGACTGCAGGCCCAGCCCGCACATGAAGCAGTGGCCGCAGGAGATGTTGAAGGGAACCACCACACGGTCGCCCTTGCGGAGGTTGGTGACAGCGCTGCCCACCTCTTCAACGATGCCCATCGGTTCATGGCCGATCACATCGCCCTTGTGCATGTACGGCCCCAGGACCTCGTACAGGTGCAGGTCCGAGCCGCAGATGGCCGTGGAGGTAATGCGGACAATCGCGTCGGTGGGTTCCTGGATCACGGGATCAGGTACTTCTTCCACGCTTACCGAGCGTTTTCCTTGCCAGGTCAGTGCTTTCACGATTCGCCTTCCGGTGGTGTTGCCTTCTGTCCGGGCCGGAGCCCATAGATCGACGGTATCGGCTTCGGCAGAAAAAAGTAAGCAAGCTGACTAAAGTCTTGTCCTTGTGGCCCGGGGCTTCTAGCGTAGGAAGGGCCAGATCCCGAGAAACGCGCGAAAGAGGAACGCCATGACGCTCTACCAGCCGGAACCGGTTGAGATCTCCACCCGCATGCGGCCCGGCGAGTGGACGGAAGAGAGCCTGGAGGCGCTCGTTGGCACGTACCACGCCCGGATCATGGAGATGGGCGCCAATATGGCGGAAGTGAGCACGGACATTGAGCGGAACGACGACGGGTCCGTCAAGGTGGCCGTGGTGTGGAACAAGCCTGCCAATGCGGGCGACGAGGACGCCGTCACCGGCGGGCAAACGGTCTGAGCCGGACTCAGGGCAGTCTTTATGTACTTCCGAGCAGCCTGCCAAGGGCGCTTGAGGGCAGGTTCCGCAGGAGGTCCCGCGGTCCTTCGTAGACCTCTACCGCCCCCGCATCCCGGAGTTCGCCGGCGCTGACTCCCCCGCAGGTCACGCCGATCGCCGGGATTGCCAGGGCGGCCGCAGCCTGCATGTCCCAGACGGCGTCCCCGACATAGACGGCGTCCGCGGCCTGGACGTCGATGGCCTCCAGGGCCGCCACGAGGATGTCCGGGGCCGGCTTGCTGTTCTTCGCATCATTGGCGCTGGTGGCGGCGTCAATGAAGGCTTCGGCGTCCAGGATGGACTTCATGACCTCCAGGTCCTTCCTGCGCGCCGAGGAGGCCAGTGCAACGGCCAGCCCTCCGGCGTGGCATCGGGCAAGCAGGTCCTTCACCCCGTCAAAGGCCCGGAGCGAGGGCCAGTGGGACGCATAAAGCGCCCCGTGGCTGGCTAGGATCTCCGGGTCGAGGGCGCGGTCCCGCCCTCCGGGCAGGAGGCTGTCCACCAGGCGGTCGCCGCCCATGCCCACATGGCGGTGGATGGAGGCCATCGGGACGTCATAGCCCTGCTCCCGGAAGGCGCCCCACCAGGAAACCGTGTGGATGTAGGACGAATCGATCAGGGTGCCGTCAACATCAAAAAGAACCCCCCGGCGTCGTCCGCCAGGGGGTACAAGGCTGTGGGACACCATCAGCTGACCGCTGCCCGCTTTGCCGCCGGCGCCTTCTTCTGGCGGGCGGCGTCTTCCTTTGCGGAACTTACAGGGCGGACGCGTTCCCGGAGGACCGTTCCTGCGCCACCGTGGCTTTTGTCCCGGATCAGGCCGGTCCCTGCAATTTCCCGCGCCATGGCCACACCGGCAACGGCAGCCCTTTTCGTGGGAAAGGTGACCGAGATGGCCATCAGGCTCCCGGCTCCATCCAACATCCTTACCCTGTAGCCGCCGTCAGGCGCATCCACGAGCTCAAAATATCCGGCCATTCGTATCACTCCTCCGTCAGTCACCGCGTTGTGCTTTGTCAGGAGCACTGAGGTGTTAGTAAGTATACTTATCTCTTCTGCGAAGGAGAAGCCACCCCTGGCCGCGCCGCCTCAGCACGGTCCCGCCGTCTCCGGCGGAATGGGGGTGTCACTTCGGCGAACCGTATCCTGATGCAGCTCCAGGGCGCTAGTCACAAGGGCAAAGTGGCTGAAAGCCTGCGGGGTATTGCCCAGCTGCCGGCCCGCCTTCACCGCCCATTCCTCACTCAGCAGCCCCACGTCGTTCCGCAGTTCCAGCAACCGCTCGAAAAGCTCCCGGGATTCCTCGTGCCGGCCCGCACCCAGGAGTGCCTCCACCAGCCAGAAGGAGCAGGCCAGGAAAACGCCCTCATCCCCCGGCAGGCCGTCGTCGCTCTCCGCGGGACGGTACCGCAGGACAAACCCGTCCTCGGTGAGCTCACGCTGGACCGCATCGATGGTCCCGATCACCCGGGGGTCATCCGGCGGCAGGAAGCCGACGCGCGGTATCAGGAGGAGGCTGGCGTCCAGCTCCGGCCGTCCGTAGGACTGGACGAAGGTATTGCGGGCAGCGTCAAAACCGTTGGCCATGACGTCCTGGTGGATGGTGTCCCGCAGCCGCTCCCAGCGTTCCACCGGTCCTGGCAGCCCGGACTCGCGGACGCCTTTGACCATCCGGTCCGCGGCTACCCAGGCCATCACCTTTGAGTGCGTGAAATGGCGGCGGGGCCCGCGCATCTCCCACAGCCCGTTATCCGGCTGGTCCCAGATCTTCTCAAGGTGCTCCATCAGGGAAAGCTGGACGTCCCACGATTCATCCGGATGCGTCAGCAGCGAGTTCCGGGTCAGTGCCAGGCAGTCCAGCACCTCGCCCCACACATCGAGCTGCAGCTGCTCCGCAGCCCCGTTGCCGATCCGCACCGGGGACGAATTTTCGTAGCCCTTCAGCCACGGCAGCTCCATCTCGGGCAGGCGGCGCTCCCCGTGGATGCCGTACATAATCTGCAGGTCGGCGGGGTCGCCGGCCACCGCGCGGAGCAGCCAGTCCCGCCACGCCGCCGCTTCGGCCGTGTAACCGGCAGCCATGAGGGCCTGCAGCGTCATGGTGGCGTCCCGCAGCCAGCAGTACCGGTAGTCCCAGTTGCGGGGGCCGCCCAGTTGCTCGGGCAGGGACGTGGTCACGGCCGCCACGATGCCGCCGGTGGGGGCGTAGGTCAGCGCCTTCAGGGTCACCAGGGACCGCATCACCGCTTCCTGGTACTTCCCCTTCACCGTGCACTGGGAAGACCAGCCGCGCCAGAAGGCACAGGTGGTGCCAAGGACTTCTTCCGCGTCCACGCTGTGCGGCCGGCCCACGTGGCTGGGCGCCCAGGTGAGGACGAACGGGACCCGCTCCCCGGCGCTGACGGTGAAGTCGCTGACCGTGTGCATGTTTTCTCCGTGGAGCGGCGCAGGTGTCACAAGATAGACGGCGTCCGGACCGGCGATGGCGTGCAGGCCCAGCCTGTCGCTGCGGACCCAGGGAATGATGTGGCCGTAGTCAAAGCGGAGCACCAGCTCGCTGTGCATCCTGACGCTCCCGCTGACGCCCTCGACAATGCGGACGATGTCCGCCACGGAGTCGCGGGGCGGCATGAAGTCGATGACGCGAACCGTTCCTTCGGGTGTTTCCCATTCCGTCTCAAGCACCAGGGTGCCGTCCCGGTAGCCCCGCCGGGTGCATTGCCCGGCGCCTTCGGGGGCCAGCAGCCAGCGTCCCGCGTCAGGGGTGTCCAGCAGGGCATTGAAGCAGGCCGGGGAATCGAACCGGGGAAGGCACAGCCAGTCGATGGATCCTTCCTTGCTGATCAAGGCCCCGGTTTGGAGGTCGCCTACAACTGCATAATCCTCGATGCGCGCCATGTCCTTACCCTGCCACAGTCCGCCCGGCGGTGACGGGCACAATTCGATGTAGCCTGCAGTCATGGCCATCCACATCGGCACCTCCGGCTGGAGTTATGACCACTGGGAGAACGTCCTCTATCGGCCCGGGCTCCCGGCGAAGGACAGGCTCCAGCATTACGTCGGGCGGTTCAGCACTGTCGAGCTCAATGCCAGCTTCTACCGCTGGCCGCGGGACACCACCTTTGCGGGCTGGAACCGGCGCTTGCCTGACGGCTTCAGCATGTCGGTCAAGGCCCCGCGCGGCCTAACGCACGCCCGGAAGCTGTACCAGCCGGAGGTATGGGTGGAGCGCATTGAACGGTGCTGGCACGAGCTCGGCGACAAGCGGGCAGTCCTCCTGGTCCAGCTGCCGCCCGGCATGGAACGGGACGACGCCCGGCTGGACTATTTCCTGGCGAGGATTCCGGAGTGGATCCGGGTGGCTGTGGAGTTCCGGCACCCCAGCTGGGACTGCGATGATGTGTACGCGCTGCTGGAGCGGCACCAGGCCGCGTACTGCATCATGAGCGGTGCCAACCTCCCCTGCATCCTGCGCACTACGGCCCCGTTCACATACGTGCGGCTGCACGGCCCCGACCACCAGCACCTCTATGCCGGCTCCTATTCGGACGCCGACCTGCATTGGTGGGCAGACCGGATCCGCGAGTGGTCCGGCAGCGGCCTGGACGTCTATGCGTATTTCAATAACGACGGCGGCGGCCACGCCGTGCGCAACGCTGAGACCCTGCGATGGATCCTTGGGGAGGGATGACGTCACGGAGGAGCGGCAAGGACCAGGGTAGCTACGCGTGGTTCAGCCTGTGGCAGAGTGGTTCCATGGACACGGCCCCCCAGACTCCGCCACAGAACGCAGCAACACCACCGGACCCGGACAGGAAAGACGAGCTTTCCGGCAACACGGTGTTCAAGCTTGCCCACCGGATTTCCGACGGCGTCAACGGTGTGCGCATCCAGCTGGCCAAACGCTGGAAGTTCGTGCCGCAGACCATTGCCTACCAGGGTTACGGATCCACCAGCCTGGTGCGCGTCCTGGGCCGGGTCCTGCTGACCCAGAAGCCCCTGCCGGGAAGCAAGGCAGAGCACGCAGCCAAGAACGGCAACCAGAACGTGCGCGGCTGGCGGGCCTTCACCAGCGTTCCCCTGCAGTTCACCGACGTCGAAATCACCATCGGCGATGTTGTCACCCACGTCCGGGCGGACAGGGGCGGGCTGATCGACACGGAAGTGGCTGTCCAGCTGGAGCCCGGCTGGCACACCGCGGTCCTGCGCGCCGAGGGCACCGAGCCCGTCGAAGCCAGGATCCGGGTCATCGCACCGGACGTGAAGTTCGGGATCGTGTCCGATATTGATGACACCGTCATGGTGACGGCCCTGCCCCGGCCGTTCCTGGCCCTGTGGAACACGTTCGTGTTGAGCGAGCGGGCCCGCATGGCAACACCGGGCATGGCTGTCCTGCTGGACCGGCTCACGGTGGAGCACCCGGACGCACCGGTGGTCTACCTTTCCACCGGCCCGTGGAACGCCGCCCCCACGCTGGCGCGCTTCCTGACCCGGAACATGTATCCGTCCGGGGCACTGCTGCTCACCGACTGGGGCCTTACCCAGGACCGGTGGTTCCGCAGCGGCCAGGACCACAAGCACCGCAACCTTGAGCGGCTCGCCAAGGAATTCCCGGACATGCAGTGGCTCCTGATCGGCGACAACGGCCAGCATGACGAAGCCATCTATTCCGGCTTCTCGCAGGAGCACCCGGACAAGGTGGCCGCTATCGCCATCCGCCAGCTGTCCGTCAGCGAATCGGTGTTCGCCGGCGGCCACTCCGAGGACGGGGACCATACCGCGTCCCAGGTCCCGTGGATCTACTCACCGGACGGCGCCGGCATCGCCAAACAGCTCACGGCCCTGGACCTTCTCTAGGCGCTGGCACCCACGGCGGGAACGTCGTCGTCGGGCATCTCACTGACAACTGCTCCGGCGTCCCTGGGCGCGGCGGCCATGCCGTCACCCACCATGGCCTCGGCAATCGCACTGCCCGCGGCGGCGGCGAGGTCACGCTCCTCGATGAGTTCCTGGAGCCAGAAGTAGGAGGCCTTCGGCGTCCGTTCCAGGGTTTCGAAGTCCACGTGCAGGAGTCCGAAGGGCTGTTTGTAGCCTGCGGACCATTCGAAGTTGTCCAGGAGCGACCAGACGTAGTAGCCCCGAAGGTCCACGGAGGCAGCCTCCCCGCCCGGGGCCGTTGCCCTCAGTGCGGCTTCGAGGTGGTCCGAGAGGTACTTGAGCCGCCGCTCGTCCGGGATGAACCTGGTGTTGGTGGACTTGTCCCGGACGATGATGTCCTCGAAGCTGGCCCCGCCCTCGGTGAGGATGACGGGCGGAAGGTTGGGGTACCGTTCGCCCATCTCCTTCAGCGCCACGGCCATGTACTCCGGCTTCACCGGCCAGCCGTAGGCGGTGATGTCCGCCTCAGGCCAGGTTTCAACGTGGAACGGTGTTCCGCCGTTGCCGGCGGCGCTCAGGTCGCTGCCCATGGCTTCGGCCATGCTGGCGGGCACCGCTCCCCCGCCCGGCCCTACTGCCACTTTCGTGGGCATGTAGTAGTTGAGGCCGTAGAAGTCCAGGGGCTGGGAGATGAGCTCCATGTCCTCGTCCGGGTGTTCGAAGGAGCTGAAGAACTTGGCCGCACGGATCAGGTCCGGGTATTTTCCGGTCAGCACGGGGTCCGCGTACAGCCGGTTCTGGGCCAGGTCCATCAGCCCGGCGCTGATCCTGTCCAGCGGGTTGATGGAGTTCGGCACCATGGGCGAGTAGACGTTGGTCATGCCGATCTCCCCCGGCACCTTGGCGGCGCGCAGGGCCTGGACAGCGAGGCCGTGCCCCAGCAGCTGGTGGTGCACCGTGGGGAAGGCACCCAGCAGCAGTTCTTTGCCGGGTGAATGCAGTCCAAGCGTGTAGCCGTTGGTGCTGACCGTGGCAGGTTCGTTGATGGTCACCCAGCGCGCCACCCTGTCACCGAATTCCTCTGCGAGGATGGCAGCGTACTCGCCCAGGCGGTAAGCTGTGTCCCGGTTCATCCAGCCGCCGGCTTCGTCCAGCGCCAGCGGAGTGTCCCAGTGGTAGATGGTTGCCATGGGGGAAATGCCGTTGGCCAGCAGTTCGTCCAGCAGCCTGTCGTAGAACGCCAGGCCGGCGCGGTTGGCCGGCCCGCGCCCGGTCGGCTGGATGCGCGGCCACGCAAAGGAGAACCGGTAGGAGTCCACGCCCAACTGCTTCATGAGCGCAACGTCCTGGGGCATGCGGTGGTAATGGTCGGTGGCAATCACGGGGCTGTCGTTGTCCACGATGGCACCGTCCTTGGCCGCGAAGACATCCCAGCCTGCCGGACCCCGCCCGTCCTCATCCAGCGCGCCTTCGATCTGGAAGGCTGCCGTAGCCACGCCCAACGTAAATCCGGACGGAATCAGGGCAGCGAGTTCTTTGGCGGTGATATGCATCTGCGGGCCTTTTGTAACGGAGCGTAAATAAAGTACGTCTCAGGATGGCACAGCTCCGGGCGCCTGACGAGCAAAACGGTATCCTGCGCCGGGCCTGTCCCCAATGGCGCTGCTACTGGGAGCCGAACAGGAACTCCTTGGCATGCGCCACCGCTTTGCGGAAGGCGTCGTTCCGGAGGGTCGCCAGCTGTTCCGTGTCTCCGTCGGCTGGTTCCAGGTAGCCGGTATAGCCGGGGCGCAATACCCAGATGTCGCCCGCCGGCGGCAGGTAGAACACGCCAAAGGACCGCTGCTGCATCTCATCGGCCGTCCACACCGGCACCACGGCCAGCGCGGCGCCGGTGGCAGGGTTGATCCATTGCGCGCGGGGCAGCGGCTGCTCGTGCGCTTCGGGGTCCAGGAAGGGGGCAGTGCCGGCACCCCAGCGTTGTTCAAAGCGCTCGTGGAATGCCGGGATCAGGTGTGAATCGTATCGGCGCCAGTCGCTCATCCGGTTCTCCGCCTCCTCGCGGTGTTGTTGTTGTGTTCCGGTCCCCGTGTGTTCCATTCCCCATGCGTTCCATACCCCGCGTGTTCCATTTCCTGGGGGACCGCTTAGGGTCAGGCCCAAAGTTCCAGCGTCAGGCCCAGGGCCCGCTCTCCCACCGCACCGGGGTGGCCCTGATGACGGGACCCGGTGATCCGCGGGGGCTGCGCACCTTCCGGACGGGAATCGACTGCCCGGCGGAGGCCCGCTGCTTGTCATAGGCGGCGCGCCGCTCCGGATCCCTGAGGACGTCGTAGGCCTGCATGATCTGGAGGAGCTCCCCTTCCGGGGAAGTACCGCCGTCGATGTCGGGGTGGTGGCTGCGCATCAGTGCCCGGTAGGCGCGCGAGATTTCCTGTTGGCTGGCCTGGGGCTGGACCCGCAGGGTGTCGTAGTAGTCGGGGGTGCTTGTCATGGTGCCCTTTTCCGCTCCGCGGGCGACGCCTCCGGGGGCGCCGTGCGGAAAAGAAGGCAGGGCGCGGGCAACCGTGAGAAGGTCCCCGCGCCTGCCGGTTGTGGCTAGGTTCCGATCTGGTGCTTTTCGCTTTGCTGTGTCTGGATCTCGATCCTGCGCGGCTTGGCTTTCTCGGCCACCGGGATCCGCAGGGTCAGGACGCCTTGGTCATAGCTTGCCTTGATGTTGTCAGTGTCCAGCGTGTCCCCGAGGATCAATTGCCGGCTGAAGACACCGCGGGGGCGCTCGGAGGCCACCAGTTCCACGTTGGGCTGGGTGGGGTCCTTGCGCTCCGCCCGGACCGTGAGGACGTTGCGTTCAACGTTCAGGTCCAGGGAATCCATCTTCACGCCAGGCAGGTCGAAGGCCACCACAAACTCGCCGTCCTCCTGCCAGGCGTCCATAGGCATGGCAGCCGGGCGGGCGGCGGTTCCAAAGACCTGCTGCGTGAGCCGGTCCAGCTCACGGAACGGGTCCGTGCGCATCAACATCATTTCCCACTCCTTCAGCTTCAGTAGGTGTTCCAGCTGTGCCATATCCACCGCTTAATCTATGGTGATGGATATAGATTTTTTATAGCACCTGTGGGAAACTGAGGCAAGGCCCCGGACGGATTTTGGAGAACTGATGGCAAACCAGGACGCAGGCCGGAGTTCCGGACCCAGCAGCAGCCGCGCGCTGTACGCCATCTCCGTGGCCGCGGAACTGGCCGGAACAGGGCAGCAGAACATCCGGCTCTATGAGACGAAGGGCCTGCTGACGCCATCGCGGACATCCGGGGGCACCCGCCAGTACAGTGATGACGACATCGCTGTCCTGCTGCGGATCGGCGAACTCCTGGAACAGGGCCTCAACCTCGCCGGCGTGGCCAAGGTGCTGGAACTTGAGGCGGCCAACAACAAACTGCACCGCGCCCTAAAAAAGGCCAGGTCCCGGCCGCCAGCTTGAAGGTTGCGCCGGTCCCGGGGCAGGGTCAGTCCCGGAGCAAGTGACTCCCGGGGCAGGGTCAGTCCCGGGGCGAGTCCGCCTTGGACAGTTCGCCGGTGATACGTTCCCCGGGCACACGGGCCGTGCGCCATGTGTCCAGTGCGATAACCCCGCCCAGGATGACCAGGGAGAGGGACAGCGACGCGAGGGCGTCGCTGAGCCAGTGGTAGCCCAGGTACAACCTGCTCAGGGCGGCAAGCACGATGCCTATCCCCGCTCCCACAAAACCAAGAACGGCCGCTTTGGTGTTGCTGTGCCGGGAGAACACCAGGAAGGCGCCAACCAGGAGGAAGTCACAGGCACCCAGCACATGCCCCGACGGGAACGAAAACGTGTGGTCGATCCCGAAGAGCATCTGCTCCACGGGCGGACGCGAGCGCTGGACAATCCGCAGGATGATCTGGGAAATGATGACCCCCGTGACCATCGCCGACGCCAGCAGGATGGGGCGCCAGGCATGCTTCGCGGCGAAGCCCCACCACAGGATGACCACCAGGACAATGATGGGCAGGGCGACCGGACCGAAGACCACGGCGAGGAAAATCATGAAGGCAGTACCGGCGTCGGACCTTGTCCCCAGGAGCCAGTCGCGCACCGGCACATCCGCCGCGGACAGGCCATCGGCCTGCAGCACACTGACCAGCGTGGCAATGAACAGCGCAACCCCCGCCACCACCAGGATGATGGCTGCCCGGTACAACCCGCGCCGGTCGGCGGGGTCCATGTAGCGTTCCTCCACCACGAACTTGTCATGGAAGGCCCGCCACCTGCCCCGGCTCTTGCTGGTGGTTCCGGAACCTGCTGAATCCTGATGTCCCACTGTGATGCCCGTCCCTGCGCCGTTGAGATTTTTCCTACGGGAAGAGTATCGCGTTCCGCACTGGCGCTAGCCTGTCTCCATGGGTGCCATGAATGAACTGATAGACGCTGCTGCGGTTCATTCCGCCGCAGCCGTCCTCACGGAGGCTGCTCCCGGCGTGCGGTGGGCCAGGACAGGCGTCGCCGCCTCCCTGCTGGGGGACCATAACCTGCGCGCCAGGACTGATCTTGTGGCCGAGGCGCTGCAGGAGGACATCCGGGGCGTTCCCGGGGCGGGATATCCGACGGCGGCGGGCTGCTTCCGTGCCGCGCTGCGGTTTCCGGAGTTCACGGGCTGGATCCTCTGGCCGGTTTCGGAGGCTGCCGCTGCGCTCGCCGTCGAGTCCGGAGGAGCAGCGGACTTTGACGACGCGCTGGCGCTGCTGGCGGAACTGACGCCCAGGCTGACCAGCGAGTTTGCGGTCCGCCGCCTGCTGCGCCATGACCTGGACCGGGCACTGGTGGCCGCCTTGGAGTGGACGTCCCACCCGGATGAGCATGTGCGTCGCCTCGCGAGCGAGGGCACCCGCCCCTACCTGCCGTGGGCGGTGCGTGTGCCCGGCCTCGTGGAGCGGCCCGAGTCCACCCTTCCCGTCCTGGACGCGCTGTACCGGGACCCCTCGGAGTACGTGCGCCGGTCCGTCGCCAACCACCTCAACGACCTTGCCCGCCACGCCCCCGGCGCCGTGGTGGCTACGGCAGCACAATGGCTGTCCGCCCCTGACGGCAACACCGGCTGGGTGGTCCGGCACGGCCTCCGCACCCTGGTGAAGAAAGGGCACCCGGAAGCCCTGGCACTTCTGGGCTTTAAGCCGGCGCAGGTAGCAGTGGCCGGGCCACGCCTGGACCGGAACGTGGTCCCTTTGCCCGGCGAACTGACGTTCTCCTTCGAGATCGCCAACACCGGCACGCAGGATGTGCGCCTGGCCGTCGACTATCGCGTCCACTACCGCAAGGCCAACGGCAGCCAGTCCGCCAAGGTGTTCAAGGTGTCAACCCTCACCCTTGCCCCGGGCGAGAGCAGGAGCCTGTCCAAAAGCCATGCCTTTCGGCAAATGACCACCAGGGTGCACTACCCCGGCCTCCACGCCCTGGAGCTGCAAATCAACGGGGCGGTCCACGGGCGCGCCGAGTTCCTGTTGCAAGGCCCCTAGCGGCTAGCTCGGCGAGCTGCCCGCAGGGTCCTGCCAGTGGTCCCGCCAGGTGTGCTCAGGCTCAAAGCCCAGCAGCCGGCGCGCCTTGTCGATGGACAGCATGGTTTCGTGTTCGCCAAGTTCCTTTACCACCTTGACGCCGGGGAACACTTCCGCGGCGAGGCCGGCACTTGACCGGCTCATGACGGTATCCGCGTTGGCAATGATGAACGCCTCGAATCCCGGCGCACCGTTCTCGAGGGCGCGGGCCACCGCCTGGGCGCCGTCCCGGCCGTCAATATAGCCCCAAAGGTTCCATTTCCGGAGGGTCGCGTCGGAGTCGAAGGAAGGGAACTTTTCGTAGTCCTCCACGTCCATGACGTTGGAAAACCGCAGCCCCACGATGCTCAGTTCCGGGTCCCAGCGGGTCAATTCCACGGCCATCTGCTCTTCCAGGTGCTTCACCAGGGAGTAGGTGCTTTCCGGCCGTGCCGGGTACTCCTCGTCCACGGGGATGTAGGGCGGGTCGACGTCGAACGGCAGTCCCAGCACCGTCTCGCTGGAGGCGTACACCACCTTCTTGATGCCCGCCCGGCGTGCCGCCTGGAACACGTTGTAGGTGGACAGCATGTTGTTCTCGAAGGTGGCAGCATCGGGAATGATGCCCGGGGCAGGGATGGCACCGAGGTGCACCACGGCGTCGAAACCCTCGTGCCTGTCGTCCAGCCCCAGCAGCACGTCCAGGACCTCGCCGTAATTGCGCAGATCCACCACAACAAGGCCGGGGCTGCGGGCGCCCGCACGGTCCAGGTTGAGAACATGGTGGCCGTCCTCCGTGAGCCTGCGGACCACGTGCCGCCCAAGTTTTCCGCTTCCGCCGGTGACCGCAATTCTCATCAGGTTTTCCTTTACTGTGGTGGCTTGCGCCGGTTCTTCAGTGCTGGCATGTGCCCGTTCGGGCGCGGGGAAGCCAGGAACTTTTCGACGGCGGCGATCGCCAGTTCGGTGATGTCGCCGGGATCCCCGCTGCCGTCCACGGAGACGAGCATTCCACGGCCGGCGTAGACCGAGACTACTTCATGCGTCTCGCGGTGGTAGAGATCCAGGCGGCGCCGGAACACGTCCACCGTGTCGTCCGTGCGGCCCTGCTCCGCGGCCCGCAGCAGCATCCGGCGCTCCAGTACGGCGTCGGGGGCGGTCAGTTCAAGGACCGCATCCAGCGCAAGCCCCTGGGACACAAGCATGTTGTCCAGTTCCGTGACCTGCGGGGCTGTGCGCGGATAGCCGTCCAGCAGGAAGCCTTCCCGGAGGTCGCTGTCCAGCAGGCGGTCCTTGACCATGGCGTTGGTGAGGTGGTCGGGGACAAAATCGCCGCCGTCGAGATAGCCCGCTGCCTGGTTACCCAGCTCCGTTTCCTGGCTGACGTTGGTCCGGAAGATCTCTCCAGTGGAGACGGTAGGGACGCCGAAATGCCGGGCCAGGTGCTCTGCCTGCGTTCCCTTGCCGGAGCCCGGCGGACCAATGATGAGCAGCCTGGTCATGTCATGTCCCTCTTCCTGCCCGCTGTGGGGCGTTCCAGCCGCCGGTTTCGGGGTCTGCAGCCGGGAGCACCGGCGCCTGCTTCATTCTGCCGGTAAGTCCCCGGCCGGCGCCAGAAAGCCCGCACCGCATGTGTCAAAGTGACCGTGTCCCCCGGCGGAGGATGTATATACTTCTGGATATCGGTTTAGCAGCAGGCCGTTGGAAAGTTCCTCGATCCAGCGACCTTCACAGCCTGCCCGCACCGCCGGGAAATGCCGAAGACGCCGGGTTGTCCTGAGCGAATGGCACCAAAAAACCGTGGCCAGCGAGTCAACAGCAAAAACTGATACATCCATTACCGAGCACCTTCATGAACTGGTCCTCAACAGCTCTGACGTTGAGGACTTCCTCAATGAACTGGCACAGGTGTCCGCACGCAACCTTTCCGAGCCCGGCGATGAGATCATGTGCGCCATCACCCTCCTGCGGCAGCGCAAGGCCGCGACAGTGGCGAGCAGCAGCCCGGATGCCAAGGCCATCGCGCACCTCGAGTACGAGTTCAGCGAGACCCCGAGCCTGACAGCCTCCGCCGCCCAGGAGAGCGTCCACGTCCCCGACGCCTCCCACGACAGCCGCTGGCCGGAGTACTCCTCGGCCGTGCTTGCCCAGGGCATCCGCTCCGTCCTCGCACTGCCCTTCCAGGTGGAGGGCGGGACAAAGGCTGCCCTGCTGCTGTACTCCCGCCGGCCGAACCGTTTCGAGCCGCGGATCCTTGAATTCGCCGAGGACTTTGTGGGCCAGACCTCCCTGGCCCTGCGGCTGGCCGTGCGCTTTGCCCACTACAGCGAAACTGCGGCGAACCTCCGGGCCACGCTGGAGTCCCGCACGGTCATCGATATGGCCGTGGGCATCATCATGGCGCAGAACCGGTGCAGCCAGCAGGACGCCTTCGACATCCTGAAGACTGCGTCCAGCACCCGCAACTCCAAGCTGCATGACGTTGCCGCGGCCGTGGTGAATTCGCTGGGCCAGGGCCCCGCGCGGACGCACTACGACGGGTAGTTTTCACAGGCCCCTCATATAGCCGGCAAATCCCCCCGCAAGCTTGCTCGCCTATACCCGGCTAGGTTCTGTCACAGCACCCGCATAACGCAACTTTTCCCCCAACGCTCGCTCTCGTCCGGCGGTAGCAGTCATGCCACCGCCGGACGTTTGCGTGTGCCCGTGTGCTGAACGGGCGGCTGCTACTTGGCGAGGAAGCGCAGGAGCGCTTCGTTTACTTCAGCCGCGTGCGTCCACAGCAGGCCGTGCGGGGCACCTTCAATTTCCACATATTCGGCGCTGGGCAATGCTTTGGCGAACAGCCGGCCGGTGGAGTCGATGGGCAGGATGTTGTCCGCGGTGCCGTGGAGGATGAGCGCGGGGACGTCGATTTTGGGGATATCGTCCCGGAAGTCCGTGAGCCACGCGGGCTGCGCTGCAACGGATGCTGTGGCGCCCGCACTTGCAGCGAGGTTCCAGCTGGCGTTCACGGCTTCCTGGCTGAGGCGGGGTGTGCCCAGGAACGTGTCCGAGTTGTAGAAGTTCTTGAAGAACTCGGTGAAGAAGGCATAGCGGTCCGCGGTGACGGCCTCCGTCAGCCCGTCGAAGACCTCCTGCGGGACGCCGTCCGGGTTGTCATCGGTCTTGAGCAGGAACGGCTCCAGGGAACCGAGGAAGGCTGCCCGCGCAACCCGTGCGGAGCCGTAGGTGCCCAGGTAGCGGCCCACCTCGCCGGTGCCCATGGAGAAGCCCACGAGTACAACGTCGTTAAGGTCCAGGGTTGTCAGGACGGTGTTGAGGTCAGCAGCGAAGGTGTCGTAGTCGTAGCCTTCAGTGGTCTTGCTTGATTTCCCGAAGCCGCGGCGGTCGTAGGTGATGACACGGTAGCCGGCGTCAAGGAGCGCAGCAGTCTGCTTTTCCCAGGAGGATCCGTCCAAGGGGTAGCCGTGGATCAGGACGACGGGCTGGCCGGAGCCGTGGTCTTCGTAGTAAAGCTCGATATCAGTGCTGTTTTCGGTTCCAACGGTGATGAAGGCCATCGCGGCAGGTCCTTTCGAGACTGTGGGATCGGTGCGGCCGCCGTAGGTGCCGCGACCGCGCAGTACCTACTCTAGGGCGGTCCACCGCCCAGTCCAGCCGTTCACGCGGGGTTTCCCTACGGACGCGTTTCCCTTCAGCCGCATGGGTTTCCCTTCAGGCCGGTCAGGCTACTGGGAGGGTTGCGGAAGTTCGCAGGAAATCTTGGGATTCGCTCCCATGTAGTTCAGGGGCCCGGCAGCAATGGTGATGGCAATGGTTCCGGCCTCCGCGCAATTGCCGGGTGCGGCGCCGAAGTAGCCCCGCTGCCAGGCGGCCACCCCGCCGATAATGAGCCAGATAACGATGAGTGCTCCGAGAATCCGCATGATTCCTCCATTGGGCGCCGCGGCGGCTGTCCGATCAATTATGCGCGCTGCCCCGGGGAGTGCGGGAGCGTCCGCCGAAAACACGCATCAAATGCGAGAGCGTCCGCGGGGACAAAAACACCTCCGGCCCCGGGATGGTCCCGGAACCGGAGGTGCTTTTGGTGCTTTGGAAAGGCGGTGCTGTGGTTACGCCTTGGCCGTCTTGCCGGGCAGTGCCAGCTTGAAGATCTTGCCCCAGGTGGATCCGACCTGCTTCAGCAGCGGCCCGGTGGTGTACTTCAAACCGTAGCGCTGGCAGATCTCACGGACCTTGGGTGCCACCTCGGCGTACCTGTTGGAGGGCAGGTCTGGGAAGAGGTGGTGCTCAATCTGGTGGGAGAGATTACCGGTCATGATGTGCATGAGTTTGGACCCGGAGATGTTGGCGGAGCCGATCATCTGGCGGATGTACCAGTCGCCGCGGGTTTCGCCCTCCGCCATTTCCTCCGTGAAGGTGTCAGTGCCTTCGGGGAAGTGGCCGCAGAAGATCACTGCGTGGGCCCAGACGTTGCGCACGGCATTGGCCGTCAGGGTCCCGTAGAGCGCCTGCTTTCCGGAGCCGGTCAGCATGGCGACGGCGGGGGTCGCGGCGTAGTCCTTGGTGAACTGCGTAACCACCTTCTTGCCCAGGGCCTTGAGGTCCTTGAGCAGGGCTTCCTTGGACTTCTTGCCTTCCTTGAACTCAGTCAGTTCAAGGTCGTAAATAGCGATGCCCCACTCGAATAGGGGCGCCAGGATGGCATTGAAAACCGGGTTGGCCAGGTTGATGGGCTTCCACGGCTGCTGCTCGTCCATCCGCAGGAGGTTGTATCCGACGTCGTTGTCCTTGCCCACAACGTTGGTCCAGCGGTGGTGGAGGTCGTTGTGGGTGTGCTGCCACGAGCGCGACGGCGTGACGAAGTCCCACTCCCAGGTGGTGGAGTGGATATCCGGGTCCCGCATCCAGTCCCACTGGCCATGCAGGACGTTGTGCCCGATTTCCATGTTTTCCAGGATCTTGGCCAGGCTCAGCAGTGTGGTTCCGGTGACCCAGGCAGCCTTGTTCTTGCTGACCAGCAGGGCGGCACGGCCGGAGATTTCCAGGCCACGCTGGATCTTGATTACCCGGCGGATGTAGGCGGCGTCGGCTGAACCGCGCTTGGCCAGGACCTCGTCACGGATGGCGTCCAGTTCACGCCCAAGCTCGGCAACCTGCTCGTCACTCAGGTGGGCGGCGGCCGGCGGCCGGACGGTGGGGCTGCCGGACTCGGCGAGCTTTCCGGGGCGCGTCCTTGACCCTCCGGTCGGCTTGCCTTCGGCGGGTGTGGTTTTGCTCGGTGTTATTACAGTCATACCGTGATGCTCCTCAGATTTCGAGGTTGACGGGTCCGGCGGCTGCCGAGACACACGTTTGGATCAGTTGGCCGGGTTCGCCGTGGACTTCCCCGGTGCGGAGGTCGCGGACCTGCCCGGACAGTAGTGGGGTCAGGCAGCTGTGGCAGATGCCCATGCGGCAACCGCTGGGCATCAGCACCCCAGCGTCCTCACCCACGTCCAGGATGGGGGTGTCGCCGTCGGCTTGCACCTCACGGTCGGAGGCTTCAAAGGTGACCAGTCCGCCGTCGTGCCCCACTCCGGCGTCGAAGGTGGTGTTGAAGCGTTCGATCATGAGGTTTCCGGCACTGCCGGCCGCTGCAACATCGGAACCCGGCGCTGCCGTGGTGAGCGCCGCGCGCTTCCACAGCGCCTCGGCGTCGTCCAGGAAGCTGTCCGGACCGCAGGCGTAGGCGGCGCGTTCCTTCCAGTCCGGGCAGATCTCGTCCAGCTGGGAGGTGTTGGTGAGGTCCATGCGGCCCTGCTCGCCAGTGAACCAGTGGGCGAGGCGGAAGTTGGGGAACTGGTCCGCCAGCTCTGCGAGTTCCTCGCGGAAGAGGCTGTCGCCAGGGGTGCGGGCCGAGTGGACCAGCACGACGTCGGCATCCGGACGCCGCGGGACAAGGGTGCGGATCATGGACATGACGGGAGTGATGCCGCTGCCCGCGGTGACCATCAGCAGGGGGCGGGGGTGCTCCGGGAGCACGAAATCGCCCTGCGGAGGAGCCAGGAAGAGGACGTCGCCCGGCTTGGTGGTCCGCACCAGGGTGCCGGACACAGCCCCGACATCAGTAACCGTGATGGCGGGGTCCTTGCCGGCGGGGGTGCTGAGGGAATAGGACCGCCAATGGCGGACTCCGTCCAGCTCGACGCCGATGCGCGCCCACTGGCCTGCCAGGTGGGAGTGCCAGCCGCGGCCGGGCCGGAAAAAGATGGTTGCTGACTGTGCCGTCTCCTGCACCACACGGGTGACCACGCCACGGAGCTGGCGGGCAGAGTAGACGGGGTTGAACAGGGCTAGGATGTCCTCCGGCGACAAGGGCGTGGTGAGGACAGTGGCCGCCTGGGCCAGCTGACGTAACCGGATCATGCGATTAAGCCTAGAGCGGCGCGAGCCATATTTCTCTCTCTCCGTCATATGACCGTTCCGCAGTCACGCTGTAGTGATGGCGCTAAGCCCCCAAGCCGCACTCTAAGAGTAACGGTTCGGCAACGCGGAAAGTTCCGTGATGGTTCAATAAGCCTGCTTAGTATATCGCGGACAGGGCTTGCAGGGAGAAATTTTTAGCCGCCTTTGGGGCGTTGCGCCTGTTCAGGAGCCCGGGTTCCATCCCAGCGCAGGCGCGATGTGCCGGGCGATATTGCCCAGCAGCTTCGCATTGAAGTCAACGCCCAACTGGTTGGGGACGGTCAGCAGGAGGGTGTCTGCCGCCTGGACTGCGGTGTCCGCAGCCAGCTGTTCCGCCAGGACGTCCGGAGCGCCCGCGTAGCTCTTCCCGAACCTGGCAGTCAGCCCGTCGATGATGCCGACCTGGTCGCGGGCGTCCCGAAGGGCGGCACCGGCAAAATAGCGGCTGTCTACTTCATCCACGATGGGCAGGACGCTGCGGCTTACCGATACCCGGGGCGCGTGCTCGTGGCCTGCCGCGGTCCAAGCGTCCCGGAACAGCTGGATCTGTTCCGCCTGGAGTTCGTGGAAGGGCACGCCGGTGTCCTCGGTCAGCAGTGTGGAACTCATCAGGTTCATTCCTAGTTCGGCTGCCCATACCGCAGTCTTCCTGCTTCCGGCTCCCCACCAGATGCGTTCGGCGAGCCCGGGTGACTGCGGCTGGACCGGCAGGAGCCCGGTGGCCCCACCTCCGTAGCGCGGGTCTGCTTCCGCTACTCCCGCGCCGGTGATCGCCTTCCGGAAGAGAGCGGTGTGGCGCCGGGCCATATCGGCGTCGGTCTCTCCGGGCTCCGGCACGTACCCGAAGGCTGCCGCGCCTTGGCGGGCCGGCTCGGGCGACCCGCGGCTGATGCCGAGCTGCAGGCGGCCTCCGCTGATCAGGTCCGTGGCCGCGGCTTCCTCCGCCATATAGAGCGGGTTCTCGTACCGCATGTCTATGACGCCGGTGCCGATCTCGATCCTGGAGGTGCGTGCGGCAATGGCGGACAGAAGCGGGAACGGCGAGGCCTGCTGCCGGGCAAAGTGGTGCACGCGGAAAAACGCGCCGTCCATCCCAAGCTCCTCCGCGGCCACGGCCAGGTCGATGGCCTGGAGAAGAGCCTCACCCGCGGTCCTGGTGCGCGAGCCCTGCCCGGGGCCCCAATGGCCAAATGAAAGAAATCCAATGCGCTCCATACCTGGCCCAACCCCGGCCCGGCATCCAGCATTCCCGTCCCTCAATGCTCCGGCTGGCATGATGGCGGCGTGGGTATCCCTGAGGAAGCTGTAAGCATCGCCAAGACTGTGGTGCTGTTTGTCCTGGCCGCAGCGGCGGAAATCGGCGGCGCGTGGCTGGTGTGGCAGTCAGTGCGTGAAGGTAAGGACTGGTGGTGGGCCGGCCTGGGAGTCATCGCCCTGGGGGCCTACGGGTTCGTAGCCACATTCCAGCCTGACGCGCACTTCGGCCGGATCCTGGCGGCATACGGCGGAGTGTTCGTGGCCGGATCGCTTGCCTGGGGCATGGTCTTTGACGGTTTCCGGCCGGACCGCTGGGACATCGCGGGTTCATTGATCTGCCTGCTGGGGGTGGCCGTCATCATGTTTGCGCCGCGAAGCGGTAGCTAGCACAAGGAAGTGCAGCGGTGGCTCGCACCGCGGACAGCCCGGTAGAGGACGCAGGCTGCACCATAGCTAAACTGGCACCGTGACCAACCGCGAGCAGCCCGCCAGCGCCCCCGTCCCGCCGTCGCGCGGGAAAATCGCCGAACGCCTGCTGCCTGGCGGTGAGGAGCCGGATCCGCGGTTCACCCTGGCCAACGAGCGCACCTTCCTTGCCTGGATCCGCACGTCCCTGGCCTTGCTGGCCGGCGGCATCGCCATTGAAGCCTTCACCTCGGACCTCTTCCTGGAGCCGGTCCGAAAGGGCCTGGCGGTGGTCCTGCTTCTGCTGGGCATGTTGTTGAGCGCCGGCTCCGCCATCCGGTGGCTCCGCGTGGAACGCAGCATGCGCAATAAGGCACCGCTGCCGTTGCCGTTTATTGTGCCGCTGCTGGCCGCTGCCGGCGCGCTGGCGGCCGCCGTCGTGATGATCTTCATCCTCTGGCGCTGACCAGTGGCACCATCCCGCGGCCCCGCGCCACTGCATGGCGATCCTGGTCTTCAACCGGAACGGACCACGCTCGCCTGGGGCAGGACCATGCTGGCACTGGTGACAGTAAGCGCGATCTTCCTGCGGTGGCTGCCGCAGCATGGCCTGCCTATCCTGCTGCTGTTCACGGTATCGGCCGGAACGGCGGCCGGCATCTACTTCACGCAGCGGCGCCGCTACCGCGTGAGCTCGCACGGCATCCGCAAGGAAATGCACGACGCCGATATCACCGGCGTACTGTGGACGGCTTTTGCCGGGGTGGTCCTGGGCGCCCTTGGTATTGGCGTGGTGCTTATTGGCTAGTGCCGCCGCACCGCGCCGCCGGTGGGGACGCCGGCTTGGAACAATGCCGGTTTAGAACAACGCCGGCTTAGAACATCGGCAGGAAGAAGCCGGCAAGAAAGGCGGCTGCGCCAATGCCTGTCAGGTACCGGCCCAGCAGTGATGCTGTCCTGCCCGCCTCTTCCGGCGCAGCAGTTTGCCACTGCGTAGGACGCTTGGGATGGTAGTAGACGGGGAGGGTGTCGCCCACGGCGAGGTCCCTGATGTCGTGGGGGGACATGGGCGCATGGTGCACCTGGAATTTGCGGTCGAACCAACGGAAGCCCACGCCCGTGCTGTCGGAGTAGACCACGGCCTCAGCCACGGCCCACGGATGAACGAAGCGGCGGAGGAAGCCTGTGTAGAAGAGCAGTGCGAGCCCGGCGGGCAGGCACATCCAGGTCAGCATTTCCAGGATTGGACCTGCCATATCGAGCACAGTGGGCATGATTGAGATGGTACAGGCGTACGCTGGGGGAACCGTTCCGGGAAGTAAGGGGAAGCCATGAATGACCAGGATATTTTGACCCGCATCCAGGCCCTCGTTGAGGAGGAGCACTCGTTGCGGGAGGTGCCAGGGGATGGGCAGGTGCCTGACAAAGCGCGGCTGAAGCAGGTGGAGGAAAGCCTGGACCAGTGCTGGGACCTGCTGCGGCAGCGCCGGGCAAAGTCCGATTCCGGCGAGAACCCCAACGATGCCGAAGCCCGCCCGGTCAGCGAAGTCGAAGGCTACAAGCAGTAGCTTTCACACAGATTGGAGCATGTATGCGTCTGGCTGTCGCCCAGATCATCAGCAGTGCAGATCCCGGCGGGAACCTGGGGCTGATCCGCGACTATGCGGCGCAAGCCAAGGCTGCAGGCGCAGAGCTGGTGGTGTTTCCCGAGGCCGCCATGCGTGCTTTCGGCCATTCCCTCCGCGATATCGCAGAACCGCTTGACGGGCCCTGGGCTGGGGAAGTCCGGGGCATCGCGCAGGAACTGGATATTGCGATCGTGGCCGGGATGTTCACTCCCGGGAAGGACGGGCGGGTCCGCAATACCCTGCTGGTCACGGGCCCCGGCGTGGAAACGTCCTACGACAAGGTGCACCTGTTCGACGCCTTCGGATTCGCGGAGTCAAAGACGGTGGACGCGGGCGGAACTCCGGTGACCTTTGAGCTCAACGGCACGGTCTTCGGCCTCGCTACGTGCTACGACGTCCGCTTCCCGGCGCTGTTCACTGCCAACGCCCGGGCGGGGGCGCAGGTCAACATCGTATGCGCATCCTGGGGAGCCGGCGAGGGCAAGGCTGAGCAGTGGGACCTCCTGGTTCGGGCGCGCGCCCTGGACAGCACCACGTTCGTGGTGGCCTGCGGACAGGGTGACCCTGAAACCACGGGCGCCGGCCCGGCAGGAAGCGCCCCCACAGGCATAGGGCACAGCGCAGTGATCACCCCCCTGGGTTCCGCCGTCGTGGCCTTGGGCGGCAAGCCCGAACTCGCCGTCGTCGATATCGACCCGTCCGTTGTTGACGAGGTCCGCGGCAAGCTCCCCGTGCTGGCAAACGCCCGGCAGTTCTGACCCATCCACTGCAGGGCCCTCGGGTGAGCCTGCGTTCACGGCCTTGAAACCTGCACGGTTTTCCGCGTTCGACGGCGGATCTCACCTTTCCCGCCCGGCAGCCCGCGCCTTTACGGCCCCTGAAGGACAAGCTGGTCCGGCCACTTCGCTGCATCGAGGACTTCCGTTAACAAGCCTGAAACATGATGGACGCGCGAACTTCACGTAAGGGCGGATTGTGTAACGCTGCCGCAACTTTTGCGCGCCTTTCCCGAAACACCGGCGGAGAAACATGGACGGCGGGGGAAGTGCGAGGGCCAGCAAGAGCGCCCCGCTGGCGCAACGCGAAGGGACCCGCAGGTGGAGATTTCTGCCCAACATGTCTGGCTGATGATTTCGGCCGCGATGGTACTGCTGATGACGCCCGGACTGGGCCTCTTCTACGGCGGCATGACCCGCGCCAAAGCCGCGCTCAACATGATCATGATGAGCTTTATCTCGGCCGGGATCGTTGGTGCGGTGTGGGTCCTGTGGGGCTACTCCATGACAACGGGGGACGGCGTCCTGGGCATCTTCGGCAATCCCTTCGCCAACTTCGGCCTGCAGCACCTGATGGGCTCCCCCGACCTGATCAAAGCCGGCTACAGTGCCACGTTTGCGATCATCACAGTGGCGCTGATCAGCGGTGCCATCGCTGACCGCGCAAAGTTCGGCGCGTGGGCGCTGTTCGTACCGCTGTGGATCACCGTGGTCTACTGCCCCCTCGCCTACATGATCTGGGGCGGCGGGCTGATGAGCGCCGGCGGAGCAGTCACCGCCGTGTTCGGCCAGGTCATCGACTTCGCCGGCGGCGCGGTCGTGGAGATCAGCTCCGGGACGGCCGCCCTGGTCCTTGCCCTGATCGTGGGCCAGCGCCATGGTTTCGCCAAGGACCCCAACCACCGTCCGCACAACATCCCCTTCATCATGCTGGGTGCCGCGATTCTGTGGTTTGGCTGGTTCGGCTTCAATGGCGGCGCGGCAACAACAGCCGAGCAGGCCGGCCTGATCTGGGTGAACACGCTGGTGACTCCCGCCGCGGCGATGCTGAGCTGGCTGGTCACCGAAAAGATCCGCCATGGACATCCCACGTCCCTCGGTGCTGCATCCGGCGTAGTTGCCGGGCTCGTGGCCATCACCCCTTCCTGCGCCAACATCAGCCCGGTTGCCGCTATTGGCCTGGGCTTCGTGGCCGGGGCTGCCTGCGCAGTCTTCGTTGACCTCAAGTACCGGTTCGGCCTGGACGACTCACTCGATGTTGTGGGCGTGCACCTCGGCGCCGGACTCATCGGCACCCTTGCGCTTGGCTTCATCGCCCTTCCCGTGGATGGCCAGGGCGGCGGACTCCTCTACGGCGGGGGTGCGCAGCAGCTGATCGCCCAGACGGCGGCCGTGGTGATCACCCTGCTGCTCTCCGGCGCCGGAACTTTTGTCATTGGCCGGGCCATCAACAAAACCATCGGCTTCCGGGTCAGCCACGAGGCAGAGACTGCCGGAGTGGATTTGGCTGAACACACTGAAAGCGCCTATGCCTTCGGTGAAATCGGGGCAGGCTTCAATCCGCTGCACTCCGCTTACCACTCCCCCGCGGCCAGCGCCGCCGGGGCCGCAGAAGCACCCAGCAGGACTGCAACGCGCACTAAAGAAGACTCCTTCGCCTGAGCGGGGCGGGGTCTGTGGCCGGTGGGCCCGGCCCTGACATGAGGGTCAGTCAGCCAGGATCTTGTACAGTGCCCGCCGGGTCTCATCCATCTTTTCGATGGCGGCGGCGCGCTGTTCCTCGGTAACACCGCTGCGGAACTGGTGGATGGCTCCCATCAGCTTGCCGATGCTCTGGTGGAACTCGCGGTCGGAACTGTCCGGCCCAGCACTCCAGGCGTTCTCCATTTCCTCCCCATGCTCGGCCACATAGGCCCGGCCCCGGTCCGTGAGGGTGAACTCCGTCCCGCGCCCCTCGCTGAGTGCTGAGATCAGGTCCTCGTCAACGAGCTGCTGCAACGTGGGGTAGATGGATCCAGGGCTGGGCCGCCAGGCACCTTCGGTCCTCTCGGCGATCGTCTTAATCAGCCCGTAACCGTTGGAGGGCGCCTCGGCCAAGAGCGAGAGAACCGCTGCCCGGACGTCCCCACGGCTGGCCCGCCGCGGGCCGCGGCCGAAACCGGGACCGAACCCGGGGCCGAAACCTGACCCAAAACCGGGTCCGAAGCCAGGCCCGAAGCCTCCACCGCGGTGCCCGTGCGGCCCCCTGCGGCCCCTGCCCCGCCCGAACGGCTCCCGTCCGAATTCCGTGTGGGGAAATTTCTCTTCGTGCATGCCGTTCATGGTGGCATTGTCCTTTCATATAGTGTCGCCAACAACTTCACCGATACTTAATGATATGTCGTTAAGTATCGGCAGGTCAAGACCGCGAGCGTGATCAAATCCTGACCTTCCAGCACCTCAAAGTGCCAGCGGAAGGGCGTATTCTTTGGGGACCTCCAAGCTCGAGGGCTGAACGATGGCGAAGAAAACGAAGCGCAGGCGCGGTTTGGGCACCTCCCTGGGAAGGTTCCTGGGGTTCCTGGCCGCGAGCGTCATGTGCGGCGTCCTGGCGGCCAGCCTTGTAGTCCCGGCCGTGGCGGCAGCGGGATACGGCGTCAGCAGTTCCATTGGTTTCTTCGACAGCCTGCCCGAGGAACTCACTGTCCAGCCGCCGTCGCAATCTACCAAAGTCCTCACCTCCGACGGCCAGCCGATTGCCACTTTCTTCGCCGAAAACCGCGTCCGGATACCGCTGGACCAGATGTCTCCCCACATCAAGGACGCGATCATCGCCATCGAGGACAGCAGGTTCTATGAACATGCCGGCATCGACCCCCAGGGCATCGTGCGGGCAGTGGTCTCCAACCTGACCAAGGGTGGCCAGCAGGGCGCGTCAACCATCACCCAGCAGTACGTCACCAATGTGATCAATGAAGCCCGGCTGTCACAGGACAGGCCCGATGAGGTGATCCTCTCCGGACAGAAGGATGTTGGTGACAAGCTGCGGGAGATGAAGCTGGCCATTGCGCTGGAAAAGAAGTTCACCAAGGAACAGATCCTTGAGGGTTACCTGAACATCGTCTTCTTCAACAGCGACGCCTATGGCATCGAGGCAGCTTCGCGCTACTTCTTCAGCACCACCGCCAAGGACCTCACCCTTCCCCAGGCCTCACTGTTGGCCGGACTCGTCAACAGCCCCACGTTCTACAATCCGGCGATCAACCCCGAGAAATCGATCGTCCGCCGGAACCAGGTGCTTTCGGAGATGATGCTCCAGGGGAAGATCACGCAGGCCCAGCACGATGAAGCCGTGGCCACGCCGATCGAGCTGAAGATCAGTCCGGAGCGCCAAGGGTGCGCCTACGCGTCCATGGCGCCGTACTTCTGTGACTACATTTCCCATCTCATCCTGAACAACCCTGCATACGGGAACAGCCTGATAGAACGGCAGCGGAAGCTGTACCGCGGCGGACTGACCATCGTCACCACCCTGGACAGCAGGCTGCAGGCGGCAGCCCAGACGCAGGTGGACGGCACCGCTGGACCAAACCCGGACCGGTGGGGCGCCGCCTTGGTCACAGTGCAGCCCGGGACCGGCAAAATCCTGGCGATGGCCCAGAACACGGTGTTCCTCCCGGAACCGGGCAAGTTCGACACGCACCTGAACTTCAACGTTGATGCCAAGGACCCGCAGGGGAACGACCTCAACGGAGCCGGTGGTTTCCAGCCCGGGTCAACCATGAAGCCTTTCACCTTTGCCCAGTGGCTGAACGAGGGCAAGTCCCTGACCGCGGAGGTGGACGCTTCACGGCGCGTCTATCCGCTGAACTTTCCGTGGCGCTCCAGCTGCGGGAAGGTGATGGGTGCGTACAGCACCGCGCAGAACAACCCCGAGCTGGGCGCCGCTGACGACCTGCAGAACGCAGAGGAGGGCTTCTACCGGAAGATGCCCATCAACTACGGGCTGTACAACTCGATCAACACGGCTACGTTCGCCTCGGCGGCGCAGCTGGACTTCTGCGGCATCCAGAAGATGGTGGACGCCGTGGGGCTGCACAGCGGACTGGATGGAACCCCCATCAACATGCATCAGCTGGGCAACCTTCTCGGTGCTATCGGCGTCGCTCCCCTGCACCTTGCCAACGCTTTTGCCACATTCGCCAATGACGGCCGCTACTGCACCCCTGTCGCCCTGGTGGGCGTCAAGGATGCGACCGGCGGCAGCCTGCCCACCCCGCCCGTGGAGTGCCGGGATGCGGTGAAGCCGGACGTGGCACGTGGGGTCAACAACGTACTGCAGGATGTGCTGGTCAGGGGCTCGGGTGTCTGGATCAATCCCAAGACCCACGACAAGTTCCCGGTGGCGGCCAAGACCGGCACCTCGAACAACAACGGATCCACCTGGATTGTTGGCTACACCTCCGGCATTGCCACAGCTTCCTTCTTCGGCGACGCACTGGAGGGACAGAAGCGGGCGGGGCAGAACGTCACCATCAACGGGACCTTCTATCCCCGCCTTGATGGCTACATGATTGCCGGACCGCAGTGGGCCAACTACATGCTTCAGGCGGCGCCGCTGTATCCCGCCAACCCCTTCCCGCCGCCTCCTCCCTCGATCATGGGCCCGAGTCCGTCACCCAGCCCCCGCCCCTAGTTCCGGCACCAGCTAGACGGAATAACGCGGCCAAGTACCTGCACTGCGGGTTTTGCCTTGGGCCCGTGCTCGTCGAGACGCCGTTGCGTCCCCGAGGCTAGTGGCTGCGGGCGGATATCTCGACGGCGGGCTGGGGCTCCGGGGCCGACGGCACCGACCGTTTTGGTCAACGGAGCCGCGACACCTGGCGGGCACGTGGCAACTGCAGCAGCAGTACCGGCTGGTACGCCCGATCCGGCAACATCGGGTGCGGTGCCGGGTGGGGGTGGTGCTGTGGAGTGGTAGGTGTGGCCGGTGGGGGTTTGGAGCTCGACCGTGTGCCTGGGCCCAGGAACCGGCCTGGCTGAAAACCCGTGTGTTTCTTTGGTGTGGTTGCAGGCTTCGCAGAGGCCTTGGCCGTTGGTGCTGGTGGTGGGGCCGTCCTGGTGCCAGGGGGTGATGTGGTCGTGGTGGCGGATGGGCGCGTCGCAGTAGGGGGTGCGGCAGGTGTCGTCCCGGATTTGGAGGAACCGGCGGAGCCCGGGCGGGAAGAGCCGGGCCTTCGAATCCATCGCGAGGAGTTCTCCGCTGCCCGGCGCTGTGTAAAGCCGGCGCAGCCAGACATCAATGTCGCTGCTGCCCCTGACTTCAGTCCCTGCAGCGCCGGCGGCGGCCGCTCCCGTAGCAGGGGTCCTCTCGGCCAGCGCACCTCCCGTTATATCTTTCGCTGTACCTGCGGGCCGGACGTTACCGGGTTTGGCACCGGCGGGCCTCACGGCTGGCAATCCCTGACCCGTAGCTTTCGGCCCGCCCCGCACTCCGGGGGCTTCCAGCTCTCCTAATCCTCCGAGGATTGTTTGGCGTGCCCAGTGGGCGGGGACGGTGCCGTAGCCTGCGAGGCGGGCGGGTTCGCTGTCGCTCTGGAAGAGGGTGCGGTCGGTCATGACCAGCTGTACCTCAAGGCCGGCGACCCCGCCAGGGGTGCCGGTAACGTTCTCAACGAGCTGGTCGGCCATGATCTGGCCCTTGGACCGTTCGTCCCCGGAGGACCGCAACGTGTCCGCATGCCGGGTCAGGGCGGCGTAGGCGGCGACCCCCTGGGCGACGGGCAGCAGGGCGGTCAGGCGGGCCATGGTGTCCGGCGCCGGGCGAAGACTCACGGTCCGGTCATTCACCGCATGGCTGGCCCGTTTCGCCACCGAGTGCGGGTCACGCCGGTACGCGGCCGTCCGGACCGCGGCAATGATGCCCCGGTCCCCGCAGCCTGAAAGCGTTCCGGTGTCGGCGGCGAGTTCCTCGTCCACGGCGCATCGGTCTTCGGCGGACAGGCACGCTGTTTCCTTTACGATGAGGGTGGCGCGCCATTCGTTCAGCTGCCCGGACTCCAGGGCGGCCAGGGCGTGGGGCATCTCGGTGCCGAGGGCTTTGGCCAGGCCCATGAGCCGGCCGCCGCGGGCCGGGGACTCCCGCCGCGCCAGCGCAACCTGCGCGGCAACACCGGCGCCTTGATCCTTGGCCGGGACAGCGGCCGCGGCCTGCTCCCGCCGCCGGGACAGATCAAAAGCCACAGCAATACGGGCCTGTTTCGCAGCGGCCAGCGACTTCAGATCCTCAAGCTCCCGCAACTGATCAATCATCCCCGGACCATCAGACGCGACCGTCACCGACGCCAGGGAGCGAGAGATCTCAGCAACAGACAGGACACCAGGAACCGGCGGCGCAACGGCACCAGCCGACGTGCCGGCCGCAGCCGGCGCAACGGGGTTTCCCGCCTGCGCTGTTGCCGGTGCCCCTGCCAACCCCTGAACCGCCTCCATGAGTAAAGTCTTCCAGCAGGGTGTGACATTGACCCGCTGCCAAGAGCTGTATGTGGAAAACCGGGCAACAGCAGAAGACGCCACCAGTCTGGCAGCATGGGCGTGGTGAAGAGCCTTGAAACCGATCGGCTAATCCTCCGGCAATGGAAGCGGGAGGACGCCGGCTTTGTACTGGACCTCTACTCGCGCTGGGAGGTACAGCGTTTCATTGGCAGCCATCCCCAGGTGATGCGGGACCGGTCCCAGGCCGACGAGCGCATCCGCGCCTGGCAGCAGATGGACAACCCCGTCCACGCTGTCTGGGCAGTGCAGCTGAAGGAACAGTTGCAAGGACAGGCCGGGCTGCGCGGCCATGGCACGGGCGGTGGCCCCAACCGGGGCACTGAGCAAGACCTTCCTGCCCCGCTGGCCGGCACCCTGCTCCTCAAGTCCATTCCGGCCTCGGGCGATGACTTGCCGTTGGAACCTTCAGGAGACACCGAAATCGGCTGGCACTTCCACCCGGATTACTGGGGGCATGGCTATGCGACTGAAGCTGCGGCAGCGGTCCTGTCTACGCCTTTGCAGGCGGCCTGGAAAAGGTGGTGGCAGTGACCGCCCCAGCCAATAAACCCTCGCAGAGCGTCTGTTCGCGGATCGGGATGAGGCATTGCGGGCAAACTCGCAGGTACTACAACGCGCTGTGTGAGCTCTTTGAAGCGACAGCCCCGGCACAAGCCAAGGACCACGCTGACGCGGGGACATAGCTAAGGCGGAACGACGACGTCGGGAGGCAGCGCCGTCGTCCGTCCGCCTAGGCCGTACCTTTCCACAGCCGCTGCCACCAGGGGCGCGCAGGCTGCGGTTCCGCCGGAGGCTCGGCGGGGCGGGCTGCACGGCGCTGGCGCCACCGGCCCACTTCGTCCTCAATGTCCCGGGTCTTGGTGACAACCGGCGGACCGCCCTGCAGCTGGCGGCGGGCGTCGATGACGCGGCGGTTGAAATCCTGCAAAATGTCACGGACCTGCTGCTCCGTGTACTGGGCGTCGAGCCTGGCATCAAGTTCGGCGTCCTCCTTCCGGACCAGGATGGCCGCCGGACCGAGGCCGCTGATATTTTCCCGCTGGATGAGGCCCTTTACCCACCAATCGGGATCGTACGACTCCCCCAGCCCCGGAATGGGCTTGCCGGCATACTTGAGGTTGTCGAACTTGCCCTGCGCCATGGCATCCCGGACAAGGTATTCCGCCCGGGCAGCGTCGCCCACCTTCTTGCGCTTCTCCCGCTCCTTCTCTTCAAGGGCGTCCAGCTCCGCTTCTTCCTCTGCGCTGATGCCTGCCCCGCGGTAGGAACGCATTTCGGCAGCACGCTCAAGGCGCTTCCGGTACTCTGCTGCACCGCTTCCCATTGCCGCCACCGCCTCACAATTTTTGCAACGTTCCCTTCCAGTATTCAGAAGCCTTTGGCCGGGTTCAACGCCCGCCTTCGCTTCACTTAAGCTGGGCAAGCGGGGGCCACACAAGGAGGAGGCAGTGCCATGGATGCCAACGGAGAAGCTGAGCGTTCGGCAACTTTCAGCTGGACAGATCCGCGCGTGGGCCTTGAACACTTATCCCGCTTGTCCGGGCTGGACTACCTCACCGGAATGCGGGACGGAACCATTCCGCGCCCGCCCATGGCGTCCCTGATGAACCTGGCCCTTGTTGGAGTTGAGCCGGGTCGCGTGGAGTTCGAGTGCACGCCGGCCGAAGCGCACTACAACCCGCTGGGCATGGTGCACGGCGGCTTGGCCTGCACGCTCCTGGACACTGTTGTTGGATGCGCCGGGCACAGTACCCTTGCCGCCGGATTCGGTTACACGTCCATCGACCTCTCCGTCAGCTACCTTCGCCCCATCACCCTCGAGCACGGAATGCTCCGGGCCGAAGGTACCGTGACCAAACCGGGATCGCGGGTCATCTTCGCTGAGGGGCGCATCTTCGGGCCGGCCGGTGAACTCCTGGCCACCGCCACCAGTTCACTCCTGGTTTTCGCCACGGCCCCGGCCCGGTAGGCCTCCAGCCCAACCCAGCCAGCAGCAGCCCCGCCAGCCCGGGAAAAACTGAAGCGTACGACGGCGGGACGTCCCGCCGTCGTACGCTTTCGTTGTGCTTGTGGTGCAGTAAGCCGTTCAGGCGTTGGCGTGTTCGGCGAGGATCGCGTCAATCTGGCCGACAGCTCCAGTCATGCCCTCCTCCATGCCCATCTGCACCATCTGTTCCATCTGCTCTTCGGACTCGAAGATGGTGGCAACGGTCATGGTGGTACGGCCGCTGCTCTCCTCAAGCGTGACCGTGACGTGGGTGCTCCCCATGGCTTCCACGGGCGCGCCGTTGTCGTCTGCGAAACCGTCGTCGAACTCCAGCCTGGCAGGCGGTTGGATGGAGGTGAAACTACACCACCCGCCGGCCTTCTCGCCCTCGGGACCGGTCATGTAGTAGCCGGCCCTGCCGCCGGGCTCGAAGTCGAACTTCTCGAAGGTGGCCGGCCAGGTGGGCGGCCCCCACCACCGCTCGAGCTGGCGCGGGTCTTCCCAGAGCTGCCAGACGCGTTCGACGCCGGCGTCGAACTCAGCGGTGAGGATGAAGCTGAGCGCCTCAAGATTCTTGGTGGTACCAGTAACGGACATTGCAAAACCCTTCCTTATCCTTCAGCCAGAATGCTGGCGATCTGGTCGACGCGCTGCCGCCAGATCGCCTCATACTCATCGAGCAGCCGCCGGGCTTTTTGCAGGCCTTCATGGTTTCCCCGCACGATCTGCTCCCTTCCGCGCTTTTCCTTGGTCACCAGGGACGCGCGTTCCAACACCGCAACATGCTTTTGGACTGCGGCGAAGCTCATGGCATAGAGGGCAGCGAGGCCGGACACCGAATATTCGCCCACGGTCACACGGCGGACAATATCGCGGCGGGTGGAATCGGCGAACGCCTGGAAGAGGCGGTCCAATTCGGCTTCACGAAGCTGATCTACAACCATTTGGTTGTACGATAGTCCTGCCCGCCCAGGCTGTCAATGGCCTGGGGAAACGGGCTTGCCGCTGCCCCGGGCACCCGGCCCGCCCGGTATCTTGATGGCCATGAGCATCTTCCTCGCCGGCGCCGGGCCGGACCATGCAGCCTTTCCGGAGGTCTTTGACCGCTTCGCCGAGGCCGTCAGCCCGAGTTCCCGCCACGAGGCGCCCGCCCGGGTGGCGGTGGTGGTCCACGACCGCCACGGGAACCCGGAAAGCCTCCTCCCGGCTTACGTGGATCCGCTGCTCGCGCGGATTGAAGTGGAGGTGGTGCCGGTCCTGCTCGATGCGGGCGCACCCTGCGATCCCTCCGTGTTCGACGGCGTCGACGGGCTGGTGGTGGGCGGCGGACTGACGCCGGGGTACTGGGAAGGGCTCGCCGCCTCGGCACGCGCCATTTCCGCGGCAGTTGCCGGCGGGGTGCCCTACCTCGGCTTTTCCGCCGGGGCCATGATCGCACCGAAGCGGGCACTGATGGGCGGCTACCTCAGCCGCGGCATTGAGGTCTGCGGCGAAGAATGCTCTGAGGGCTTGGCTGAGCTCGAGATCCGGGACGGCCTGGGCCTCGCCCCCTTCGCAGTTGATGTCCACGCAGCCCAGGCCGGCACGCTCAGCCGCGCGGTGGGAGCCGTGGCTGCCGGGCTGGTGGAGAGGGCTGTGGCCGTGGACGAGGACACCGCACTGGTGCTGGCAGCGGCAGGCGAGGACACCTTCGAGGTACTGGGCCATGGCAACTGCTGGGACATCCGCCGGTCCGGCACGGCCTGCATCGTCTCCGTGCTGCGGGCGGATTAAGGGCCCGGACGGAGCGGCGCCAAGACCATTCCTTTAGGCGTCGAAGTGCGTTTTGGCCCTGTCCCCGGTCAGTTGCTCAATCAGTTCCGCCGCGACGTCCCGCAGCTTCTGGTTGCGGTTGCTGGAGACCTTGGTGAGGATGTCCATTGCCTCCGCCTGGGTGCACCTGTTCTGGGCCATGATGACACCGCACGCCAGGTTGATGGCCGTCCGGCTCTGCATGGCAGCTTCAAGGTTGTCCGCCCGGCTTTGCGCCGTGTCGAGACGGACCGAGAGATGAAGCGTGTTGTGCGCGGCCGCGGCGAAACCCAGGGCCTTCTCATACACATTGGTGGTGAACATGCCAGGCTTCTGCGCAAAGAAATTCAAAGCGACGCTGGCATCACTGTTAATCTCCAGCGGCACTCCGAGGGAACTGCGGATGTTCGCCTCGGAAAGCTGCCGGGTCAGCTCCGGCCAGCGGCCATCGGTGGCGACGTCGTCAATAATCACCGGGGACATTTCCCGCAGGGCTTTGATGCAGGGGCCGTCTCCAACCACCTGCTCCACCTGGTCCAGCTCCACCGCCCGCCGGCTGCTGCCGGCTACCGTGGTGGGCTTGCGCCGGAGCTTGAGCGTGACGGCACACTCGATATGGTCACCCGCCACCTCGGAAACGGATGCAGCGGCAAGCCCGGCAAGCCCGGTGAGAAACTCAACAACGTTTTCCGCGCCGACCAGAATGCTCTGGAGCTCTTCTATTGGTTCTTTCTCCGGTGCACTCGACATGCGCCCATCTTACTGTCCCGCCTGCCGCAGGGCAGTGGAGAAGCCTCCCATGTTTGCCCGATCCACGCCGCGAACCGTCTTTGAAGGCGGACCTCCGGACTTGGCCCTATGCTGAAACCATGGCGCAGCAACTTCCCCTTGATGAGCTCAGCACTGTCATAGCTCGGATCCAGGGGCTGCTCCTCACGGAGGAAAAAGTCACCACAGCCGTCCGGCTCCTGGCCCAGGCCGCCAAGGAGTCCGTTCCAGGCACCATCGGAGCAGGCGTGTCGCTTTTGGATGCCCGCGGACGCCGCACCAGCAGCGGCTATACCGACAGCATTGTGAGACAGGCCGATTCCACCCAGTATGAGTGCGGGCAAGGACCGTGCCTGGCTGCATGGGCAGCCGAGGAGCCCGTGCTGGTCAAGGACCTGGCGAATGAGTCCCGCTGGCCGGAGTGGCGCAAGGCCGTCGCCGGGCTACCAATAACGTCAGTGGTCAGCGCTCCCCTGATGGCCGGCCGCGAAACCCTCGGTGCCCTGAAACTGTATGCCGCTACCCCTGGCGTGTACGACGAAACGAGTGTCCGACTGCTCCAACTCTTTGCGGCCCCCGCGGCCACCCTGCTCGCGCATATCCAGGCCAGTGAGGCCCCCCAAAGGATGACCGAGGGCCTGCAGGCCTCCCTGTACAGCCGCGATGTGGTGAACAGGGCGTGCGGAGCGCTGATGGAGCGGTTCGGGATTCCCCACGAGGCAGCACTGCAGCGGCTGATAAAGCTTGCCCGCGACGAGAACGCTGCACTGCAGCACGTCAGCGAACGCGTCCTGGCCGGGACGCTGCCTGCCGGATCCTAGGAACTCATGGGTTTCGATCCGAACGAACCGGAACAACGCCGCCGGCTCCGCGCTGCCATCAAGGCGGCGGATATCCCTGTGTCCGAACTGTGGCTGAAGTATTTCAGTCTCTCGGGCGACGCCGGGGAGTATGAGGTGGAAGCCTACCTGCAGGGGCTTCTTTCGCTGCCGCCGGTGCAGCGCGATCTGCTGGCCCTGGCGGCCAACGAACTCATTGACGACTTGCCCCGGCCGCGCGCACCCTACTCGGATGACTTCCCGGGGTCCGGCGATGTCCCTGGCTCCCCTACTGAGGGACAGGGCGGCCGAGCAGAGGGGCCAGGGCGGCAAGCGGACGATTAGTCTGCAACCCTCCCCGTATCAATAGGTCCGGGACCGGCGTAGTGTCGGTAGTAGGAGATTTCGGGGATGCGGGACATCCGGGGTTGAATACTCGGGCCAGCCAGCGTAGAGAGCAGCGGCCGCCAGCCAGGGGTTAGCCTTCTGGTGCATCCAGGGATCGAGGCCTCATGGCCAAGGAAAGCACGCTCACCACATCGGACAGGATGCAGGACCTGCTGCTTGAAAGTCCCGGGTTCCCCGAATTCCTCCTGGGACTGGCCACCCTGTCGGCCTCCCTGCTTGGTTCAGACGGCCAGATTACGTGCACCATCACGGTGGAGCGCGACGGCGGGCTGGCCACGGTCGCCAGCAGCAGCGAGGAGGGCCGGAGGCTGGACGAGACCCAGTATGCCTTTGGCGAAGGCCCCTGCCTGACCGCCCTGCGCCAGCAGCGCCTCGTTCGGGTTCCGGACCTGCTGGGCGACGAGCGCTGGAATGGATATACAAGAGCGGCAAGCCAGGAGGGGGTTCGTTCCGTGCTGGCCATCCCCATTCCCACGGACGCTTTCTCCCATGCGGGGCTGAACTGCTATGCACGGACCATCGATGCCTTCAACGAGGAATCCGTGGTGCTCCTGGAGCAGCACGCAGCGTCCATGTCCAGGGTCCTCCGGATCGCGCTGCGCCTGCATGGGGCGGACGTCCATCCCGAACACCTTAGGGCAGCCCTCAAATCCCGCGCAGTTGTGGATGCGGCCGTGTCCCTGATCATGCTCCAGCACAGGGGCGGTCGGGACGGCGCCCTGCAAATCCTCCGCCTGGCGGCGAAGTCCAGCAACCGTAGAATGCACGCGATCGCCCATGACATCGTGCTGGGAGCTGAGCTCCCTGCAACCCACCAGGACGGAGCGTAGGGATGTATCCCTACGGGGCCGACGGGCCCGAACCGCCGGACTGGACAGGGGAAGAACGCAACGGAACTGCCAGGCGATTCCGGGACGCGGACCTGGCCCTGGACAAACTTTGGATCTACTACTACGGCATCGGCGGCGATATTGATGAGGTCTCACTGGACGCGTACCTCCATGACGCCCTGGACATACCGGCAGCGCAGGTGAGCCTGATTGCCACAGCCATGACGGAAATGTCGGAAGGGGAAGCACTGTGACGGCTTACGGAAACAGCACAGGCAGCTTCAGATTCAACTCGGATGCGCGCGACCTGCCTGACGTCGACATGCGGCTGCTGGATATGGTCCTGGACAATGGCGATATCGCAGCGTTCCTTACGGATCTGGCGGTTGTTGCCGCCTCCCAGCTCTCCGTTCCGGGGAATCCGGTCCATTGCGGGGTCACCGTGATCCGCCACAAGAGGCCGGAGGCCGTAGCCAGCAGCGATGCGGAAGCGCGCGCCCTGGACGAACTGCAAAACGGATTCGGCGACGGCCCCTGCCTCACCGCGCTGCGCAGCAAGACGTGGCTGCTGGTTCCGGACCTGGGCGTCGAACAACGCTGGCCCGCCTACACCAAGGTTGCCAGGGCCCAGGGGGTAGCCTCGATCCTTGCCATGCCGCTGGATCTTGCCGGTGAGGCAGAAGCTGTCCTGAACCTCTACGCCGGCCGAAGCCACGGCTTTTCAACGGATGACATCGCCACCGTGGAAGCGTTCACAAACCAGGCTGCCAGTGCAATTCGGCTGGTCCTCCGGATCACCCAACTCAGCGAGGTGCGCAGCGACCTCTCCTCCGCCCTAAGGTCCAGGACTGTCATTGACATGGCTGTGGGAGCGATCATGGCCGAGAACCGGTGCACCAGGGACACCGCATTCGGCATCCTCACCAAGGCTTCGAGCACCCGCAACGTCAAGCTCCGCGAAGTGGCGGCGTCCGTGATCGCCTCCATCTCCGGCGAGAAGGAGATCGACACCTACTTCGACGAGTAGGGTCCGATGGGCCGTGGAGCAAAGGTCCGTCCGGGAAGGACGTGATCAGACTCACGCGCAACATTCTTGAGGCAGCCCAGTCCTGCTGGGCACTATGGAAGGGATCGGCAGGCAACGCCTCCCCAGCGGAGCACGGGACTGCCGATGGCCGGTGTGCTTGGTCACATCGGGCTTGATCCGGTTGCCAACCCCTTAGGCAACCTGCACCATTGAAGTACGGGAACGCGCTTTCCCATGCAGTACCGCCTCATAGACGAGGCCACGGCCCGGTCAAAGAAGATTCCAGGCCGCCAACCGCAAGAAATGGAAGTTGAATAATGACGTTCGATGCCACTGACTCCGTGACCCTGAAAATCTGGGACCGCTCCGCCCTGCACCACACCCTTGACTCCGCCGTCAGCGAGCTGTCCGCGCGGCACAACACCACTACCTGCCGTGTCGCCGTTACCTGCAGCGGACCCAACACCTTCACCCTGAGCCTGCGCGGCGAAGGCAAGGCTCTGGCCTCCGCCTAGGGTGCCACCGCTGAAAGGCAAGCGGACGACGCCGGTACCTCCCGGCGTCGTCCGCTTCCGTTAAGCGGGGCGGGCTTCCTTGCCCCGCCCCGGCACGTGGCAAAGTAAAATGTGAGGAATCCAGGCAGAAGCGCCGTCCGAGCATCAAAGGTAACCATGAGGCAGCAACCACGTGCGCACGCCGAACCCGGCGCGCCGGGCACACCACAGACAGACCCAGGACACCAGGGCACCAGCCAGCAAGGCACCAATCCGCCGGGCACCGCGTCACTTTCACTGGTTCCCGCGGCCCTTGTCTCGGCGTCGGGCTTCCTGCTGTTCGCATGGCAGGACCGCCTGTCCGGGTTCCTGCTCCTGGCCGCCGCCCTGGTTGTGGCCGGATTCATCAGCCGCACGCTCCTGATCGACCTGGCGCTGATCGCCGTGGGCCTGACGGCCATGAGCCTGGTCCCCATCACCACGGACATCAGCACCGAGCACATGATGGTGATGGGAACCGCCATGATCCTCGCCGTCGGAATTCCCTATTCCGTCTCGAGGTTTGTCACCAGGGACCACGCCATCCGCTTCCCCATCCGGACGGGCCAGCCCTGGACGCGCGCGGAAAAGTGGTACCTTCCTGCCGTCCTGGTGATCGGATATGCGCTGATGCCGGTCTATATGATCCGGACGGGCGTGTACACCAACTGGCCGGCTGTGAGCGATCCGGACGGCATCGCCCGGCTGTTCCTCGGCACCAACGTGCTGGGCATCTGGGACGAACTCTTCTTTATCTGCACGGCGTTCACCCTGCTGCGGCGGCACCTCCCGGACTGGCAGGCCAACCTGTTGCAGGCGGTGCTGTTCACGTCCTTCCTCTGGGAGCTGGGCTTCCACTCCTGGGCACCGTTCTTCATCTTCCCCTTCGCCCTGTTGCAGGCCCGGCTCTTCACGGTGACCAAGTCGCTGTCCTATATCGTCAGCGTCCACCTCTTGTTCGATTTCGTGCTGTTCCTTGTCCTGATCCACTCCCACAACCGCGAGTGGATAGACATCTTCCTGTACTGAAATCCTCCAGCCTGAAAGCGAACCACCACCTTGGATACTCCGGCCCGCGGCAACACCCGTTTTGAGATTTCCTCCCTGCCGTTGCCGGTGATCCAGGCGCCCATGGCGGGCGGGCCGTCCACTCCGGAACTGGCCGCGGCCGTGAGCTCCCGGGGAGGAATGGGCTTCCTGGCCGCCGGCTATAAGACCGCGGCGGCGGTGAAGGCGGAGATCGAGGCAACGCGGAAGCTGACCGGCGCCCCCGTGGGCGTCAATGTCTTCGTCCCGCAACCCTCAATGATCAGCGCCCGCGCGCTGGAAGAGTACGCCCTGTCCCTGGCTCCCGATGCACGGCGTTTCGGCGTCACCCTGGGAGATCCGCGCCATGACGACGACGACTGGGACAACAAGATCGATGTCCTGATGGAGCAGGTCCCCGAGGCGGTCTCCTTCACCTTCGACCTGCCGGACCCCGCCGTCATCGCCGCCCTGCAGCAACGGGGCGTGTGCGTCATTGCGACGGTAACGTCGCGGCCCGAAGCCGTGCGCGCTCTGGAAGCAGGCGTTGATGCGCTGTGCGTCCAGGGACCGGAAGCCGGCGGCCACCGCGGCACCTTTGACACAGCGCCGCGCCCGGAGGGGGAATCCCTGCACGGCCTGCTTGAAGAGCTGGCGGACCTCGGTGTGCCGCTGATAGCTGCCGGCGGGATTGCCACCGGCGCCGATACCCGTCAAGCCCTCTCCCGCGGAGCTGCGGCGGTCCAGGCCGGCACGGCATTCCTCCGCGCGGACGAGGCCGGCACCAAGGCGGCCCACCGGCTTGCCATGTCCTCGGGACGCTTCACCACCACGGGGGTCACGCGGGCCTTCTCGGGACGGAACGCGCGGGGGCTCCTCAACGAATTCATGCGCCGCCATGACGGCGGGGCTCCCGATGGCTATCCGGAGGTCCACCACCTCACCACTCCCCTGCGTGCTGCAGCGGCCGCTGCAGGGGATGCGGACTGGCTGAACCTGTGGGCCGGAACCGGTTTTCAAAGGACGACGGCGGGCCCCGCCTCGGCCATCCTGGCTTCCCTTAAGCCGTAGCCCGCGGGAGTTTTAGGCTGGCCTATTCCTCGCCCGTGTCCTGCGCTTCCAGGAACCTGTCCATGGCTTCGCAGGCCCGTTTCCAGCGGGCGTTCAGGGCGTGCCGGCTCAACGGTTCGGACATTCCGTTGAGCACTTTCTCGATGGCATCAGATGCGGCGTCCCTGGCCCGGTCCTGCGCCGCCGGGGTGTAGTAGTTCATGCCGGTTATTCGTTACGCAAGCAGCAGCGGATGGCGGGCCCATCCGTCCACGCACGACGGCGGCCGGCCCCTTCACGGGACCGGCCGCCGTCGAACGCGTTGTGCTGCTAGAGGGTGGAGGTGTCGATCACGAAGCGGTAGCGGACGTCCGAGGCGAGGACGCGCTCGTAGGCCTCGTTGATCTTCTCGGCCGGGATGACCTCGATCTCGGCACCGATGCCGTGCTCGGCGCAGAAGTCCAGCATCTCCTGCGTTTCGCGGATGCCGCCGATCATGGAGCCGGCGAAGGACCGGCGGCCGCCGATCAGTGCGAACGCGTTGACGGGGAGCGGCTCAGCGGGGGCGCCAACGTTCACCAGTGCACCGTCGAGTTTCAGCAGCTGCAGGTAGGAGCTGATGTCGATCGAGGCGCTGACCGTGTTGATGATGAGATCGAACGTGCCGGCGAGGTCGCTGAAGGTGCTCTCGTCGCTGGTGGCGTAGTAGTGGTCGGCGCCCAGCTTCAGGCCGTCTTCCTGCTTCTTGAGCGACTGGGACAGCACGGTGACCTCGGCGCCCATGGCGTGGGCGATCTTGACGGCCATGTGGCCGAGTCCGCCCAGGCCGACGACGGCGACCTTCTTGCCGGGTCCGGCGCCCCAGTGGTGCAGCGGGGAGAAGGTGGTGATTCCGGCGCACAGCAGCGGAGCGGCGACGTCGAGCTCGAGTGCTTCGGGGATCCGCACCACGAAGTCTTCGGTCACCACAACGTGGGTGGAGTAGCCGCCCTGGGTGATGGTGCCGTCGCGGTCAACGGCACCGTAGGTGCCCACGTTGCCCTTGAGGCAGTACTGCTCTTCGCCCTTCAGGCAGTTCTCGCAGTCCTTGCAGGAGTTGACCATGCAGCCGACGCCGACGCGGTCGCCCACGGCGTGCCTGGTCACCTCGGAGCCCACCTGGGTGACGACGCCGGCGATCTCGTGGCCGGGAACCAGCGGGTACTGCTGCGGGCCCCAGTCGCCGCGGACCGTGTGGATGTCCGAGTGGCAGATGCCGGCGAACTTGATGTCGATCAGGACGTCGTGGGGTCCCACTTCGCGCCGTTCGATGGTGGTGGGAATGAGGTCCTCAGTGGAGGACGGGGATGCATAGGCCTTGACGGTAGTCATGGATCTCCTGGGGTTCTGTTGGGGGTTATTAAAATGCTACAGGGGCCGGTCGCCATCAAACCGGATACGGGGGCCCGTAGCGGTGGCCCTGCTGTAACTGGTTCTGGCAGTCCTACCCTTGCCGGCCCTCGTACTCAGCATCGGTGATGTGCTCAGCCCAGGCCGTGGTGGCTGCCGGGTCTTCATCGTTTTCGAGGATTGCCAGGTGTTCCATGAAGGTTCCGTTGGCTGAGGCATGCCAGTGCTCTTCGCCCGGCGGAGTGTAGAGGGTCTGGCCGGGGTGGACGTCGATGATGTTTCCGTCCCGGGTGCCGAAGCGTGCCACGCCGGAAGTCACATGCAGGTACTGTCCGCGGGCGTGCGAGTGCCACGCCGTGCGGGCTCCCGGCGCGAAGCGCACCTTGGCAGCAACGGCGCGCTGCTCCGGCCCGTGAGGGAGCACGATCATGTCAACCCAGACATCGCCGGAGAACTGTTCGGGCGGGTTCTTGAGGGTCTCGCGGACAGGTTCGAGGTTCATGGTGTTTCCTTCCAGGCTGGACGTGCCTCCATCAAACCGGCTGCCTGGAAACGTAGCGAGGGCCCTGCTGAACCGGGTTTTGGCAGACCCTCCTTTGGGCGCCGGGATTCGTCGTAACGTGTCCTGTATGGATAACCGAGCCGAAGTACGGCAGTTCCTCTCCACGCGCCGGGGGCGCATCACTCCGGAACAGGCGGGCATTGAACCGTACGGCGGGCGGCGGCGCGTGCCCGGACTGCGCCGGGAGGAAGTGGCCCGGCTCGCCGGAGTCAGCGTGGACTACTACACGCGGCTGGAACGCGGGAACCTCTCTGGCGTTTCGGAAAGCGTCCTGGACGCAATCGCCGGGGCGCTGGAGCTGGACCGCGCCGAACATGACCACCTTTACGACCTCGCCAGGACCGCCAACATGTCCGGCCGGAAACGTGCCGCCGCCCCCGCACCGTCAGGCGTGCGGCCCGAACTGCGGTACCTCCTGGACACCATCACCGGGGCACCGGCCTTCATCGGCAACAACCGAATGGACATCGTGGCCGCGAACACCCTCGGCTACGCCTTGTACTCGGACATGTATCGGGGGCCCGGCCGGCCCGCCAACCATTCACGGTTTATCTTCCTGGACCCCAGGGCGCACAACTTCTACACGGACTGGGAGCGGGCGGCGAGCACCAACGTGGCCATCCTGCGGCGCGAGGCAGGCCGGAATCCGCATGACAAGGGCATTGCGGAACTCATTGGCGAGCTGTCCATGCGCAGCGACGAGTTCCGCACCCGTTGGGCAGCCCATAACGTCCGCCGGCACTATGCCGGCACGAAGTTTTTCCAGCACCCCGTAGTGGGGCTGCTGGAGCTGAACTACCAGGTGCTGGGGCTGGAAGAGGATCCAGGGCACTCGCTCACGGTCTATCCAGCCACGCCCGGCAGCCCGTCCGAGGAGGCCCTGAAGCTCCTCGCCTCCTGGGCGGTGACGGAGAACATCGCGGATCTGGCCCAGGCGAACGCCCGAGGCTAGGCACCATACGGGCTAGGCGGGCGTGCCCTCTTGGGCCGGTTCCGCCGGTTCCAGCCCGGATTCGTAGCCAATGAGCCAGTGGAGGCCGTGCTGGTCGATAACCTGGCCGTCCGATGCGCCCCAGGGCTTGGGGCCGAGCGGGTCCACCACCCGTCCGTCCACGGCAAGCTTGTCGAACCACTCGTGGAGGACTTCCGGTTCGGCTGTCCCCAGCAGCGACAGCATGACCCCTTCAAGGCGGACGCTGTTCTGCCCTTCCGCCGCGTCCGATCCCGCCACGGCAACCACGCCCTTGAGCACTCCGTGGGCTATGGCGTCCGGCGGCCCGTCCTTGCGCCCGAAGTCCTCATAGCTGTGCAGGAAAAGCTCCCCGCCGAAGACCTCCGCGTAGAAACTCAAGGCTTCACGGGCTGTGCCGGGAAAGCTGACATAGATCTGGGGTGCCGTCATTCGCCCAGCATACAGACCGCGCGCGGAGCATCTGGAGAAGACTGCCGGCTGCAGGCCAGCCGGCTGGGTTGGCCCGCCGGTGGCGGTCAGCTGCCCTCGCGCCGCCAGCGGTAGGGAGTGGTGGTGGAGACCTTGACCAGTCCCGAGCGTTCCAGGATGGGCCGTGAGAATTCGGTCGAGTCGCTGTGGATGAGGGTCTTGCCCAAGCGGAGTGCCGACTGTGCCCGGCGCGCGGTCAGGGCCCGGTAGATCCCGCGGCCGCGCCATTCCGGGCGCGTGGCGCCGCCCCAGATCCCGGCGAAGGCGGTGCCTTCCACCGGTTCGAGGCGGCCGGCACTGACAATCCGGCCGTCCGCCTCGGCCACCCACAGCTCCATCCCGTCGTCGAGTGAGAGCCGGTGCAGCAGGGCATCGGCCATCGCGTCGGAGACCGGATCGCCAAAAACTGCATCCTGCATGGCGCTCATCGCCCGGACGTCCTGTTCATCCACCACCTGCCGCACCACCACCCCGTCGGGGACGGGTACGGGAACGCTGAGTGCCTGCGCGCTGCCGATCATGATGGATTCCGGCGGATCAGGAACAAAGCCGTGCTGCAGGAGCGCCCCCTGCAGCCCGGGAGCGTGGTCGTGGCCGCGTGTTTTCCATTCCACCCTGGTGACTCCGGAATCAGCCAGGAAGTGGTCCACCGCCTCACGGACCAGCCTGCTGATGGCGTCCTCGCCCGCATTCCCGAGGTCCCGGTACGTCACAAATCCGCGGCCGTCGCGGAATGTCCCGAGGTGCAACGGACCAAGCTTTGTCACCGAGGCGGCGCCGGGTGTCTCGGCATCCGTGCGCAACTGGTCATCGTAGGCAGCCAGGAACCGTGCGGATTCACTCATTCCGCGAGTTTACTGGTGGCCGCAGGGTTCGGGTGCTTGGCCGCATCGGACCCCTCCGGGGTTTCCTCCCCGGGCGGCTGAGGTTTGTAGACCCAGGCCACCAGGACCACTGAGATGATCATCAGCAGGAACCAGGCCACGAGTTTCTCCAACCCGACAGGCTCCCAGCCGTCCACCTGGCCGGGATACAGCCAGGCGCCGGACCAGGTGGCGATGTTCTCAGCCACCCAGATGAACAGCGCCACCAGCAGGAAGGCGACCAGCAGCGGCATCCTGTGATGCTTCCGGAAGACCCGGAAGTGCATCACGCACCGGCCAAAGACAACCACGACGGCGGCGAGCAGCACCCAGCGCGCGTCCCAGATGTAGTGGTGGCTGAAGAAGTTGGCGTAGATGGCCGCGGCCACGGCCGCCGTGATCCAGCGCCGCGGATAGTGGGCGAACTTCAGGTCGAACAGACGGTAGACGCGGACCATGTAGGAGCCAACGGCCGCGTACATAAAGCCGCTGAAGAGCGGAACAGCGCCGATCCGCAAGAAGCCCTCGGCCTCGTAGGACCAGGAGCCGGCGTCGGTCTTGAAAAGCTCCATGACCGTCCCCACCAGGTGGAACAGGATGATGACCCGCAACTCCTTCAGGGTCTCCAGCCTGAACGCGACCATGAGGATCTGGATTCCGACGGCGGCGATGGTCAGGAAGTCGTTCCTTGCCAGTCCGGCCCCATCCGGGTACCAGAGCCGCGCCGCCATAAGCACCGCGAGCAGGGCGGCACCAAAGATGCACGCCCAGGCCTGTTTCAGGCCGAACACCACGAATTCGGTGAGCTTGGGCCGGATGCGGCCGGCAGGTGCGCTGGCCAGGAAACGGCGCGCCCGTTCGTCAAGCCGCGCCTCCAGCGGCGTGGAGCTAAGCACTCAGGCGCCCTGCCCGGCGGGAGAAAGTGTCCAGCTCCGAGAGGCAGTAGTTCTTGAACCAGTGCCGGAGGCCCTGCGGCAGCTTGGGGTAGGCCACGGCGAGCGCTTTCATGGTGCGGTGGAACCGGCGCTCATGGCGTCCGCTCCACGGCAGGCCGAAGTCATTGCGCAGCTGGTCCGGGAGGAGGCCGGCCGTCAGGAACCTGGCGAACGGCATGATGGCGCGGTACCAGAGTGCGGCGTGCTGTGGGTACAGGAGACCCCGGCCCACCCGGATGGCGGCGTCGCTCGCCCGGAGGGCGGCCATGCGGCCGTCATAGTACCGGTAGAACGTTTCACGGTCCTTCGGCCACATGTCGGGCGGAAGCTGCAGGGCTGTCCCAAGCTTCGCGTAGTCCCGGTACATGGCATCGGCGGACTCGTCGTCGAGCGGGCCATAGATTTTCTCGATGATCACCAGGGCGGTGTCGTAAAGCGTCGCCGTTACCCACAGCTGCAGCTGAGGGTCGTAGGCGTTGTAGCCGGGCGTTTCGTGATCGCCATCCCGGCGCACGGGGACGTGGGCGCGGTTCACCCTGCGCCGGACCTCTTTGACCTGCTCGTCCGTCCCGTAGGTGACGGCATACACATAGGTCAGGGTGCCCTTGAGCCTGTTGATGGGGCGGTCCGTGAAGGTGCTGTGCTCCGCAACGCCGCGGCCCACGCCGGGGTCCGCGAGCTGCAGCAGAATGGCCCGTCCCGCTCCCGCGAGCAGGATGACCTCAGCGTTTAGGTCCGCAAGTTCCTGCGCCATTCCATCAGGGTACCGGAGGGTCCAAAGGATGGCGCCGGCCTGGGAAGCCTCCTTACCTGGCTAACCTGATCTGGAACGCGAGGGCCCCGGCGCTGAGGGCCACCTGCGCCAGAACCAGCCAGAGGTGCACTGTGCCCAGGTACAGCGCAAGCATCACGGGAACCATCACAAGGACTGTCAGGTCCGTACCGCGCAGAAGGGTGGACAGCTGGTCACGGGGAACCGGCCCGAACGGGGTTTCCACCGGTGGCCTGGACCAGTCCGCGGCAGGACGTGTGGCCGCGCGGAGGGTGCCGGCGCCCATCCCGGCGCCAGCTGCAACCCCCAGCGGGACAAGCAGCGGACCTGCAGCGCCCAACGCAGCGAGGATCCCGGTCAGTCCGCCCATCCACAACGCCGACGCAACGGCCGGCATCACAAGCCGGCTCAGCCGCACCAGCCACGGGGCCAGGGGTACCAGGGCGTCCAGTTCCGGGATAAGGGCGGTCCTCCGGATCACTCTCCCACTCCCCGCGGCCGTGGCGCAGCCTGCAATGACCATCACGGCGATCTGCAGCAGTGCAGGCAGTGCGGGGTGGATCAGGACCACACCGACGCAGGCGGCAAGCGACAGCAGCGGCCCGGCAAGCGGCGGCCGCAGCCGGAAGAAAGCCACCACATCCGCGCGGACCAAGGCGTGAAAGGCTCCGCGGACCGGCTTGGCGTGGAACCCCGCACCCCACCGGCGTTGCCTGGCACCCCGTGGTTCCACCGCAAGGGCACGGTGGAGCTCGTTGGCTTCGAGGAAGAACAGGGAGGCGTGCACATGCCCTGAGACCGCACCGCCGCGCGTCAGGTCGGCACCAGGAACCGTGCCGGCGCGGGGTGCAATGTAGGCGAGCAGGCCGATGGCAGCCGCGAGCGCGGCCAGCGGCGGCCAGATTGCAGGCGCCACGAACGGCAGGACCGATCCTGGCAGCAGGCATGCCAGGAGAAGGGCACAGCGTCCCGGCCGATGCTGTTGCGGCGTCAGCTGCAGAACGGCGGCGCCGGCGACGGCGATGATTGCCACCATTCCGAAGGTCGCCGCTGCCAGCAGGTGTCCGGCGGCCTGCCGGTCCAGGGCGGTGAGGACACTGAAGGGCAGGTAGGCGACGGCGGCGGCCAGCCCCGAGGCCAGGGTCCTGCGAACGAAAGCAGGCAGCACGAAGAGGCGCCGGTCCACAGGCAAGGGCAGCCACCATACGGCCTCGGCAGGGCTGGCCGTGACTGGCCCCAGTCTTCGCGCGAGTACGGCAAGGGAAACCAGGCCCGCGTAGGTCAGCAGGACCCAGAGAACCTCGGCAGGGAGGACCTGCCACCGGCCGTCCACTAGGCTGCGGTCCACCACGCCGCGTCCGGCAATTTGGTCCCGCAGCGCCAGGACGAAGGACACCGCGATGGCGGCAACGCATCCCAGGGCCAGGACAGTGGAGTACACATCGAGGAGGACGTCCCGCAGCGCTGAACGGGTCCGGTTGTACCGGCGCGCAGTCCCCCGGGTGAAGGCCACGATCTCCCGGGCGAGGCCCGGCCCCGGCGCGGAGCTGTGACCACGTAGCGCCGGATAGGCCGCCGTCTCAGGATCCCGCAATGGCTGACGCTCCCTGCATCGGGTCCACAAGTTCCACAAGATCGCCGACAACCAGGCATTGTGTGGCTGTCTGCACGAGCAGGCGTGGATCGTGCGTCACCAGGACCACAGCGGCGCCGGCTCCAGCGCTGCCACGGATCCGGCCGCCCAGGGCATCCCGCATGACGGGATCCAGGCGCTGCTCAGGTTCGTCCAGGATCAGCAGGGACGACGGCCGGATGAACCCCGACGCCAGGAGGAGCCGACGCCGCTGCCCTGACGACAGGGAGTCCGGCACGGCGTCCGCCCTGCCTTGGAGTCCAAAAAATTCCAACTCGGCGGCGACGGCCTTCTCAGGCGACGCCACCGAGTGCCCCCGCGCCACGAGCAGAAGGTGCTCGCGCACCGTAAGCGACGGGAAGAAAACATCCTCGTCAAAGACCGCAGCAACCTGCCGACGGAACGGCACGGCGTCGGGCATTACCGGAAGCCCGTGAACCAGCGCATCCCCTGCCAGCGGCAGTTGCCGCCCGGCCAGCGTCCGCACCACGGTGGACTTGCCGGCGCCGTTGACCCCAACTACCGCCAGGACCTCACCCGGTTCCACGGCAACCGTCACCCCGCCGCACACGGATGTATCCCCATAGCCCACCACTAATTCCCTGGCCTCCAGCACTGCCCCCACACCTGCCATTCCACCACCCTAAACCGGCGGGCAAGAGCCGGCCGCAATAGACAAGTTTACTTTACAGTCAAGTTCGCTTTACAGTGGAGGCATCGACTACCGAAGGCAACTGGGGGACTGACATGACGGAGAGTAACGGGAACACAAAGGGAAATGCGGTGCGGACCGCCTGGGGACGGGCCCGGTTTGGCGCCCGTGCAGTGCCGGCCATGGTGCCCGCCATCCCAGTGGGAATCGTCCTTGCCGCGCTGGTGGCGGCAGTTGCCGCCCTGGCTGGCTTTTCCCCCCAGCGGCCTTTGCTGGGTGCGGCCGTCGTGGCATCCCTCACCGCCCTGCCCCTGAGTGCACTCGCCTGGGCGTTCCTCGTTGACCGGGATTCCCTCAAGGGGGCGGCCGCCCGCCCGGAGGAATCCGTGGAGTCGCGCTGGTACGACGCTTCTGCAGCAGGCGCTTTCCATGACCTGCTGATCATTGCCGGCCTTGGAACAGCAGTGCTGTTCCTGACGCCCCTGGAAATCGACGGTTCAATAGCGCTGCTCGCTGTGACCGTCGCAGGAATGCTCTCCGTGGGTGTGCGGTACACCGTCAGCCGAAGCCGAGGTTAGCGGGTGGAGAACACCCTTCCGGAACTGCGCCGGGAGCATGGCTGGTCGCAGCAAAAGCTGGCCGATGCGCTGGGGGTCTCGCGGCAAACAGTCATCTCCATCGAAAAAGGCCGGTTTGACCCCTCGCTCCCCCTGGCCTTCCGCCTGGCAGCACTCTTTGGCTGCACCATTGAGGACATCTTCACGCCGGACAGCTAGCACGAGCAGCGCCCGGGAAAAATCGAGTACCCACCACTCGTGCCCTCCATCCCCGCTGCCCGTAGCGTCCTACGAAAGCCTGCGGGTATCACCGCGGGAATTCCGGCTGCGAGGGGGGTCATGGGCTGCATCGAGGCACCGACATGACCCAGCCCGACGGTAACGTCCCTCCCCTCCTGGACCCGGCAGTGCTGGAGCGGCTGCGTAACGAACTCGAGGATGATGAGGGCGTGTGGAAGGTCTTCGTGGAGGCCTTCATCGCGCAGATGCCGCAGCGGCTGCAAAAGGTGCGGCTCGCGCTGACCACCGGGGATTTGCCGGGGGCCATGGACGCGGTCCTGAGCCTCAAGACCGCGAGCCAGATGGTGGGGGCGGAGAGGCTCGCGGCCCTCGCCCTGGAGCTTGAAGCGTCACTGCGGGAGGAAGCCAGGACAGCAGACGCTGCCGTTGTCCTGCCCCGGCTGGCAGCCGAGCACCTGCGGCGGCTCAAGCAGTGCGCGCAGCGCACCATCTATGTCCTGCAGGACCACCTGCGGCACCGGCCCTGAACGAAGGCACCGAGTCCCCTGGACAAAGGCGGGGCAAGGAACAGCAAACGTACGACGGCGGCCCCGCCCGCCGTCGTACGTTTCCACATTGGGCCTAAAGACACCAGCAAGAAGTGCTGGGGACAGTGCATACTGGCGCCATGGCTGATGCAGCGCGAAAACCGGACCGGATCCTCCTCGTGCTGCTGGGGGTGGTCGGACTGCTGGTGGTAGTGGCCCTCGCAGTGGTTTTTTCCCGGGGGGACCCGGAACCCCTGGACGAGGCCAGCCCTGCAGGAGTTGTCCAGCGGTACAGCACGGCGGTCATTGACGGCGACCTCGAAACGGCCGAAACGTACCTCACGGAGTCTGCCCGCACCATCTGCCGCGGCTCGTACTACGGTGAGCCCCGGCCCGCCCGTGTGGTCCTGGTGTCCACATCGGAGCGGGACCAGTCGGCCACCGTGCGGGTCTCAATCGTCAATTCGTCCCAGGACGGGCCCTTCGGCCCCTCCGAGTACGAGTCGGAGGACATGTTCAGCCTGGTGAAATCGGATGGAGACTGGAAGATCAGCCAAGCGCCGTACCAGCTGATGGCGTGCACCGGAACCCTGGTCAAGCCATGAGCGCCCCGGCCGGAATGACAATTTCGACGGCGGGGCCTGCCCAGGTGACGCTGCGGCGGCTCATCCAGTACGCCCTGCTGTTTGCCCTGGTGGTGATTGCCGCCAGCGGCCTCAGCGGGCTGCTCGAGCGGCTGTTCACGTCCGGCGCTGTGCTGGCATCCACCGATGTCGCGGGGCTTGCCCGGTCCCTGGCCTTCACCCTGATCGGCGGACCGCTCGCCCTGCTTCTGTGGTGGTTTGTGTGGCGGAGGCTCGACGATGAGGCCGAGCGCACATCCGCAGGGTGGGGCCTTTACATCACCGCCATGTACGGCGTGTCCCTCATTATTTTCACCACCTCGCTGCTGGGGATGGCGGCCTCGCTCATAGGTCAGCGGGACGGTGACTGGGCACCGGCGCTTGCCAATGGCATTGCCTGGGCTGCCATCTGGGCGTGGCACCGGTGGATGTGGAAGCACCCCCGGAAGCCCACCGTCCACCTGGACGACGTGCGCGCCGTCGTCGGCTCTGTATTCGGCCTGCTGCTCGGCGCCGGTGCCGGCATCGCCGCGCTCAGCGGCCTGCTCGACGTCGCAATCCGGGGCTTTCCCCTGACAGTGACCGTTGAGCCCTGGTGGTACTCGGTGCTCCGTTCGCTGGTGTGGGCCGCGGGCGGAACCGTTGTCTGGTGGTGGCACTGGTTCAGGGAGGGCGGACGCCGCTTCCAGACCAGCCTGGTTGACAGCATCATGATCATCGTCGGCGTTTTCGCGGCCGGCATCACTGCCCTTGGCGGGGCCGGCGTGGTCCTGTTCGTGTTCCTGCGGCTGGCGTTCGACCGGAACGACCCCCTGAACGACCTGCTGGAGCCGCTGGCACCGGCTGTGGCCGCAACACTCGTGGGGGCGGTGGTGTGGCGCTACCACCGCACCGCCTCCATCCGCCGGTCCCCCGCCACCACGCGGGCAAGCCTCCTGGTGACGTCCGCCGTTGCCCTGGCGGCATCCGCTTCCGGGGTGGGCGTTGTGGTGAACGCGCTGCTGGCAGCCGCCGTGTCACCGCTGGCGGGAGGGGCCACGCGCACCCTGCTCCTTGGCGGCATCAGTTCCCTCCTGGTGGGCGGGCCGGTCTGGTGGCTGGCGTGGAAGCCCCGGAACCAGCCACAGGCCGCCGACGCCATCCCGCCCGGACGCCGCGTCTACCTCATAGCGTTCTTTGGCGTCAGCGCCGTGGTGGCACTCATTACGCTCCTGGTGATCGGCTACCGCGTCTTCGAGTTCCTGCTCGGGGACGTCACGGGCGGCAGCCTCCTTGACCGCATCCGTGCCCCGTTCGGGCTCCTGGTGGCAGCTGCCCTTGTGGCCGGGTACCACTTCGCCCTGTGGCGGCACGACCGCGGCCTCCTCGCGGCCGCCCAGCCGGCCAGGAAACGGACCATCGAACAGGTCACCCTGATCATCGGGCAGCACCCGGACCCCAGCGCCCTGGCGCAAGGCGTCGCCGAGGCCACGGGCGGTGCCAGGGTCACCGTCTGGCTGCGGGCGGACGACGGCGGCCAGGCCCTTCCGGCGCCGGGTACGGCTTCGCCGGGGGCAGCTTCACAAGCACAGGATGCAACGGTGAGCCAGGTGGCGGCCGCCCTGGACGGAGTCACGGCGCAGCACGTACTGGTGCTTGTGGGCCACGGCAGGCTGGAAGTCATACCCCTGCACAGCCCGCCAAAATAGCGGGAGTTTTTGTCCAGATATGCAGGCTTCAGCGGCACTTATCCCTGCATATCTGGACAAAAACTCTAGGCGGGCGGCGGCTTTAGCCGAAGCTCAGGAGCACTTTCCCTGACTCGGCCGAGTTGCGCGCCACGCTGAAGGCTTCCAGGGCCTCCCCCACTGGGTATTCGTGCGTGATAACGGGGTCGATCTGCAGTGAGCGGTCCGCCAGGGCGGCAATAACGTCGTCGATCTCGTCATTGAAGCGGAACGAACCCTTGAGCTCCAGCTCCCGGGTGATGGCCAGGGAGATCAGTACCGGCTGCGGGCCGGTGGGCAGCAGCCCCACCATCACCACGGTGCCGCCACGGGTTGCCCCCTGGATGGCGGAGGCGAGGCCGTGATGGTTGCCGGAGGATTCAATCACGACGTCGGCCTCCACGGCGGCGATCCCCTCGGCATCACCGGCGGCGAGTACCGAGTCCGCCCCCACGGCTTTCGCGATGTCCAGCGGCTTTTCATGCATGTCGACGGCGGTGATGCGGCTTGCGCCCGCCCGCTTCAGGACTGCGACGGCAAGGGCGCCGATGGGGCCGCTGCCGATCACCAGCGCGGTCTTGCCGGCAACATTCCCGGCCCTGGCCACAGCGTGCCACGCCACGGCGGCGGGTTCGATCAGGGCCGCGGTGCGCAAGCCGATGCCTGCCGGCAGCGTCCGGAGCATCCGGGTGGGGAGGTTTACGTAGCGGCTGAAGGCCCCGTCCTTGTGCGGGAACCGGGCAGCACTGCCCAGGTAGGTGCAGCCCGGCGAGAGATTGGGCCGGTCTGCCGGATACCGCGCGGCCCCCGGTCCGGGGGTTGCTGGGTGGACCGCAACTGGGGTGCCTGCTCCAGGTCCGGTACCGTCAGCAGCTGCGCGGACAACGGTCCCGGAAATTTCATGACCCAGCACCAAGGGCGCCTTCAGGATGGATTCGCCCGCGGCCCCGTGCAGCCAGTAGTGCAGGTCGGAGCCGCAGATCCCCCCGTAGTGCACTTCGATCACGGCCTCATCCGGGGCGGGAGCGGCGAGGGTGAGTTCGTCGATCCGCAGGTCTCCGGCCGCATGGGCCACCACGGCCGGGCCTGTGACGGGAAGGGCCGGGGAGGGAAGGTCTGTGTTGGTCAGCATCAGACCACCACCGTCATTCCGCCGTCGATAAAAATGGTCTGCCCGTTAACGAAGTCTGAACCGCTGGATGCCAGCCACACGGCAGGGCCGGCGAGATCCTGGACGGTTCCCCAACGGTTGGCCGGGGTCCGGCCCAGGATCCAGGAGTTGAACTGCTCGTCGTCCACCAGGTTCTGGGTCATTTCGGTGTGGATATACCCCGGCGCGATCCCGTTGATCTGCAGACCGGCGGTCGCCCACTCAGCAGTCATGGCACGGGTCAGGTTGCGCAGCCCGCCCTTCGCCGCGATGTAGGGCGCAATGGTGGGGCGGGCGAGGTCGGTTTGGACCGAGCAGATGTTGATGATCTTGCCGTGGCCGCGGGGAATCATAAAGCGTGCCGCCTCGCGGCCCACCAGGAAAGCACTGGTCAGGTCCGTGGAGATCACCCGTTCCCAGTCCTTCACATCCAGGTCCAGCATGGGCACCCGGTGCTGGATGCCCGCGTTGTTCACCAGGATCTCCAGCGGGCCCACGTGCTCTTCCACCCACGCGATGCCGCGCGCCGCCTCGGCGTCGCTCGTGACGTCGAAGGCGACGCTATGGATGCGCCCGGGCGCGAAGTCGGCAGCCATTGCTGCCGCGGCATCCTTGAGCCGCTCCCCGTTGATGCCGTTCAGCACAACTGTTGCCCCGGCGTCGGCCAATGCCCTGGCCAGCGCGTTGCCGATCCCCCGGCTGGAACCGGTGACCAGGGCTACCCGGCCCGTCAGGTCAAAAAGCGAACTCATGCGAAGGGACCTGCCTGTACCAGGTTGGCCGGGGCCTGGCCCGCGGCGAGCGCCTCGAGCTGCTTCCGCAGGAGTTTGAGGATCCGTGGCTGGAACGCTGAGGCGTTGCCGCCCACGTGGGGCGTAATCAGGGCGTTGGGCGTGGACCATAGCGGGTGGTCCTGTGGCAGCGGCTCGGGATCGACGACGTCGATGGCGCACTGCAGGCGGCCGGAGAGGACTTCCTTGGTCAGCGCAGCGGTGTCCACCACCGAGCCTCGGCCCACATTCACCACCAGGGCGCCGTCGGGCAGGGCAGCCAGGACCTCCTCGCCGATCAGCTGGTGCGTGTGATCATTCAAGGGCAGCACCGACACCAGGATGTCGTGCTTGGCGGCGAGCGCTGTCAGGTCCGAGGACGCGTGGACTTCGCCGTGCTCGTCCGTCCGGGCCGAGCTTCCCACCCGCGTGATGGTGACTTCGAACGGCTCAAGCCGGCGGGCGACCTCCTGCCCGATCCCGCCGACCCCCACCAGCAGCACCCGCCGGTCCGCCAGGGACTGGCGCCGCTCCGGCTTCCACAGCCCATACTGCTGGTCCCGGACGGCCTGGTCGATGCCGCGCAATTTGGCGAGAATGAGCCCGATGGCCAGTTCCGCCGTCGCCGCCGCATGGACTCCCGAGGCATTCGCGACGCCGGCCGCCGGGCCTGCAGCCTCAATGACTCCGTCGAACCCGGTGGACTGCGTCTGCACAAACTTCAGCCCGGGAACCTTGGCGAGGGACCCCAGGACAGCGCCGGCGTTGATGTACGGCAGGATGACGCCATCGATCCCAGCCAGCGTCCCGCCGTCAGGATCCGTCTCCAGGTCCCAGACCACTCCGCGCAGTCCTTCGGGCAGGGGTGAGAGATCGTCCAGGAGCTGCTGGTCGGGGAAGCTGACGGTGCGGACTGTTTGCATTGGGAAACCTATCAATCTGGTGCGGTTAGGACTGCGGCTAGCGCCGGTCGAACGTGAGGCCGCCGGGGACCTGGAACGTGGGCATAAGCTCCAGCATGCCAACATTCACGTGCCGGGGCGTTTCGATGGCGTAATCCATGGCGTTGACGATGTCATCGGTGGTAAGTGACTCGTAGCCCTCGTAGTACGTCTTCCACGCTTCCTCCATCGCCTCCGGGGTGCCGCCCATGTTCCGGCCGAAGATCTCAGTCTCCACGCGTCCGGGGCAGATTTCGGTGACCCGGATGCGCTTGCCCACGGTGTCGTTGCGGAGCTGGCGGGAGACCTGGTGCACCGCGGCCTTGGTGGCGTGGTAGACCGTGTGGCCGTAGAAGTTGTAGGTGCCTGCAATGGAGCTGACGTTGATGACGTGCCCCAGATCGCGCTCCACCATGCCCGGCAGGACCAGCCGGGTCAGCTGGAGCAGTCCGCGGAGGTTGACGTCCACGAGTTCGTCAATATCGCTTTCGCTGGAGTCCAGGATGTTGCCGGGCCGGGAGACACCGGCACAGTTGACGAGGACATCCACCTGGAGGTTTCCGACGGCGGCGGTCAGCGCTGCGGTGTCCGTCAGGTCAACCACGTGGGGCACCGCGCCGGTCTTGTCCGCGAGTTCCTTCAGGCGGTCCTCGTTCCGGGCCAGGGCGTGGACGGTGAGTCCGCGCTTGGCCAGGCGTTCGGCGATCGCGGCGCCCATGCCGGTGGAGGCACCGGTGACGAGGGCCGTTGAGTAATCGGAAAAGGACATGGAAGTCTCCTAGGAAGGTGCAGCGGCGTGCTGCGCAGGTGGTGGAAATTCGGTGAAATGAAGTGGAGAGTCAGGCGTCGCGAAGGGGCAGGTGCGCCCTGTCCTTGACCGTGCTGACGGCGGCCAGCGTGCCCAAGGCTGTGATGACCGCGTAGAAGGCTGGCATGTAGATGTTGCCGGTGGACGAGATCAGCCAGGTCATCAGCAGCGGCGCGGTGCCGCCAAAGAGTGCGGAGGAGATGTTGTAGCCCAGGCCGTATGCGGAGTACCGGACGCGGGTGGGGAAGAGCTCCACGATCAGGATGTGGATCACCGCGGTGTGCCCGGCGAAGACCACAGCCATGATGGAGGCGCCCAGGATGGCCAGTGCCATCTCGCCGGTGGCAATCAGCGCGTACGAAGGGATGCCCAGGACAGCCATGGCGATGGCGGAGCCGGCGATGACCTTCTTGCGGCCGATGCGGTCCGAGAGTGCGCCCATGAAGGGGATGGCGATGCAGATGACCACCAGGCTGCAGGCGGTGACCAGCAGCGCCTCGCCGATGGTGAAATTCAGCTGCTTGCCCTTGAGGAAGGTGGGCATGTAGGAGAACAGGACGTAGTAGCCGGAGCCGTTCATCAGCGGAATGAAGAGTGCCAGCAGCATGGCACGGCGGTGCTCGGCGGAGGCGAAGGCTTCCTTGAGCGGGTTGGCGGACAGCCCGCCCTCTTCCTTGAGCTTTTCGAAGTTGGGGGTGTCGCTGATGGCCTTGCGGATGTACCAGCCGATGATGCCCATGGGGATGGCCACCAGGAACGGGATACGCCACGCGAACGAGCCGAACCCGCCGCCGTCGATCGCTTCCTGCGTGAGCCAGGGGGACATGGAGTAGGCAACCAGGGTGCCGGTCAACAGTGCTGCGAAGGACGCGATCTGCGCGTAGGAGGTGATGACGCCGCGCTTGCCTTCGGGGGCGTGTTCAGCCAGGAACGTCATGGCACCGGCGGCTTCGCCGCCCACGGAGAAGCCCTGCAGCATGCGGAGCAGCACCAGCAGGATGGGGGCCGCGACGCCGATGGCGGCGTAAGGAGGCAGCAGGCCTATGCCTGCGGTGGCCACGCTGATGAGCAGGATGACGAAGACGAGCAGCTTTTGCCGCCCGATCCTGTCACCCAGGTACCCGCAGACGACGGCACCGAGCGGCCGCACGAAGAAGGAGACGGCGTAGCCGGCGAAGACGAAGAGCAGGGCGTTGTCCGGGTTCCCCGGCGCCAGGAAGACGAGGGCAAGCGTTCCGGCCATGAAGGCGAAGATGCCGTTGTCGTAGAGTTCCACGAAGATGCCGACGCAGCCGGCCGTGACGACCTTGCGGGTCTGCTTGCTGCTGAGCCGCTCTTGGTGCGGCTGGGCCGCATGCGTAGAGGTGGACATGGCTTTCCTTACTTAAGGGGATGGTAACAATGCTTTTCGGGGGAAGCGAGGGTCTTCAGCTTCCGGCGGCTGGTGCGAGCCGGGGCGGGCCCGGAGGTCCGGCCACGCCGAGGAGGGAGAACACGGTGCCCACCGTGGAGCGGAGGGTTTCCAGTTCCCTCAGCGCCGCGCGGTGTTTCGCTGTAGCTTCCGGGATTGAAGTTTTTTTGAACCGGATCTTGTGGCCCGGCCTGGCCTGGGCCAGGACATCGAGTGACCGGCTGGTGACCACCGCCAGGACAGGGTAGCCGGCGGTGACGCCGCGCCCCCGGTGCAGCACCAGGAGTTCCTCCCGGGAGGGCACCTCAATGGCTCCCACCGGAACGCCGCGGGAGAGCACCTCGGCGGTGGACTGGCGTTCCGGAAGCGCCCCGCCAAGCCGCAGCCCGATGTGGTTGCTCCGGCCACTGACGGTGTACTCGGTGCTGTAGAGCAGGTCCGCGGTATCCCCGAACTCTTCCACGTCGGGTCCATCGGTCACTTCCACCACTGCGGTGCTGTGGAACTCCGGCCGGGTCAGGCCCAGACGGAACAGTGGGAGGTCGAAGTACGGCTGCCGGATGGGCGGGACACTCTTGAATGTCCTAAGCTCAGTGCCTTCCGTGAGCCGCAGCCCGAATCCAACGACGGTGTCCGGCGCGCAGCTGCCCAGGAGGACCGGTGCGTGCACTGAGCCGTGGACCGCCACGTAGGCCCGGAGGCCGCCGTCGATCCGACGCAGTGCCACCGTCTCCCCCGCCCGCACGGACACCGGCTCCCACTGCTGGCACTCGCGCCCGCCCACCGTGAGGTGCAGTGGTGCGCCGGTGACGGCAATAAGGATGTCCCTCGTGGCCCTCATCCGGAAGTCCAGGGCTGTGATCTCCAGGAGCGGGGAGTTGTCCGCGTTCCCGGCGAGGATGTTCGCTGCACGGGCTGAAAACTGGTCCAGGGCGCCGTTGACGGGGAGCCCAAACCGTGGGCCGCGGAAGCGGCCAAGGTCCGTGACCACGGAGTTGCCGGGCTGCTGGATGACCAGGCTCATCGCGCTGCCTCCAGTTTTTGGCCGGCGTAGGTGGCGAAATCTTCCAGCTGGATCCGGTGGAACCGCAGCAGGTCGCCGGGAATGTAGGTAACCAGCGGCTCGGCCGTTGCGTCGAGGACGGTGAGCGGGGTCTGGCCGATGACGCACCAGCCGCCCGGCGCGGCAGCAGGGGCGATGACAGCCTGCCGGCCGGCCACCGAGACGGCACCTGCGGGGACGGACAGCCGGGGATCCTTCAGCCGCGGGACGGGGAAGGGGAAATCAGGCCCGTCCATCATGGGCGAACCGGCCGGAGCGCCCAGGCAGCGGATCACGTACGCCTTGGTGGTGTGCAGCCGGATGATCTCCTCCACCGGGAGCTGCTGCTGCTCAGCTACGCGCTCCAGGTCGGGTCCGAACTCGCCGCCGTAAACCACCGGGACGCTGAACTCGCGGGGTGCCCGGGTGCGGGCGCCGGTGAATTCGAGCTGGCGCAGGCCCAGCAGGACAAAGGCCCGGACCTGGCGGGCGGAGGTAACGCCGGGATCGAATTCCACGAGCAGGGAGTCGTATGTCGGCACCGCGCCATGCACGCCGTCGGCACCGGCAGCCTCCAACCACTCGGCGAGGGCGTGGACGGTGGCCCAGTTGGCCTCCCGGTCCGTTGACGAGGCGATGACTCGCAGGGCAGCGTCCCCGGATTCGAAGACCTCCACCGGAGGCAGCGCTGGTGTGGAAACGGCGGGCATGTCAGGCGGCTTCCACTTTGGCGGCCAGGACCTGGGCGAGCGGGGCGATGGTGACGCCGGCGCGCTCCAGTTCGCTGCGGACCTGGCGTGCCAGCTGGACCGCGCCCGGGGTGTCCCCGTGGAGCAGGACGGTGTCCGCGGTAATCGGCAGGTCGGTTCCGGCGACGGTTTGAATAACGCCTTCGCACACCATGCGGACAGTGCGGTCAACGATGGCCGAGGGGTCGTGGATAACGGCGCCCGGCTGGCCGCGCGGCACCAGGGTGCCGTCTGCCTGGTAGGCGCGGTCTGCGATGCCCACGATGCCCACGGGCAGCTGGCGGGCTTTTGCGGCGTCTGCGAGTTCGCCGTCCTGGGCCAGGACAATGAGGTCCGTGCTGACGCGAGCGGCGGCGTCGGCAACGGCCCGGGCGTAGTCCGGACGGGTGGCCACGAGGTTGCCGAGGCGCCCGTGCGGTGCGAGGTGTACGACGGCGGCGCCATGGTAGGCGGCGAAGGCGCCGAGGGCTCCGAGCTGGTACAGAACGTCGTTGCGGACTTCGTCAGCGGTGAGGTCCATGGCGCGCCGGCCGAAGCCGCGCAGGTCCGGGAAGCTGGGGTGCGCACCGATGCTGACGCCGCGGCGCACGCACTCGGCGACCGTGGCGTTCATGATGTCAGGGTCCCCGGCGTGGAAGCCGCAGGCGATGTTGGCGCTGGACACTACTTCCAGGAGGGCCGCGTCGTCGCCCATGGAGTACGTGCCAAAGCCTTCTCCAAGATCTGCAACGAGATCAACGATGGGTCCCATGAGAGCCCTCCTTGGGGGTGGTGGCGCGGCGCTGTCCAGGGAAAGCGGCAGCTGCCGGAAGCGGAAGTCTGTGGACCCGCCGGAGTCGGCCTGGGTCCCGGAGCCCGGATTACCGGGCTTGTAGAAAAAGTCTGACACCGGGACTTTGATCACACAAAGACGTAATCGGTGTCACGGGATAGGTGCCGGTTATGACCCGGCACTTATCTGGACGGCGTCCTGCCCGGCCCGCTTGTGCGGACCGGGCAGGACTGTTTCGTTGCGAGGGCAGAAGGGACGGCGAATCAGCGCAGGGCTTTGCGCAGTCCCATCACCCGCTCCACGACCACCACCACGGCGAGCGATATGAGGATGAGGATCACGGAGAGGGCGGCGACGGCGGCATCCGCGGAGTTTTCCACGTACCTCAGCACCTGCACGGGGAGCGTTGGCAGGCCTGATTCGGCCACGAACAGCGAGATCACGGCTTCATCGAAGGAGACGATGAAGGCGATGACGCCGCCTGCGATCACCCCTGGCTGGATGATCGGCAGTGTCACGCGCCGGAACACGGTCCAGGAGTCGGCCCCCAGGATGCGGGCGGCCGCCTCGCAGGAAGTGTCGGTGGTGGCCAGGCTCATCAGGGTGGTCCTGATGACGAACGGGATGGTGATGGCCACGTGTCCGATGATGATGCCGGCGTAGGTGTTGTTGAGTTCCAGCGGACCGAAGAGCAGCACCATGCCCAGAGCCAGGACGATGCTGGGGATCAGCAGCGGCGAGAGGAAGAACGACTGCACAGCGGCCTTGGCCTTGAACTCGAAGCGGTCCAGCGCCAGCGCGGCCGGCACCCCCAGGACCAGGACAATGAGCGTGACAATGACGGCCACGATCAGGCTGACCTTCATGCCCTCCATGAACGTGCTTTCCTGGGGCAGCATCTCGTACCACTTCAGGGTGAGCCCCTCCGGCGGGAAGGACAGGTACTGGTTGGATGCGAAGGACACTACAAAGACAATGAGCAGCGGTGCCAGCAGGAACAGGTACAGAAGGAACACCAGCGCGCCGAAGGCGGGTTTGGCGGGATTGAAGCGCGGCTTGAAGAGTTTCGCGGCGCTTACGTTGGCACTGCTCACGGTCAGCCTCCGATTTTCTTGGTGAGGCGCTGGTAGACGGCGATGATCAGGCCGAAGAGCACCAGCAGGATGACGGACAAGGCGGCGGCGAACGGCCAGTTGAGCAGGCCGGTGGTCTGGTCGTAGATCTCCGTGGCCAGGACCTGCACGCTGCCGCCGCCCAGGAGCCGCGGGGTGATGAAGGTGCTGATGGAGAGGACGAATACTAGAAGGAACGCTGTCAGGAGGCCAGGAAGGCACAGCGGGAGCGTGACCCGGGTGAAGATCTTGAACTTGCTGGCTCCCAGGGAACCTGCGGCTTCCTCAAGTTGGGGGCTGAGCCTGCCGAACCCGGAGATCATGGCCAGGATGGCGTAGGGCATGAAGATCTCCACCAGGCCGATGGTCACGCCGGTCATGTTGTTGGTGAGCTTCAGGGGTGTGTCGATCAGGCCCAGGCCGCCGAGCGAGGAGTTGATCAGCCCGTTGGTTCCCAGGATGACCATCCACCCGTAGGTGCGGACCACCGCGGAGGTGAGCAGCGGGGCGATGGCGATGGCAATGAGCAGGCCGCGCCATTTGCTGGTGCTCCGTGCGAGGAAGAGGGCTACCGGGTAGGACACGATGACGCAGAGGATGCCGACGGTGACGCCCATCTGGAAGGTATCCAGCGTGACCCGCCAATAATACGGATCGGTGAGGGGCTGGATGTAGGTGTCCAGGGTGAACGTCTCAACGATGACACCGTCCGGCGCGCCCTGGTTGAAGGACATCCGGACCATGTAGGCCAGCGGGAAGACGAAGCTGACCAGCAGGCCGAGCAGGCCCGGCAGCAGCAGCGCCAGGTAGGTGCGCCGGTTGCGCCGTTCAGTGGCTCGTTCGAGCTGCCCGTCATCCCGGGCCCTTGGCCGTTCCGGCGCGGCGGGGGCTTCCAGGACCGTCATGCCGCCAGCCTCTCCGGCTGGGCGGCTGCCGGGAGGAGGTAGGCGTCGCCGGCTGCCCAGGAGAGGTAGGCGGCGTCTCCGATGCGGGGCAGGTCACCGCTGCTGGTCAGCATCTGCGCGTTGAGCTGCTGGTCCCCGACGCGGACCGCGACGGCCAGAGCGTCACCGGTGTAGCTCACCCGTTCGACGGTGCCTGCGAGGGGTTCTTGCGCCGTCCCGGGATGCAGGGACACGTTGAGCCGGTGCGGGCGGATAACCAGCTCGTGGCTGCTGCCTGACAGGCCGGTGGACCCGATGGCGCCGAACTGGCCCAGGCCGTCCACCTCCACCTTGTAGTAGCTTTCGCCTGCCAGGTTCGCCCGTCCCGTCTCCGCGCCGACGCGGGCGGCCAGGAAGTTGGCCTGGCCAATGAAGTTGGCGACGAAGTGCGTGCGGGGCCGCTCGTACACCTCGGTGGGCGAGCCGAACTGTTCAATCAGGCCGCCGTTCATCACGGCGATCCGGTCTGCCATGTCCAGGGCCTCATCCTGGTCATGCGTGACGAAGAGCGTGGTTGCCCGGGTGCGCTGCTGAATGGATCGGATTTCGGTGCGCATGGTTTCGCGGAGCTTGGCGTCGAGGTTGGACAGCGGCTCGTCGAGCAGCAGCAGGGTAGGCTCCACCACCAGGGCGCGGGCCAGGGCGATGCGCTGCTGCTGGCCGCCGGAAAGCTCCTTGGTCTGGCGCTTGCCCAAGTGGCCAAGCTGGACCATGTCCAGGGCGGCCGCAACGCGCGCCTTCTGCTCAGCCTTGGAAACCTGGCGCATTTCCAGGCCGAACGCCACGTTCTGTTCCACATTCATGTGGGGGAATAGAGCGTAGGACTGGAACACCATGCCCATCCCGCGCTTGTTCACAGGCGTGTGGGTGATTTCCTTGCCGTCCACCACGATGGAGCCGGCGGTTGGATCCATAAGGCCGGCAACCATCCGGAGGGTGGTGGTCTTGCCGCAGCCGGACGGACCAAGGAGTGCCACCAGGTGCCCCTCCTCAACTTCCATGTTCAGGCGGTCGACGGCGGGGTCCAGATCTGCTGCGTATCTTTTGGTCAGATCAACGATCGACAGTTTGGGTTCAGTCACGGTTTCAGTTCTCCTGAAGGGGAAGTTGGGGAGGGGGCGCCGGCAGGCGCTAGTTGGTGATGATCTGGCGCTTCCAGGTGTCGGTCCACTTGTCGCGGGCCGAGGACAGGAATTCGACGTCCAGCGGGACGATGTTGAGGGAGCCGTCGGTGGGAACCACGCGGTCCTTCACATCGGCGGGCAGTTCAGCATTGGTGACGGAGGGTGCGTAGAACAGTGCCTTGGCGAAGGCCGTCTGTGCCTCTGCGGACAGTGCGTAGTCAACGAAGGTCTTGGCAGCCTCGGAGTGCGGGGCGTCCTTCACCAGGTTGATGGTGTTGATCTGGTAGACGGTGCCTTCCTTGGGGAAGGTGACGCCCATCTTCTTGTTGCTCTGGTCGCTGTAGAACTGGCCGCGGGCGTTCTGGCCAAGGCCAAGGACGGTCTGGCCGGTGATGACGTTCTGGTATTCGTCCGGGTTGGGTGCGAACGTCTGGACGCCCGGCGCCATTTCCTTGAGGCGGGTCACGGCGGAGTCAATGCCCTGGGTGTAGTCCTCGCCTTCCATCTTGGAGGTGATGGCAGTGAGGGACAGTCCCAGCAGCGACGGCGGGGCGTTGACGTTGATCTTGCCGGCGTAGGCCGGGTCCCAGAGCACCTTCCAGCTGTCCGGGGCCTCGGGGAACGTGGCAGTGTCGTAAACCAGTCCTACGGCGTCGAGCATGGCTACGGGGCCGTACCCTTCCTTGTCCCGGAACTTTTCCGGGACGTTGGCAAGGTTCGGGACGCTTTCCTCGTCTACCTTCTCGAAGAGGCCCTGCTTGTTGCCGGTGGTGGACACGGAGTTGTCCATGATGGCGACGTCGGTGGCGGGGTTGTTCTTCTGGCCCTGGAGGGCACTAAGCATCTCGGCGGAGGACCGCTTGGAGGCGTAGCTGATCTTGATGTCCGGGTACTTGGCCTGGAAGGGCTCGATCACTGCAGCGGTGTACTGGTCCTGCCAGACGCCTGAGTAGGCAATGAGGTTCACTTTCCCCGAGGTGGCGCTGCCGCCGCTGCCGCCGCTGCCGGCCGCCTCGCTGCCGCCCCCGCAGCCGGAAAGGACCAGAACCGCTGCGGAAAGGGCGGCCACGGCCGCCATTTTGTCTTTGATAGTTGCTCGCATTTGCTGTCTCTTTCTCAAGAAGAATCCGGGATGGTGACGGATTCTTGGATGCCCTGAAGCTATTGAGTGCATATTTCGGATATGTAAAAGAAAACGCCTATCCCGGTAAACACCGCTTTTATGCAGAATGCGTCTGACGTCATCGTTAAATCGCATGCCTGGCCGGGGTAGAATGTATTGCTGATGAAATAGCGTTCCGGATTCAACCTAGTGTCAGAGATGTGCATCACACAAAGACCAGTTGCATATCCCTCCATAGCATCCGGTTATGGTTCAGGACGCGGCGAAGAGAGAAGGCGCCATGGATACGCGGAAGCTTGCGTACTTCGTGCAGATTGTGGATTCAGGCAGCATCACCAAGGCCGCGGCAGCGCTGCACGTGGCCCAGCCCGCCCTGAGCCAGCAGGTTTCAGCCCTTGAGAATGACCTCAAGCAGCGCCTGCTGATCCGCAGCAAGCAGGGCGTCAAGCCAACCGCCGCCGGACACACGCTGTACCGCCATGCCCAATCCATCCTGCGGCTGGTGGACCAGGCCCGGCAGGACGTCGCGAAGTCCGGGGCAGCACCGTCCGGGCGCGTGTCCATTGCGATTGCGCCCTACAGCATGGCCTCAAGCCTGACGCCTCGGATCATCAGCGAGGTGGCCAGCAGGTACCCGGACATCGTCCTGCACGTGACGGAAATCTACGGCGGAGTGCTCAGTGAAGCCATCAAGAACGGCCGCCTGGACATGGCCCTCATCTACGAGCCCGGCCCCATTCGCGGCGTGCAGTTCACCACGATGATCGTGGAGGACCTGCACTTCGTGGTCAACGCAAACCGGGCCGGGGTGCAGCAGGCCGCCGGCAGTATCACCCTTGAGGAGGTGGCCCGCCACGGGCTGTTCCTGCCCGAGCAGATCCACACCCTGCGCCAGGCAGTGGAGGCCGGCTTCGCCAGCAAGGGCCTGAAGCTCCGGCTGGTGGGGGAAGTGGAATCCGTGCCTTCCCTTGCCAGACTGCTGCGGGCTGATCTTGGTGCCACCATCATGCCCAAGTCGGCTGCTGACGCCCTGTTTCACGAGGAAGACTTACAGGTGCTGCGCATTGTGGATCCGGCGTTGCAGTGCAAGATTGCGCTGTGCACCCCCGATCATGATCCGCTGTCCGAGGCGGCCTCCGCGGTCCTGCTCGTTGTAAAGGAAATGCTGCAGGAAATGCTCAGCAGCACATATTCGCGGTAGCCGGTCCATAGGTTCCACTTATCGCGTCACTCATCATTGGTCTTAGTATTCCCACTCCCCCGATCCTAGAATCTAAGAAAAGCCGGGCAATTACGGCGAATTAATTCTTATGCGGATCAATGGGAGCACGCCGTGAAAAAGATCAACACCTTGGGCAGGAAATCGGGTCAAAGCCTTGGCTTGATGGCCAAAACCGGATTCCACTGCCCGGCCAATGGTTTTTGGCGGCCCGAGGACCGCTCCGTTGAACCCGTGTTCGTGTTCGAAGGCAGCATCATGCCAGCCGGCGGCCGGGGGTCCACCGCGTGGTACCTGGAGGATGCGTCATTCGGTCCGCCGGAGTATCCGTTGCCCGCACAGTAGGCCGCACGCTGCTTCCGCTCCTGACCGGACTAGAGGTGCCGGAGATACCGCTGGGGCCCATCAAGGAACGAGCGCCAACTGTCCACCAGGTCCAGCTCTTCCCAGCTTTGGGGCCGCAATCCCCATGGCCCAACCTCCAGGATCCGGGCTCCCGGAAGAGCCGCCAGAAGTGGCGAGTGCGTGGACATGATGACCTGGGATTCCCCGGACGCCAGCAGATCCTTCAGGACACCGAGGAGGCTCAGGCAACCGCTGAAGGACAACGCGGACTCCGGCTCATCGAGTACCCAAAGACCCCGCCCACGGAATCTGTTGACGGCAAGCTCCAGGAAGGACTCCCCGTGGGACATGTCGTGGAAGCGGACGTCGTCGCGGCCCGAGGTGCTGGGATTTTTTTCCAGGTACGTAAAGAATCCGTGCATTGTTTCCGCCCGCAGGAAGTACCCGCGCCTGGTGGTGCCCGCATTCCTGACAAGCTGCAGGTGATCGGCCAACAAAGATTCACTGGCCCTGGTGCTGTGTCGCGCACCGGTTGAGCCGCCTTCGGGAGACAAGCCGTACGCCAGGGCTATTGCTTCCACGATCGTTGATTTCCCTGACCCGTTCTCACCCACCAGGACGGTGGCTGGTGTCAGGTCGAGCCCGTCGTCCAGTACCTGCGCTACCGGCGGCAGGACTGCCGGCCACACCTGGCGGTCAAGGATGTTGGAAGGGTCCTCTTCCAGCCGGCGGATCGGATATCTGTCGAGGGGCATGCGCCCATTCTCGCAGCCGGCGCAGCGGGGAAGCGCGAGCCGCAGGCCTCAAACCCGGGCCGGCAGCTCGCGCTTGCGCGCCGCTCACACCGGGTTCTAGGACTGTTCCACCAGCAGTCCCTTGGCCTTCAGGACATCCGTGAGATTGCAGAGGTCGATGGTGGTGCCACCGGCTTTGTACAGGCCAATGAGCTCACGCTCAGCGTCATCCCGTTCCTGCGAGAGGCGGATGACCTCCTCGATTTCGTCCTTGCGGACCACCACCACGCCATCGGCGTCGCCGCGCAGGACGTCCCCGGGATAGATGATCTCATCGCCAAAGACCACCGGGTGGTTGATGGGGCCGATGGTCTCCTTGACCGTGCCCTTGATGGACACGCTGCCGGAAAAGACGGGCAGCCCCAGTTCAATAAGGTCCTGGGTGTCGCGCACGCCGGAGTCCGTCACCAGGCCAGCCAGGCCCTTGGCCTTCATGGCGTTGCCCAGGACGTCGCCGAAGGTCCCGGCTTCCTCGTACTCCCCCGCGGAAGCCAAGATGACGTCCCCAGGCTGCGCATAGTGGATGGCCACCTGCAGCATCAGGTTGTCCCTGGGGGCACAGCGGACAGTGGTGGCGGGCCCGCAGAAGGACATGGCCCTGTCGATGGGCTTGATTCGGGAGCTCAGTGCGCCCTTGCGGCCCTGCGCTTCATGGATGGTTGCTGATGAGAACTTCGCGAGCCGGCTGACGGCGTCGGCACTGGGGCGGTCGATGGTGGTTTTGACGTGGATCACGGCGTTGTTTCCTTCGGTGGGTTGGATCAGGTGAGGGCCCGGACGGCCTTGTCGATGGCAGCGATGGATTCCTCGATGATGTCCAGGCTGGTGGCGTAGGAGATCCGGAAGTACGGTCCCAGGCCGTAGGCAGAGCCCTGGATCACAGCCACGGAGGCCGCATCCAGCAGGTACAGGGTGAAGTCCTGGTCGTTGTGGATGGCCTGCCCCTCGGGCGTCGTCCTGCCGATGACCCCCGCACAGTTCACGTACGTGTAGAAGGCGCCCTCCGGCGTCGTGCATGACAGGCCGTCAACGGCGTTCAGGGCAGTGACTGCGGTGTCGCGCCGCTTGCGGTAGGTCTCCACGCTGTCCCGGACGAAGTCCTGGCTCCCCGTGAGGGCAGCGGCAGCGGCGGCCTGGCTCACGGAGGACGGGCAGGAGGAGATCTGCGACTGCAGCTTGTTGATGGCGGCAATCAGCGGCGCCGGCCCGGCAGCGTAGCCCAGCCGCCAGCCGGTCATGGCGTAGGCCTTGGACACGCCATTGACGGCCAGGACCCGGTCCTTGAGTTCCGGGGCCACCTCCACCAGGCTGGCCAGCTTGCCCTCGCCAAAATAGATCTGGTCATAGATTTCGTCCGCGAGGACAGAGACGTGCGGGTGACCGGCAAGGACGTCGGCGAGCGCCCGCAGCTCGGCCCGGGAGTAGACGGCGCCGGTGGGGTTGGACGGTGCGTTCAGGATGACCCACTTGGTCCGCCCGGTGATGGCACCGGCCAGCGCCTCGGGTGTGAGCTTGAATCCGGAGTCCTCGCCGCAGGGAACCAGGACGGGCGTGCCGTCGTTGGCAAGCACCATGTCCGGGTAGGAAACCCAGTAGGGGGCAGGGACAATCACTTCGTCGCCGGCGTTGAGGGAGGCCATGAAAGCGGTGAAGATGACCTGCTTCGCGCCCCCGCCGATGGTGATTTCGGCAGGGGTGTAGTGCAGGCCGGTGCGCAGTTCGAGGGTTTGGAGGATGGCCTGCTGCAGTGCAGGTGTTCCGGTGACGGACGTGTACTTGGTTTCGCCGCGGGTGATGGCCTCCACGGCGGCCGCCTTGATGTGTTCCGGGGTGTCGAAGTCCGGCTCGCCGACTGTCAGGTCAAGGATGCGGCGTCCTTCCGCCTTCAGCTCACGCACCCGGGCCGCAGCGGCCACGCTGGCCGAGGACTTGATGCGGGAAACCCGCGAGGCAGGTACAAATTCAGACATGGTCTCTTCCTAGGGAGTCAGGAGCGAGCGGTACTCGTTTCCTTCGACACTAGGGAAATCCCGCTGCCATGGATAAGACCTAAAGTGCGTGGACGGATAAGCGTCCCTTATGGCTGGCCCACCCACAATTTCCGGTTATGGGTCCACTCACTATTGGTATTTCCGCCGTGGACGCCTGGCTGCCTAGCCTTCTAGGTACGCGCCCATTCAACGGGAAACCGAACCGAGGAGTGATCTTGAGCGTTAAGCACCAAGGCGAAGCCGGTTACTACCGCTACCGCGGAACAGCGAAACCTGACCAGGCCGCCCCGCAGGCAGAGGAGTTCCGCAGGCTGCTCAGGACGAACCGGCAGCGGATCGCCTTCAACGCCAGCAGCAGCCGCCCCCTGTCTGTGCGCCTGAACCAGCACATCGCCCAGGCCCTCCGCGACGGGATGAAGGTGACGCGCCTGGCCGAGGCAACCGGACTTTCCCGCTGGACCATCCGCACCATCGGCCTGTCCTTTGATGACCTGCTGCCCTCCGGGACGCACCCGGAGCAGCAGCTGGCTGTCATCGCAGGGCTGAAGTCCGAGCTCGCTGAACTGGAGGAAGCGAAAGCTGCCCTGGAGGAGCGGCGGCTTAGCCTCCTGGTGGCTGCGCGCCGCCCCGGCGTCATGGATGACTTCGAGCTCGCTGCACTCACAGCACTACAAAGTGGGGACATCCGCAAAATGACGTGGGGTCTTCAGCCCGGACTTCTCTAGACTGGCCAGTGGACGTTGAACCACGGACACAGAGCGAAGGAGCACAGCATGAGCGGAGTAGTTGTTGTAGGTGTGGACGGCAGCCCGTCGGCACGGAAGGCTGCGGAAGTGGCGCTGGGCCTTGCCAAGGCGCTGGGAGGTTCCCTCCACATCGTGACCGCGTTCGACGTGGACCGGTCCGAAACCTTCGGCGTCGGCTCGGATGAAGTGAAGGTCTGGAACTCCGAAGCCGCCGAAACGGTTGCAAAGTCACTTGGCGAGTCACGGCCTGGAGTGGAGATCAGCTACTTCGCCGCCCGCGGGAAGCCCGCTGACGCCCTCATCAAGGAAGCAATGCGCCTCGACGCCCGGCTGATCGTCGTCGGCAACCGGCGCATGCGCGGCATCGGCCGGCTCCTCGGCAGCGTAGCCAACAGCGTGGCGCACAACGCGCCCTGCGATGTCTACATCGCCAACACCTACGACGACTAATTCCCCCGCCGCCGCCCTCAGAGTTTTTGTCCAGATACGCAGGGTTGTAAGGCCTTATAGCCTGCATATCTGGACAAAAACTCCTGCAGCGGGGCAAAAGGAAAGCGGCGACGGCGGGACCTCCCGCCGTCGCCCCTTGCTTTATGCGCCTCTTGATCAAGATTTGCCAAGTTTATCCCGTCGGTAGATAAACCCTCTTCCGTTGCCGCCCCGGCCTGCCTACCGTTAGCTTCACAAGCACGCCAAGGGGGATTTATGGAACGCTCGGACGACGGTACGCAGACGGTCCGCGAGGATGTTCAGCAGCCCGATATTTCGGATCCGCTGGAGGGCCGGCAGCGTACAGTGGCTGAGTGGACCGGCGATCTCCTGCTCGGCATCCGGCAGCCCGGCCAGTTCAGGCTGGCCGACTGGCCGTAGGAATTTCCAGGACCAGCCACTGGGAAGTGCGGGCCACCTGGATCACCGGTATGACTCCCCGGCAACGGCTTCGGGAGCCATGCGCCCAACACGGCCAGCGCACTGATCCAGGTTGTTGCCTGCCGTTTCCGGCCCGCACGCCTCCGCGCCGGGAAACCTAGGTTGAGGCGTCCTTCTCGATTTCCTCGGCGAGGTCATCCACGGCCTCGGGGCGCAGCCTGATGCCGGCCTCGTCGAAGCGTTCCTCGAGCACGTGGCTTACGTCGTCATGGACGTGGCCCAGCCGGATCTCGTCACGGATCTCGTCCGCGATGCTCTCCGCCGTCTCCACGCCGTCAACCTCCTCCGCGCCATCGTCGCCAGAAGGGGCACCTGCGGTTTCAGCTCCGGTGTCAGTCATACTTCATCGTGGCCGGTTGCGCGGGAGCGGTCAACAGCCGTGCCTAGCCCTTGATCTCCACCTTGACGAAGTCCTCCCGGTGGAACATCCGGCGCTCATGCCAGCCGTCCAGGACCACCCAGATGATGGAGCCGTCCGGCGTGATCCCGTCCACCACGCCGCAGCCGATGGCCTGCCCGTCCCGCGAGAGGCGCACCGGCTGGCCCGCGGGCAGCGCGTTCCAGGACACCCGGCGCCAGCTGTGTGGTTCGCTCGGTTTCATCGCGCCTACCGCAGGACCACGGTCCGGTTGCCCAGCAGGAGGATCCTGCCCTCGCAGTGCCAGCGGACGGCGTTCCGGAGTGCCACGCATTCCGCGTCCCGGCCCACGGCCACCAGGTCATCGGCCGTGTACGTGTGGTCCACCTCGATGACCTGCTGGGAGATGATCGGTCCCTCATCCAGCTCGGCGTTGACGTAGTGCGCCGTTGCACCCACCGTCTTCACGCCGCGCTCGTACGCCTGATGGTAGGGCTTGGCACCCTTGAAACTCGGCAGGAACGAGTGGTGGATGTTGATGGTTTTGCCCGCGAGCCTGGCCGAGAGCTCGTCGCTGAGCACCTGCATGTACCGCGCCAGTACCACCAGTTCCACCTCGAACTCGTCCACGAGCTCCAGGAGCCGGGCTTCGGCGTCGGCCTTGGTGTCCTTGGTGACCGGCACGTGGAAGAACGGGATGCCGTGCCACTGGACCAGGCCCTCCTGCTCGTGGTGGTTGGACACGACCGCGACGATCTCCACCGGGATGTCCCCGGTGCGTGCGCGGAACAGCAGGTCGTTGAGGCAGTGGCCCATCTTGGACACCATCACCAGCACGCGGCGTTTCCGGCCGTGCGGCTCCAGCTGCCAGTTCATTTGCCACTTCTCCGCAACGGGTGTGAAGCCGCGGCGCAGGTCAGGGGTGCTCTGCCGGTCCTGCGCTGACGCGAAGTGCACGCGCATGAAGAAGTGCCCCTGCGCCTTGTCCCCGTACTGTTTGATGTCGATGATGTCGCAGCCCTGCTGCAGCAGGAATTCCGAAACCGCGTGCACAATCCCCGGGGACTCCACGCAATCAACCGTCAGGACGTGCTCGACGGCGGTAGCCGGCTCCTGCGCCAAGGCACCAGCGGCGGGGGTTGGCAGGGTCGTTTCCACGGTTGTACTCACTTTTTGGCTCCATCGAGGTCGTGGCCAATGGCCGAAGCTTCGGTATCCAGGTCCTGCGCCAGCTCGGACTTGAACGTGGCGTACCGGGCCAGGTGTGCGGGGCGGCGGCGCAGCACCAGCCAGGCGGCACCAAGGACGAGGAACCACACCGGCGTGACGAGCAGCGCCAGCAGGGTGTCCGGCTGTGTGGTCAGGGCCCAGAGGACGAAGGCGAAGAACGCGAACACCACCCACACCATGGGCACCCCGCCGGGCATCCGGTACTTGGACACCTCGTGCAGGTGGGAGCGCCGGCGCCGGAATGCCAGGTAGCTGGCCAGGATGATGGACCAGACAAACACGAAGCAGACGGCGGATACAGTGGTGACCATTTCGAACGCCTTGCCGATGTCCTGGCCCGCGTACATCAGGATGACGCCGGAAAGCAGCAGGACGCAGGAGAGGAACAGCGCGTTCTGCGGCACCTTGCGGGCGGACAGGTGGCGGAAGACCGACGGCGCGTCCCCCTCCTGTGCCAGGCCGTAGACCATGCGGGAGGTGGAGTAGATGCCGGAGTTGGCCGAGGACATGGCCGAGCTGAGCACCACCAGGTTCACCACGGTGGCGGCGGCGCCGAGGCCGGCCAGGGAGAACATGGCGATGAACGGGCTGTGGCCTGCCTGGAACTGGGTCCACGGGGTGACGGACATCAGGATGATCAGGGCGCCCACGTAGAAGAGCAGCACGCGGATGGGAATGGAGTTGATGGCGCGCGGCAGGTTCTTCTCCGGGTCCTTCGCCTCGGCGGCGGTGGTGCCCACCAGCTCAATGCCCACGAACGCGAACACGGCAATCTGGAAGCCGGCCACAAAACCCATGAACTCGTTCGGGAACATCCCGCCATGGCTCCACAAGTTCGTGAAGGTGGCAGGGCCGGCGTCGGACTGGAAGCCCGTGAAGATCATGAACATGCCCACGATGATCAGCGCCGCGATGGCAATGATCTTGATCAGCGCGAACCAGAACTCGGTCTCGCCGAAGGCCTTCACCGTCACCAGGTTCAGGAGCAGGAGGATAGCCACAGTGGCCAGGCCCGGGATCCACAGCGGCAGGCCCGGCCAGAGTTCCTTGGAATAGCCGGCAATAGCGATCACGTCGGCTATGCCGGTGATCACCCAGCAGAACCAGTAGGTCCAGCCGGTGAAGAAGCCCGCCCAGGGCCCCAGGAGGTCCGCCGCGAAGTCGCTGAAGGACTTGTAGTTCAGGTTGCTCAGCAGCAGTTCGCCCATGGCACGCATAACGAAGAACAGCATGAAGCCGATGATCATGTAGACGAAAACGACGGAGGGTCCGGCAGCGGAGATGGTTTTGCCCGAGCCCATGAACAGGCCGGTGCCGATGGCGCCGCCAATGGCGATCAGCTGGATGTGCCTGTTGGTGAGCTGCCGCTCGAGATGCGGCTCCTGGTGGTTTGTCACGGGCTTAGTTGTCACGTGCTGCTCCTCGAATCAAAGCTGTCTGGAGTGCGGAAGGGGAAGCCTGTTCGGGCCCGGCGGGCAGGGAATCCAGGCTGTTGAAGCTGTAGAGGTGGATGCCGGCGATGGTGCCGGGCGTGTTTTCGAGCCCGGCCACCATGGAGTCCGGGGAGTACCGGTCGCCGCTGAGGAGTTTGCGGGCCAGCGGGCCTTTGCGGCTGAGGAATTTCAGGGAACTTCCGACGCCGATCTGCGTGGCGAGTGCCACCAGCTTGGTCCGCGGGACGGACCCCGCGACGCCCGCCCAAAGGGGCAGGTGGACGCCTTCGCGGCGCAGGAGGGCGGCGTAGTCTTGGATTTTTTCGGCGGAGAAGCACATCTGCGTGACCATGTGTGAGGCGAGGTGCTGCTTGGCCAGCAGCCCGTCCAGCAGGTCCAGGGGGCTGACCAAGGGGTGGCCCTCCGGGTAGCCGGCCACGCCCACGCGCATCATTCCGCCGGTGTACTGGGCGATGTCTTCAAGGACCGGAAGCGCCGAGTCGTACGTGCCGGCGGGCTGCTTCCGGTCTCCCCCAATGACGAAGACTTCACGGATTCCGGCAGCATCGCAGCCGCGGATGATCTCGGTGAGCTCCGCGCGGCTGCGGATGCCCCGGGCGGCGAGGTGCGGGATCACCTGGTAGCCGGCGTCGCTCAGTTCCACGGCGGTGCGCATGGTCCGCTCGATGCCGTGGTGCGGCAGGCAGGTGACGCTGAGCGGCGTGGCCGCGGACACCCGGGCCCGAACCTGCTCAACGATTCCCTCGGAAGGGATGATTTCGATTCTGACGGGGAACATCATTGGTCCTGTCTTTGCTTCGGGTGTGGGGGCTTCAGCGCTGGCTGTTCCGCCTCAAGCAGTGTTGGCCAGCAGGGAGCTTGCTTCCTGGCGGGTGCTGCCGGAGGACTCGATGTGGGCGAGTTCGGCGGGGATTTCCCAGCCTTTCTTCCGCATCGCGGTGGCCCAGAGCCGGCCGGCGCGGTAGGAGGAACGGACCAGCGGCCCGGACATGACACCCAGGAAGCCGATCTCGGTGGCCTCGTCCTGGAGGTCCACGAATTCCTGGGGCTTGACCCAGCGGTCCACCGGCAGGTGCCGCTCGGACGGGCGCAGGTACTGGGTGATGGTGATCAGGTCGCAGCCGGCCTTATGCAGGTCCCGCAGGGCCTCGGAGATCTCCTCGCGTGTCTCGCCCATGCCCAGGATCAGGTTGGACTTGGTCACCATGCCCAGGTTCCGGCCCTGCGTGATCACATCCAGTGACCGCTCGTACCGGAACGCCGGCCGGATCCGCTTGAAGATCCGCGGCACGGTCTCAACGTTGTGCGCGAACACCTCGGGCTTCGAATCGCAGATCGCGGCGATGTGCTCGGGTTTGCCGGAGAAATCCGGGATCAGCAGTTCCACCCCGGTGCCGGGGTTCAGTTCGTGGATCTTCCGGACCGTCTCGGCGTACAGCCACACCCCCTCGTCCTCGAGGTCGTCGCGGGCCACACCGGTGACGGTGGCGTAGCGCAGCTGCATCGCCTGCACCGAGCGGGCCACCTTGGTGGGCTCGAACCTGTCCACCGGGGAGGGCTTGCCGGTATCGATCTGGCAAAAATCACAGCGCCGGGTGCACTCGGACCCGCCAATCAGGAACGTGGCTTCCTTGTCCTCCCAGCACTCGAAGATATTGGGGCAGCCGGCTTCCTCACACACCGTGTGCAGGCCTTCCTTCTTCACCAGGTTCTTGAGCTGGACGAACTCCGGGCCCATCTGGACCTTCGCCTTGATCCACTCCGGCTTACGCTCCACCGGAACAGCAGAATTACGCTGTTCAACGCGCAAAAGCTTCCGGCCTTCAGGTGCCAATGTCATGTCTGTACTTCCTTTAGCATTCGACGACGTTGACGGCGAGGCCGCCCATGGCCGTTTCCTTGTATTTGGAGCTCATGTCCTTGCCGGTCTCACGCATGGTCACGATGACTTCGTCGAGGGAGACCCGGTGCGAGCCGTCGCCCCAGAGCGCCATCTTCGCGGCGTTGATCGCCTTCGCCGCCGCGATCGCGTTCCGCTCGATGCACGGGACCTGCACCAGCCCGCCGATCGGGTCACACGTCAGGCCCAGGTTGTGCTCCATCGCGATCTCCGCGGCGTTCTCCACCTGTTGGGGTGTCCCGCCCATCACCTCAGCCAGGCCCGCAGCGGCCATCGACGACGCCGACCCGACCTCGCCCTGGCAGCCCACCTCAGCCCCCGAGATCGACGCCTGCTCCTTATAGAGCACCCCGACGGCGGCGGCGGCGAGCAGGAAACGCACCACAACGTCGTCGCGGTCCTGCTGGGAGGCGTTCTCCATCCCCGGGGCGAAATGCAGCGCGTAATACAGTACCGCCGGGATGATCCCTGCCGCCCCGTTGGTCGGCGCCGTGACCACCCGGCCGCCGGAGGCGTTCTCCTCATTCACGGCCAGGGCGATCAAGTTAACCCACTCCTGCCAATACTTCGGGTCATGGAACTCGGTGTCCGCGCCTTCACCGTCCTGGTCTTCGCCGGCGGGCCGGGCGCTTTCCTTCCGCAACCGGTCATACCAGTCAGGCGCCCGCCGTCGGACCTTCAACCCGCCCGGCAGCACCCCCTCACGCTTCAGGGACGTCGCCACACACCCCTCCATCACCGAGTAAATATGCAGCAACCCCTCCCGGATCTCCTCCGGAGTGCGGCTGTCCTCCTCGTTGACCCGCATCACGTCACTGATCCCCAAACCGGTCTCCCGGCAGTGCGCCAGCAGCTCCGCGGCGGTCCGGAACGGCAGCGGCAGTTCCTTCTTGGAGTCCTCCAACTCCTGCAGCGCCGCGTCCTCCTCACCCTCACGGACAATGAACCCGCCACCCACCGAGAAAAACGTCGCCGTGTGCAAGACCGTGCCGCCGGCGTCCGAGACCGTAAACGTCATCCCGTTGGTGTGCCTGGGCAGGACGGTTAACGGCCGCAGCACCATGTCCTTCACCCCATACGGCAACGCCACCGCCCCGGCCAGCTGCAGCATCCCGGTCTCCGCGATCGCCGCCAGCCGCTCCTCCACCTCATCGGGCAGGATCAGCTCCGGATGGAACCCTTCCAGCCCCAACAAAATGGCCGTCATCGTCCCGTGCCCGTGACCCGTCGCAGCGAGTGACCCGTACAGGTCCACCCGCAACGCCGCCACCTCCGCCAGCAAGCCGGAACCCTTCAGCTCCTCCGCAAACACAGCAGCAGCCCGCATCGGCCCCACAGTATGAGAAGACGAAGGACCGATCCCAATGCTAAAGAGGTCAAAGACTCCAACAGCCATGCGCGTGCTTCCTTACTGATCGAAAAGACAGGAGTTTTTGTCCAGATACGCAGACTTAAACGCCCCCGAACCCGGCATATCTGGACAAAAACTCCAGAGATTAGGCGAGGTTTGCGACGCCCGGGTACAGGGGGTGGGCCTTCGCCAACTCCTCGACGCGGTGCCGCAGCCCGGAAAGGTCTGTGCCGGCGTCGGCCGTCAATGCCTCGGCGATGATGTCCGCGACCTCGCGGAAGGCAGCCTCACCGAACCCGCGGGTGGCCAGGGCGGGGGTGCCGATGCGCAGGCCGGAGGTGACCATGGGCGGGCGCGGATCGAAGGGTACGGCGTTGCGGTTGACGGTGATGTCGATTTCCGCGAGCCGGTCCTCGGCCTGCTGGCCGTCCAGCTCACAGTTGCGCAGGTCCACCAGCACCAGGTGCACGTCGGTGCCGCCGGAGACCACGCTGATCCCCTTGGCGGTGACGTCCGGCTGGACCAGCTGTTCGGCCAGGATCCTGGCACCGGCCAGTACGCGTTCCTGGCGCTCCTTGAACTCGGCGGACGCCGCGATCTTGAACGCCACGGCCTTGCCCGCAATGACATGCTCCAGCGGGCCGCCCTGTTGGCCCGGGAATACGGCCGAGTTGATCTTCTTGGCGATGTCGGCGTCGTTCGTCAGGATGATGCCGCCGCGCGGACCGGCGAGGGTCTTGTGCGTGGTGGACGTGGTGACGTGGGCGTGCGGGACCGGTGACGGGTGCAGCCCGGCGGCAACCAGTCCGGCGAAGTGTGCCATGTCCACCATGAGGTAGGCGCCCACGGAGTCGGCGATCCGGCGGAACTCGGCGAAGTCCAGCTGGCGGGCGTAGGCGGACCAGCCTGCCACAATCAGCGCCGGCTTGGTTTCCTGTGCCAGGCGCTCCACCTCGGCCATGTCCACGGTGTGCGTGTCCTCGCGGACACCGTAAGGCACCACGTTGTAGAGCTTGCCGGAGAAGTTGATCTTCATCCCGTGCGTAAGGTGTCCGCCGTGGGCAAGGTTCAGGCCCATGATGGTGTCGCCCGGCTTGATCAGCGCGTGCATCACCGAGGCGTTGGCCTGTGCGCCGGAGTGCGGCTGCACGTTGGCGAACTCGGCGCCGAAGAGCGCCTTGATCCGGTCGATGGCGAGTTGCTCCACGACATCCACGTGCTCGCAGCCGCCGTAGTAGCGCTTGCCCGGGTAGCCCTCGGCGTACTTATTGGTGAGCACCGAGCCCTGCGCCTGCATCACGGCCACGGCGGTGTGGTTCTCGGAGGCGATCATCTCTAGGCCGTCGCGCTGGCGGGTCAGCTCGTCGTCGATCTTTGCGGCGATCTCCGGGTCCAGGGCGGAGAGGTCCGCGTCCAGGGACGGGGAGGCCACCTGCTCGAAGGCGGTGGTTGCGGTCATGCCCGCGGCGCTCACAGCTCGCCGCCGTTGGCGGAAGCGTATTCCTCGGCAGACATCAGGGGGCCTTCTTCGGTGACGGCCACCTTGAAGAGCCAGCCGGCGCCGTAGGGATCGTTGTTGATCAGGGCGGGGTCGGAAACCACTTCATCGTTGATCTCCACAACTTCGCCCGTGACGGGGGCGTAAAGATCGGAGACGGACTTGGTGGATTCGACCTCGCCGCAGGTCTCCCCCGCGGTCACCGTGGAGCCGACCTCGGGCAGGTCTACGTACACGATGTCGCCCAGGGCTTCGGCGGCCACGGCGGAGATGCCGATGTTGGCAGGTCCGGATCCGTCAGCAGCAACCCATTCGTGCTCGGCGGAGTACTTCAGTTCAGCAACAACTTTTGCCATGGTGTGTTTCCTTAAGTTTGTGTGTGAAAAGTGAGAGAGCGTCCGGTCAAACCGCACATCAAGTGAGAGAGCGTCCGGAGAAAACCCGCGTTAAGTGATAGAGCGTCCGGATAAAACCGACATCTAGTGAGAGAGCGTCGGAGGCGGCAACAGTGGCGATGGGGCTGGCATCCGGCAGCGTGCGTCAAAGCGACGAAGGAGCAGCACGCAGAGGATGTCAGCCCCAGCGTCACCCGGGAGCTACTTCTGGCGCTTGTAGAACGGGAGGGCTACTACTTCGAAGGGCTCGGGCTTGCCGCGGAGATCGATGTCCAGGGCGGTGCCGGGTTCGGCGTGTTCGACGTCGACATAGGCCAGGGCGATCGGGTAGCCAAGGGTGGGTGAAGGCTGGCCGGAGGTCACCTCGCCCACGACGACGCCGTCCTTCAGGACCGGGTAGTGGCTGCGGCCGGCGCGGCGACCCAGGCCCTTGAGTCCCACCAGCCTGCGGCCGGAAGTGGAGCCGGCACCCAATTCCTTGAGCTCGGCCAGCACGGCCTTGCCAACAAAGTCGGACTCCTTCTTGAGCGAGACAACCGGGCCCAGTCCTGCGGCGTACGGGTTGCCCTCGCGGGAGAGTTCGTTGCCGTACAGCGGCATGCCGGCCTCCAGGCGCAGCGAGTCGCGGCAGGCCAGTCCGGCGGGGATGAGCCCGTGGCCAGCGCCGGCCTCCAGCAGCGCGTCCCACAAACCGGCAGCGTCCTCGTTGGGGATGTAGATCTCGAAGCCGTCCTCGCCCGTGTAGCCGGTGCGTGCCAGCAGCAGGTCCTGGACAGTGCCGTTGACGGTAATCCCTACCTCAACCGCCGCGTAATACTTCAGCTCCGTCACCAGCGAGTGCTGCTCCGCGGGAACCAGGGTCAGCAGGATGGCCTCGGCATTGGGTCCCTGGACCGCGATCAGTGAGGTCTGCGCGGAGACGTCGTCAACAACAACGTCGAAGCTGGCAGCCCGCTCGGCGAGTGCGGCGGCAACCACTGCAGCGTTGCCGGCGTTGGGGACCACCAGGTACTTGTCTTCGCTCCGGCGGTAGGAGATGAGGTCATCGATGATGCCGCCGTCTTCCTGGCAGATCAGGGAGTACTTGGCCTTGCCAACTGCGACGGCGGACAGCTTGCCTGCCAGGGCGTAGTCCAGGAAGGCTGCGGCGTCCGGGCCGGTGACCCAGACTTCGCCCATGTGGGAGAGGTCGAACAGGCCGGCGGCGTTCCGCACGGCATGGTGCTCGGCCAGCTCAGAGCTGTACTTCAGGGGCATCTGCCAGCCACCGAAGTCGGTGAACGAGGCGCCGGCAATTTTGTGCTGCTCGTAGAGCGCTGTGTAGTTCTCAGTCATCGGAAAGTCCTTAGTTCTCAAAGGCGGTGTTGTCCTCGAACGCGTCGAGAGGCGGGCAGGAGCAGACCAGGTTGCGGTCCCCCGCGGCGCCGTCGATCCGGCCCACCGGCGGGAAGTATTTGTCCTGCCGAAGGGAGGACACGGGGAAGGCTGCCTGCTCACGCGGGTACGTCCGGTCCCAGTCGGAAGAGACGACGGCGGCGGCTGTGTGGGGTGCGTTGCGCAGCGGGGACTTCTCCACAGTGAAGTCGCCGGCGGCAACCTGGTCGATTTCCTTGCGGATAGTGACCATGGCTTCGATGAAGCGGTCGATTTCCGCGAGGTCCTCGGACTCGGTGGGCTCCACCATCAGCGTGCCGGCTACCGGGAAGGACAGGGTGGGGGCGTGGAAGCCGAAGTCGATGAGGCGCTTGGCCACGTCTTCAGCGGTGACGCCGGTGCGGGCGGTCAGCTCGCGCAGGTCCAGGATGCACTCGTGCGCCACCAGGCCGGTCTCACCGGTGTAGAGGACCGGGAAGTGCTCGTCCAGGCGTGCAGCCACGTAGTTCGCCGCCAGCAAGGCGGACTTGGTGGCCTCGGTGAGGCCCTCGCCGCCCATCAGCTTCACGTAGGCCCAGGAAATGGGGAGCACGCCGGCGGAGCCGAAACGGGAAGCGGAAATCGCAACGCCGTGCCCGGCTTCATGGGCCGCCTTGTTGGCGTCGCCCGGCATGAACGGAGCCAGGTGCGCCCTGGCAGCAACGGGTCCGACGCCGGGTCCCCCACCGCCGTGCGGGATGCAGAAGGTCTTGTGCAGGTTCAGGTGCGAGACATCGCCGCCGAACTTGCCAGGCTGCGCCAAGCCCACCAGTGCATTGAGGTTCGCGCCGTCAACGTACACCTGCCCCCCGGCGGCGTGGATCGCGTCGCAGACCTCGCGGACGTCGGCGTCGTACACACCGTGCGTGGACGGGTAGGTGATCATGATGGCCGAGAGGACATCCTTGTGGGCCTCGATCTTGGCTGCGAGGTCGGCGTGATCGATGGTGCCGTCTGCGGCGGTAGCCACCACAACAACCTTCATGCCGGCCAGGACTGCGGACGCAGCGTTGGTGCCGTGCGCCGAGGCGGGGATCAGGCAGACGTTGCGCTGCTGGTCGCCGCGGGAGTGGTGGTAGCCGCGGATCGCCAGCAGGCCGGCCAGTTCGCCCTGGGAGCCGGCGTTCGGCTGGATGGACACCTGGTCGTACCCGGTGATCTCGGCCAGGTCGGCCTCCAGGCCGGAAATCAGTTCGCGCCAGCCGGCGGTCTGGGAGTCCGGGGCGAATGGGTGGATGGATGCGAATTCCGGCCAGGAGATGGCTTCCATCTCAGCCGTGGCGTTCAGCTTCATGGTGCAGGAACCCAGCGGGATCATGGTGCGGTCCAGCGCCAGGTCGCGGTCGGAGAGGCGGCGGATATAGCGCAGGAGCTGGGTTTCGGAGCGGTGGGTGTTGAACACCGGGTGCTGCAGGTATGTGGAGGTGCGCAGCACCGGCTCCGGCAGCTCAAAGCCCTCACCGGACACAACCGGGCCGGCGCCAAAGGCCACCGCCACCGCGGAGAGGACCTCCGGCGTCGTGGTTTCATCAACGGACACGCCAACCGTGTCCGCGTCGATGAGGCGCAGGTTGATGCCGCGGGCCTCGGCGGCGGTAATCACCTTGGCGGCCTTGCCGGGGACGCGGACGGTGATGGTGTCGAAGAAGGTGTCGCTGACCAGTTCGCGGCCGGCACGCTTCAGCGTCGCGGCCAGGGAGCGGGCGTTGTTGTGGACGGTTTCGGCGATCGCCTTCAGGCCGTCGGGGCCGTGGTAGACGGCGTAGAAGGACGAGACGATAGCCAGCAGGGCCTGCGCGGTGCAGATGTTGGACGTGGCCTTTTCGCGGCGGATGTGCTGCTCGCGGGTCTGCAGGGCCAGGCGGTAGGCGGGGACGCCGGCGTTGTCCTTGGACACACCCACGATGCGGCCCGGCAAGGTGCGCTCCATGCCGTCGCGGACGGCCATGTAGGCGGCGTGCGGCCCCCCAAAGAACAACGGCACGCCAAAGCGCTGGGTGGAGCCGACGGCGATGTCCGCGCCCTGCTCGCCCGGCGGGGTGATGAGGGTGAGGGCCAGGAGGTCGGCGGCGACGGTGACCAGTGCGCCGCGTTCCTTGGCCCCGGCGATGACGGCTGACTGGTCCCAGACCTGGCCGGAGACGCCGGGCTGCTGCAGGACTACGCCGTTGATGTCGCCCTCGGGCAGCCCGGCGGTGAGGTCGGCGATTTCCACCTCGAAACCGAGGGCCTCGGCGCGGCCCAGGACAATGGCGATGGTCTGCGGGAGGAGGTCGGCGTCGAGGACGGTCTTGCCGTCCTTCGCGGTCTTGGACTTGTTCGCGCGGCGCATCAAAAGCACGGCTTCGGCGACGGCGGTGGCTTCATCCAGCAGGGACGCGTTGGCCACCGGGAGTGCGGTGAGGTCCTGGACCATGGTCTGGAAGTTGAGCAGCGCCTCGAGCCGGCCCTGGGAAATCTCGGGCTGGTACGGGGTGTAGGCGGTGTACCAGGCGGGGGCTTCGAGGATGTTGCGGCGGATCACCGGCGGGGTCACGGTGTCGTAGTAGCCCTGGCCGATCATCTGCACGGCCATCTTGTTCTTGCCGGCCAGCTTGCGCAGTTCGGTGAGGACCTGGACTTCGCTGAGGGCGCTCTCAAGGGTGAGCGGCTTGTCCTGGCGGATGGAATCCGGGACCGCGCTGTCAACGAGGCCATCGAGGGTGTCGTAACCGACGGCCTTGAGCATGGTGTCGATATCGGACTGGCGGCGCGCGCCGATATGGCGGTCCGCGAAGGTGGTGGGGGACGACTGAACCGTCATGAGGGGAACTCCATAATTCAGGTGGCGTAGGGTGCCACTTTGATTCGGGTTCCTCCCCGCTCTGTATTGGACCTGAGAGTTTTGCATTGCCCTGCTGTTCAGCGGGGCGCCACTTGCACCGTCGGTGAGCCCGGTTGCCCGGACTGCTTTCCAGAGTTGCCTTGCCGCGGCGGTACGTGGGCCTGAGAGATTCCTGGGGAGGATTTGCTCCTACGGCGCCTGCAGAACGTACCGGCAGGACTCTCCCGCCGCAGATCATAAGCGTGTGCCACTGGTGGGTGACACGACTCACACCATACCAAGATCCGTGGCGGGATCCAAACTTCGGGCCCCCTAAGGCGACCTACGACGCCGGGACGCGCCGCCGTCGCCATCCCTTTGTCACTGTTCCCGGCCGCTGGCTTTCCGGCCGATGTTGTACCCGGCCCAGAAGGCGAGCAGCAGCAGGCCCACGACGGCGATTGCCAGGCCAGCTTGCGTTCCCGGGCTGAGGAAGGCCATGCCTGAGCCGGAGAAGGGCTGGTTGCTCAGCGGCGCGTAGGCGAACCAGCCAATGTAGGTGTTCCTGTTGAGCCAGGCCACCGCGCACCCCGCAAGCAGGATGGCGAACCCGGCCAGGGGCAGGACGGCACCCGGCATCCGGGCCGGTTTCCGCGGCCCACGTTCTTCAGAGCTGTCTTCTTCAGGCGTGCTGTCTTCTTCAGGCGTGCTGTTGTCCCCCATGCAGGCGAGTCTAGCCGGGCTTCCAAGGACGGGATTAGGCTGGGCGCATGTTGACCCTCGGCAGCACCGTCCTCGGCGTCAATGACGTTGCCCGCGCCACCGCTTTCTGGCACGCAGCCCTGGGCTACGTCCCGCGTGAACCCGGTGACGAGACCTGGATCATCCTGGTTCCGGCGTCGGGCCCGGGCGCGCAACTGGCACTGATGTTGAGCGAAACGCCTGCCCAGGACCACCCGCGCATCCACCTGGATTTGTATGCGGACAACCAGGAGGCAGAGGTGGAACGGCTGATCTCGCTCGGGGCCTCCCGCGTCGCCTGGGACCTCTACCCGGAAGACCCGGATTTCGTTGTGCTCGCAGACCCCGACGGTAACCGTTTCTGCGTTGTCGCCCATAACCCGCAGTAGCCCTGGTCTGCAGGTTCGGCCGGGGCCGGACGCTAGGCCGGGTGCCGCGGCGCTCCCAAGGATGCCGGACGACGGCGGAACCTCCCGCCGTCGTCCGCTTCCGTCCGGGAACAAGCCGGCCGGGCGCGGCGTTGGGATACCTACGACAGTTCCGCCGCCACGCGGCACCCAACAGAACGGAACCCCATGGTCAGGGCTATCTGGAACGGAAAAGTCATCGCCGAATCAACGGACACGGTGGTGGTGGAGGGCAACCACTACTTTCCCCGCGACGCCGTCAACGCCGGCTACCTGAGGGACAGCGACCTTTACTCGGTGTGCCCGTGGAAGGGCCGGGCCAGCTACCACACGCTGGAAGTTGACGGGAAGCTCAACGTGGACGCCGCCTGGTTCTACCCTGAGCCCAAGCCCCGTGCCAAGCAGATCGAGGACCGGATCGCCTTCTGGCGCGGAGTGACGATCGAGGGCTGACTGGAACTCCCCCGGGCGGTAACGTGGCGATCACGCTGATAACCGTTCAAGGAGGAATCCGGCATGGAAGTCATCACCATCGAAACGCCGCAGCTGGGCGACCGCACCTACCTCGTGCATGACGGCGCGGTGGGCGTGGTCATCGATCCCCAGCGGGACACGGACAGGGTGGAAAAGGCCGTCTCGGATGCCGGCGTGAGGATCACCCACGTGGCCGAGACGCACATCCACAACGACTACGTCACCGGCGGGCTGCAGCTGGCCCAGGACCACAACGCCGCCTACCTGGTCAACGCCGCGGACGATGTCCCGTACACCCGCCAGCCGATCTCCGACGGGGAAACGGTGCAGGTGGGGCGGATGGTCCTCAAGGCTGTGGCCACGCCGGGGCACACCCACCACCACCTCTCCTACATCGTGACCGACGGCGGGCGCCAGGCGGTGTTCTCGGGCGGCAGCCTGTTGTACGGCTCGGTGGGCCGCACGGACCTGGTCAGCGAGGAAGACACCGTGCCGCTGACCCACCACCAGTACAGGTCGGTCCGGCGGCTGGTGGATGAGGCGGCTGGGGACGCCGGGCTGTACCCGACCCACGGCTTCGGTTCCTTCTGCTCCTCGGGCCCGGCGAGCGGCGCGGAGTCCTCCACCATCGGCGAGCAGCTGAACGACAACCATGCCCTGACGGACCCCGACGAGGACCACTTTGTCCGCGAGCTGATCCACAACCTCACCGCCTATCCGTCCTACTACGCCCACATGGCCCCCATCAACATGGCGGGCCCCACCGCACCGGACCTGGACCTGCCCGACTCGCTGGACCAGGACGAGCTGGCATCCCGGCTGGAGCGGGGAGAGTGGGTGGTGGACCTGCGGAACCGCGTGGCCTTTGCCAGCGACCACCTGAACGGCAGCCTCAGCTTCGAGTACGGCGACGGCACCCAGTTCACCGCCTTCCTGGGCTGGGTCCTGCCCTGGGACGAACAGCTGACGCTGGTGGGTGAACGCCAGGAAGTGGAGAACGCCATCCGGGACCTGTCCCGTATCGGCATCGATAACCCCGACGCGGCCATCGGCGCCGGACCCGGGGACGTTGCGCCGCAGGTGGAAACCTCCTCCTATGACAGCGTCGGCTGGCAGGAAGTGCTGCAGAAGCCCAAGGAGGATCCCATCCTCGATGTCCGCCGCACGGACGAGTTCGAGGATTCCCACATCCAGGATGCGGTGAACATCCCGCTCCACGAGCTGCTCCGGCGCATGGACGAGGTACCCGCTGGCCGGCTGTGGGTGCACTGCGGCTCCGGCTACCGCTCCGCCGTGGCCGCAAGCCTCCTGCAGCGCACCGGCCGCGACGTGGTCCACATTGACGCGAGCTTCGGCGACGTGGAGAAGGCCGGCCTCACGCTGGCCTGAACCGGCAGTGGTGAGCGGACGACGGCGGGACCTCCCGCCGTCGTCCGCCTGCTTTGCCCCGCCTAGAGGTTCGCGGCTTCTTCCTCCGCCAGCCTGATCATGCGGAGTTCATCCTCCACCGCCCGGGACGGCCAGTAGTCCTTGGCCAGTTCGCTGGCCCGGATCCTGTCCGCCTCCGGCAAGAGCTTGCCGAGCAGCCCGGCCGCCTGCATCAGGGCGATCAGCGCTATGGTCCGCGACTCGGGCGCCGCGGTTGCGGGCTTCGCGGCATGTGGCGTTGCACCTTCAGCCGGCCCGTCCTCCAATCCCGTCTCAGCTGCGCCCGCCTCGGCCGTTCCGGTCCCAGGCTCTCCGGTTTCCGGCGGCTGGAGGCCGGACGGGGCAGCACTGAGTGCCGTCCGGATCTTTTCAAGCAGCGCGGCCTCCGGGGCATGGTCCTTTTCCGGATACCGCACGGCCCGGAACCGGCCCAGGTGCTTCTCGCCGACGTGCTCCACGATGCCCGCCGCCGCCATCTGCTCGTAGATGCGCTGCGTCTGGGCGCGGCCTTCCAGCATGGAGACCCACCGCCGGGGGCTGTGCGGCCGTGACTTGCCGCGAATGAGCTCCAGCTCGTGCTGGAGCTCCGTTTCAGGGGTGGCGCCGGTGGCCCGGATGTGCTTGCCCTCCAGCCCGATGGCGCCGAGGAGGTCCAGCTCGGCCAAGATTGCCCCGGCCACCGTGGTCCGAAGGGCGAACACCGGAACCTCGGGTTTGCCGTCCTTGTCATTGGTGGCCAGAAGGAGGAAAGCCTGGGGAAGGCTTAGTTCAACCGCTTGGGGTGTTTCCGCGTTCATGGCACTATGCTGCTCCCGTAATGCGGCGCCCGCTACGGCCGAAGTACCTGTTTTGCGGCGGATCTTCGGGCTTAAGCTGGTACCACAAACGTCCCTTCCAGCGCCGCGGAGGCCGCCGTGGAGACCGAAACTGCCGGCGTGGTTGGCCACGACGTCACCACCATCACCTGTGTGTGCGGCAACACCGTCAGCAAGGACGGACTGATCCAGGCCAACGCGCAGGGCGTCCCCGTGTACTCGGGTGAAGCCCCTGCCCCGCCGGAGCTTGCGGCATGGCCCGCGGACGAGGACCTCTATACCCTGTGCCCCTCCTGCGGCCGCGTCTACCGTGACGCCGTCATCGAGGAAACAGGAACGGCACCTGTTGCGTTCCGGGTCGACGTCAAGGCCGCCCCCATCGCCGAGGCCATCAGCGTCCATTGGAGCCTCAGCACCTAAAGCGCCCCGGCACTTGAGCACCTCAGCACCTCAGCACCCCAGCCAAGCCGCTCCAAGGTGGAAGCGGACGACGGCGGCCGCCTCCCGCCGTCGTCCGCTTGCGTGTCGCACCCGGAGGGGCTGCCCGCCCCGCCGCGATGCTGGCACACTGGGCCAATGAACGAGGCACTCTCCCCCTCCCGCCGGCCCGGCATCCGGGCAGCGATGTTTGTGGATTTCGACAACGTGTTCACCGGCCTGCAGGCCCTGGACCCCCTGGCCGCCAAGCGGTTTGCCGAGGACCCCAAGCACTGGGCGGACGCCTTGTCAGCCGGAGGATCCGGGGAGGGCGCCCGCCGCTTCCTGATCCGCAACTGCTACCTGAACCCGATGGTGTACTCGAAGTACCGGACCTACTGGACTCGCGCCGGCTTCCGTGTGATCGACTGCCCGTCCCTGACCCAGCGGGGCAAGAGCAGCACGGACATCAACCTGGTGCTTGACGCGATGGATGCCCTGTCCGGCAGCGGCGGGATCGAGGAGTTCTTCATCGCCTCGGCTGATGCCGACTTCACGTCCCTGATCCAGCGGTTCCGGGCTGCCGACCGGATGACCACCGTGATCGCGGCCGGAGCCGTGGCCTTCGCCTACCGGGAAATGGCGGACCATGTGGTGGAGTCGCACGACTTCGTGGCGATCCTCCACGGCACCACCGCCGAGCCCCTCCATGCGGGGGCGGCAGTCAAGCAGCCGCAGGCCCCTGCCGTGGCCAAGCCGAAAACCAAGGCCGGCTCCCCCGCCATCCGCGAGGTGCTGGACTTCGTCCGGTCCGCGCCTGGGCCTGTGGTGGGTGCAATGGTGGCACACCGGGCGCTCACGGCCGACCCATCGCTGAAGACGGACTGGGGCGGGTTCGGAAAGTTCGGGACGTGGGTCTCGCAGATCGGCAAGGACGTGGAATATTCGGCAGCGCAGGGCGGCTGGGTCTGGGACGCGAAGCGGTTTTCCACCGAAGATCTTCCCCTGCCTGCGGACCTCCAGCCGCGCATCGAGGAGCAAGTCACCCGGGTGACGGACGTGCCGGCACTGTCCACTGCCCAGTTCCGGCAGATTTTCCAGTCCATGGCGGCGCGGCTCCGGGAACATCCGCCCCTCAACCGCACCGAACTGTCCCGGCAGGTGCGTGACGACTGCGTCAGCGCGGGCCAGCCGGTCTCCCGGAATGCGGTGAGCTTTGTGCTGCAGGGCCTCGCCTACGCCAACTTCCAGCTCAGCGACAAGTCGACGGCGGCCGAGCTGGCGGCAGCCTGGACGGCGAACGTGGAGGAACTCTGCAGGGTGGCGCTGCTGGAGTTCGACGCCGGCGAGAAGCTTGCGGTGCGGCGCTGGGCAAGCGGCGGGCTGCTGGAGAACGGACAGGCTTAGGCGGACGACGGCGGGACGCGCCTCTGAATCTGGCCGCCGCTTGCGGGCGGGCCGGCTCCGGGACGTTTGGCTCTGGACCCGTCCCCGGCCGGTTGCAAGACTGGCTTGCATGAAGTTCCTTGACGCCCCGCCCCGGTTCCTGTTCTTCACGGGCAAAGGCGGTGTGGGCAAGACTTCGGTGGCGTGCGCGTCGGCGCTCTCCCTGTCGCGGGCCGGCCGGAAGGTGCTGCTGGTCAGCACGGACCCCGCGTCCAATATCGGGCAGGTCTTCGGCCTCACTGTTGGAAACACCGTCACCGCAATTCCGGAGGTGCCAGGCCTCGCTGCCCTGGAAATCGACCCGGAGCAGGCCGCCGAGGCTTACCGGGAGCGGATCCTCACCCCAGTCCGCGGAGTCCTGCCGGAAACGGAACTGGCCGGCGTCGCCGAGAGCCTTTCCGGTTCCTGCACGACGGAGGTGGCCTCCTTCGACGAGTTCACCAGCCTGCTCGGAGACGATGCTTCCTATGCGGAGTATGACCACATCATCTTTGACACCGCCCCGACCGGCCACACCATCCGCCTGCTGCAGCTGCCCGGCTCGTGGACGGATTTCCTTGCCACCGGCGCAGGGGAACCGTCCTGCCTGGGTCCGCTGTCCGGGCTGGACAAGCACAAGGAGGTGTATGTCAGGGCGGTCCAGGCCCTAGCTGATCCGCTGCGTACCCGGCTTGTCCTGGTGACCCGGGCCCAGCCGTCATCCCTTAAGGAGGTTGAGCGGACCTACCTTGAGCTGAACCAGATCGGCATCAGCGGCGGTTACCTGGTGGTTAATGGTGTGCTGCCCGAGGCAGCCGGCGGGGAGGAGCTTGCGAAGGCCCTGCGTGCCCGGGAGGCTGCGGCCATGGCGGCCGTCCCCGGGGCGGTTGCCGGGCTCCCCCGCGACGTGCTCGAGCTCAAGCCCGGCAACATGGTGGGGATTCCGGCGCTCGAATCCCTGTTTGCTCCCTCGCTGCTGGCGGACGCTGCCGAGGGACCGCCGTCGTTCCTTGACGTCGAGGACGCCCCGCTTGCCGCACTGGTGGACGGCATTGAGGCCGACGGACACGGGCTGGTGATGTGCATGGGCAAGGGCGGCGTGGGAAAGACGACGGTGGCTGCGGCGATTGCGGTTGCCCTGGCCAGGCGGGGGCACGCCGTCCACCTCACCACCACCGATCCGGCGGCGCACCTGTCCGAGACGCTGCACGGGTCCGTCGCGGGGCTGACGGTGTCCCGCATTGACCCGGCGGCGGCCATCCAGGAATACCGGGCCCACGTGATGGACACCAAGGGCCGGAGCATGGACGACGAAGGCCGGGCGGCGCTGGCGGAAGACTTGATGTCGCCCTGCACGGACGAGGTTGCGGTGTTCCGGCAGTTCTCCCGGGTTGTGCAGGAGTCCCGGCGGCACTTCGTGGTGATGGACACCGCACCCACCGGGCATACTCTCCTGCTGCTGGATGCCACGGGCTCCTACCACCGGGAGATCTCCCGGCAGGTGGGGGACTCGATGGGATTCGTGACTCCGCTGATGCGCCTCCAGGATCCGGTGGGGACGAAGGTCATCCTGGTGACGCTGGCCGAGACCACGCCAGTGCTGGAGGCGGAGGAACTCGAGGTTGACCTGGAGCGGGCCGGGATCCATCCGTGGGCCTGGGTCATCAACAACTCCATCGCCGCCGCCCGCCCGCGCTCGCCGTTCCTTCGTGCCCGCGCGGCCCAAGAAACGGACCAGATTACGAAAGTGCGGGCCATGGCGGAGCGGGTTGCCCTGATCCCCCTGCTGCCGGAAGAGCCCATCGGAGAGGCGAAACTGACGGCGCTGATGGCTTTCACCACCCAGCGCGTTTAGCGGGAAGGTGGGACGGACGACGGCGGGACCTCCCGCCGTCGTCCGCTTGGCTGTCTTCTTGTTAGGCCGGTCACGCACTGTTGGATGGCTACGCAGCCAGCGGCATGTCGAACAGCTGCTCAGCGAGGCTGATGAGGTGACGGGGCGCGTCCGTCTCTTCGCCCGGGTCCACATAGCCCAGCAACAGGGCCGTTCCGTGGATGGTGTCGTCCAGCTCAACGCCGGCTTCCCGGATAAGCACTTCCGCCCGCAGGTTGGGGAAGGACCGGCTTCCGTCATTGTTCAGGTAGGCGCGCCAGCCGCGGCCGGCGATGTACCCGATTTCTCCGGCGGCCACCCGCTGGAGTGCTGTGGCGTCCAGGTCAAGGGGTTTGAGGTGCACCGGGTGGGACAGCCGGGCCGGAACCACCAGGGCGTTGCAGGAAATGTTCATGGTGTGTCCTTGGAACTGAGCACGAGGATATGCAACTGGGAATGGAGCGCGGGCAGCCGGGCGGACTAGGAGTTCCGTTCCCGGCTGCCCGCGGGCTTGTCAGCGCTGGTTCTTGCGCGGCTTTGCGAAATTCAGTTCGCTGTTCTCGTTTTTTGCCCTTTTATCGGCCCGCTTTTCGAGAATTGTCTTGCCCGCTTTTTTTATGGCGCCGCTTTTCGGGGATTTTCCGGACATCGGAATCACGCCTTTCTATGCTTTGCGTTACCCAGTACCATACCTACTTTTATTTTTTAAGCCAGTCCTGGAAAGTACCGTCATTTCGGCCTAGAGAGGGCAAGCTCGGCTGACTGGGTCGTCCAGCCTCGGATGCCTGCAGAAATTCAATTTTTCCGAATCAGGCTTTTACTGCAGTCCCTTTCATCGCAGCGAAAGGCGAATCAAAAAAGCGTCATCACATTGCAACCATGCATCTTCCCACCTCCGGATAAGGCCCCCAAACGGAGCGCCCGGGGCATCCCATGGCGGCCCCGGGAAACAGCCATTATGCTGAGCGGACCTGTCTCAGAGGATGGGCTTGGGGGCACAAGGGGGCGCCGGTGGTACCGGATTTCGGCAAAAGGGATTTTTCAGGCATGCCTGCCGGCGAGCAAAACATTCCCGGCCTACGGCGTTCGCCGAGCGGGCGTATCCCACAGTGGGCAATTGATGAAGCCCTTGGCAAGCTGCAGGATCCCGAGCCCTGGCGTACAGTCACGGTACAAAGTTCGGGCAAGAGACGCGGCTATCGCCGAATTAGACCAGCACGCAAACGGAAATGGAAGGCGAGGTCGGCCACGGTACTGGGCCTCGCACTCGTCGTAGGGCTCTATTTCGCTCCCACCCTCTTCGACCGGTTCGTCCTGTCCGCGGCGCTGCCGCACCTGCCCGGATCAGACGTGCCTCCCCCGGGGTTCGAAGCTGCTTCGTCTCCACTCGGCGTCCCACCTGCCACGACCGGATCCACCGCGTTTGTCCTGCAGGAGTCTCCTGACCCGGGCCAGCCATTTGTGGCATATGACCCGTGCCGCCCGGTCCATTACGTTGTCCGCCCGGAGTTGGCGCCAGAAGGCACCGAGCAGCTCATCAAGGAGGCCGTGGCCGCGGCTTCCGCCGCGACCGGGCTGCAGTTCGTCTACGATGGCCCGACGGACGAAGCACCGTCACAGGACCGCGAGGCATACCAGCCTGACAGGTACGGCAAGAAGTGGGCGCCTATCCTCATCTCGTGGTCAACGCCGGAGGCAGCGCCGGAGCTGGCGGGAAGCGTCGCAGGGACCGGCGGCAGTACATCCATCCAGATGCCAGGACAGCCCTATGTGTACGTCAGCGGCCAGGTCCTCCTTGACGCACCGGCCCTCGCGGAAACGCTGGCCTATCCGGACGGGCCCGCATTGGTCCGGGCCGTCATCATGCATGAGCTGGCGCATGTGGTCGGGCTGGACCATATAAACGACCCCACCCAGCTCATGTACGAAGAGAACAGCGGGCAGCTGGACTTCGGTGCCGGGGACCGAGCCGGCCTGGCTTTGTTGGGGACCGGCGAGTGCGTGCCGCAGATATGACAGCCGGCTGATCTGCCGGTCCCCGACGGACTTCAGCGGGCTGTGCGTGCCGGTGCATCCTCAACCGCATTTTCGTCCACCAGATGGTGCAGCTGTTCGGCGTGGCCGCGCGGGGCATGTGCCTTGTCTTCACCATTTTCATAGGCGTTCTCGGCGTGGAGGCTGATATCGAGTCCCTTCGCCTCCACCGGCGCCGCAACCCGGATGCCCATGGTCAGGTCAAGGACCTTTGCGATCACCCACGTGACCGAGAAGGTGTAGGCGAAGACGGCCAGGATGGCGAGCGCCTGCCGGCCCAGGAGTTCGAAGCCGCCGCCATAGAGCAGCCCTGCCGCTCCGCTGGGCGCCTCCGGAGTGGAGAGGACACCGATCAGGAGGCCGCCAACTACGCCACCGATGAAGTGCAGCGCGGTGACGTCGAGGGCATCGTCGAAACCGAGTTTGTACTTGAGTGCGACGGCGAAGTAGCAGACGGCTCCGGCGGCACAGCCGATGGCCATTGCAGCAAGCGGGGTGACGGCACCGCAGGATGGGGTGATGGCGACGAGGGCGGCGATGGCACCCGAGGAAGCGCCCAGGGTGGTGGGATGACCATCCCGGAGCTTCTCCACGAGGAGCCAGACGACGACGCCGGCGCAAGTGGCCGCGACGGTGTTGAAAACAGCGACGGCTGCGTTATTGTCGGCAGCACCCAGGCCGCTGCCGTCGAATCCGATCCAGCCTGTGAAGAGTAGCCCGACGCCCAGCAGCGTCAGGGGGAGGCTGTGAGCTTTGGGCTGCACGGGCCACGTGCGGCGCTTGCCGAGCACAAGAGCCAGGGCGAGTGCGGCCACACCTGAGTTGACGTGGATGGCTGTGCTGCCGGCGTAGTCGACGGCACCGAGAGTGTTGGCGATCCAGCCTCCCTGGACTGAACCGTCCGCCGAGTCGAAGGCGAATACCCAGTGGGCAACCGGGAAATAGACCAGGCTGGCCCAGATGCCCGCAAAAGCAAGCCAGGCACCAAACTTCATCCGGTCAGCCGCCGCACCAGCTACGATGCCGGCCGTCAGGCCGGCGAACATCAAGTGCAGTGCCGCGAGCGCGAGTGGCGGCAGGGCGGCGTCGTCCGGGGCGGTCAGAAGCTGGCCCAGCCCCGCGAACTCCAGCGGGTTGCCCAGCAGGCCCAGCCCGCCGATGGAATTGCCGAAGACGGCGGAGTAGCCGAAAACGATCCAGAGAACACCCACAACGCAGAAGGAGCCGAACACCATGAGCATCATGTTCATGGCGGTTTTGCGGCTGACCATCCCGCCATAGAAGAGCGCCAGGCCGGGCAACATCAGCGCGACGGCAATAACGGCGGTGAGAACCCACGCCGTGTTGCCCGCGATAGTGGCAGTGTCCATTCGAATCTCCAAAGGCTAGATAACGGGCACGCCGCCCGGGAGCGGGGCACCAGCGTTTCGATACGCTATCTAAATTCTTGGAGCCGACGTTTTCGATGCCATATCGAATTCGTTTCGGGTGAGTTAACTTTCGGCGGTGGGGTTCCACGCGGCGGTAAGGGCCGCTGCATCTGCCCTAATGTCAGCCAAGTCCACTTGCAACACCAGCAGCCGGGCGAGGGTGGTGTCTGCGCTGAGTCCGGAAACCTGCTCCGCGGTATAAGACCGCAGCCCCGGAAGCGGCTGGCGGTAGTGCCTTTGCAGGCCCTCGTTCAGACCCAAAGCAGCCGTGGCGGCATCCTCGGGATCAGCAGCCTGGAACTCACCGGCCTCGACACCCTGCCGCACAATGGATGCGGTCAGCCGGTGCAGGGCGGCGTAGTCGTCAAAGAATGCGCCGAAATTCTGAGGCTGGGAGCGTGCCACCCGCTCAAACTCGTAGAAGTCCAAGGGCGCGGAACACAACTGCATGGCATCGGCGTGCAGGACGGCGTAAAGCCTGGCCGCAGCCGGACCGGGCCGGACCTCCAGTGCCGCCGCAAGCGCAAGCGAACCCCGGTTCTCCTCCAGAAGCGCCTGAAGGATGTGCTCCTTGCGCGCGAACCAGTAGTAGAGCGAGGACTGGCGCAGCCCGGCGCTGCGGGCGATCTCGCTCATGGTGGTTTCCGCGTACCCCTTTGCCACGAACAGTGCGGTGGCTTCACGGATGACCTCCTGCCGCGGGGAACCGGCGGGGGCGCCGCTCAGGCGCGGACGCCCCGCCGTTGATGATGCCGCATCCTTTGCCATGCCCTACCCCTGCCGCCGCGCTGTCCGGAACTTACCCACGAGCCTATCGGGGAATGATTTACGGGCACGAAACAATTTCGACACTCTATCGAAATTGCTGGCGGCGAGACTTTCCATAACTTATCGAAATGGCATCGTCCGCGTTGCCACAAGCACCGAACAGGGAGACACCATGAGTGTGGAAACAGCACAAGCCGCAGTTGAGACAGTGCAGCGAAAGCTCCGCGAAGCGGGGGTCAAATACGCAATGTCGAGCTTCGTTGACCTGCACGGGAACATCAAAACCAAGTTTGTCCCGCTGTCCCACCTACCGCAGATGGCCGCCGGCTCCGAACTGTTCACCGGTGCCGCCCTGGACGGGCTCCCCCAGGACATCAGCGACGAGGAACTCTCAGCAATCCCTGATCTGGACAGCGCCGTGCAGCTGCCCTGGCGCAAGGAAGTGGCCTACTTCGCCAGCGACCTCTACACCGCAGGCAAGCCCTTCGAGGCGGCCTCCCGGAACATCCTGAAACGGCAGCTTGAAGCCGCCAAGGAGCTGGGATTCACCTTCAACCTGGGCATCGAGACCGAGTTCTTCGTCCTCAAGGACACCCCTGACGGCCCTGTGGAGGTCAGCGACCGGGACAACCTCAGCAAGCCTTGCTATACCGCCCCGGCAGCCCTGGACAACTTCGACTGGCTCACAGAGATGGTCGAGGCCATGAACGACATGGGCTGGGGCGTCTACTCCTTTGACCACGAGGATGCCCAGGGCCAGTTCGAGATTGACTTCAAATACTCGGACGCCCTCACTATGGCAGACCGGGCAGTGTTCTTCCGGCTCATGGCCAACGAGATGGTCCGCAAGCACGGGTACTTCGCCACGTTCATGCCGAAGCCCTTCGCCGACCGCAGCGGCTCCGGCGCCCACTTCAACATGTCCCTCGCCGATGCGGAGACGGGCGTCAACCTCTTCGAGACCGACGACGACCCGCGCGGTTGCGGCATCTCGGAACTGGGTTACAAGTTCATCGCCGGCGTCCTGAAGCACGCACCCGCCATCTGTGCCGTCATCGCCCCCACCGTCAACAGCTACAAGCGCCTGGTCCGCAAGGGCAGCATGTCAGGCTCCACCTGGGCGCCCGTGTTCGTCAGCTACGGCAACAACAACCGAACCAACATGGTCCGCGTGCCCCTGGCGGGCGGCCGGGTGGAGTGCCGGGCAGCGGATATCAGCTGCAACCCCTACCTGGGGGCGGCCATCATCCTCGCTGCAGGGCTCGAAGGCATCCGCGAAAACCTCGATCCCGGGGCGCCGCACACCGAGAACATGTACAACTACACGGAATCCGAGATCCTGAAGAACGGCCTGGGCCTTCTCCCCCGCAGCCTGGGCGAGGCTATCGAGGAGTTCGCCGCGGACAGCCTGTCGCGCGATGTCTTCGGCGAGTCGATGTACAACGCCTACATCGACTACAAGGGACAGGAATGGGACGAGTACCAGGCCCACGTCTCCGAATGGGAGACCAAGCGCTACCTGAAGTTCTTCTAAGCGGTCCCGTGCACCAGGAATTCGTACTCGGCAGGTTCGGGCTGGTCTCCGGCCTGGACCTGCCGGACGCCAAGCTCGCCTATAAGACATACGGGGAACTCAACGAGGCCCGGGACAATTGCATCCTCCTGCCCTCCTACTACACCGGCACGCACGCCAGCTACGAACCCTGGATCGGCCCGGGCAGGATGCTGGACCCGGAGCGCTGGTTCATCGTTGCCGTGAACATGTTCGGCAACGGCCTGTCCACCTCCCCCTCTTACGCCTCTCCCGAGACCAGGGGTGCGGCTTTTCCGGACGTCGACATCGCGGACAACGTCATTGCGCAGCATCGCCTGCTCACCGCCCTCGGAGTCCGCCACATCCGCATGGTTGCCGGCTGGTCCATGGGGGCGCTGCAGGCGTACGAGTGGGCTGTCCGCTATCCGGAGATGGTTTCCGGCATCCTTCCGGTTGCCGGGGCAGCCCGGTGTTCACCGCACAATTTTGTGTTCCTGGAAAGCGTAAAAGCTGCGCTGACTACTGACCAGGCGTACGACGGCGGCAGGTACAGTTCCCCGCCCGTCCTCGGTCTGAGGGCGTTTGCGACCGTCTACGCCGGCTGGGCGTACTCCCAGGAGTTTTTCCGGGACGAGGTTTACCGGGAACTCGGTTACAGGAGCGTTGAGCATGTTCTGGACGAGTGGGCGAAGGACCATGAACAGATGGATGCCAACAACCTACTGACGGTGCTGGGCGCATGGCAGCGGGCCGATGTCGGGACGCCCGCGCGCGGCGGGTTCGAGGCGGCCCTGGGCCAGATCCGGGCGCGCTGCATAGTTATGCCGGGCACCACCGACCTCTACTTCCCAGCCGCGGACAGCAGGATCGAGGCCGGCCTGGTCCCGGGCGCCCAATTCCGTCCGCTCGAATCAAATCTTGGGCACGTTGCCGGACGGCCCGGAATCCGAGCCGCGGAAACGGATCAGATCGGCGATGCCATGCGACAGCTTCTTGATGGCTGACAAAACGCCACAACAACTACCCGTGGGCGAGGAACTCCAAAAGATGGGAAATCAGCGTCCGAGGTGCCCGATCCAGCGCACCGTGATCCGCTCCCGGCACAGCCGTGCACCGGCCGTGAAGCAGCTGGGCGGAGAGGCTCCTGGCTATCACCGAATAGAACTCGTCGCTATCGGAACCGAAGAGCACAAGCACGGGAACCGGAATGCCGGCGTAGCGCTCTGCAGGAGGCCGGTTGCCGTCAAGGAATGCCAGTTCATTGACGGCACTGTGCACCGTTCCTTTCCACGCCCGGCCTTTTCGTGTGGCAATTGCCAGCAAGCGGACCACCGCTTGGAAGGCAGGTTCCGGAAGCGGGCTTGCGGTGAGCTTGGTGGATATACCCTTACCCAGGATTGACACAGCCCGGTGCGCGTCACCTCGTTGCACCGCCGATTCGAACTCGGGCAGGAAATGGGTTGGCACTGCACCGCCGATGTTGGGAACGGCATCGAATACGGCGATCCGCCGGACGGGCAGCTGAAGCCCGGCTTCGAGGGCAACTGCACCGCCATAGCTATGACCGAAAACCATGATGCTGCCGGTGGCGTCCAGGATGCGCCCGAGGTCAGCCACCTCGGTGTGCATGGAGTAGTCGTGCGGCTGCAGGCTGGATCCAGGCCTGCCCCGTCGGTCGTACACGTGGACGGGCAGGCCCTTGCTGAGCCGCCTCGCGGTTCTGAAGTAGGTTGGCGCAACGGTATTCGTCCCGCACACAAGCACCACACCCGGCCCGTCCCCGAAGCTGAAAACGCGAAGGTGGCCGCCGTCGGATGTTTCCACTGTGTGCTGCCGCACGGCTCTGTTACCGCGGCCCTAAAGGGCTACCGTGCGGAATCCGGTGTTCCCGCTGGAGGATTCCGGGGTGTTCGAACTCCGGGCGGCCACACGGTAGCGGTTGCAGTAGGAGTCGTGGCACAGGTACGAGCCGCCGCGCATCACGCGCCCCGCACCGATGGTGGGCCCAGGCGGGTTCTCACCCGCTGAGTTGCGGTAGTACTTCGGCAGGAACCAGTCGGAGCACCATTCCCACACATTGCCGCTGACCTCGTAAAGGCCGTACCCGTTCGGGGGAAAGGACATCACGGGAGCCGTCCCCAAATGGCCGTCGTCCTGCGAGTTCGCAGCAGGGAAGGTGCCCTGCCAGATGTTGCAGAGGTGTTCCTCCCCGGGACCGAGCAGGCTGTTCCCCCAGGGGTAGCGCTGCCCTTCGAGGCCGCCCCTGGCTGCGTACTCCCACTCAGCCTCCGTGGGGAGCCGGCGTCCGGCCCATGCGCAATAGGCCAGCGCATCATTGTGGGAGACATGGACCACCGGATGCGTCGCCAGCGCCGACCAGTGGGACTTCGGCCCGCCGGGGTGCGCCCAGTCAGCCCCACGGACGTTGAGCCACCAGGGAGTCCCGGCAGCAACGCCGAGCACATCCTTTGTGTCTGCCTGCACCAAGAGGTGGAAGACGGCGGACGATCCGAACAGTTCCGCTTCCGTCCGGTAACCGGTTGCCTCGACAAAAGCGGCGAACTGCTCGTTGGTGACGGCAGTGGCGTCAATGCGGAAGCCGTCGAGCACCACGTCGTGCACGGGTGCTTCTCCGTCGGCCGGGTAACCTTCATCGAAGGGGTCCCCCATACGGAACCGTCCGGCCGGAACAGCTACCTCGGCCCTCGCCTGGGATGCTCCCCCTACCCGGATTGGCGGTACGGCTTCGGCGGGGAAGTCTTCGGCAGTCCGGTTTCCGGAACTCCGCCGGGCCGGGGCGCAGCATCCGTCCGCGTCGTGCATCTGCCCTCCGGATCACCTGTTGCCGGCAGGCCAGCATGGTGGGGGCGGCCGCCGTCGTGGTTTAGTTGAGTTAGATAACAAAACTATACCCTTTTCATCTCAGGAGACTCCGTGACAAAGCTGGGGGGCAGGCCCACTGCGGGAAAGCAGCAAACGACGGCGTCAGCTGGCGGAGCAGGTGTCCCGCCGAGCCTGGTGGACATCCGCCGGCACAACCTCTCGGCGACCTTGAAGGCTGTGCGGGACCGCCAGCGCGTCACCCGTGCGGACCTCATTGCCGAATCAGGGCTGAACCGGGTTACCGTCCTGCACCTCGTCAACGAGCTTCAGGAGATGGGGCTGATCCAGGAATCCGGCCTGGCGCCGACCGGGAAGTCCGGACGGCCCGCGCGCGTCCTTGAGATGAGCGACACCGCCCTGGCCGTGGGCGCCCTCGAGCTGAACGTGGACCACATCGCCCTCAAGTGCACGTCGCTCCAAGGCAGGGTGGTGTTCACCAAGCGGCTGGAGGTTTCGGCCAGTGACCACCAGCCGGAATACGTCCTGGATCTTGCAGGCGACCTGATCAGGCAGGCCGAGTCCTCCGCCGCAGCCGAGGACATGAGAATCGTGCGTGTCAGCGTCGGCTGCCCCGCCTTCGTGGACAACGCCGAAGGCGTGGTGGTGAAATCCCTCAGCCTGGGTTGGACGGACGTGCGGGTCGTCGATGAGCTGGAAAAACGCTCCGGCGGAGGCGTTGCCTTCACCCTGGACAAACTGGCGGATCTGGCGATCCACGCCGAACGCAAGAACTCCGAGATTCCCAGCGAAGAGGGCGTCCTCCTCCTCTACGGCGAAATGGGCGTGGGAGGTTCCTTTCAAAAGCATTCGGAAATCCTCAGGGGTGATGCCGGCATGGGCGGCCAGTTCGGCCACCTGACGGTCAACCACGACGGCCGCCCGTGCTACTGCGGCCGGGCCGGCTGCCTCGAAACCTACGTGGGTGTTGCCCCGCTGTCACTGGCGCTGGAGAGTTCCACCGGCCACCATTCGTCCTCCGCTGCGGTCAGGGTCAGTGAAGCCCTGGCGGCAGTCCAGGACGGGGACCCTGCCGCCCGGAAGGAACTGGCCGACCAGGGAAAGTGGCTTGCCCGCGCGGTGTCCACCCTGACGGCCATCTTTGATCCGCGCGTGATCATCCTGGGCGGATACCTTACCCAGCTGGCTCCGCTGCTGATGCCCGCCTTCGAAGAAGAGCTCGGCCTCTGGGCCGAGGGCGAGTTCACCCACGGCACGGAAATCGCCGTTTCGCGGCTCGGAACTGACGCTGTCCTTGATGGCGGGATTGATACAGCCATCAGCGATCTGGTGCGCTCCCCCTGGACCGTCACAGGGTAGAGCCATGTATTGACAATGTGATGCAGCCCACCATAATCTGAATTTAGTTACATCACCTAACCAAACCCTATCCCTCCGTTGATGCGGAGGCCGTTCAATGGAGAGCGCGATGATCCCCAAGAGTGACCAGGCCAAGTTTGAGACCAACCGCCGCCGCTTCCTGCAGGTTCTTGGACTGGGAGCTTCGGTCCCGCTCCTGGGCGGCGTGGCGGCGTGCAGCCAGGGGGGCGGCGGCGCACTCGGAGGCGGCGGCGGTGGCGGAAAAGTCACAGAGCTTGTGATCCCCACGGCCAAAACCCCATGGCTCGACGCCTACCGCAAGATGGCAGCCAAGTACCAGGAACAAAGCGGCATCCGGGTTACCCTCCGCGAGTTCCCGTACGACGGCCTGTTCACGCAGCAGACGAACGCCGTCCAGGGAAGCAGCTTCCCCTTCGATGTCTTCCAGATCGATGAATTCGGTGTTGGCCAGTTCTACTCCAACGGCTGGGTCCAGCCCTTCGATGCCATCGATCCCGGCTTCACCATCGACTCCGAAGTCCTGACCTATGCAAACCTCCCCTACTGGGACGCGGAAAAGAAGAGCTCCGCCGAGACCGGCAAGGTCATGGGCTACCCGATCAACGGCAACATGGACCTTTTCGTCTACCGCAAGGATCTCTACGAGGAATTGGGCCTTTCGGTTCCCAAGACCTGGGAGGAAGCCATTTCCAACGGACGCAAGGCCGTGGAGTCCGGAAAGATCCGCTACGGTTACGTGCCCCGCGCCCAGGCCGCCCAGGCCGGCCTTTCGGTGACCTATGAATTCATGCCCGTCTTCTACAGCCACGGAGGCTCGTGGTTCAAGGAAGAAGGCGTGGACTGGACACCCACCATCAACTCTCAGGCAGGCATCGCGGCCGCCACAACGTACCGGGAACTGGCCAAGATCGGACCCGAACAGCCCCAGACCGTGGGCCAGGCGGAAGTCATCTCGCTCATGCAGGGCGGCCAGGCACTGCAGACCCATGTGGTGGCCGCAGCGGCCAGCCAGTTCCTGAGCGAGGACAAATCCCAGATCGCCGGCGTCGTGGGCTTTGCCGAAGTACCTGCGGGGCCCGGCGGCACTCCGGCCCCCACCAGCGGCACCTGGAGCCTGGCCATCCCCGCCGGGCTGCCGGCGGAACGGGCGACGGCGGCGCTGGACTTCATCAAATGGGTCCTCACCGACGAGGCGCAGTCCATCTTCATGAACGCCGGCGGCATCCCCACCCGCCGCAGCGCGCTGGCCTCCGGTGCGGAATCCGGCGACGGCTCGGCCTACCTGAAGCCGCTGCAGGAATCCGTGGAACACATCAAGCCGTCCATCCGGCAGCCTTTTGGCCCCGCCATGGCGGCTGAGACCGAGAAGTACCTTTCCCAGATCGCCGCGGGGCAGGTCAGTCCCGCCGAGGGCATGGAAGCCCTGCAGTCCGCGGTCACCAAGGTGGTCAAGGATGCGGGGTACCTGAAGTGACCGCCGCCACTACGACGGCGCCGCTGCGCGCCTCGCGTGGAACAGCGGCCCGGCGCGGGAAGAAGTCCTGGTCCAAATTCGGACTGGTTGCGCTCACCCCGTTCGCGCTCTTCCTCCTGCTGTTCGGCGTCTATCCCGCCGTGGAGCTGTTCCGGATGGCCACCTCCGAAGTACAGGTCATCCAGGGCGGATTCCAGATGGAGTTCGCCGGGCTGGACAACTTCTCCCGCATCCTGACGGATCCGGATACCCTCCCCGTCTTGTTCGCCACCGTCGTCTTCATCGTCGGCGCCGTCGTGTTCACGGTGGTGCTGGGAACCATGCTGGCCGTCATGCTGGACCGGGCCGTGTTCATGAAGACTGTTGCCAAGCGGATCCTGATCTGGCCCACCGTGGTGGCTCCCGTCGTCGTCAGCGTTATCTGGCTCCTGCTCCTCAGCCCCACCATCGGCGCCGTCAACAAGGTGCTCCTCGCCGTCGGCCTTCCTGAACAGGGGTGGCTGGGCGAGCCCGTCGGCGCCATGCTGTCCATCCTCGCGGTGGACGTCTGGCACTGGACTCCCCTGGTGTTCCTGCTGGTGTACACCTCACTGCAATCGATCGACACCGAAATCCTTGAGGCTGCACGGGTGGACGGCGCCAGCGAATGGCAGAGCATCAAGATGGTGGTCCTGCCCATGGTCCTGCCCGTCATCATCACCTCCGCCGTGATCCGCCTCATCATGTCCGTCAAAGCGTTCGACGAAATGTTCCTGCTGACCCACGGCGGGCCCGGCAACGCCACGAACCTCATCAGCCTCCACATCCGCACCATCTTCTTCGACAGGCTGGAACTGGGCTACGGCTCAGCACTGGGCGTGGCCATCATCCTCATCTTCGCTGTGCTGGGCGCCCTCTACGTCCTGGCCAAGAAGGCAGTTACCGGAAGGCGCACCTCCAATGCTTAAGACCCAAACCCGCTCCAGCATGGGCATCATCGGGACCATTGCCGAACTCGTGCTCATCGCTGCCATTGCCGCCACGATCGTGCCGATTCTCTGGATGGTTGCGCTCAGCTTCCAGCCCCTGAAAAATATCATCGGCGCGGACATCGTTGCGGGCTTCTCCCTCAGCAACTACACCGACCTGCTCTCACCCGGCAATCCCCTGCTGGCACAGCTCGGGAACAGCCTGGTCATTGTTGTTGGCACCGTCCTGCTGTGCCTGGTGTTCGGTTCGCTCGCCGGCTATGCGCTGTCCCAGCTGGTCATTCCCCGTGCCGTCCTCCTGCCGCTGCTGGCACTGACGGCCTTCATCCCGCTGATCCCGCCCATGGTGCTGGTGCCGGGCCTCTACGCCACCATGTCCTCCTTCGGCCTCATCGGCGGAACCCTTGGCCTGGTCATCCTGAACACCGTGTTCCAGCTTCCGTTCGCGGCACTGCTCATGAAGGTCTACTTCGATGGACTGCCGGCGACCCTGCGCGAGGCTGCGCTGATCGACGGCGCCTCTGAGGCCACTGCCTTCCGGTCAGTGATGCTCCCCCTGGTGAAGCCGGGCCTGGCATCCGTGGGCACGTTCACCGGGATCATGGCCTGGAATGAGTTCCTGTTCGGCCTCACCATGACCTCCGGCGGCGTCACCGCACCGCTCACGGTGGGCATCGCCTCGCTGGTCCAGCCCTTCGAGGTGGCCTGGGGCCAGATGGCGGCGGCCGGAACGCTGGCGGCCATCCCCATCATCGTCATCACGATCATTGCCAACCGCTACATTGTTGCGGGCCTGACCGCAGGCGCAGTGAAGGGTTAGGAGCCGCTATGAATGACACTCCCACGGCTCCGAAGCAGCCAAACATCGTGCTCATCCTGGCCGACGACCTCGGGTACTCGGATTTGGGATCCTACGGCGGCGAGATCGACACCCCCAACCTGGACCAGCTGGCCGCGGGCGGCACCAGGCTCACCCAGTTCTACACCACCGCCCGCTGCAGCCCCTCCCGGGCGTCCCTCCTGACCGGACTCCACCCGCACCAGACCGGCATTGGCGTCCTCACCGGGGATGACTCTCCCGTTGGCTACAAAGGGAACCTGAACCGCAGCTGCGCCACAGCGGCGGAGGTCTTCTCCGCAAACGGCTACGCCACGGGCATCACCGGCAAGTGGCACCTGGCCGCGGACGCCCGCACCCCGAACGATGCCTGGCCCACGCGGCGCGGGTTCGACTACTTCTACGGAACACTCACCGGCTGCGGCAGCTTCTACAGCCCGGGGACGCTGGTCCGGGGCGAAACCAACATTGAGCATGAAGCCCAGGACCCGGATTTCTACTACACGGACGCCATCACCCAGGAAGCCGTTGGTTTCCTGGACCGAGCCACAGCCGAGAACAAGCCCTTCTTCCTCTACGTCGCCTACACCGCCCCGCACTGGCCGCTCCACGCCCCGGAGCGCGACATCGAAAAGTACGGGGGCCGCTTCGACGCCGGCTGGGACCAGCTGAGGCAGGAGCGCTTCGAGCGCCAGTACGAGCTTGGCATTGTGGAGCCCGGCAGCGAGCTGAGTCCGCGCGATCCTGAAGAACCAGCCTGGGAGGACACTCCGGAAAAGTCCTGGCAGGCCCGGCGAATGGAAACGTACGCGGCGCAGGTGGACAAGATGGACCGGGGAATCGGCAGGATTATTGCCGAGCTCAAGGAGAGGAATGAGTTCGACAACACCGTCATTATTTTCCTCTCGGACAACGGCGCCTCCCCCGAGGAGATCCCCCACTTCGAGCGGGAAACGTTCGTCAAACGGACGGATATCTACAGTTCCCACACAAGGGATGGCCGGCCCGTGCAGCTGGGCAACGAGCCCGGGATCGTGCCGGGGCCGGAAGATACGTACTCGAGCTACGGCAGGGCATGGGCCAACCTGTCCAACACGCCGTTCCGCATGTACAAGAAGTGGACCCATGAAGGCGGCATCGCTGCGCCGTTCATCATCCACTGGGCCGCGGGGGCGGTCCAGCAGTCCGCGCTGCTGCGCCAGCCGCTGCAGCTGACCAGCGTCCTGCCCACGCTCCTGGACGCCGCGGGGATCAGCCCGCTGACGGAGCTGGACGGGAATCCCGTCCAGCCGATTGAAGGGACCAGCTTCCTGAACCTGCTGCGGCAGGACCCCGGGAGCAGCCTCCGCCGGCAGGCCATGGATGCCCAGACCGGCACGCTGTACTGGGAACATGCCGGCAACGGCGCGATCCGCCGGGGAGACTGGAAACTCGTCCGCACCTTCCCCGGGCCCTGGGAGCTGTACAACCTGGCCAAGGACCCGACGGAGCTGAACGATGTTGTCACCGAGAACCGTGACCTTGCCGAGTCACTGCTCGCGGACTGGTCGCAGTGGGCTGACCGGGTGGGAGTGCTGCCCTTCGGGCGGATCGTTGAGCTGTACGAGCTCCGCGGCCGCCCCGCCATCGAGGCAGCGGGGTAGCGCGATGAAGCAGGTTGTTGCGCCGGTGATGGAAAGCCGTACCCGGCAGAGGATCGTTTCGCTCCTGTACTCGGCACCCCAGGGCCCTTCGGAAATCGCAAGCGCCCTGGGACTGTCCCAGCCTTATGTCTCCAACCAGCTGGCGGCACTGAAAAGCCACCGGCTGGTGACATCACGGCGCGTGGGGCGCAAATCGGTGTACCAGCTGGAGGACAAAGCGAAGTCGGCCATGATGGCTGCCCTTTCGAGCTTTTCCTCCCGCTGAGCCCGCTGGTACCTGCAAGCGTCAAGCGGTCGACGGCAGGAAGCACCCGCCGTCGACCGCTTTCTGTTTGTGAGGTGTCGCTTCCTCAGCCAATCCCCCTTGCGCTCTTAGAGCTGCCCGGTGGGGCCGCTGTCCTTGACTTCGCCGCGCCAGCCGCCGGTTTCGGACCCGCGCGATTCGATGAAGTCCTTGAACTTCCGCATGTCGGCCCTGACCTGCATCTCGTCGATCTTCAGCGCCGCGCCTGCCTTTTCGGTGACGGTTTCCGGCGCCCACTCGAAATGGACCTTGACCTTCGTGTGGTTGGCATCCAGCGGCGTGAACCTGATGATGCCGGCATGGGACTTGCCGTCGACGCTGCGCCAGGCAATCCTGTCGTCAGGCTCCTGGTCGACGATCTCGGTATCGAATTCCCGGTGGACGCCACCCACATTGGTCACCCAATGGTTGGTGGTGTCAGTCAGCTGGGTTACGGATTCCACACCGGACATAAACTGCGGAAAGGATTCGAACTGGGTCCACTGGTTGTACGCGGTCCGCACCGGGACATCGACTTCAACGGTCTGTTCAACGCGTTCCATCTGCTTCCTCCTCAAGAAGGACGGCCGCAACGGCGGACCGGCAGGGCTTGCCATCCTGCCAGTCAGGCAGCCGCCACCTTTGCACCATAAATCGGGCGGCGGCCAGTGTCCAGAGCCTCGGGATTCCCGGCACCCCGGACGGAGGTGGGAGCTTGGAAAGGCAGAAGCGGACGACGGCGGGAGGCACCCGCCGTCGTCCGCGTACCTTTGGTGCCTACGAGCTGAAGGGGACCTTTTCCCAGCTCAGGACGTCGCTGCCGTCGGCACTGTTACCGGCGACAGAAAACCTGACGTAGTTGGTGGCGTTCGCGGAACCGTCCACCGTGATGCGCTGCAGGTCATCGGCTTCCGCCTGGCCGTAGATCTCCAGCCAAGGCGAGCCTGCGGCGAGCGGCTGGTTCTCGGCGAAGACGTGGCTGTCGCCATTGATGAGGTACACCGGCGCGTCGAAGCTGTTGGTCTCCTCGACGATGGCCGCCACGATCTCGCGGAAGCCGGAGACAACCTCCGGGTTGGCGGTGGCCGCGGCGAGCAGCGAGGGATCGAACATGTCGGCCTGGGTCATCAGGACGACCGCGCGGTCATTGCGGCGTTCGGCGTCGGCAAAGGTCTCGCGGATCTGGGCGAGGACGGCGCCGGTTCGGTACTCCACCTCGGCCACCTGTTCCGGCGTTGCGCTGGTTTCGCCCAAACCGGTCCACGGCTGCAGTGAATTGTTGCTGCCCTGGACGTTGAGCACGGAGAAGGCCACCCGGTTCTGCGCGAACCTGACGTTCTCCGGCAGCCCGAGGTTCTCCTGGGTCTTGACCGGCAACGTGGCCCCCAAGGTCTTGCCTGGCTCGTTGAAGAACACCTCCCGGAGCCGGTCCAGCCGCTCCAACGGATTGTAGGCTCCGTTGTTGGTGCGGTGGCAGTCCACCCATTCGTTGTCCCCTGGGGTGAAGACCAGCGGGTGCTCGAAGGTGTCGAACTGTGTCCGGATGTTGGCGAAGTACTCGTCCGAGCAGACCGAGGAGCCGTTCTTGATATCACCCACGTGGGTGACGAACTTCAGGTCCTTGTCCGCGTTGATGTCCTGGATGCGGGCGGGAAACTTGGCGATCTCAGCGTCGCCGTAGGGAATATCGCCAATAACGCCGAAGGCGAAGGACTCCTTCTGGGAGCTGTCCTCGGCGGCGTTGGCGGGCTGGGCGGCAAGGAGGCCGAGCGCCAGGACTGCTGCCGCCGTCGTCGTTTTCATGGTTTTTGATGGCATGGGGAGGTACCTGTTTCTGCGGGGAGCGGCTGAGGACGTGGCTTAGGCCGTGCGGGCGGTGAGGAGCGGCTGAGGACGTGGCTTAGGCCGTGCGGGCGGTGAGGAACTGCTGGAGCGCCTCGAGGTCATCGGTGTTGATGTGGTCCACGCCGGCGTCGGCAAGTTCGGTCCAGATGGCCTCCCGTGCTGCGCCGGGCTGGTCCGGGGTGGCCCAGAAGCGGACGCGGTAGCCGCTGGCGTGCGCCTCGGCCACGTAGGCGTGGAGCTTGGCGCGCTCGGCTTCCGGCATGGGGCCGACGCCCTGCCAGGTGAAGAGCCTGGTCCAGTTGTCGCTGACCAGCGGCATCAGGCCGGCGGGCTTGCCGGTGGCGAGGTCGGCGGAGCGGCCATCGTAGAAGCTGAACCGCTTCTCCTGTGCCTGCATCGTGGCCAAGGGGCGGTTGCCGCTGATGACAGCGGTGACCGGTCCGGTCTTGACGTTGCCATTCGTGTAGCGGCTCATGATGTCGCGGTGCTCGGCCAGTTCCTGCTCGATGGCGGCGTAGGTGGCCTCGCCGTCGCTCTTGATGTCGATCAGGAGCTGCAGGCTGCCGTCCCAGTGCGGGTAGACGCTGTGCCCGGGCTGGCTGCGGACCAGGTCCTGGAGCGGGTCAAGGTAGAGGCTTTCGAGCGTGACGCCGGGCTGGACGTCCTCCCGGTCGTGCGCCACCAGCAGTTCGCCGTCCACCAGCCACACGTCGGCTTCGACGCTGGTGAAGCCGTGCTCCAGGGCGTCGAACAGGGGGCGGCCATGTTCGTAGTCATTGTGGGCATGTGCCTGGGCCAGCGGTTGGCCGACGACGACGGGAGCCGGCTTGGTTGCTTCGGCTTGGGCGGGTGCAGCTGCTGCGGTTCCTGCCAGGGAGGCGAGGACAGCGACGGCGGCGAGGGTGCTTTTCACGAACACGGAGTACTCCTACGTACTGCTGGGATGTCCGCCCGGCTCTCTGGCGTGCCGGGCGAAAGGGGGCGTGAAAAGACTGCTGGTTGCGGGAGAACGCTTCGGGGCCGGCGGGTTGCTGGGAAGTGAACTGCGAGGGACATGGCAGGGGTTGCGGGGCGCGATGGCACATCCGCACCTGGTTACTGCCGGGTCAGCTCCACGCTGAGGATGCGGTCGTCGTCGGGGCCGGGCGTACCTCGGCCGTCGGTGTTGTTGGTGACGAACCAGAGCCTGCCGTCCGGAGCCTCCGTGACGTCGCGGATGCGGCCGAATTCGCCGTCGTAGTGGATGGTCGACGTGGAGGGGTCGGCCACGGGAACCGCCCGGAGGACCTGGCCGCGCAGGTTGGCGATGAACAGGGTCCCGTCAATGTGCGCCATTCCGCTGGGGCTGGCCTCGGTGGGCTCCCACTGCTGAACCGGGTCAATGAAGTCCCCTGTGGTGGCTATCCCTTCAACGGTAGGCCAGCCGTAGTTGGCCCCCGGGCTGATGATGTTCAGCTCGTCCCACGTGTTCTGCCCGAACTCGGTGGCGAACATGGTGCCGTCCTCCGCCCAGGCCAGGCCCTGGGGGTTGCGGTGCCCGTAACTGTAGACGAGCGAACCCGGGAAGGGGTTGTCGGCGGGGACGCCGCCGTCGGGGGTCATCCTCAGGATCTTCCCGTTCAGGGAATCGAGGTCCTGCGAGCTGTCGCGCCGGCCCGCATCGCCAATCGCGACGTAGAGCATGCCGTCGGGCCCAAAGGCGATCCGGCCGCCGTCGTGGTAGCTCGCGGAGCCAATCCCGTCGAGGATTGTTTCGGCCTGTCCCAGCGCCAGCGCCCCTGGTTCTCCGGTGACGTCGAAGCGCTGGAGCCTGTTTCCGTCCGTCCCGGTGGAGTAAACGTACAGGCGGCCCTGGCTGTCCACGGCCAGGCCCAGCAGCCCGCCTTCCCCCGCAGCCGTCACACCGGGAATGTCGCCAATGGTGCGTGTGGTGCCGTCAGGGCTGAGTTCGAGGATCCGGCCGCTGTCCCGTTCGCTGACCAGCGGGGTGCCGTTGCGGAACACCACGGACCAGGGAGCTTCCAGCCCGGTGGCCACGGCCTGGGGCGCGCCGGCCGGGGTGGCGTTCCCCGCCGTCGCCGATGCCGACGCCCCGGCTGACGAGGGAGTCGGGGAGGGAGTGGGGGACGGAGCCGACGACGTAACAGGCGAAGGAACCGGCGTTGGCGTTGCTGCCGGCGTGGTGGTGCAGGAGGCCAACATCAGGCCCGCTCCGAGAGTTGCTGCCAACAGGGCTGGGGTGCGGGTGGCTTTCATGGCTTTCTCCTGATGCATTTGAGGATGATTGCTTTGCGGTGCTGCTGTTGCGGGCGCCGCTTTGCTGGCTATGTGGGAAAGGCCGTGCGGCGTCCGTCAACAGCAATAACAATCGCGACGGCGGCCAGGCCCACCAGGGCGGCTGGCAGGACCATTCCGTCAAGGCTGCTGATCACCACCGCACCCGCCACCCCCGCAGCGAAAATCGCGAGGTTGAACGCGACGCCGAGCATGGAGTTGGCAACGTCCGCGTTTTCACCGCTGGCAGCGCTGATGGCCGTTTGCAGCTGCGCTGCCGCGCCGCCGAAGGCGATGCCCCACAGAACGATCGCTATGAGGACTGCCACCAATGACTTGTGGCCAACGATGAAGATCGCACCGGCCACCATGAAGCTCCCCAGGCTGAGCAGGACCAGGCGTCGAAGGCCATTGTCGATCACGGCGCCGGTGATGGCGATCCCCGCAATGGCGGCCGCGCCGAACGTTGCAAGCGCTGCGTCCACCGGGAGGTCAAGGCTTGCCCCGCGGAGGTAGGAGCCAATGTAGGTGTACATGATGTTGTGGCCAAGCATCCAGCTGACGATGACGCCGAGGACAACCGCCACGCCCGGGATGGCGAAGACCCGTACGAGGGGTACCCGCGTCCCGGCCCCTTGGCCGGGCGCGTCCGGGACCAGGAAGACCGCCAATACCAAGGTGACTGCCGTGAGGATTGCGAGGACGCCGAAGGACCAGCGCCAGTCGAGCGTCGTTCCCAGCCAGGAGCCGAAGGGCGTCCCCACTGCCAGGCCCACCGGGGTTCCAACGGACGCAACGGACAGGGCGCGGCCGGCCTGGTGCGGAGCCGTGATGCGCCGGGCATAGCCGGCAGTCATTCCCCACAGCAGGCCGGAGGACGCCCCGGCAATGAGCCGTGCTCCCAGGGAAAGGGCGATGTCCGTGGAGAACGCCGTGATGAGGTTCGCGGCCAGGAAGCCGAAGATCCCGACGACGAAAACGGGCTTCCGGCGCAGGCCCCGGGTCAGGGCAATGGCTGGCATGGCCGCAATGATTGTTCCCAGGGCGTAGGCGCTGACAAACTGCCCCGCAGTCCCCTCGGTGACTGCCAGTCCTGAAGCGATCTGCGGCAACAGGCCGGCGGGCATGGTCTCGGTGGCAATCAGGAGGAACCCCATCAGGGCCATGACCAGCAGGGCCGCCCAGGGAAAACGCCCGGCCGGGACGGAAAGACCGCCTGCCGGGGCGGAATCCTTTGTTTCCTCTGGGATGCTGGTGTTTTCGGAGGGCAGGGCGTCGATGGGTGCCTCGCGGGCGCCTTCCTCAAGGGTTGCTCGGGTCAAAACGGTTCCGTTCTTTTGTGGAGAAATTGTCGGAGCAGCCGTGTCATCCCGCTCAGTTAGCGGGAGCCAGCCTGGCGGTAAAACCGCTTGTCCGGTCCCGGATCGCCTCGAGGTCATCGAAGGATCCGATCCGCACAATTCCGCGGGAATACCCCACATGCTCGTAGAAGAGCACGAGGGCCTGGTCGGGGGCGTAGTAGCCGATGGTCAGTGGTTCTGCGCTGTCACCGGCGGGAACGCCGTCGAGCGAAAGCGCCTCCGGCAGCTCAGCGATCTTTTCCTGGCCGCCGTAGTCCCTGAAGGAGAGCGTCAAGGGCAGCTGGGCGATCAGGGAGCGTGCAGTTGCGTTGCCGGAAAGGGTGCCTGTCACCGTTTCGCCATCGATGTCGATGGTGACCGGAGCGTTGTCTGCCGCCCCCGAGGACGGCACCGGTGATTGCTGGGAACCCCCGGCGGCCGCCGTCGATGTTTCCGGCACCGGCGACTGGTACGGGGAGGAGGGCGGCTCAGTGGTGGAGGCCGGTCCGTTCGAAGGGGTGTTGCATCCGGCCAGGGGCAACGCCAGCACCCAAATCGCAGCAAGGGCCAATGTCTTCAGGTGCATGGGAGCTGGTCCGTTCCAGTGAGGAATGTTCGGTCCATTCCAGCAAAGCAGCTGGAGAAGAAGTGTAGGAGCCCCTGTTATGAGGGGTACTGGCAGGGACCCCTCGGCGGCGTCGGCCATTCTTCCCCAGCTGCCGCCCGGCGTCGTCAACCGTCTGTCCGGGTCCTCTCGGGCACAGCCTGGACGGCATTTCCATACTCGCTGGCCGCCCATGAGGCGAGCAGCTGCATGCGCTCAGCGGACGGCGACCCCGGCTCTGCAGTGTAGACCGTGAGAGTCAGCCCGGGTTCAGCGGCCATCTCCAGCCCCTCGAAAGCGAGAGTCATTTCACCCACGACGGGGTGGTTGAACGTCTTGAAACCAGTGCCGTGGTGGCGGACGTTGTGCGCACCCCAGCGCCGGCGGAACTCCTCGCTGCGGGTTCCCAGCTCGCCGATGAGGTCGTGAAGTTCCTTGTTATGGGGGTCCCGGCCAGCCTCCGTCCGGAGGATGGAAACGGTCACCTCCGCGAAGGCGTCCCAGTCCGGGTAGAACTGGTGGGCACGTTCGTCCAGGAACGTGAACCGGGCGATGTTCGGTGGCTGGCCGGGCATGTCGTAGCAATCCTTGTAAAACGCCCGGGCCAAGGGATTGACAGCCAGCAGGTCCATCCGGCCGTTGCGAACGAACGCGGGGCCGGCCGTGATCGCATCGAGCACCCACTGCAGGCTCTGGTGCGGAACGTAGGACTTTGACGTCCGCCGCCGCGGCGGCCGTGCAACCGGGCTGGCCGCCTGGGCGAGGTTGAACAGGTGCGCCCGCTCGGCGTCGTCCAGGCGCAAGGCCCTGGCGATGCTCTCCAGCACCTGGCCGGAGGCACCGCTGATCGCGCCGCGCTCCAGGCGCGTGTAATACTCCACGCTCAGGCCGGCAAGGGTGGCCACTTCACTCCGCCGCAAACCCTTGACGCGCCTGTTGGTCCCGGCGGGCAATCCAACCTGCTCCGGGGCCACCTGGCCGCGCCGCGAGACAAGGAATTCGCGTACTTCAGCTCGGTTGTCCATGTGCTTCACGCTAGGGCAAGTCTTGCGGGGGAGGGAGTCCCTTCCAGTACCCCTCCCCCGCAGCCCCCCTTCCTAGAGCTGTGTACGGAAGAAGTCCGTGAGCTTGTCGAAGGGGATGAGGCCGGTGCGGTCGTAGAGGTCCACGTGGCCGGCACCGGGAACCCAGAAGAGTTCCTTGGGGCCGGTGGCGAGCCGGTAGGCCTCTTCGCTGAACTCCCTCGAGTGTGCCTGGTCACCGGCGATGAACAGCAGCGGCCGCGGGGCGATCAGGTCCAGGTCATTGAACGGGTGGAAGTTCATGAACTTGGTGTTGGTGGCCAGGGCCGGGTGCGTGGTGGTGTTCGGGTGGTAACCGCGGGCGGTCCGGTAGAAGTCGTAGAATTCCCGGTCCACCGCAGTGGAGTCTGCCGTGAGTTCTTCCGGTGTGCCGCCGGTGTATTCAATCGCGCCGCCGGCGAACTCGACGTCACGCTGGGCGGCTGCCGTGGCGATGAAGGCCTTGCGCTGTTCCAGCGTCACGGACTTGTTGAGCCCGTCGCGGTTGGCGGCGCCCATGTCGTACATGCTCACCGTGGCGATCGCCTTGATTCGCGGATCGATCTTTGCCGCGCTGATCACGAAGCTGCCGCTGCCGCAGATCCCGATGGCCCCGACGCGTTCCTTGGCAACGAACGCCTGCGCCCGCAGGTAGTCGACGGCGGCGCTGAAGTCCTCGGCGTAGATGTCCGGTGAAACGGAGTTGCCGGGCTTGCCGGCACTCTCGCCCCAGAAGGAGAGGTCGAAGGAGAGCGTAACGTAGCCCTGCTCCGCCATCTTGGTGGCGTAGAGGTTGGCGCTTTGTTCCTTCACGGCGCCCATGGGGTGGCCTACCACCAGCGCCGGGTGGGTGGTCCCCCGGTCCAGGTTGTTGGGGACGAAGAGGTTGCCCACAACCTTCATCTCGTACTTGTTCTTGAACGAGATCTTCTTCACCGTGACCTGGTCGCTGGTGTAGAAGTTGTCTGCGCCGTTGGAGGTGTCACCCGGCTCGAGGTCCTTGCGGGAGGTGGGAGCGGCGAAAGCCGGCCCGGCTCCTGCCAGCCCAGCCGCGCTGGAGAGCCCGATGGCCGCCGCGCCTGCCCCTGTCAGCTTGATGATGTTGCGGCGCGACACGCCAGCCTGGATTCCCTGGGAAGTGGTGTTGTTTGCGTTGCAGTCCGTGCTCATCGTCTTCATCCTCGTGATTCGTCGGTTACGTATGTGGTTGGACTTCGTCGTCCTTTCGAGCACACCACAGCCGAAACGGCCAGCGGGAGTCCCTGCTGAGGCTGGTTCTGCCAGAGCCCCCATAGGTACTCATGCACTGGTCACCCAATGAGAGGGGCCCTGCAGCCAACCGGACTCGGTTGGTGGCGGGGCACGCCGCGCCAGCCGGTAGATTTGAGCTGATGATTTCCATTGACCGGGACGACCCCGCACGCGGCGACGTCCACCTGCTCCTCAGCGAACACCTGGCGGACATGTACGCCACCTCGCCGGCCGAAAGCGTCCATGCCCTGGACCCCTCCGCGCTTTCCTCGCCGGCAATTACGTTCTGGACCGCCCGTGAGTACGGCAACTTGATGGGGTGCGGCGCGCTCAAGATCCTGGATTCCCCTTCCGCCCCGCCGGTGCATGGCGAGATCAAGTCCATGCGCACCACGGCAAGCGCACGGGGACGGGGCGTAGCCACCCTGATGCTCCGCCATATCGTCGACGACGTCCGCGCCCGGAACCTTCAGCGCCTCTACCTTGAGACCGGAACCGAGGACTACTTCGCTCCGGCCCGGCGCCTCTACGCCCGGAACGGCTTCACAGAGTGCCCGCCGTTTGCCGGCTACGTCCTTGATCCCAACAGCGTTTTCATGGAGCTCCGTCTGTAGGATCCGCTCCAGCGGGCACCGCGGAGACAGCCCGGAGCGTCCCGGGGGAGATGCGTCGGGCGGCAAAGCGGTCAGGCAACCAGGTCTCAGGCAGCATGGCGCGCCAGGCGGCGAAACGGTCACGCAACCAGGCGCCGGGCCTCAATGGATTAGGCGTCCAGTCGCCTCAGGCGGCGAGACGCGCCAGGATGGCCTGTTCAAGGGGGCTGGTGGCCTGTTCCAGTGGGTGAACAGTACCCGGGAGGCATTCTGGTGGGATGAGTGGTGGTTCCCGGTTCGGCTGTTCGGCCGGATAGTGCCGTCCGGCCGGTGAAATCCAGCCTGGTGGCTCATCCTTCATAGCCGCCGTTGGTGTCCAATCCTGCCAGTGTTTAAGCCGGTGATGCTTGGGGCATGCCTGTCCAAGGTTGCTGATCCCGGTAACTCCGCCGTGTTGCAGGGGGTGTGACATTGTGGCTTGCGGCTGCGGGAACGCGTGCCAAGGAACCATGCGGACGACGGCGGCACCTCCCGCCGTCGTCCGATTGGCTTTAAGCGGTGCGCCTGTCAGCAGGTGACCTGGCGTCACATAACGCGGCTACAGCCGGATCCTGGCGGGCAACGCCCTACCCTTAACAGGTGACTTTGACTAAGATGCGCACCGCCGCCGCGAGCTCACTCGCCGCCGCCGGTCTCCTGTTTTCCCTCGCCGCCTGTTCCGCGCCGGCAACCCAGCCCGCTGCCTCTGAGCCGGCACCAGCAGCCACCTCCAGCGCCGCGACATCCGCCGACGCTCCCTGCGACGGCGTGAAGGTCATCGTTGATTCGGGCGCCCTGAAGCAGGAAGCCGCCGACACCAACGTCTGCGTGCCCGTGGACGAGCCCACCGTCGCCGCTGAGATCCTCGAAGAAGCGGACGTTGAAACCGAGGGCACCACCGAATACCCCAACGAGCTGGTGTGCCGCGTCAACGGCGTGCCCGCCGCGGACTTCGACATCACCCACAAGGGCGGCACCTACCGGGAAGAATGCGGCAATATGCCCGCAGCCTTTGCCTACTGGGCCCTCTGGGTGAAGCCGGCCACCGGTGACTGGGCTTACGCCCAGGAAGGCCTCGCCACCCTCAAGGTGGGCCCGGGCGAGAGCCTGGAACTGCTCTTCACGGTCGACGGCGAACCGGCCGCCCCCGCGGCATGACCTTCCGACCCGCGCCGTTACGCGCCGCGGCGGCCCTCGCCGTCGTGTTCATCGCGGCGCGGGTCCTCTACCGCATCCTCTTCAACGGGACTGGCATTGGCGAACCGGTCCTGCTGGACCTGCCGGCGATGCGGCTGCCTGCCCCGTACTCGCATGTGGTCCTCCTGGGCCCGGTCACGGGTCCCGGGCTGTGGGCGGCGGTCCTGTCCGCCCTGCCGATTGCCGGGATGTTCCTCGGCTTCGGCCTGCTCAACGCCTGGGTGGATGTGGCGCGCGGCTTTGTCCACCTGGCCCGCCGCGGCCCCATGCAGGGTGTGGGCCGGATGCTGGTGGTGGCCTGGGCGGCGCTCCCCGCGCTGTCCGACGCCGTGACCTCCGTACGCCTGGCGTTCCGGCTGCGCGGCGAAAAGTTTGGACCCCGCGCCCTGGTGCCCATCCTCGAGCACACCCTTGAGCATGCGGGCCGGGTTGCCGCAGCCCTGGAGCTGCGCGGCTTCGGGAGCCGTGCGAAGCACCGCTTCAGGAACGACGACGGCGGCCCGCTTCTGGTGCGGGACGGACAGTTCCGCATTGGGGACGCGCAGGTGAACGTCCCGGAGTTCACACCGCGGGGCGGATCCATCACGGTGATCACCGGTCCCACGGGCTCCGGGAAGTCCACCATCCTGCGGGGTATCGCCGGCCTCCTTTCGCATGTTGACGGTGGAGAGGTTTCCGGCACCGTGAGCGTCGCCGGCATGGACCGCAGCACCACACCGCCGCGGGATACTGCCCGCAGCGTCGGTGTTGTGCTGCAGAATCCCCGCGCAGCCTTCGCCACCACCAAGGTCCGGGACGAGATCTCCCTGGCCCTTGAACTGCGCGGCGTGGCATCCGCTGCCGCCAAGGCCCGGGTGCTGGAGGTCGCCGAGCGTATCGGAGTGGCGGCGCTGCTGGACCGGAACGTCAGCACGCTCTCGGCGGGCGAGGCAACGCTCGTGGCCATCGCCGCTGTAGTGGTGGAAAATCCGGCCCTGCTCTTGGTGGACGAGCCCCTGGCCGACCTCGACACCAAGGCCCGCGGGCACGTCATCGCCGTGCTCCACGCCCTCGCCCGCGACGCCGGCGTCTGCGTCATCGTGGCCGAGCACCGTGCCGAAGCGCTCGTCCCGGTGGCCGACTCCTGGTGGACCATCGACGACGGCATATTGATCCCAGCTGCAGGGGTCCCGGGTGCCGCGCCATCGCCTTCCGCCCCGATCCGGGCCATTCCGGTGCCGCTACAGCGAGCTGACATCGCCCCGGTGCTGACGGCCGCAAACCTCACCGTTCACCGCAAGGGCACACCGCTGGTACGCGACGCATCCCTCACCCTGCACCGCGGCGAAGTGGTGGCCCTGGTAGGACCGAACGGAGCCGGGAAGTCATCCCTCCTGGTCGCGCTCGCCCTCGGTGAAGGCAGCGGCGGGAGAGGCGGCGAAAGCGGCGGCGTTGTAACAACGTTCGACGGCGGCCGCGTCGCCCTGGTGCCGGACGCCTCCGACGACCTCTTCACCAGGGATACGGTGGCAGGCGAGCTCCGAGCAGCCGAGCGGCGCCTTGCCCGTCGAAAGAACAGCCGACAGCTCGCACCCGGTTTTGCTGCGTCCCACCTGGCCCGGCTGCGGGGCAACTTCACGATCCCGATTGAGCACGAGCATCCCCGGGACCTCTCTGCCGGCGAGCGCAGGATCCTTGCCATCGCGCTGCAGACCATGGACAACCCCGAGGTCCTCCTGATCGACGAGCCCACCCGCGGGCTCGATCCGGCAGCACGCGCAGCCGTCGCCTCGGCCCTGAAAGCCGCGGCGGACTCCGGCGCGGCGGTCCTCATCGCCACGCACGACCACGACTTTGCCCACGGCCTCGGTGCCCGGATCCTCCCGATGCGTGACGGCGTCGCGCCGTCTGCTTTGGAGGACAAGGCGCCGGAGACCGGCCCGGCTGTTGCCGCCACGGCCCAGCCGGCCAGAGCACCGCGGATCCTGGCACCAACGCCCATCGACGCGCCAACGGACATCACCAGCGCCAAGAAGCCGCACCACATCCGGCTGCCGCGCGGCGCCGAGCTCTCAATACTCGCCGCGGCAAACCTCCTGGCTTTCGGTGCGTTCTGCTGGCCGCTGCTCTCCGCGGCCCTCCCGCAAGAGGCCGCCGCTGCCCTCCCGTACGCGGCGCTTGCCATCGCACCCCTCGCCGCCGTCGCCGTCGTCGTGTCCCTGGACGGTTCTGTCCGCTCGGCACACACGGTGGCGCTGCTCGGCGTCCTGGCTGCGGTAGGTTCCGCGGTGCGGGTGGCGAGCACCGGCGTCGGGGGCGTGGAAGCGGTCTTTATCCTGCTGATCTTGGCCGGCCGGGCGTTCGGTGCCCGGTTCGGCATGCTCCTCGGCGCCGCCACCATCGCCCTCTCAAGTGCGCTGTGGGGCGGCATCGGCCCGTGGACGCCGTTCCAGGTCTTCGCCTGCGCATGGGTGGGCGCGGGTGCAGGTCTGCTCCCCCGCCGGGTGCGCGGGCGAGCGGAACTGTGGATGCTGTGCGGCTACGGCGCCGTGGCGTCCTACCTGTTCGGCCTGCTGACCAACCTGTGGTTCTGGCCGTTCGCGGTGGGCGCCGGCACCGGCATCTCCTACGAGCCCGGTGCGCCGCTGGCCACCAACCTGAGCAGCTTCCTGCTGTACTCGCTGGTGACGTCGACGGCGGGCTGGGACACCCTGCGTGCCGTCACCACGATCATCGGAATCGTTGTGGTGGGGCGGGCCATCCTCGCAGCATTCCGGCGGGTGAAGCCGGTTTCCAGCGCGGGCAGGCAAGCCGCGCAGGCGCAAAACACACAGGCCAAGGACCGGCTTCAACTCAAGGTCTGAGGACGCCCGAACCCGATGAATCCGAGGGCTTGCCACAGCGAAGGACGCGCTCAGCGAACGGGGTGCGTCCTTTTGCTTGCCCGCAATAGCAGCGAGCAGGAGTGGCCACCCGCCGTTTCCGGCCTGTCCACCGGAAGGGCCCCGCTTCCACCGTCCTACCCCCACCGCAGGTAAATGCCTTCGCGGGATTCGGGTATCTGGTACCCGGGTGCCCATCAGCCCGCGGCCGTACCGTGGACAGCGGAGCCGGCGGCGTAGGTGTACGGCTGAGACCACGTGCATCTCCCCCAGCCGCCGCCGGCTCCATTCCCGGTGAGAGGCCGTGCTGCGCCCCTACGCGTCGGGGCGTAGCGGCAGGACAATTGAAGGAGCGCGGACACTATGACCCCTCGCGAAACACCGGGCTACGAGCCCACGCAGTATGAAGCTGGGTGGCGGTTGAAGCCGCGCCCGTGGCCTATTGGCCCACGTGAGAGCTACGGAAAAGTGGACTTTGATGACAGTGAGGGAAAAGCGGTCCTCACCCTCTACATTCAGCGCGCGCCCGAAGAAGGTTACGTCCTGCACGTCGAGCACTTAGCCGCGCCACTGCGGGTGGATGGTACGCTCCTTCGCCTGAGCCCGGCTCCTCACTTGGACATGAGGGCTGCGGACTTCCGCCGGATCTCCGCTGCCCGTACGGCTGCTGCGAAGGCCGAAGCCGAGCTGGACGCCGCCGTCAGCGTCGCCCGCACGAACGGAGACTCGTGGGAGGTTATCGGTGCCGCCCTCGGCACGTCCGCTCGAAATGCCGGGGAGCGGTTTGGACACCATTGAGTTGCAGAATCTGCTGTCGACGAGGTGACGAACGTGCGTATACGACGGCGAAGCGGGCAAGCCCTAATGCTCGCTCCGGCCAGGCCAAAGACCGTTTCAGGAAAAGACGGTTCTGCCTGGCCTGGCCTTCAACGCCCGGGGATCGTTACGACGTCTGCCCGGGCCGCGTCACTTCCTCCAGCAGCTCCAGCACGTGCCGGTATTCAGCCCCGGTTGCCCGGGTCATGCCCAGCTCACAGGTGCGGTTGCAGGACGCATGGGCTGACGCGCCCAGCTCCGCAACCTCCTCCCCCTGCTTCCGCGTGGCCGACTCCGTGAGCTCCGGGTGGAGCATGCCTCGGTCCCCCGCGAAGGCACAGCAGCCCCAGTTCATGGGGACATCCACCTTCTCGGCCACTGCACCGGCCACTGCATCCAGGGAACCGTTGATCCCCATACGCGTGGACGAGCAGGTGGGGTGCAGTGCCAGCGAATCCAGCTTCTTGTGGTCCGGGAGCCTGGGCAGGATGCGCTCGGCTGCGAAGTCCACCGCGTCCACAATCCGCAGCGGACGCTGCCCCACCAGGGGAACGTCCGATTCCACAGCCTGGCGAAGGCCCTCCGTGCAGGACGACGCGTCGCAGATGATGGCCAGTTCCCCGTCGCGGGTGGCTTCCCTGAGTGCGGCCACGGTTTTCTCCTGCATGGTGGCCTGGCCGGCCACCATGCCCTTGGAGGACCAGGGGGTGCCGCAACACAGGCCATCGATGCCCTGCGGCACCAGCAGCGTGATCCCGGCCCGTTCACAGAGTTGCTCGAAGCTGTACTGGACTCCCGGCCCGGGGTTGCCGGACTGGTCCGCACCAGCCGGCCCGAACATGGTCCCCACGCACGCGGGGAAGTAGACGGCGTCCGGTGCCCGGTCCGGCGTCTGACGTTTCCGCACGGAACCGCCGCCCGGCAGCTCCGCCGAGTAAAGCGGGACGGTGTCGGTGCCCAGGACCGCCCTGGCGGCCTTGTTGGGCGGGACCAGCGCGGCGGCCGGCAGCTTGTTGACCACGGTCAGCGCCAGCGAGGCGCCGCGGGTCACCCCTTCCCAGTGCTTGGCAGCCGCGTTCCAGGCGCCGTTGGCCACGGGGCCGGCGTCGGAACGCCTGATCCGCTTGACCAGGAGGCCCGTGTTGATCTCCACGGGACAGGCCGTCTGGCACATGCCATCGACAGCGCAGGTCTGCACCGATTCGTAGTCGTAGTCCTTTTCCAGCTGTTCCACCAGCGCATTGTCACCGGCCAGGCGCGCGGCCTCGATGGCACGCAGGGTGACGATGCGCTGCCGCGGCGTCAGCGTGAGGTCCTTGCTGGGGCACACCGGCTCGCAGTAGCCGCAGGAAACGCAGCGGTCCACCTCTTCGGCCACCGGCGGCGCCGTTTTGATGTGCCGGAGGTGCGCCTCGGGATCGTCGTCCAGGATGACGCCGGGGTTGAGGATCCCGCGCGGATCGAACAGCTCCTTGATCCTGCGCATCACGCCGTACAGCTCATCCCCGTACTGCCGCCGCACATAGGGCGCCATCACCCGTCCGGTGCCGTGCTCGGCTTTTAGTGAGCCGCCCTCCCCCAGCACCAGGTCCACCATGTCCTCGGTGAACGAGCTGTACCTGTCCAGCTCCTCCGCGGTGGTGAACCCGTCCGTGAGCATGAAGTGGACGTTCCCGTCTTTGGCGTGGCCGAAGATCACGCTGTTGCTGTAGCTGTACTTGTCGAACAGCCCGATAAGGTCCTGGCAGGTGCGGCCCAGCACGGGAACCGGGACCACGATGTCCTCCAGCAGGGCGGTGGTCCCCTGCGGCCGGGCGCCCGCCACCGAGGCGTACAGGCCCTTGCGCAGGTGCCAGAGCCCCGCACGTGCTTTGGCGTCACCCGTGAAGTGGGCTTCGGCGGAGAGGCTCAGCTCCTTGAGGATGCTTTCACCGCCCTGCTGCAGTTCCGCGAGCTGATCCTGCCCTTCGGCCGAGTATTCAACCAGCAGGGCTGCGTGGTCCCGCACCACCAGGTCGCGTACGACGGCGGGAGTCCCCTTCAGCGCCTGGCCCACCTTGAGGGACAGCGCGTCCATGAGCTCCACCGTGGCTGCGCCGGTTTCCACCAGCGCAGGCAGGGCGGCGTTGGCCGCCTGCAGGTCAGGGAACACCAGCAGTCCGGTGGCGGCGTGCTGCAGCCGCGGGATGGTGCGGAAGACTGCCTCGGCCACGAATCCTAGGGTTCCCTCGCTGCCGACGATCAGGTGGGCCATGATATCCACCGGGCTGCTGAAGTCCAGCAGCGTGTTGAGGCCGTAGCCCATGGTGTTCTTCATGGCGAACTGCTGCCGGATCCGGCGGACGGACTCACTGTTCCCGCGCACCCGGTCCGCCAGCTGCGCAAGGCCCTGGTACAGCTCCGGCTCGAGCGTGCGCAGCTGGGTGCCCGCGTCCGGGGCTCCGGTGTCAATGACGGTTCCGGAGGGGAGCACGACGGTGAGGGACTCAAGCGTCCGGTAGGCGTTGTCCACGGTGCCGCAGTTCATGCCGGACGAGTTGTTGGCCACCACCCCGCCAATAGTGCACGCGGCCTCGCTGGCCGGATCCGGGCCGAACTTCCGGCCGTAGGGTGCCAGCCGGGCATTCAGCGCCCGCACGGTGACGCCGGGCTGCACCCGGACGCGTGCGCCGCCGTCGAGCACTTCAATGTCCCGGAAGTTGCGCCGCACGTCCACCAGCACGCCGTCGGTGACGGCCTGGCCGCTGAGGCTGGTTCCGCCGGAGCGGAACGTGAGCGGGACGCCCTGGGCGGCGCTCGCGCGGAGCAGGCCGCCCACGTCGGCTGCGCTTCCGGCGGTGACCACGGCCTGCGGGATCAGCAGGAAGTGGGAGGCGTCGTGGGCGTTTGCGTGCAGGTCGATGGCCCGGGTTTTGACCTGGGCAGCGTCGGTGACGGCGGAGCGGAGGGCTGCGAGGTCCAGCGGTGCCATATCAGGGAACCATCCAGCCGAGGACGGGCGTTGACTGCAGGAAGATCAGGACCGTGATGAGGGCCAGGAGGCCCAGGCTCCAGCCGATGAGCTTGCGGAACAGGGTTCCCTCGGCACCGTCAAGACCCACCGCAGCCGAGGCCACGGCCAGGTTCTGCAGGGACAGCATCTTGCCCATCACGCCGGCGGAGGAGTTGGACGCAGCCATCAGCACGGGTGAAAGTCCGGTCTGCTCCGCTGCGGTGGCCTGCATCTGCCCGAACAGCGAGTTGGAGGAGGTGTCCGAGCCGGTGAGTGCCACGCCGATCCAGCCGATCAGCGGCGAGAGCAGGGCGAAGAAGCCGCCGGCGGAGGCCAGGGCGAAGCCCAGGGTGGTGGTCTGGCCGGACAGGTTCATCACGAAGGAGAGGCCCAACACGGCGGTGACGGTGACGATGGTCCAGCGCAGCTGCACCGCAGTGTCGCGGTAGATGCGCAGGCCCTGGGATGCACTGATTTTGTAGAGCAGCATGGTGAGCAGGCCGGAGAACAGCAGCAGGGTGCCGGTGGCCTTGAGGTGGTCCAGCTTGAACTTGGTGGCCGCCACCGGCTTGCCGGCCGAGTCCGTGATGTCCAGGCCGGGCCAGGCGAACGTAACGCTGCCAACCTGACTCAGCCAGGCCTTGACGGCAGGGATCTGGGCCACGGAGAACACGGCGATGATGATCAGGTAGGGCGCGATCGCCATCCAGATCTGGCGCGGCTCGGGCCGGGAGTTGTCCGTGGGGATGGCGGGGTCTGCAGGCAGGGCGCTGCCGCCGCTGCCGCGTGCCGCCGTCGTACCTTCCTGTGCCGTACCTTCCTGTGCCGCGGAGCCGCCCGTTCCGCCGGCGCTGACAACGGCGGGGACGTCAGCAGCCTCCACGGCACCGCCCATGCCCACGGTTTCCTTCGGCTGCCAGACCTTCAGCATGAGCAGGACGGCGGCCACGGTGACGACGGCGGCGACGACGTCCGTGAGTTCCACGGCGAAGTAGTTGGAGGTGACGAACTGGGCCAGGCCGAAGGCGGCGCCTGCCACCAGTGCCACGGGCCAGGTCTGCTTGACGCCGCGGCGGCCGTCCACGATGAACACCAGCAGCAGCGGGACGATCAGGGCGATGAACGGCGTCTGGCGTCCGGCCATGGCGGACAGCTCATTCAGCGGAAGGCCGGTGACGCCGTTGAGGGCAATGATGGGTGCGGCCATGGCGCCGAACGCCACGGGAGCGGTGTTGGCCAGCAGCGAGACAATCGCGGACTTCAGGGGTTTCATGCCAGCGGCCATCAGCATGGCTGCGGAAATTGCCACGGGTGCGCCGAAGCCGGCCAGCGACTCAAGCAGCGCACCGAAGCAGAAGGCGATGAGGATGGCCAGGATCCGGAGGTCGTTGGAGATGGAACGGATGGTGCGTCCCAGAACCTCGAACCACGGCGTGGCCACGGTGAGCCGGTAGATCCAGAGCGCGTTCACCAGGATCCACAGGATGGGGAACAGCCCGTAGAAGATGCCGGCCGCCGTGGCGCTCAGGGCCTGGTTGACCGGCATCTGCCAGCCGACGATGGCCAGCACCAGTGACAGGGCCAGGCCGGCCAGGGCAGCGAAAGGTGCTTTGACCTTGAAGACGCCAAGGAGGACGAAAAGCAGGACGAGGGGAAGAGCCGCGCAAAGGGCTGAAATCACGAGGGACCCGACGATGGGGTCGAGGATCTGCTGAAACATATGTCTCCAGATTGTGTTAGGCGTCACAACACCGTGGCGCCCTTCGATTGTCTAACAAGTACACATGTTGGTCAAGTACCAATGTTGTTCTGTCTGGCAAGATGAAGTAACTCGGAAAGAACCTTGGGAGGGAACGCACGTGCCCGGTCGCATTGCAGCAGTCTCCATCGTGGAGGCGATCGCCGCAGATCTGCGGAGCCGCATCTTCTCCGGGGAGCTCGGTTCCGGGGAGGCTCTCACCGAGACGGACGTCGCTTCCACCTATGAAGTGGCCCGCCCCACCGCCAAAGCCTCCATTGAAAAGCTCGTGGCCGAAGGGCTGCTGGACAGGGGAACGCACAAGACGGCACGCGTGGTGGATCTGGGACCGGAGTCGGTCCGGGACATCTACCTGGCCAGGGCATACCTGGAAAGCGAAGTGCTCCGCCGGCTGGCCTCCGGCCGGACTGTTCCGTCCGGTGCCGTGCAGGCGAACAAGGACATTGCCGCTGTAAAGAGCGGTGCGCCGCTGGACGTGGTGGAACCGGACATGAGGTTCCACACCAGCCTGATCGATGCTGTGGGCAATACGCGCATCAGCAAGATGTACCGGTCGCTCGTTGGGGAAGTCCGCCTGTGCATGTCCCGTGTACAGTCGCTGCATCTCCTCGACACCGCCCTGATCCAGGCGGAGCACCAGAGGCTGCTGGAACTGATCGAGGAAGGCCGGGGCGACGAAGCCGCCGGGCTGCTCGACGTCCATTTGGGGCGCGCCCGTGAACGGCTGGTCGCTGCAATGGGTGGCGAGGCCGGACCTGAAGCCCAGTCGCCGTCCGACTTGGTAACCGAGTAAGGAGCCTGCCTATCTCACCACGAAGGTCATAGTGGGAGGATCCCTAGGATTCGCTATTTCCCGTGGATAGTCTGGGACAGGACGCCACCCGATGGAGGGTCAGTGAGGACGTGAGCGAAGCAGTTGCGGCGGTAATGGGCCGAAACAATGTCACCATATCGGGTCAGGATGATGGGCCTGTGATGATGTTTGCCCACGGTTTTGGCTGTGATCAGGCTATGTGGCGGAAGCTGCTGCCCTATTTCGTTGATGACTACCGGTTGGTGCTTTTTGACCATGTCGGTGCAGGACACTCCGACATCAGCGCCTATGACTGGGAGAAGTACGGGTCCCTGAAGGGGTACGCCTCGGACCTGCTGGAGATTTGCGCCGCCCTTGAACTTGAGGACGTCATCCTGGTGGGCCACAGTGTCAGCACGATGATCGCCGTGATCGCCGCAGTGCAGGACCCCAACCGTTTCTCCCAACTGGTCCTGCTTGCTCCTTCGCCCCGTCATACCGATGACCCGTACGACGGCTACGTGGGCGGGTTTTCGCGGGAAGATATCGAGGGCCTGCTGGCAGCTTTGGACAGCGACTATTTCGCCTGGGCCGCGGCCTTGGCCCCCGTGGTTATGGGCAACCCGCAGGAGCCCGAATTAGCGGAGGACCTGCGAGTCAGCTTCTGCCGGACAAATCCGACCATCGCAAGGCACTTCGCCGGGGTAACCTTTTTCTCCGACACCCGCCCTGAACTGAAAAAGGTGCGCACGAACTGCCTGATTCTGCAGTGCGCCGATGATCGGCTTGCCCCGCCGGAAGTGGGCGCCTACCTGCACGAAAATCTGGAACACAGCACCCTGGTGCAGCTTCAGGCCACCGGGCACTGCCCCCACGTCAGCGCCCCGGAGGAAACTGCCCGGGCTATTCTTCGCTACCTCGACACCCGCTCGTGACAGGCGCCGCCGCCCCTCCCCCGGCGATTTTGAAATCTCCCGTCATCAAGCACTCGGTGGGTGCACAACAGGATTGCCCCGTTAGCGGCTGACCTGCAGGATCCAGGGTCAGGCGAGTTTGGTTACCTCGTAAGTGTGGCCGGCAGCGCGGAGTCGCTGGATGAGGACGTTGCCGAGCGCAGTGGCCGGTGTCAGCGACCCTGCCGCAGTCGGCAGCAGGTCACCGTCGAGGGCAAGAGCGAGGGCAGTTTCCCCTGCCATCACGGCGGTGGCGGCATAGCCGGGATCACCAGGGCCAGCAGCAATCGCCTGGTAACGCTGGCCGCCTTCGGTGCGGGCGGTGACTTGGGAGTGGAACCAGCCCGCGCGCTGCCTGCTGGTGCTCGGTCCCGCACCTGGTGGCGGAAGAAAGCGGTCGAGCACCCTCCGGGTGGGCGGGAACGCCATCGCGCCGGTGAATGTCCGGAGCCCGAATGTCATTGCCCTGGCGATGACCGCTCCTGCCGGTCCCGGGGCCACCCCCATCACCTCGCCGTACTGAAGGGAGCGGCCGTAGGCCCAGCCCTGCAATGCGTTGCTGCGGCGCACTATCCGGGTGTTGAAAGGGGCCATGATGAATGGCGCGGTCCAGGTGCCGTCAGCGGAACGGCGCACAGGACCGGCATCGGGAGGCTGTGGTGTTGTCGGTTCCCGTGCGCGGTCGGGGCTCAGAGCGTAGGGGTCAGCTACTAATGACCGCAGCGCGGTGCTCGATCGCATCGCGTCGAGCTGCCCCCGCATGGATTCGAGCGTGCCGCCGCTGATGCCGGCCTTGGCCGTAGCCACGAGTTGCACCTCGGCTAAACCGCCAGTGCCATCGGCTTCCGCCGCCTGATGAAGCAGCAGTACGGCGAGGTCGGACGGCACAGAGTCATAGCCGCAAGAGTGCACGATCCTGGCCCCGTTCGTCCTGGCCAGAGCGTCGTAGCGATCGATCGCCTCCCGGATGAAGAACACCTCACCGGCGAGGTCGGCGTAGTCGGTACCTGCCCGTGCGCAGGCCTCGACCACAGGTAGTCCGTATCTCGCGTACGGACCGACAGTTGTGAAGAGCACGCGTGTGCTCGCGGCCAGGGCGTCGATCGAGTCCGCGTCCTCCGTGTCGGCTTCGACGAGGGCCCACCCGTGCGCCGCAACCGGCAACCGGGACCGAACCGCCCCAAGCCTGGCCCTCGACCGGCCCGCGAGTCCAACCCGCATACCGGCCGGCGCATGCTCCGCAACGTAGCCGGCGATCAGTCGGCCAACGAAACCCGTCACTCCGAAGAGAACGAGGTCATGGTCCCGCGGTGAGTTGTCCATAACTCCAGCCTTTCACAACGGCAACTCCAAGCGGACGCACGGCTTCCTGCCTTGGTCCTCGAAACAACCGGAACTGATGAGCCCGCTGCACTGCGTGAGTTCGCTAAAACCCTTGAGGAGCACTTGTGGCCTGGCCCACAATGCATATAGGATTCTAGAGATTCCTATATGAAGGGCGTTCGACGATGAGTACCCAGCAACTCTTCCCACAGCCGGATCTTGTTCGCTTCGCTACAGAAGCGTTGGCTGCCCGTGGTGTTCCGCGCACGGATGCGGACCTCACGGCCCGCTCTCTTGTGCAGGCGGATCAGCGCGGCATCTACTCCCACGGACTGCTCCGCCTTCCCTTGTATTGCGAAGCGCTGCGGCTCGGAGGGATTAATCCGCGGCCCAGCCTGAAGTTCTCCAAGGATCAAGGCAGCGTGGCAGTACTCGACGCCGATGCTGCGCTGGGGCAGGTAGCAATGCAGGCTGCTGTGGAGAGGGTCATCAGCGTCGGTCGTGCGCAGGGCATCGCCGCTGTCGCCGTTCACAACAGCAGCCATTTCGGCGCCGGCGCCTTTTGGAGCGACATGCTCGCCGAGGCAGGCTTTATGTCCTTTATTACCTCGTCGACGGGACCGGTCGTCGCACCTCATGGGGGAACTGCAAAGGTCCTCGGTACAAACCCGCTGACACTTGGTGTTCCCAGCTCTTCAGGATGGCCCCTTACCGCTGACCTGGCCACCAGTAATGGCGCCTACGGCAAGGTGATCGCCGCGAAGAACGAAGGCACCCAACTTCCGGAGGGCTGGGCCGTTGACGCACACGGAAACCCAACCACTGACCCTTTCGAAGCGGAAAAAGGATCGATGATCCCCTTCGGCGGACACAAGGGCTCAGCAGTTGCCGTTCTGCTCGAAGCCTTCGCAGCGTCCCTGACGGACGCAACTTACGCTTTTGAAACCATCGATATCTGGTCCAATCCAGCATCCCGCATGAACAATGGTCATCTGGTCATCGGCCTTGATACTGCTGCCTTCGGGGGAAGCGCCCATACGGCTTCGCGGGTGGCAACACTGCAGAACCGCGTGCGTTCATCGGGTCCGGGTGGCCAGCCTGTCGATGCGCCGGGAGACCCGGAGCGTCGTCGCCAAACAGACGCCGCGGAAGCCGTCCCCTTGCCGGCATCGACCGCCAGCCAACTGGACGTCCTGGCCCAGGAACTGTCCCTTTCGCCCCTCAAAACCCACTCAACAACCTAACGACCAACTCGTTTTTCGGAAGGATTCAGCAATGAAGCTTGAAACTAACCCCACCAGCAACGTGGCAGCTCCCCATGGCAAAGGGAAGCTCGTACTAAGCGTGGCCGCCGCAGCGGCTCTGCTGCTGTCCGGTTGCAGCGTCGGTGCACCGGTGGACCGCAGCAAGGTCGAGTCCGTTGACGCTAACGCGAAAACCCTGCGCCTGGCCCACGTTTATGACGCCGGCCACCCTGTGGAAGAGTGCGGCATCGCCACCATCAAGAAGGAATTGCAGGGAAGCGGCCTGCAGGTCCAGAGTTTTCCGTCCGCGCAGCTGGGCAACGAATCCGAGCTGCTCGAACAGGTCGCCTCGGGCAGCCTCGACATGGCCGTGGCAGGCCCGTCCTTCCTGGGCGTCTGGGAGCAGAACGCAGCCGTCCTCGATGCGGCCTACCTGTTCCAGGACGTGGACCACTTCGTGGACACAGCAAACGGCGAGCAGATGAAAACCGTTTTCGACGACCTCTACGAGTCCTCGGACATCAAGGTACTTTCCAGCTGGTACTACGGCACCCGCCACGTGACGGCGAACAAAAAGATCAGCACCGCGGCGGACTTTGCCGGTCTCAAGATCCGCACCCCCAACGCTCCCCTCTATTTGGCCAACGTCGGCGCGATGGGTGGAACCGCAACCCCGATGGCGCTCGACGAGGTGTATCTCGCCCTGCAGCAGGGCGTTATCGACGCCCAGGAAAACCCCATTCCCACCATCGCCACCGCCAAATTCAACGAGGTGCAGGACTACATCAACCTCACCGGCCACATGATCCAGGGCGTTCAGCTGAACACCGGACGGACGGTCTATGAGGGCCTCTCGGATGAAGAACGCACTGCACTCGAGGAAGCGATGCAGGCCGGTGCAGAGGCCACGCGTACCTGCGTCGAGGAGCAGGAGCAGTCCATCCTCGAGGAATGGAAGACCGGCAGCGGCATCCAAGTCAATGAGGATGTGGACCGCGAGTCCTTCGCCGCCGCTGCAGGCGAAGCCATGCGGCAGCAGCCTTGGGGTGACCTCTACGACCAGATCAAGTCCGCCCGATGACTGAAGCTGTAGGTGGGCAAACATACCGGGAAACTGAAAACAACATTGCAACGGGGCTGCGGGTCCCGCAGGAACCCGATGACCCTGATTTCGCTGAACAACGGAGCGCCCCGTACCGGTACCTGGTAGTCACGGAGAGGGTCGCAGCGTGCACATTCCTCGTGGGTACGCTCGGTCTGATCATTCTTCAGGTGGTGAGCCGATACATCTTCAATTCGCCCTTCACCTGGACTGAGGAGCTTGCGCGGTTCGCCCTGCTGTGGTTCACGTTCGTGTCCGCCGGTTTCGTCATGGCGCGCCGCATCCACATCGCAGTGGACCTCCTCGCCAGCAAGCTGGGGCGGAAGGGGACAATCGTCCTGGATACTTTCGCTTTGGCCATGGTGATCATCGCCTCGGGGATGATGGCATTCGCGGGAGCAGAATTCGCAGCTGGCGCGGCGCGCCTCCAGGCCCCCGCGACGTCACTGCCCATGAGCCTTGTCTACAGCTCCGCCGTAGCAGGATTCGCGCTGATCTGCTTCCACGCCCTCGTGCACATGTATCTCAACATCCGCCATCCCGAACTAGTGCCGGATGCGATGGAAAACCTCGAACGGGAAGCGGTCTAGGAACCAATATGACACTCCTCATCATGGTGATCAGCCTTCTGCTGCTGCTCGCCCTTCGCGTCCCCGTCTCAATCGCACTGCTCATTCCGTCCCTCGGCTATGTCCTCATGGACCCGTCCGTGCGTCTCGGCACGGCGGTCCAGCAGACGGTGTCCGGCGTCGACAGCTTCTCAATCCTCGCCGTCCCGATGTTCATTCTGTTGGGCAACCTGGCCAACGTGTCCGGTGTTACGGACAAGCTCTACGACGCCGCGGTGGCAGCCATCGGCCACCTCCGGGGCAGCCTGGGCTACGTCAACGTCGCCACCAGCTTCGGCTTCTCGTGGATGAGCGGCGCCGCTATCGCCGACGCCGCTGCGATGGGCCGGGTTCAGGTGCCGGCCATGGTCAAGCGCGGCTACAAGCAGGAGTTCGCGCTCGGGGTCACAGGCGCCTCGAGCCTGATTGCACCCATGATCCCGCCGAGCATTCCAGCAGTCATCTACGCGGTCACGGCTGGAGTCTCCGTCGGTGCCCTCTTCATGGCAGGGATCGTCCCCGCGTTGATCCTTGTCGCCGCACTATGCGCCACCGTATGGCTGCTCATGCGGAAGAAGAACCAGCTCCGCCTGCCCAAAGCGACGTGGGCCACCCGTGGCAAGACGGCCCTCGGTGCGGTTCCGGCCCTCGGTTCCGCAGTGGTCATCCTGGGCGGCATCCTGAGCGGCATGTTTACCCCGACCGAGGCCAGCGGGATCGGCGTCGTCTACATCGCAGTCCTCGCCGTCGTCTACAAGGCACTCACGTGGCGGAAGGCGTACCGCACGCTGCTGACGACTGTCGAGACCTCCGGCTCAGTGCTCCTCATCGTTGCCGCCGCGGCACTCTTCGGCTGGGTACTGGCCAGGGAACAGGCTCCGCAGGTAGCTGCGAACCTGATCCTGGATATCACCAACCAGCCGATCGTTTTCCTGATCCTCGTCAACGTGCTGCTTCTTCTCGTTGGGTGCGTGTTGGAGCCGACGGCGGCGATCCTGATCCTCGTCCCGGTCCTCCTGCCCGTGGCAGAGACGTTCGGGATCGACCCGGTCCACTTCGGAATCATGGTCATCTTCAACCTGCTGATTGGACTGATCACACCACCTGTGGGGCTGGTGTTGTTCGTCCTTTCCAGCGTTACCAAGGCACCGGTACCCGTCGTTATCAAGGGGATACTGCCGTTCTTCGTCCCCATGGTCACCACCCTGCTGTTCATCACCTTCGTTCCCGCCGTCACGCTTGGCCTCCCCGTGCTGCTCGGCTTCCTCTAAACCTTCCGCCGTTGACCCGCTAGGAAAACACTCATGTCAAAAATTCAATCCGTCCGCACTACGGACGTCCGCTTTCCCACCTCACTCGAACTTGACGGCTCAGATGCCGTCAACGTCGATCCGGACTATTCGGCAGCCTATGTCGAGATCACCACTGACGACGGCGAGAGTGGCAACGGTCTCGTGTTCACCTGCGGCCGCGGCAATGAGATCATCACTGCCGCGATGGACAGCTACGGTGAACTCCTCGTGGGGCGTGACACCGACGAACTCGTCAACAACCTTGGAGACTCTTCCCGGCGGCTCATCCATGACTCGCAGATGCGCTGGCTCGGCCCCGAAAAGGGAGTGTCCCACATGGCGGCCGGCGGGCTCATCAACGCGCTGTGGGACATCCGGGCACGGCGGGAGCAGAAGCCGCTGTGGCTGCTGCTGAGCGAAATGCCTGTGGAAGAAATCATTAGCGCAGTGGACTTCACCCACATCCGCAACGCCCTCACCCCCGAAGACGCCGCGGACATCCTCAAAAAGGGCCAGGTGGGCAAGGAAGCGCGGATCGCCGAACTCAAGGAACACGGTTACCCGGCCTACACCACCACTCCAGGCTGGCTCGGCTACAGCGACGAGAAGCTTGTGCGCCTGTCCAAGGAGGCGGTGGCCGACGGCTTCGGCATGATCAAGCTGAAGGTCGCCGGCAGCATCGAGGACGACCGACGGCGCCTGTCCCTGGCGCGCGAGGCGGTAGGGCCGGACGTCCGCATCGCCATCGACGCCAACCAGCGCTGGGAGGAGCAGGAGGCCATCGACTGGGTCAATCAGCTTCAGGACTTTGAGCCCTACTGGATCGAGGAACCCACCAGCACGGACGACATCCTGGCCCACGCCGCCATCCGCAAGGCCGTCCACCCCATCAAGGTGGTAACGGGCGAAGCCGTCCATAACCGCATCATCTTCAAGCAGATGCTCCAGGCGGGGGCAATCGACATCATGCAGATTGATTCCACCCGCGTGGCCGGCGTCAACGAGAACATCGCCAACCTGCTGCTGGCGGCCCGCTTCGAGACTCCCGTGTGCCCGCATGCCGGCGGCGTCGGGCTGTGCGAGCTGGTGCAGCATTTCTCCTTCTTCGACTATGCAGCCATTACCGGCACCATGGAGGACCGCGTCATCGAGTTCGTGGACCACCTCCACGAGCACTTCACCGAACCGGCAGTAGTCTCCAACGGGCGCTACCAGGCACCTAAGCTGCCCGGTGTCGGCGCCAGGATGCTGCCCGAGTCCACCTCACGCTGGTCCTACCCGGACGGTGCCGTCTGGCAGGAACTGAATGCCCGCTGAGCTTCCGGAAGGATCTCCCATGCACATGACCACCCTGACCATCGCCACCACTCCCGAACAGGTGGACCAGGCCGCGCGGGAAGCCCACGCTGCGTTCCTAACCATTGCCGATGAGTCGCCTGCAACACGCGCTGCCCGGCTCAATGCAATCGCCGATGCCCTTCGTGCCAACGCGGATGAACTGGTGGCGTTAGCGGCCGCCGATACGAATCTCGCTGAGGCCAGGCTTCAGGGAGAACTGAAACGGTCAGCTTTCCAGCTGGACCTGTTCGCCGATGAGGTGCGCACGGGCATCGCCTTCGATGCCACCGTGGACCACGCCGATCCGGACTGGGGCATGGGCCCCCGCCCGGATATCCGCAGGGCCAACGTGCCGCTGGGCGTGGTGGGCGTCTTCGGGGCCTCCAACTTCCCCTTTGCGTTCAGTGTCATGGGTGGGGACAGCGCCTCGGCTCTCGCTGCCGGGTGCGCTGTCCTGCACAAGTGCCACTCCGGGCATCAGAAACTCGCGGTCAGGACGGGGGAAATCGTGGCCGAAGCATTGGCCGAAGCCGGTGCCCCTCCAGGGCTGTTCGCGCTGGTGGACGGCCGCTCCGCAGCGGAGGCACTGGTGGATCACCCGCTCGTCAAGGCCATCGGATTCACGGGTTCCACAGCTGGGGGCCGGGCGCTCTTCAATCGCGCCAATGCCCGCCCCGTGCCGATCCCCTTCTACGGGGAGCTGGGCAGCATCAACCCGGTCTTCGTGATGCCCAAGGCCTGGGACGCCCGTGCTGAAGAGATCCTCACTGGCTACGCGGAATCCTTCACGGCGGGCATGGGACAGTTCTGCACGAAGCCTGGCTTGCTCTTTGTCCCGGCTTCCGCCTCCGAGGAACAGCTGCTCAGCACTTTGGACGCCGCACTCAAGAAGGTTCCGCTGACCAAGCTCCTCACTCCCGGTCTCAGGGAGTCGTTCGGCAAGGCACGCGGAGAGGTCGCCTCGATCGACGGCGTCCAGGCCCTCGTCCCGGGCTCTGATGACGAGGTGCCCGCACCCACAGTCCTGCTGGTCGATGCACGAACCGTCGCGTCAGACCCTGAAGTGCTCCACCGTGAGATGTTCGGTCCGGCAACCGTGGTGGTCCGGTACCACGACGTCGCCGACCTGCCAGCGCTTGCTGCGCAGATGGAGGGCCAGCTGACGGCCACCGTTCAAGCAGACGACGGCGATACGTCCGGGGAACTGCTCTCCACCCTGACGGGTATCGCTGGCAGGGTGCTGTGGAACGGCTGGCCCACCGGTGTCACGGTCTCCTACGCGCAGCATCACGGCGGGCCCTACCCGGCGACGACGGCACCGGGCACAACCTCGGTGGGCACGGCCGCGATCAGGCGTTTCATGCGCCCGGTTGCCTATCAGAACGTTCCCGATTCCGTACTTCCGCCAGCGCTCCAGGAGGCGAACCCCTGGGGCATCGCCCGCCGGGTGGACGGAAGCCTTGAACCTGCAGGAGGACCCCGATGACACGTTTAGAACCGGAAGCAATTCTTCCCCAGGACGCCTCGACTGCCCTGCTGGTTGGCCGCCTGTGGGACCCGGAAACCCAGGGTCCACGCCCCGTCCTGTTCCACGAAGGCATGCTGCTCGATCTCTTCGACCATGCGCACACCGTGTCCGCGCTGCTCAATCACGACGACCTTCACGGCGTCCTGGAGGGTGCGCGGCATGACGGGGCCCGCAGCTGGGACCTGGAGAGCGTCCTGAACGGGGGAAGAAGCCAGGATGAACCCCATCTTCTCTCGCCGGTGGACCTGCAGGCTGTGAAAGCCTGCGGGGTGACCTTCGTGGACAGCATGATCGAGCGGGTCATCGAAGAACGTTGTGCCGGTGACCTGACACTGGCAGAGCAGATGCGCGCACAGGTGCTGGAGTCCATCGGTGGAAGCCTGGCAGGTGTGCGTCCGGGCTCGGAGGAAGCCGCACGGGTGAAGGAAGTGCTGGTCCGGGCGGGGTTCTGGTCCCAGTATCTCGAGGTTGGCATCGGACCGGACCCGGAGGTGTTCACGAAAGCCCCTGTCCTCTCGACCGTAGGATGCGGCGAGGACATCGGCATTCCCTCCTTTTCCTCCTGGAACAACCCCGAACCCGAGCTGGTGCTGGTGGTGGATAGGCAGGGGCGCGTGCGTGGCTGCACGTTGGGCAACGACGTCAACCTGCGCGATGTCGAGGGGCGGAGCGCACTCCTGCTTGGCATGGCAAAGGACAACAACGGGTCAGCCGCGCTGGGCCCCTTCATCCGCCTGTTCAACGATTCCTACACCCTCGACGACGCCCGCCAGGAGACGATCCGGCTGACAGTACGTGGAACCGACGGATACACCCTCACCGGCACCAACAGCGTGCAGCGGCTGAGCCGCCCCTTCGAGGAACTCGTGGGCGCGGCCTTCGGCCCGCACCACCAGTACCCGGACGGCTTCGCACTGTTCACTGGAACCCTTTTTGCCCCGAACGAGGACCGAAAGGCGCCTGGCATGGGTTTCACCCACGAATCCGGCGACACCGTGCAGATCAGCAGCAGCCGCCTCGGAACGCTCACCAACACGGTGAAACCAACCGAGAAACTCGAACCGTGGAGTTACGGCATCGGCAACCTGCTGGAGTATGTATTGAAGATGAACAATCCCGCCGCCCGACCCCACCTGCCGGTACACCATGGCTGAGCAATCCCCCGAACCCGGATCCCGGGCGCGGCCTGCCGTAGATGTCTATGCGATGTTGCGCGCCAGAATCCTTGACCTTCAACTGCCGCCCGACGAGAAGGTGAACATCGATGCCCTCGCCCGGGAGTTCGGAGTTTCCCAAACACCCGTGCGGGAAGCGCTGAGCCAACTCGAGGGCGACAACCTCATCATCAAAACGCCCGGCAAGGGTTACCGGACAACGCAACTGCTGGACATGGCTGAGCTCCGCGAGCTGTTCGAATTCCGGCTGATGGTGGAGCCTTGGGCGGCCGGGGTGGCCGCACTGAACCGCTTAAGCAACCCCGCCCGGATGCTGCAAAAATCACTCTCGACCTTCGAAGCCGGGACCGAGAACGCAACCAGCGTCAGGCACCTCCTCGTGGCGCACGATACCCACTTCCATGACAGTATCCTCAGCGCCAGCAGCAACCAGTTTGCACTGCACGCCTACCGTGCCACGCACTGCCACCTGCACCTCTTCCGCCTTCACCGGGCGGACGACAGGGGAAAGCAAACCGTGGACGAGCACCGCAGCATCGTGAATGCGATTGCGGCCTGCGACACCGATGCAGCCGAAGCCGCCATGCGCGCCCACCTGATCGGGGCCTACCACCGCTTCGCCGAGGCATTTTCGCAGGACGGCGGCAGGGGTTTGCGGGTGCCGCCACCAGCCAAGCTCTGCTGACAGTCCGCCTTCACTCATTACCTCTTAGGAGTGCTTTATGGGCTCATTTTCCGGCGTCCGCGCCATTGTCACCGGTGGGGCGTCCGGCATCGGTGCCGCCGTCACCGCCGCGCTCGTGGACCAAGGCGCACGCGTCGCCGTCCTTGACCTGGAACCCGCCGGCCTTCCCGACGGCGTATTGGGCCAGCAGTGCGACGTGGGCGACCGCGGCTCCGTCGAGGCCGCCGTGGAAGCCGTAGCGCGCACGTTCGGCGGCATCGACGTCGTCATTAACAACGCTGGCATCGGGGCCACCGGCACCGTAGCCGACAACGATGATGAGGACTGGCTTCGCGTGCTGAACGTGAACGTCGTGGGCATGGTGCGGGTATCAGCGGCCGCGCTGCCGCACCTGAAACGGTCAAAAGCCGCAGCGATCGTCAACATCGGATCCATCGCGGCGACGCACGGGCTTCCGCAACGCGCCCTCTACTCGGCAAGCAAGGGAGCAGTAGATGCCCTTACGCGCGCCATGGCCGCGGACCACCTGCGTGAAGGAATCCGGGTCAACTGCGTCAATCCCGGCACAGCGGATACACCCTGGGTCGACCGTCTGCTGGGCGCAGCGGACGATCCGGAAGCAGAACGCAGGGCACTGGAGGCCCGGCAACCCCACGGACGCCTGGTGTCCCCGGACGAAGTCGCCGCCTCCGTGCTGTTCCTGGCAGATCCCGCAAACGCGTCCACGTCCGGGGTCTCGCTTGCGGTCGACGGCGGCATGCACAGCCTCCTCCTGCGGCCGTCCACCTGAACCACCACCTGAACCCACTTGAGCTAGGAGAACGCCAATGGAATTGATGAGACTGGGCGAGGCTGGCCAGGAAATACCGGCTGTCCGCGAAGGAGACGCCTACTACGATCTGCGGGAGATAACAGCGGACATCACCGGCCCCGCCATCGGCGCCGGCTTGATCGAACAGGCGCGCGCTGCCCTTCAAGCCGGCTCCCTGCCTGAGCTGGCAGAAGCCAGAAGCATGCGGGTGGGGCCCCCGGTCACCGGGATCGGTGCGGTCATCTGCGTCGGCATGAACTATGCCGCGCATGCGGCCGAAACCGGCGACACACCACCCGCCGCGCCCATCATCTTCTTCAAGCACCCGAACACCGTTGTTGGCCCCAACGACAACGTCGTTCTCCCGCCCGGTGCCCAAAAGGTCGACTGGGAAGTGGAGCTTGCGGTGGTCATCGGCAAGCGTGCCTCCTACCTGCGCAGCCACGAGGAAGCGCTGGATTGCATCGCCGGGTACACCATCAGCAATGACGTGTCCGAGCGGGACTATCAGCTCCAACACTCCGGCGGACAGTGGTCAAAGGGCAAATGCGCCCCCACCTTCAACCCGCTCGGCCCGGCGCTGGTCCCCGCCGCCGATGTACCGGACCCCCAGCAATTGCGGCTGTACTCCTGCGTGAACGGCGAGGGAAGGCAAAACTCCACCACCGCAGACATGGTCTTCAGCGTCGCGGAAATCATCCGCGACCTTTCCCAGTACATGGCCCTCGATCCTGGGGACATCGTGAACACCGGCACGCCCCAGGGCGTAGCACTCTCGGGGCGGTTCCCGTACCTCCGCCCCGGGGACACCATGACCATCGGCGTCGAAAGGCTTGGCGAGCAGCACCAACAGGTGACGGCGCAATAACCGGCCTTCACGGCAAAGTGATCCACCCCAAGCCAGCCAGAAACCAGATCTTCCACCAGGAGCGACACCATGACAGCTGCCATGTACACCGGCGAACGGACCTTCACGACGGCGGTGCCCACCATTGGCCCCCCGGAGGCCGGGCAGGTGCAGATTGCCGTTGCCTATACAGGATTGTGCGGCACGGACCTGCATATCTTCCACGGAGACATGGATGCGCGGGTAGCCATGCCTGCGGTAATCGGCCACGAGATGTCAGGCACCATTGCAGCAATAGGCGATGGGGTTTCAGGATGGGCAGTCGGTCAACCCGTCACGGTCATGCCCACCCTCTCCTGTGGTACGTGCCATGCCTGCCGCAAGGGGAACAGCCATATCTGCCACAAGTTGAACTTCATCGGCATCGACTCCGAGGGCTCGATGCAGAGCACCTGGAACGTCCCGGCCGAGGTCCTCATTGCCCTGCCCGAGGGACTCGCCCTCGATGAAGCAGCGCTCATTGAACCGACGGCGGTCGCAGTGCACGACGTCCGGCGTTCAAGACTGACCGCGTCAGACTTCGTCGTCGTGATCGGCGGTGGGCCCGTGGGTCAGCTCATTGCCTCCGTAGCCCTCCGGCAGGGCGCCCGTGTGGTGCTGGCAGAGCCCGATCCAGGCAGGAGGGAAACAGCAAAGGGATTCGGCATCACCACGGTCGATCCGCGCGAAGAGAACCTCGTGGACTATGTCCTGCGGGAGACAGACGGGGCAGGAGCGGACGTGGCCTTCGAAGTCTCCGGGGCAGCGGCAGGGGTCAGCTCCGCAGTTGAGGTTCTGACCACCAGGGGACGACTCGTCATGGTTGCAATCCACCCCAAGCCGAAGGAGATTGACCTCCACCGGTTCTTCTGGCGGGAACTGGAAATGTTCGGTGCCCGCCTCTACCAGCGGGAGGATTTCGAGGAAGCTGTTCGCCTCGTGGCTGACGGTGCCATCCCCGCCCGCCAGATGATCTCCCGGGTTGTGGCCCTTGAGGATGTTGAGCAAGGGTTCCTTGCCCTTGAAAGCGGCGGAGCCATGAAGGTCCTGGTCGACTGCCGGGCGGCGGCCTCGTGAGAACTCCGGGGATGTTTGACCTGACCGGAAAGACCGCCGTCGTTACCGGAGCCCGGAGGGGCATCGGCATGGCGATGGCCGTAGCCCTCGCCGAAGCCGGAGCCGACATCATCGGGGTCTCCGCTAACCTCGAAGCCGAAGGCAGCGCGGTCGAGCAACGCGTCACGTCGCTTGGGCGCCAGTTCACGGCAATGAGCGCGGACTTCGCAGATCGCGCCGCGGTGCGCGAACTCGCCGCCAACCTGGTTGCTGCGGGGCCCATAGACATCCTGGTCAACAACGGAGGCACGATTGCCCGGACGCCTGCGGCCGAGCACCCGGACGACATGTGGGACCAGGTCATCCAAGTGAACCTTTCCAGCCAGTTCATCCTGAGCCGGGACGTCGGGCAGCAGATGCTCGCCAGGGGCAGCGGGAAGATCATCTTCACCGCATCTCTCCTCAGTTTCCAGGGCGGCATCAACGTCCCCGGCTACACTGCGTCAAAGTCCGGCATCGCGGGTCTGACAAAGGCCCTCGCCAACGAGTGGGCAGTGCGCGGCGTCAACGTCAATGCGATAGCACCCGGCTACATTGCCACTGACAACACGCAGGCATTGCAGGAAGACCCGGATCGTGAGCGGGCGATTCTCGGGCGCATTCCCGCCGCGAGGTGGGGGCAGCCGGAAGACCTGGGTGGTGCCACCGTCTTTCTCGCCTCCGCCGCGTCAGACTATGTCAACGGAATAATCCTCCCCGTCGACGGCGGGTGGCTGGGCCGTTGACGTCACCACACCGTCGTTGCAGCGGTCCTCCGTCCACACCAGCGCGCCAATAGAAGGAATAGCCGTGCCTCCACCAGAACAGCCGCCAGCCGTCATCGAACGCGCGCCCGCTTCCCAAATACTGCTGGACACCGGAACCATAGCGGTCCTGCGTGCTTCCCATGCACGTGCCTATGCCCCCGTTGTGGAAGCACTGGTTCACGGTGGGGTGTCCAGCATCGAGCTGACCCTGAGCACCCCCGGGGTCTTTGAGGAACTCCCGCTGCTGCAGGACCGGTTCGGCAGCGCGGCCGAGTTCGGTGTGGGCACTGTAACCACGGTCGACGAAGCGGTTCAGGCCATCGAAGCCGGAGCAACATACCTTGTCACTCCCGTAACCGATGGCGCCATCATTTCGGCGGCAGTTCAACGCGGCGTCGCGATCTACCCGGGTGGGCTGACTCCCACGGAACTATTCAAGGGGTGGAGGGCAGGGGCGACGGCGGTCAAGGTTTTCCCCGCGTCGGTTGTCGGTCCCGGATACGTGTCCATGCTGCGGGGACCGTTTCCGGGCATTGACGTGGTTCCCTCCGGAGGGGTAAGCATCGACGACGCCGCCGAATGGGTGGCGGCGGGAGCGTTGGCCGTCAGTTTGGGCGGCCCGCTACTCGGCGACGCCTTCAAGGGTGGAGACTTGCGCAAGCTCAGTGAGCGCGCGCGCCGCCTGCGGAACGTCGTCGACGAAGCCAGGGCAACGCTGTGAGCACGTCCATAGCGGCACCTTATCTGGTGACAGTCGGGGAGACGATGGCTCTCCTCACGGCCCAGCATCCTGGACCGCTGGCCCACGTCTCCTCGATGGGCCTCGGCATCGGCGGTTCCGAATCCAACGTGGCCATCGGTGTCCAGCGTCTCGGCGGCAACGCGGTGTGGTGTGGCCGGACAGGGGCCGACTCGCTCGGCCAGCTCGTCCGGCGCGAAATTCGTGCCGAAGGTGTCACGGTCCGAAGCATCGAGGATCCGTCAGCGCCGACAGGGCTCATGCTCAAGGAACGGCGAACGATGTCTACGCAAAAGGTGAGCTATTACCGCGGGGGCAGTGCCGGTTCAAGGCTGATGCCGGAGGACCTGGATTCGAAGCTCATTTCGGGAGCCGCGGTTCTCCACGTCAGCGGCATCACGCCCGCATTGTCAGCCACCGCAGCTGCGACTATTCGCGAGGCCATCGACATCGCCCGGCCAGAAGGCGTGACCGTCTCGTTCGACCTTAACCACCGGGCGAACCTCTGGACCACAGCGGACGCCCGGCGCGCTTACCAGGAGCTGATTCCCCTCACTGACATCGTCTTCGCCGGCGACGAGGAGGCGGCGCTTGCCATCGGACCTGCACACGAGCCCACCGAACTGGCACAACGCCTGGCCGAGCTCGGCCCTTCACAGGCGATCATCAAACTGGGAAGCAAAGGTGCCGTGGCGTCCATTGACGGCGAGATCTACCGCCAGCCCGCTGTGGCGATCGAACCCGTGGACACCGTCGGGGCCGGCGATGCCTTTGTCGCTGGCTACTTGGCGGACCTGATGGCCGGGAAAGCCCCTTCGGACCGGCTCGAGCTCGCCGCCAAAACCGGAGCGTTCGCCTGCCTTGCCTACGGGGACTGGGAGGGACTCCCAACACGCGCAGAGCTTGCCCTGCTACACCAAACAGAGTCAGTCACTCGGTGAATGCCGCGGCCCTGAAGGGCCCGTAGGATGCTGAAGGGGCGCACGGTTCCCTTGACCTCCGCGAACAAAGGAATCCATGGAACAGCCAGGCCTCGTCCACTTCAACCCGGTGCGCAGGCCGGACCTTTTCTGGATGACTGCCTACGCCCTAATCTTGGGCACGGGTGTCCTCATCGGCGCGGGGCTTGCCGTCGCCCCGCTCGTGCTGGCGGCCATGTACCCGGGCACCTGGTTCCTCGTCACGCTGGCCGCGGTGCCCCTGGGCCTGTGGATGGTTGCCCGGCTGGTATCCGCCGGCCGCAAACTTCGGCTGCGGTACCGGCACCTGCCCGAGTACAGGCTGTTTGAAGACCGGGTGGAGTCCGTGGAGTGGCCTAATCCCCAGGACAAGGGAGTCCGCTTCGACAGGAACACCGTTCCTGCCCGGCGCTCGGTGAGCCTCGATCAGGTCACGTCAGCAGTGGCGTCCCTTTGCATCGTGCGGGAAACCCTCAACCAATATGGAAGGCGTTTTACCGAATCAGCGCCTATTCTGTATGTCCTGTACCAGGCAGGCGGCCGGGATGAATTGCTGAGTATCCCCTTCCCGTCCCACCAGGATCAGGCAGTCGATGTTTGGCTCAGCCGCCTCAGCGACAAGGGAGTTCCGCTTCTCTACACTCCCCAAGTCCTCTACCGGAACGACAAGCAGATACTGGACGACGAGGAGAGGCTCCGGCTTCTCGGCGACCTTAGCAACCTCATCCCGTACCAGTTTGCCCACGGCTGGCAGGCTGACGAGCAGGACCTCCTCGCCCGGTGGTTGGCTGTAGAGCGCGCGGAACGCGACGACGAGGAGGCGGTGCGCTCCTGACCCGCTTTATGGCAGTTGTTGCCCGCCCCGACCTCTACCGCCGAGCAGAGTGTCGCGACTTCGTTCTTCTTTGCAACCGCCTCTTTCCAGCCTTTGTGCTGGGTTCCGTACCTGATAGTCAAGAGGCTTTCCGCTGGCTCGAAAAAACAGCAGCAGGTCGCGGCATGACACCCTGAGAATGGCAGCCCGTTCCAGAGACCACCCCCAACTACACCTTGATGTACTTCAGCGGTCGACGGCGGGCGGGTCGCCCCAGTGCCGGACAGTGACGGAGCGGGACAGCCTTCACATGCTGCCGGGCATGCGCAATATCGTTTCGCAGCGCCGAAGCGCAGTCGAGACAGGTCCCGCAGTGCCTCCCCTAACAAGCCGGGGGCAGCCCCAACCGAAATTATTCATGGGGTCCGCATTCGCCGCTTTGGCGCCACCGGAGTTCCAGTAACGCGGCAGTAATGGTCAAGACGATGTACTGGAACTGAAGCGTAACTGGAGTCAGGTTGCAGAAAGACCCACGAACGTCATGCTTCACCGGGGTATGGACATGTAGCGGGATTCGGCCTGCCATTGGCAAGCACGTATGGATCCCGCCCACTACTGCTGAGAAGGCGCACATTGGCCGTTTGGAGGACAGAATGAAAATTACAGAACCGGGTGCTGTGCACCCTGCATGGGCAGAATGCTTCAACCGCCAGGACTTCGACGGGATAGTCGGCTTCATGGACACAGATGCCGTATTCGCCCCTCAGCCCGGGTTGGCCCTCACCGGTGAGGACAACCTCGTAGCCCAACGGCAGTTCCTCGCCATGGGACTGCCGATCGACTTGACTGTCCGCCACGTACTACAGGAAGGAGATATAGCACTGGCGATCGTTGACTGGACAATCAAGGGCACAGCCGCCGATGGCAATGAAGTGGACCTGAAAGGCACCGCTGCTGATGTTCTTCGCCTGACCGACCAAGGGTGGAAGCTCATCATCGACAACCCCTTCGGCACCGCCTGAGCGGGGTAACTGCTTCGCGATGGGGTTCGTCTGGTCGTTCGATGGCATAAGAAGTGATGGAGGCAGAAATTCATGACCACACAGGAGACCGGACCCAAGAGTGTTGTGGGCCCTGTATTGGTCCGTCCGCTGGTGGAAGCGGACCTTGAACGTGCTGACGAGATCCTCAAGGAAGCATTTGGGACATTCCTCGGAGTCCCCGATCTGTTCGGGACAGCTGACTATGTCAGGACTCGCTTTGCCGCCGATCCGCATGCCGCCTTCGCCGCAATGGTGGACGGCGATCTCGTCGGATCGAACTTCGCCACCAGCTGGGGCAGCGTCGGATTCTTCGGTCCGTTGACCGTGCGTCCCGATCTGTGGGACCAGGGCGTCGGTAAAAGGCTGATGGAACCGATCATGGGCTGCTTCGAGTCTTGGGGGAATAACCACCTCGGCCTGTTCACCTTCTCACACAGTCCTAAACACCTCGAGCTCTACCGCCGGTACGGTTTCTGGCCCCGATTCCTGACCGCCGTCATGCGTAAACAGGTCGCGTCCAGTGGCTCCATGCCCATCCACCTGACCTACGCCGCCATGTCCGCCGCCGACCAGGCCGAATACATGAGTGCCTGTCACACCTTGACCGACTCTGTGTACGTGGGTCTGGACCTGGAACGCGAGATTTCGGCGGTTCATGCCCAGGGACTCGGCGACACCGTGCTGCTCCCAGGTGAGTCGGAGCTAGACGGCTTGGCCGTGTGCCATTGCGGTCCTGGATCGGAGGCAGGGACGGATGTTTGCCTCGTTAAGTTCGGCGCTGTTCGCCCTGGCAGGCAGGCCAGTGACAGATTCGAGCGGTTACTCGACGCTTGTGAGCAACTGGCGTCCGAGCGCGGAATGGGGCAGCTCGAGGCAGGGATAAACCTGGGCCGCCCAGATGCCTATCAGCGCATGGTTGCCCGCGGTTTCCGTACCGGGATGCAGGGCGTGACCATGCACAGGCCCAACGAGCCCGGCTACAGCCACTCTGACGCTTATGTGATCGACGACTGGCGCTAAGAAACCAGGGACCGGCACCACCTCACACCTTGAAGTACTTCGCCTCCGGGTGGTGGAACACGAACGCGTCGGTGGACTGTTCGGGGTGCAGCATCAGCTCATCGCTCAGGATCACGCCCATCCGCTCGGGTTTCAGCAGCTCCGTCACCTTGCGGCGGTCCTCCATGTCCGGGCAGGCGGGGTATCCGAGCGAGAACCGCGCACCGCGGTAGTCGAGCTTGAAATACCCTGCCGTGTCCTTGGGCTCCTCGGATGCGAAGCCCAGCTCCTTGCGGATGCGCGCGTGCCAGAACTCCGCCAGCGCCTCGGTGAGCTGCATGACCAGGCCGTTGAGCTCGTAGTAGTCGCGGTACTGGTTCGCGGCGAACATCTTGGACGTGAACTCCTCGATCTTCGAGCCGGCGGTGACCAGCTGCACCGGCAGCACGTCGATCTGCCCCGATTCGCGCGACTTCACGAAGTCGGCCAGGCACAGGTGCCGGTCGCGGCGCTGGCGCGGGAAGTCGAACCGGAGCCGGTCGGTGCCGATCGGACCGCCTGAACCCCCATCGGGGGCGAGAAGACCCGCGGCGCCCAGGACGCCGTCGTGATCCTCGCCGTGGTGCAGCACCACCACCTGTTCCCCCTCGGAGACCACCGGGAAGTAGCCGTAGGCGACGGACGCGTCCAGCATTCCCTCGGCGAGGATGCGGTCCAGCCAGTAGCGCAGGCGCGGCCGGCCCTCGCGTTCCACCAGTTCCTCGTAGGAGGCGCCGTCGTCGCCGCGGCCGGGCTTGAGCCCCCACTGCCCCATGAACGTGGCGCGCTCGTCGAGCAAGGCCGCGTAGTCGTGGAGCGCCACGCCGCGCACAATACGGGTGCCCCAGAACGGCGGCGCGGGCACGGGATTGTCGGCGGCGACGTCGGACCGGCCGGGCATCGCTTCCGGCTCGGTCACCGTGAACTTCGCACCGCCCTTGTGGATGCGCTTCTTCAAAGGCGGCAGGCCGACGTCGTCCGGCGACGCGCCGCGGGCCACCTTCACCAGCGGTTCCATCAGGGCGAGGCCCTCGAAAGCGTCCTTGGCGTACCGGACCACGCCGTCAAACTGCTCGGCCAGGTCCTGCTCCACGTAGGCGCGGGTTAGGGCAGCACCGCCGAGGATGATGGGCCACTTCTTCGCCAGGCCGCGGGACTGCAGCTCGGCGAGGTTCTCCTTCATCACCACGGTGGATTTCACCAGCAGCCCGGACATGCCGATCACGTCGGCGTTGTGCTCCTCGGCCGCGGCCATGATCTCAGCGATGCCCTGCTTGATGCCGATGTTGATGACGTTGTAGCCGTTGTTGGTGAGGATGATGTCCACCAGGTTCTTGCCGATGTCATGCACGTCGCCGCGCACGGTGGCGATCACCATGGTGCCCTTGCCCGAGGAATCGGACTTCTCCATGTGCGGCTCGAGCAGCGCGACGGCGTTCTTCATCACCTCGGCGGACTGCAGCACGAACGGCAGCTGCATCTCGCCGGCGCCGAAGCGCTCGCCCACCACCTTCATGCCCTCGAGCAGGTGGTCGTTGATGATGCCGAGCGGGGTCATGCCCTCGCTGCGGGCCAGGTCCAGGTCCTCCTCGAGGCCCTTGCCTTCGCCGTCGATGATGCGCCGTTCCAGGCGCTGGCCCGTGGGCAGCGCGGCGAGTTCGGCGGCGCGCTGGTCCTTGAGCGCTGCGGTGTCGACGCCGGCGAACATGTCCAGCATGACGGCCAGGGGGTCGTACGTGGTGTTGCCGTCGGCGTCGTATTCGCGGCGGTCCCAGACGAGGTCCAGCGCCACCTTGCGCTGCTCTTCCGGCAGGGAGGCGAGCGGCACGATCTTGGCGGCGTCGATGATACCGCTGGTCAGGCCGGCCTGTGCCGCCTCGTGCAGGAACACCGAGTTCAGGACGACGCGCGCCGCTGGGTTCAGGCCGAAGGAGACGTTGGAGACGCCGAGCGTGGTGTTGATGCCGGGGTACTTGGCGGTGATCTGGCGGATGGCTTCGATGGTTTCGATGCCGTCCCGGCGGGTTTCTTCCTGGCCGGTGGCGATGGGGAAGGTCAGGGCGTCCACGATGATGTCCTCGACGCGCATCCCCCATTCGCCCACCAGTGCGTCGACGAGGCGGGAGGCGATGGCCACTTTGCCTTCGGTGGTGCGGGCCTGGCCCTCTTCGTTGATCGTCAGGGCGATCACGGCGGTGCCGTGTTCCTTCACGAGCGGCATGATGCGCGCGAAGCGGCTGTTGGGGCCGTCGCCGTCCTCGTAGTTGACGGAGTTGACCACCGGGCGGCCGCCGATGAGTTCGAGCCCGGCCTGCAGCACGGGCGGTTCGGTGGAGTCGATGACGAGCGGGAGGGTGGAGGCCGACGCGAAACGCGACACGATCTCCTTGATGTCAGCCACGCCGTCGCGCCCCACGTAGTCGATGCAGACGTCCAGCAGGTGTGCGCCGACGCGGACCTGCTCGCGGGCAATGTCCACGCAGTCATCCCAGCGCTCTTCGAGCATCGCCTGCCGGAACGCCTTCGAACCGTTCGCGTTGGTGCGCTCACCGATGGCGAGGTAGGCGGAATCCTGGTCGAACGGCACGTGGTGGTAGAGGGAGGCGATGCCTGCTTCCCGCTCGGTGGGGGTGCGGGCGGGGCCGCCGTTGCCGGCTTTCGTCTCCGTGGTGACGGGGGCTGCGGCGCGGAAGGGCGCAAGGCGTTCGACGACGGCGGCCATGTGCTCCGGCGTCGTACCGCAGCAGCCGCCCACCAGTCCCAGGCCGAATTCCCGCACGAACTGCTCGTGCGCGGTGGCAAGTTCGGTGGGTGAGAGCGGGTAGTGCGCGCCGTTGGGGCCGAGGACCGGCAGGCCGGCGTTGGGCATGCAGGCGATGGCCACGGAGGACTGCTTGGAGAGGTGGCGGAGGTGCTCGCTCATCTCGTCCGGGCCGGTGGCGCAGTTCAGGCCGATGGCGTCGACGCCGAGCGGCTCGAGCGCGGTGAGGGCGGCGCCGATTTCGGAGCCCATGAGCATAGTGCCGGTGGTTTCGACCGTCACTTCGACGAAGATGGGGAGCCGGACGCCGCGGGTGACGATGGCCTGCTTGCAGCCGTTGACGGCGGCTTTGGTCTGCAGGAGGTCCTGGCTGGTTTCGATGAGGAAGGCGTCCGCTCCCCCGTCGATGAGGCCCTCGGCCTGCAGGGCGAAGGTCTGCTTGAGGTAGTCGTAGGTGGTGTGGCCGAGGCTGGGGAGCTTGGTGCCCGGGCCCATGGAGCCGAGGACCCAGCGCATGCGGCCGTCTGTTTGTTCTGCTGCTTCTGCGCGTTCGCGGGCGATCTCCGCACCCTTGCGGGCGAGCTCTTCGATCCGGTCGTCGATGCCGTAGTCGGAGAGGTTGGACCAGTTGGCGCCGAAGGTGTTGGTTTCGACGGCGTCGATGCCCGTGGCGAAGTACGCGTCATGGATGTCCGCGAGGACGTCCGGACGGGTGTCGTTGAGGATCTCGTTGCAGCCCTCGAGGCCCTGGAAGTCTGTTTCCAAGGACAAGTCGCGGCCCTGCAGCATGGTGCCCATCGCGCCGTCGGCGATTACAACGCGGTGGTTCACAGCGTCCAGGAGCTCCTGCGAACGGGCAGTGCGGGGCACGGACTCAATATCAAGCGCAAAACGAGGCATCTAAACAGGTTACGTGTGGCGGCTGAAACGTTGCGCTGTGTGTCCGTGTACTACGACGGGGGAGGTCATTCGTTTTGACCACACCTCAATATAAGCCCGCTCAACCCTTCCAACCTGAAGGCTGCCTCTGGCCAACTGAGACGCGAACAATCGTCACTCAGCGTGGTGGCCAGACCTTGTGCCTGCGCTATGGGCGACGGGATCACACTGGGATCGTCGAGTACGTTCGAGTGAAGGCCCACGACGCCATAGCGCATGGCCACCTCGCACTCGGAGGCGGCGCTTTAATCACCAGACAGGGGTCCACGACATCCAGCACGAGGCTAGAAGTCTGGCCGCGAACAAGTGGCAACTGCTTCTCTCTATGTGGTCAGGACAGCCCGGCGAGCATGGTCGTGAATGTCAACCGGGAAAGTCTCAGTCAGAATCAAACCGAGGCCGATCTCGTCAGGAAACAATAGCCGTGAAAGGACCCTCTGCTGTCCAAGAATTCGATGGTCTGAGCAGCCAAGTGGCGCACAAAGGCACCCTTGTAGCTAGGCAGCCGAAAGTTGCGAAAATTTCGGCGAGACAGTTCAAAAGGATAGCCGCGCAGCACTATCATCCGGGGCTAACGGCAACTCCCACAGTATATTTGCCACATGCCTCAAGCAATCGAAGTATTGTCAACCGAAGTTTTCCCGGTGTCGACACCTGCTGACTCCGAACTGTTCCTTCGTCTTGACGACTGGTCGGACCCGGTCACTTACTTCGTCGGTCGAAACGGCAGCGGCAAGTCAAAGACTGCCAGAGTCATCGCACGCAAGGTTCCAAATTCGCTCTACCTATCCACAGATCGGCTGATCGGAGTGATGAGTATCAGCTCCAGCCCAAACGGTGCAAGCATAAATGCGGCTAAGCCTCGATCCACCGATGAGTTTGGGGTGTGAGCGGGTGCCGTGACACGGAAATGCCCCTCGGATCAGGGAAAATAGAGCTTGTCTAAGG